>VXYS01000009.1:0-702500 GCA_009845905.1 Gammaproteobacteria bacterium | reverse complement strand
CAGCGCCACCGAGTCGTAGCCCTGGGCGATCGGATACATGAACTCGTGCAGGCCGATCGGATTGCCCTCGCCGAAACGCTTCCTGAAGTCGTCGCGCTCCAGCATGCGCGCCAGCGTGCGCTTGCCCGCCAGACGCACCAGGTCGGCCGCGCTGAGGCGGTTCATCCAGGTCGAATTGAACTCGACGCGCGTCAGTTCGGGATCCAGTACCCGGTGCACCTGTTCGGCGTAGGTGGCGGCGTTCTCCTTCAACTTTTCCTCGGTCAGCGTGGGACGCGCCTTGCTGCGTCCCGAAGGATCCCCGATCATCCCGGTGAAATCGCCGATCAGGAAGATCACCTCGTGCCCGAAGTCCTGGAACTGGCGCATCTTGGTAAGGATCACCACATGCCCCAGGTGCAAATCCGGCGCCGTGGGATCGAACCCGCACTTCACCCGCAGCGGCCGCCCGCTGCCGAGACGCTCAAGCAATTCTTCTTCGCGAACCAGGTCCACCGCGCCGCGGCGCAGTTCCCGCAATTGCTGTTCCGGCGAGTTCATGGCGCGAGAATATACGAAATGCGCTTACAAGCGTTGTGCTTCGGACAGGGATGCCATTCTTCGATCCAGTGTCAAGGTCTCCATGCCAACGCGCGAATAGTCATCCACGATAAGGCGGTCAAAGAGACCGGGAGCCTGTGTCGCCGAAAGCGCGTCGATCGCCGACCGGCCGTTCAGTGGAGCAACCAACCCGCTTTGCAGGACGTCAAGCAAGGCAGTACGCGCATCGCCCCTGCTAACACCGTAATGATGCTGAACCGCAACGTAGGCCTCGCCGATCACCTGGTTGGAAGCAAGAATCTCGGCATCCTGGTCGCCCACCAGACTGCTGAGGCTGGTAATGCAATACTCGAATTCGTCTTCCGGATCTCTCGTCAGCAAGCGCACGAGAATGGAAGTGTCAATCCCGAAGCGCTGGGGCATACGCCTGCTGCCTGAATTCCTGCAGATCAAACGTCCCTATTCCGCGGCGGATCTTGCCGTGGAGTGTGCCCAGGCGGGAATGGTCGATCCGCTTCGGCTTCAGAATATAGCCGTCAGGACCTTCGTGCAGTTCCAGGCGATCGCCGGGCCCGACGCCCAGCTCATCCAGCACGCGCGCCGGGAAAGTAACCTGCCTCTTCGACGTGATCTTGACGATCATCGCACACCTCCTTACCGAATACCTTAATTCAGTAAGGCAGCCGAATCAAGTAGCTTATTACGCGCGTTTATGCAATTTCCGCGTGGCGTCAGGCACGTGGGCCGAAAAGGGCGGTGCCGACGCGCACGAGGGTGGCGCCGCATTCGACGGCGGTTTCGAGGTCGGCGGTCATGCCCATCGACAGCGTGTCCAGGTTCAGGCCTGCTTGATTGAGCCGGTCGAACAGAGAACGAAGGTTGGAATAGGCTTCGCGCGGCGCATCGGGCATCGGGATTCCCATCAGGCCGCGTAGCCTGAGGCGTGGCTGCGCACGTATCAGTTCCGCCAGTTGCGCTACCTGCTCCGGGGGCAGCGCGGGACGGGTGTCTTCCGGTTGCATCCGGACCTGTATGCACGTATTCAACGGCGGTGCATCTTCCGGCCGCTGTGTGGCGAGCCGCAGGACAATGCGTTCGCGAATCGCGGTATGCACCCAGTCGAAATGCTCCGCTATCAGGCGCGTCTTGTTCGACTGCAACTGGCCGATGAAGTGCCAGGCGCCGCCGGGTCCGACTTCGCCCATCTTGGCGATCGCTTCCTGGGCGAAGTTTTCGCCGAAGTCGGTCAGGCCCGCCCCATGGCAGGCAAGCACGGCGTCCTTGCCATGGGCCTTGGTGACGGCGAGGATCCGGATTTCGTCCGGGCGCCGGCCGGAGCGAATCGCGGCGCTTGCGATTCGTGTCCTGACCGTTTTCAGCCGAGCGGCGATGGCAGTGTTGCTCATGCGTTGCTCTGCCCGGGCCGCGTCAGAAGAACGAGATTCCCAGTTGCGCGTAAAACAGCCGGCCTTGCCAGGGCACGATGGAGTCGCTGCGGTAAATGCGCCCGCAGCAGACCTCGAACTGCCCCGGGTCGGGGTAGTTGTCCAGAATGTTCTCGGCCCCGATCCGGAGCGTATAGCGCTCGCGCAGCGTGAAGGCCGCTTCGAGGTCCAGCAGCACTTCCGCTCCGAATTCCTGCACCTGCTCCAGGGACGCCGTACTGGCGTTGCTGTATTCACCGAAATAGCGGGTGCGCAGCAGCAGATCGGACCGCCCCCAGCCGTGCCTGAGCGTCAGCGCGCCACGGACCGCCGGACTGCCCTCTTCAATATCGTGGCGAGTTTCGTCGTCCACGAACTTCCCGGTATCGGCAAACCGCGTCCGGTTGAAATTGAAGGCCGCCTGCAGGGAAGTGGCGCCCAGCCGCCAGTCGATATCGCCCGTAACGACCAGATCGACCCCGCTGGTCTCCGTGGCCACATCGTTGATGAAGAACCGCACCCGGGAGATGTCGTTGGCGCCCGGAACTCCAAGCGCGATCAATCGGGCGGCCTGGGCCGGGTCCACGGTGAACTGGGACGACATCACGGTGCGGTCGTCCAGCCGGATGCGATAGTAGTCGAGCGTAAGCCCGAACCCGGCAGGCGAGCGGGCGGCCAGGCCCAGCGTAAGGGAGTGCGAGTGCTCGGGGCCGAGTGGCGAGGCGCCGAACAGCCCGGCGGCGGGATGGTCCGGCGGGAAAACCCCCTCGGACCTGGGAATGCCGTTTGCGTCGATACGGGTGGAGACCACCGTGGTGGAAATCTGGGCGGGTGTGGGCGCCCGAAAACCCGAACCGGCCGAGCCGCGCAGGTTGACGCTGTCGCTCAACCGAAAGCGCGCAGCCACTTTCCATGTCGCCACGTCGCCGAAGTCCTGGAAATCCTCGTAACGCGCGGCCACTTCGACCAGCCAGCGGTCCGTCAGGTCGGCCGCGAAGTCCACGTAAGCGGCGTAGCTGCCGCGGCTGCGGCGCGAAGCGAAGCCCGGAGGGTAGCCGGGGAATCCGTTGGAGCCGATGGGCACCGCATTGTTGACCGGATCTCCGGCGGGACACAGCCTGCCGATCGCTTCAAGTCCGGGAATGCGGCACTCCACCACGGTCAGATCATCGTCCGGGTCGGCGTCC
This sequence comes from Gammaproteobacteria bacterium, assembly GCA_009845905.1. Taxonomy (NCBI): domain Bacteria; kingdom Pseudomonadati; phylum Pseudomonadota; class Gammaproteobacteria; species Gammaproteobacteria bacterium. Next base: position 699,349 of record VXYS01000009.1, on the reverse strand, counting down.
ACTTCCGCCTGGGTGATTTCCAGGTTGAACGGATCGGACACGCCGAACGGCCCCACCTCATAGGAACTGGGGTCGCCGGCATCGATGCGATAGGCCTCGTCGCGGTATTCGAACCCGAAGGCGACGTTCACCGGGCTGGCCAGATTGCCGATGTCCCACGGCCACACGAAATCGGCGTTGACCGCCAGCTCGTCGTTGGCCAGCGCGCCCGGCCGGAAACGGGTGGGCGTGTCGGGACCGAGCGACGGATTGAGGGTGTTTTCGATGCGGTAGGCGATCCGGTCGAATCCGTACCCGGCCGAGAGGTCGAAATTCAGATCGCGCCAAACGCTGCCGGACAGGCCGATAGTGATCGAGTAGTCCGTGACGTCGCCGGAAAACTGCGGCGTGAAACCGGCCGGATACAGGCGGGCCCTGGGATCGTAGATCCTGCCGTCGGCCAGTCGGACCGGCAGCAGTTGGCTCACGCCCGCGCGGCGATAGAAAAAGCCGCCGGACTGGTCCTTGGCGGCCCATGTGGCAAAGCCAAACAATTCGAGGCTGTCCGACAGCGGAAGGGAGGCATTGGCCGAGGCAAGCAGTTGCCGGCGGTCCGGCTGGCCCCAGATCTGGGCCGGACTGCGAAATTCGCGATTGCCGCCCACGCCGGCGAAGTTGTCCGCGTAGCGGCTGTCCAGATCGTCCGGCACGCCGTCGCTGCCGCGCGCCGCCTGCAGGATTTCGCCGGTGGGCGAATAGCGGTAGGTCAGGGCGTCGGGACCGTAATACGTAACGCCGTCCAGCGTGACCTGGTTGAGCGTGGCTTCCAGCGGCGTCTGGCCCGAGCCGGCGATGGTCAGGTCGTAGGGTTGCGAGCGGCTGGTTGGCGCCGAGTCGGAATACTGGCCGCTGAAGTTCAGAAAGCCGCCGTTCGGCAGGGTAAAGCCGGCGTTGCCTTCCAGCGTGAACTCATCGCCGTCCCCGTCGCCGTAGCGACCGGAGCGGGCGCGCAGCTCGGCGCCCGTATCGGCCTGCTTGAGGTTGAAATTGATCACGCCCGCTATGGCGTCCGAACCGTACTGGGCGGACGCGCCGTCGCGCAGCACCTCCATGGATTCGATGGCGATCGACGGAATGGCGCCGAGGTCCGCGCCGTGGGCGCCGAACCCCCCCACCTGCATCAGCGCCGAGCGATGACGGCGCCTGCCGTTCATCAGCACCAGCGTGTGGTGGGTGTCCAGGCCGCGCATGTGCGTGGGCCTGATGAAACTCGCGCCGTCGGAAATCGGGTGCCGCCGCGCGGCGAACGACGGCACGATGGCGTTGATTACCTCGATCAGGTCCGACGAGTTGACGCTGGAGATTTCTTCCGCGCTGAACACGTCCACCGGCACGGCGGTATCGACCGCGGCCCGCTCGCGCCGCCGCGTGCCGATCGTCACGATCTCCTCGATCACGCGGGCTTCCGCGCTCTCGCCGCGCGCCTCTTGCGCGCCGGCGTTGGCCGCCAACAGCATCAACAACAGCGCGAGCCCCAGGAAATACGGCGCGTTCACACTGCTCCCTGTGAATTCGGCGTTGCGGAGGCGCGGCGGCGTTTGGCCATCAGCTTTTCGACCAGTTTGGGGCCCTGGCCGGGGCGGCTCCAGGGGCAGACCTCGATGCAGATGGCGCAGCCGTGGGTCTTGACGAAATACGGGATGCACTTGTCGAAATCGACGTACCAGCGTTTCTCGCCGCGTATCCACTGCTTCTCGTTGAATATGGCGTCCGGCGGGCAATCGACCACGCAGCGCTTGCAGCCCACGCACAGGTCGTCGACCGCGATATCGATCGGTTCATCGAGAGCCAGGGGCAGGTCGGTGAGGACCGCGGCCAGGCGAAAGTTCGAACCGTGCTCCTTGCTGATCATCGAGCCGTGCTTGCCCAGCTGGCCCAGCCCGGCTGCAACCGCCAGCGGGATGTGCAGGATGTCGGTGCTGTTGGGATTGCCGTAGGCCTTGGCCGGCCAGCCCAGTCGGCGGATGTAGCGGCCCAGCCGAATCGCGATGCGGGAAACCTCGCGGTACGCCCGCATGACTTCCACGGCCGCCGTGTCCTGCGGCGCATGCGCCATCTTGTCCTGGTTCATCGAAAGGCCGATGCAGATCGCCGTGCCGTGCGGCGCCGTGCGTCCCGCAAACACGGCTTCCTCGGTGACCGGCGCAATGCCCACCAGGTCCGCGCCGAAATCGCTGGCCGCCGCCTTTACGCGCTCGCTCATCTGATCGGGGTCCGCTTCGACCCGGCGTGCGGCCGCCGGCCCGCTGCGCTTGCGCAATTGCCAGGCGTTGGCCACCACGTGCCGGACCACGCCCCATGGGTTGATCAGCCCGAAGAAGTCGTCCAGCGCCTGCCATTCCAGTTGAGCGTCGCCTGCATTGTGAAACACGGCGGCGGCTTGACGGAATTCCCGCTCGCCCAGACCGTTGATCTCGTTGCCCGAACGGGGCGGCTTGAGGTAGCCGAACGCGTAATCGGGCGGCGGAGGGTCGCTGGGGCGGATCCGGCCGTTAGCGAGACTCATCGTTCCTCGCCGCCGACGCCGTCCACCCAGTACATCCTGCCCTCGCGCTCGCAATCGCCGTAAGCCCTGCGCACACGCCGGCCGGCCGTGAAATAGAACCACAGCATGCCGAGTATTCGCCGCGCCAGCGCCCAGTCGCGCCGCCAACGCGCCGTCAGACTCCGCGAATCCGCATCCGCATGATCGACCGTCCTCAAGCTGCCGTTCATGGTCTTCCTATTCTTGCATCCGAGGCGCCGGGGGGTTCAGGAGGGAAGGAAAACGCCGCCCAGCGACAAGGCCCGGCTGGCACCGGTGACCGCCGGTTCATTGCCCGGCTCACCGAGCAGGCGGGCGCGGGCCAGGAGAGCGAACCCGGCGGCTTCCACCCAGTCCGGATGCACGCCCCATGCCTCGGTCGTGACCGGGCTCGATTCCGGACGGTTCGCGGCCAGCCGCTCCATCAGAAAGGAATTCGACGCTCCGCCGCCGCAGACGGCCAGCGCCGCGTCGGCACAGGAGGCCTGCAGTGCGCCGGCGATGCTGGCCGCGGTGAGCTCCAGCAGCGTTGCCTGCACGTCTTCGGGCGCCTTGTCCGAAATGCCGGCCCGTTCCAGCCAGTGCAGGTTGAAATGCTCGGGTCCCGTGCTTTTCGGCGCAGGCGCGGAAAAATAGTCGTCCGCAAGCAGATGCTCGAGCAGTCCCGCGTTGACCTGGCCCGATCTCGCCCATTGTCCGTTCTCGTCATAGGCTTGCCCGAGGCAGGTGCGCGCCCACGAATCGAGCAGCGTGTTACCGGGCCCCGTGTCGTAACCCGTAACGCCGCCATCGCCGGCCAGGACGCTGAGATTGGCGATGCCGCCGATATTGACGACCGCCCGGGTCTCGCCGGAACGGCCGAACAACCATTGGTGGAATACGGGCGCCAGCGGAGCGCCCTGGCCGCCCAGCGCCATGTCCGCGCTGCGGAAGTCGCCCACGGTAACCATGCCTGTGAGGGCCGCGACGCGCGCCGGCGACCCGATCTGCACGGTGTGCGGCAAGCGCGCGTCGGGTGCATGCCAGAGCGTCTGGCCGTGGCTGCCGATCGCCTCGATCCGGTCGGGGTCGTAACCCGCACCTCGCACTAGCGCCAGTGCAGTCTCGGCGAACACGGCCGCCACTTCGGCGTCCAACGCCGCAGCCTCCGCGAGCCCACATTCTCCCTGGCTGCGGATAGCGGCCCGCAAGCGGGAGGCAAGCTCCTCGGAATATTCGCCGGTGTGCGTCGCGGCCAGGCGCGGTTCCGGACCCGAGCAGTCCACCAGCGCCGCGTCCACGCCGTCCATGCTGGTGCCCGATATGAGGCCGATAAAGAACGGTCGCATTTCCCGAACCCTAAGACGGATAGATCCAGGTTGCGGGAAACACAGGCCCGTCCACGCACACTCGTTTCATGGCCAGCCCGTCCGGGGTATGCGCCTCGACGGTGCATCCGGCACAACCGCCCACCGCGCAGGCCATGTATTCCTCCAGGCACAGCTCGGCGTAGACGTCGAAATCCGCCGCCAGATCCGCCGCGGCCTTCAGCATCGGCGTGGGCCCGCAGGCGTACACCGCCACTTCGCACAGCCGCTCCCGCGGCAGAGCGTTCAGCCATTCGCGCGCGGGCTCGGTCAGGTTGCCGCGATGGCAGCCTTCGAGGCCGGCGTTGCTGGCCAGGTGCGAGGGCACCCCCCACTGTTCGGCGAGTCGCAATCGGTTCTCCTTGCCATGCTTTTCCAGCGCAAAGGGAAAAGGCAGCTCCGAGCCCAGGAAAAGCCGGGGGCTCCAATTCCCGTTTCCCGCCAGGCGCCGGGCCTGGAAGAGAACCGGCGGAATGCCCACTCCGCCGCCCAGCAGGAACACGATCGGACGCGCTTCGGACAGGGAAAACCCGTGTCCGATCGGCCCCATGGAATGCAGGACAGACCCGGGTTCGGCGCCGGCAAGCAGGGTCAGTCCCTGCCCGCCGGTCTTGTACAGCAGTTCGATCCAGCCTTCGTCGGCATCGGCAAGCATGATCGACAGCGGCCGGCGCTGCAGCAGTTCCGAACCGCAGCGCAAATGTACGAAGCTGCCCGGCCGCGCCGTTGCGGCGCAGCGCGGCGTGCGGAGCCGGAGCCGGTACTGGCCTCCCGGATATTCCCGGTGCGACAGCACCTCGGCTTCCTCGACGAAGACGGGTGTCGTGTCACGCCCAGCGCGCATAATTTGTCCACTTGGGCAACAGGGTCATCAGGAATATGAATTGTGCATTGCCGGAATCGATTTGTCGCGCGCGACACTTACTCCACGCTGCCTGCGTTGCGATCGCCGTGGGGCTTTCGGTCCCCACGGCGGCTGCGGAGCTTCCCGATCTGACCGATCCACGGACCGCGATGGAGACCTGGTTGCGGCTCAAGGGCGACATCGCGGGCGGCGTGACCTACGAATGGGCCACCGGCACCGCCTATGGCGTGCCCCAGGATGCGGACGGCGTCGCGCTGTTCGCGATCGAGAGCGTGACGATCAGGCAGTTTCGCCGCCTGTCCGAAGACCAGTACGAAGAGCGCACGATTGCCTGCCGGCTCTACAGGGACGCGTTTTCCGGCGCGTTTATCGACGAGTTCATCAATCCCCTGACCGGCAACCGGACCGAACTCAGGCTTCCGTGCGGCGCCGGCCAGCCCGTTCGCTATTCGCCCGAGCGCGTGGCGCTGCTGGCGGACGTGCCGTGGCAGAGTTCCATTCTGGATCGGCCGGTCACGCTTGAATTGCTGCGCGCCGGCGACGAAGTCATTATTCGGCGCAGGGCCTTCAGCGCGTTCACCCCGGCCGGCGGAAAGGTTCGGCGTGAATTGGCAGTCGACACCTTCGCGCTGCCGGCGGCTTCCCTCGCGGACCCCGGCATCACCTCCCTGTCCCCGTCGTACAGCTGGGACGCAGTCAGGGACTGGTCGGGATTTCTGGCCATGGGGGACCTGCCCGGGCACATGTACTGGTCGGTGGTCGGCAGGAAATTCCGCCGGGTGCAGGAACTGCCGGCGGAATTCCGCGCCGCGCTGGAGGAAAGCGATCCGGGAGCGCTCGAGCGGACGCCCGACTGGGAGGCCGGCTACGACTAGTGCCGTGCCCCGCCCGGGGGATCGTGTCACTCGGGGTCGGGCATGAGCGGATGGTCCGGCGCCTCTTCCGTTTCACTGTCCTGCCGAATCGTCTTCAGCATCTCCCGCCAGGCGCCGGGCGCAACGGATTCGTCGCGTATGACCCCGTAGCTCTTGTTGCGCGCATCCGTATTGACAAGCGCATCGACCGCCAGCATCCCCACGTCGGCGATCGCGACCGAGCCCGTCTCGTAATCGGCGCGGGCCATCACCCGCAGCGGTTCGCCGCCGTCCTCAGGCTCTTCGCGAAGACCGCTGGGCCCGATAATCGTGTAGTTGAGGCCGCTGCGTTTCAGATGGTTTTCCCCCATCGTCTTCCAGTGCCTGGCGCGCGCGAAAATTATCATCCGGCTGCGCTCGCGATAGGGTCCCGCTGCCGCGGACGTCACCACGACGAAGTGCCGGACTCCGGCCTCAACCGCCGCATCCACGAGGTTCACCACGCCGCCGTAATCGACGAATTCCGGTCCGTTCCCGCCAATCAGCGATCGCGAGCCGATGGCGCAGATCACGTAATCCACGTCCTGCATGGCCGCAAACACCGCAGCGCGGTCGCGCACGTCGACCTCTACCCAGTCCCACTGATCGCCGTGGCGCCGCACGGCCCGGTCGCGGTTGGTGGTCGTCCCACGCACGCTGTAGCCGTGTTCGTCCAGCAGCCGCATCGCCGCGTTGCCGGTGCGCCCGGACGCGCCGGCAACGAGGACCAGTTCCGCTGCGGGCGCAGTGCCGGAAAGTACGAACGCTGCAGCCAGCGCGCAGACCAGATTCCGAATGTTCATGCTTGTTTCTCCTGCCAGTCCCGGGCGATCAGGCAGGCGGCGAGGCCGTCCACCTCTCCCTTGCGGGCCCGCCGGCCAAGTTCGCCGGTTGAACGCTGTTCCCGCAGCCAGGCGTTGGCCTCGCGGGTCGTGAGGTGTTCCTGAACCGTTTCCACCGCCAGCCCGTAGCGGCCTTTCAGGTGCCTGCGAAAACGCTTGAGCGCAAGCTCGAACTCAGGATCGGGATCGGGTGGACAGCCCAACACCAGGACCTGCGGACCGTAGTCGCGAACGAGCCGGTCCAGCTCGGCCCATTCCGGCAGTCCGGCGCGAGCCGGCAGGTGTTTGCGGGCCGTGATCACGCCGCCGGTGGCGGTCGCTACGCCGACGCGCTTCAATCCGAAGTCGAGGGCGATCGCAGGCTCGGTGCGCATTACCCGGAGCCTGTGTGCCTGATTCTCGCGGTGAGAATGTTCGCGAATCAGGCGTTGCCGGCTTGCAGTCCCAGCCGGGAGACGTCCACGCCGAGCAGCGCCGCCGAAGCGGCCCAACGCTGTTCGTACGGGGTCTCGAAGAGGATTTCCTCCGTAGCGTCGACAACCAGCCAGGAATTCGAGCGCAATTCGCGTTCCAACTGACCCTCTCCCCAGCCGGCACAGCCCAGGGCGAGGAGCGCCCGGCGGGGGCCCTTGCCTCCGGCGATCGCCGACAGCACGTCCCGCGAGGTAGTGACCTCGATGTTGCCGCAAATCGAGATCGTGGAATCCCAACTGCCGCCGGCCTCATGCAGTACAAATCCCCGCTCGCGGTTTACCGGTCCGCCCTTGAGTATGCTCTGGTTGGCGAGGTCGAGGTCACGGCTGTCGAGCGACAGTTGCTCGAACACTTCTCCGAGCTTCATGTCGGACGGACGATTGATGACGATCCCCAGCGCGCCGTCGCTGTTGTGCCCGCACAGGTAGGTCACGGTCTGGCGAAAGCGGGAATCGGGCATACCCGGCATGGCGATGAGGAGCTTGCCGGAAAGTGAGTCGAGTTCTTCCATGACGGCTGGTTTCTGCCTACCTTCCGGGATTATATCTACGGCTGCTGGCGGACGGTCTTTTGCACGCGTTCGAGCAGACTGTCGAACAGTTTGGCGGCGGCGTCCACTCCCGCCAGTTTCTGGATTTCCCGGATTCCCGTGGGGCTGGTGATGTTCACCTCGGTCAGGTAGTCGCCGATGATGTCCAGCCCGGCAAACGCCACTCCGCGAACCGCCAGTTCGGACCCGACGCGCTCGCAGATCTGAAGGTCCCGGGGCGTCAGATCGCAGACTTCCGCCCGCGCGCCGGCCATCAGGTTGCCGCGATTGTCATCGGTCCGGGGCACCCGGTTCAGCGCCGGGCTCATCGGCCGCCCGTCGATGAGCAACACCCGCCGGTCGCCGTCAACGATTTCGGGCAGGTGCCGCTGCGCCATCGCGTAGCGGGTTTCGCCGACCGTGATGGTCTCGAGAATCACCGCCAGATTCTTGTCCGCTTCGTCCAGGGCAAAAATGGAATGACCTCCCATCATGTCCAGCGGCTTGACCACGATGCGTCCGTGCTCGGCCAGGAAGTCGCGGATCCGGTCCATCGACCGCGTGACTATCGTGGGCGGGGTGAATTCGGGGAACCAGGCGATGAAAACCTTCTCGTTGACGTCTCGCAGAGCCTGGGGATCGTTCACCACCAGCGCGCCTTCGTCCTGCGCCCGCTGCAACACGTAGGTGGCGAAGATGTACTCGGCGTTGAACGGAGGGTCCTTGCGCATGAACAGGAAATCCAGTCCCCCGAGCGGCATGTCCTGCGCCGGGCCCAGCCGGAACCAGTCGGCGTCGTCATCGGTGACTTCAAGAGGCGCTCCCTGTCCGAATGCGCGGCCGTCGCGGATATCGATATCCTTGAGAGTGAAGTGATGGAGCGCAATGCCGCGCCGCTGCGCCTCCCGGAGCAGCGCCAGGGTGCTATCCTTTTGCGGCGCGATGGTACCGATCGGGTCCATCACCACGCCGAGAGTTCGAGATTTCATCGTCAGGGATCATGAAATGGCGCTAGCGGGGCACATTTTAAGTCGGTGCGCGGGTCTTTCGGCCCCGTCCTTCCGGGAGACGCATAAATCCATCCATGGAGCTTGCTCCGCCATCCCTGGCTCCAATACTCCCTGAAGGACGGGGCCGAAAGACCCGCGAAAGGCCGGAGTTGTTGCGAGAAAGCGATGTGCTCCGTCTGAATCCGAATACGGGCCTGATGGACGGTGCGCGGCACTCGCTTTGCCCGCACCGCGACGCCCGGCCGCCGGGCGCCGATGTCAGCCTGCTGGTGCTGCACGCCATTTCGCTGCCGCCCGGCGAGTTCGGAGGCACGGCAATCGAGGACCTGTTCTTCGGAAGGCTGGACCCCTCGGCCCACCCCTACTTCCGCAGGCTGGCGGACCTGCGCGTGTCGGCGCATTTCCTGGTCCGGCGCGACGGCGAACTGGTGCAGTTCGTGAGCGTGCTGGAGCGCGCCTGGCACGCCGGCGAGTCCGAGTTCCGGGGCCGCGCCGCCTGCAATGACTATTCCGTCGGAATGGAATTGGAGGGCGATGCGGACACACCGTTCACCGATAGGCAATACAATCAGGCCTGTGCCGCCATTACGGCGCTGAGGGAAGGCCTGCCGTCCCTGCGGAGCGCCCCGGTCGTGGGACACAGCGATATTGCCCCCGGGCGCAAATGGGATCCGGGAGAGACCTTCGACTGGGCAAGGCTGGCGGCGGGACTGGCCCGGGCTGGAGAGCGCGACAAATGAAACTATTGGCCCTGCTTATTGGCATATACGCTGAACGCTACCTTGCGCGATGGTCGCATCTGCGCGAGTTTCGTGGGCTGGAGGAACAGGCGAATCAATTGGCCCAGCGCCTGTTGCGCCTGGACAAGCGCGCCGCGCCGTACATCGTCGCGGGTCTGACGCTCGCATGCGCCGTACCGGTCGGGATCATCGCCTGGCTGCTGCGCGATGACTGGATGATCGCCTGGTTCGTGTTCGCGGTGATCGTCCTGTTGTTCTCCTTCGGGCCGCGCGACCTGAAGGCGGAGGCACTGGCCTTTCACGACAAGGCCGACGCCGGCGATGAAGACGGCGCCAGGGCCCAGGCTGAAGTCATCCTCGGCGGAAGCGCGCCGGACAAGCCGAAGGACCAGGCCGCGGCGGTGGAAGAAGCAACCTACCGGGAAGCCAACAATCGCATTTTCGGCGTGATTTTCTGGTTCCTGGTGGCGGGGCCGCTGGGTCCGGCGTTCGCTTTCGGCTTCCGCGCACTGAACAGCTTGCGCCGTTTCACGGCCACCCTTCCCGGCGGTGAGGAACTGCATCGGGCAGCGGTCAAGCTGCACGGCGTAGTGGCCTGGATTCCGGCCCGCATTACTTCCGCCAGCTTCGCGCTGGCCGGCAATTTCGACGACGCGGTCAACGCCTGGCGCGGAATTCCGGCGGATCAACAGCCCAACCTGTTTGAAGGCAGCGGCGCTGTGCTGAGCGTGGTCGGCGCGCAGGCGCTGGGCGATCGCCCGGACCGGGTGCGCGGCGCCGTCGTGCTGGTCGAGCGCAGCCTGCACTGGGTTTGGGGCCCGATCGTGGCCGTCGCCGTAATCCTCGGCGTGGTCTACTAGTCCGGGTTTGAGGGCGTCTCGCCCTCAGCGAAGGCGGGACGCCGCGAGGGTCATGCCCTCGCTTGCAGGTCATTCAAGGCTGAAGGCGCTTGGCGCGCCAGGCGCCGGCCCGAAACGCGCCGTCGCCGGCCGGATCAAGAACGCGCGACCAGGAGATGCGGTCGTGCAGGCGCGCGGCGCCTTGCATCCACAGTTCCACCTTGCGCGCCCACAGCCGGTAGCCGCCCCAGTGCGGCGGGCGGCTCACGGCGCCTGTCGGGGCGCTGTTGCTCCAGTCGCGGCCGTCACCTCCGAACCGCGACGCGGCCTCGTTCATCCGCGCCACGAGGTCATCCCGCGAGGAGACCGGCTTGCTCTGATCGCTGGCCCACGCGGCGAGCTGGCTCTTCCAGCCGCGGGTCGCGAAATACTCGTCGCTTTCGGAGGCCGGCGACATGACTACCGGACCGCGAACGCGGGCCTGCAAGCCGAGCCGGTCCCAGTGAAAAAGGGCTGACGCCTCGGGACAGGCCGCAAGCTGGCCGCCCTTGGCGGACAGGTAGTTGGTGTAGAACACAAGGTATCCATTCCCGTCATCGTAGTGCTTGAGCAGCACGACGCGCGCATCGGCGCGCCCGCGCGAATCGGTGGTCGAAAGCACGAGCGAGTGCGGGTTGGGACGGTCGGTCAACCCGGCCGCGGCGTCCAGCCACTCCCGGAGGATGGGCAGGGGATCGGCCGGCGGCGCCCCGCCAAGGTCAGGCACCGGCACTGGCGTCACCGTTCCGCAGTGCGGCGGCATGATGGCGGATGTGGTCCCCGATGAACGTGCCGACGAAGAAATACCCGTGATCGTAGCCGCCGCGCAGATGGAAACTCACGCGCTGGCCGGACTCGCGGCAGGCCGCGAGGAACCGTTCGACCATCAGTTCCTCCTCGCGAAACGGGTCGGCGCTGCCGAGATCGATGCGGATCTCCAGGTCCAGCGGCGCCTTGCGCACCAGTACGCTGGCGTCGTATTCCCGCCAGGCGGAAGCTTCGTCTCCCAGGTAGGCGGAGAATGCCGCGCGCCCCCAGGGCGAAGACGAGGGATTGGAGATCGGCGCCAGGGCCGAGACCGACCGGTAGCGGCCCGGGTTGCGCAGGGCGATCACCAGTGCGCCGTGGCCGCCCATCGAATGTCCGCAGATCCCGCGCCGGTCGGCGTCGATCGGGAAGGAGGATTCGACGAACTGCGGAAGCTCGCGGCTGACGTAGTCGTACATCCGGTAGTGCGCCGACCAGGGCGCTTGGGTCGCATCCACGTAGAAGCCCGCGCCGGAGCCCAGGAAGTCCTCGTCGTCCTCACCGGGAGTACCCGTGTTTCGAGGGCTGGTGTCGGGCACGACCAGCGCCAGCCCGGCTTCGGCGGCGAACCGCTGGGCGCCGGCCTTCACCGTGAAGTTCTCCTCGGTGCAGGTCAGGCCGGACAGGAAATAAAGCGCCGGCGCCTTGCCGCCTTCGGCCGCACCCGGCGGCAGAAACAGGGCGAAACGCATCGGGCAGCCGCAGGCGTCCGACGGATGTTCGACCGTAAGCTGCCGGCCTTCGTGGCACCGGCTTTCCGCCACGATTCTCACGGGAGGGCGTTCAGAAATAGACCACCGAACGGATACTTTCGCCCTCGTGCATGAGGTGGAAGGCGTCGTTGATCTCGTCCAGTTGCATCGTGTGCGTGATCATCCGGTCCACTTCGATTTCCCCGGCCATGTACTGGTCGACTATGCCCGGGAGATCGCTGCGGCCGCGCACTCCGCCGAATGCCGTGCCCCGCCACACGCGTCCGGTCACGAGCTGGAAAGGCCGGGTGGCGATTTCCTGGCCGGCGCCGGCCACGCCGATGATCGTGCTCTCGCCCCAGCCCTTGTGGCAGCACTCGAGCGCAGCCCGCATCAGTTCCACGTTGCCCACGCATTCGAACGAATAGTCCACGCCGCCGTCGGTCAGGTCCACGATCACATCCTGTATCGGCGCGCCGTGGTCCTTCGGATTCACGAAGTCGGTGGCGCCCAAATGGCCGGCCATCTCGAACTTGGACGGATTGATGTCGATGCCGATTATGCGCCCGGCCTGGGCCATGACCGCCCCCTGGATGACGCTCAGGCCGATGGCGCCCAGGCCGAAAACCGCCACCGTAGATCCGGCGCGCACCTTGGCCGTATTGAGTACGGCGCCGATGCCTGTCGTGATGCCGCAACCCAGCAGGCAGATCTTGTCCAGCGGCGCGGCCGGGTTGATCTTCGCCAGGGAGATTTCCGGCAGGACCGTGTACTCCGAAAACGTCGAGGTGCCCATGTAGTGCAACACGGTCTTGCCCCCCGAGGAAAACCGGCTGCTGCCGTCCGGCATCAGCCCCTGGCCCTGGGTAACGCGAATGGCCTGGCAGAGATTGGTCAGGCCGGACTCGCAGAATTCGCATTTCCGGCATTCCGCCGTGTACAACGGTATGACGTGATCGCCGGGCTTGACGCTGGTAACGCCGGGGCCGACTTCCTCCACGACCCCGCCGCCCTCGTGGCCGAGTATGGCGGGAAAAGCGCCCTCCGGATCGTCGCCGGACAAGGTGTAGGCGTCGGTGTGGCAGACGCCGGTCGCTACGATGCGCACCAGCGCCTCGCCTTCGCGCGGGCCTTCAACGTCCACGGCTTCGATCTGCAGCGGCTCTCCCGCGGCCCAGGCTACGGCTGCGCGTGCTTTCATTGCCCTATCCCCTTTAACCTTGTAATTGCGAGAATTGTAAGGCGAGCCAAGGCTGGCGCGCCGTGATTCTTTCCGGAGCCTTCCGGGAGACGCATGAATCCATCCATGGAGCTTGGTTCCGCCATCCCTGGCTCACACACTCCCGGAAGGCTCCGGAAAGAATCACGGCGAACGCCGCAAGTTGTCCCATGCAGGACAGCGTGTGGCCTCAAGGGGGGTCAGGCCACGCGGTCGGGCGGCTCCTCGCCGGCAAAGAATCGGTCCAGGTTCTCCTTTACCCGCAATCCCATCGCCTCGCGGGTCTCCCGCGTCGCGCTGCCCAGGTGCGGAAGCAGCACGACCCGGCCGATTTCCTTCAGTTCCGCCGGCACCTCCGGCTCGCGGGCATACACGTCCAGCCCGGCGGCCGCCAGCCGTCCCGAGCGCAGCGCCTCCGCCAGCGCACGCTCGTCAACCAATGCGCCCCGGGCGGTGTTGATGAGTATCGCCCCCGGGCGCATTCGCCTGAATTGCGGTTCGCCGATCATTCCTTCCGTCTTCGGCGTCACGGGGCAGTGCAGCGAGACAAAGTCGCTGGTCTCAAGCAGATCGTCCAGATCGGCACAGACTTCAACGCCCAGTCCGCGCGCTTCTTCGCCCGCGGGCGGCCGCGGGTCAAGGACGCGAACGCGCATCCCGAAACCGGCTCCCGCGCGCCTGGCCACGGCTCTCCCGATCCGGCCGAAGCCCACAAGACCCAGCGACTTGCCGCTGACCCGCACACCCGGAATATGCGTCGGCCGCCAACCGGCCCAGTCGCCGGCCCGCAGCATGCGGTCGCCACTCACGACGCCGCGCGCCGCGGCCAGTATCAGCGCCATGGCCAGGTCCGCCGTGCAATCGGTGAGGACGTCCGGCGTATTCGTGACCACAATGCCCGAACGGCGCGCGGCATTAAGGTCGATGTGTTCGAATCCGACGCCGAAGTTGGCCAGAATCCGCGTGCGTGGCGACGGCACTCGCAACACTTCGGCATCCAGGCGGTCCGTCACCGTGGGACAGAAACCGTCGGCGCGCCGCAGCGCCTGGCGCATGGCCGCCGCGCTCATCGGGTGGTCCTGGTCGTTTGACCAGACCTCGTAGTCGTCCTCGATGAGTGACTGGATGCGCTTCGGCCAGCGCCGGCTGAGGACGATCCTGGCCCTGGATTTCACCCCGGTCTACTCGCGCGCGGCCAGGTAGCGGCGACCGCTTTCCATCAGCTTGACAAACGCCGACTCATCGCCATCACCGACGATGCGGGAGAGTTTCCCGACCGTGGACATCAACTCGCCCAGGACTTCCGCGCCATGCGGATTCAGCTGCTGAATCTCGAAGTACAGGTGCGGATTGTCGGCGGCCACCGCGCGGGCGACGTCGAGCTGGGCATCGAAGGTGGTGCTGGACATGCGGGCCAGCACCGGCGCCTGCTCGCCGCTTTCCTCCAGCGCGTGGATGAATGCCAGGTTGATCGCATGGGAGACGCCCAGCACCCAGGCGATCAGCCGGTCGTGCTGGTCCAGCGGCACCGGCAGGATTTCGGCCATCGTGCCGTCGAACACCGCCGCGGCGGCCCGGGCCGCCTGCGGCGCGCCGACGTCCATAAGCAATATGTGGCAGCCGGACAGCAGGTCGGTATCGGGTCCGAACATCGGATGGATCGACGCTACCTGCATTCCGTCGGCGGCCATGCGGGTCAATTCGTCCTTCACCGGGGCCTTGATCGAAGCAATATCGAAGATGAGTCCGGCATGCCGCGTCCGGTGCATGTCCCTGAGAATGCCGGCGCTGATCGCTACCGGCGCGGCGACCACGGTAAGTTCGAATTCGCCCGAGGCGTCGATCCAGTTCTCCACGTGGGGAAGTTTCCTTGGCGGGCTGTGCGGATCGGCAACGGTCACGGCGTAGCCCTGGGATCCCAGGAACTCGCAGAACCAGCGGCCCATCTGACCGCCGCCGCCCACGACCAGCGCCCGATGGCCCTCGCCCTGACCGCGCGCCTGCAGCCGGACCCTTTCCTGGCGCGATAACGACGCATTGATCAGCAAACGCACGATGTTCTCGGCCAGATCACCCGGCAGGCCGGCCTTTTCCGCCTGATCGCGGGCCCGGCCAACCACGCGCACCTCCTGGGCGAAATCGCGCGAGGGTACGCCGGCATCGTGCTTGACCTTGCCGACCTGTGCGGAAATGTCCTGGCGCCGGGCCAGCAGGGCGATGATCTCGCGGTCGATGGCGCCCAGTTGCTTTCTTAGGTCTTCGAGGTTCGGCATGGGGCAAGCGGTTCGCGGCGAACGGGGAATTGTACGGGCACAAGCCCGCCCGGACTTTCGCAGTTTCCGGGCCGGTTTATTCGCTTGCGGGCGTTGCGTCCAGCTTCAGCGCTGCGGCGACCGAACCGAACGGGACAAGCTTGAAGTTCTGTTTCTCTTCCGGTTGGCGGTTGAACCCGTCCTGCACGACCAGCACGCCCTGCTCGAATCCCGGCCCCAGGTTGACGGCGGTGACCGCCAGGCCGTCGGTTTCCTCGGCGCCATCGATTCCGGAGGCCGGATCGTCGGCCACGCGCACGGAGCCGAGATAGCGGTCGCCGTCATTGAGATCGTAGAAGGCAAACGTGTAGTCGCCCTGGCTGGAAGCGACCAGAATCGCTCCGCCATCGGCGGTTCGATAGATGTCCAGCCCCTCCACGTCCGCCGCCAGGCGATCCGAATCCACCGAATCAAGAAGCGTTTTCTCGCCGGATCCCCCGGCGCCCGCCGGCATCTTCCAGATGCCATGCTCCTCCTCGCCGATGTAGGCGATACCGGTGCTGTCGTCGACGACGCAGCCCTCGGGCTTGGTGGGAAGCGAGAACCGGTCGATGCGTTCCGGCCTCAGTTCGCCCCCTTCGTTCAGACGCCAGATCTCGTATTCTCCGTCGCTGCCATTCACGTAGGCGTAGGCGACGCCGGCGGCATCCAGGTGCATGCAGATACCGTACGGGTCCCCGATCTCAAGCGCCTGCGCCAGTGCCAGCTCCACCTGCCCGTCCGTGGAAACGGTGAATATGTCCATCGCGCGTTCGGTACGGTTGGTTGCGACCGCCAGAGTCGCCGGACCGCCGGCCATCGCCACGCCCTGGCGCAAATCCACGTTGTTCATGCGCCCGCGCGGCAGGAATTGCACTTCCCGTCCGGAAAGGTCGTAAACCGACAGCCCGCGACGCTTGTCGGTCCCCAGAACCAGGCTCAGCGAAGCGTCGGCCGGATGTATCCAGATTGCCGGATCGTCGGCGGCGTCGCCCCCGCCGCGCACCGGTTCCGTCTCAACAACGGCATAAACGGCGGGAAGATCGGTGCGTGCCGCTACCGCCGGATCGTCCGAGCATCCGCCCGTCACGCCGCCGGTCAAAAACGCGACCAGTCCCGCCGCCATCAGGAAGCGGCGCCTGCTCACTGCCGGCCGCATCAGAAGCTGCGGTAGGAGATTCCGAACACGTACGAGCGTCCGATTTCGTCGTACTGGCCGTTGTAGCGCGAACGGCCGTAGTAGCGATAGTTGGGCTCCTCGCCCAGGTTCATGGCGTTGAAGTAAAGCTGAAGCTGTTCGTTCACGTCGTACTTGACGGTAAGGTCGATCTGGTGATGGCCGTCTTCGTACAGGTCGTTGCTCTGGTCCTCCAGGTTGATTTCGGTAATGCGATTGCCGATGAACGCCGAGGACAGCCTGACGCTCCAGCCGTACTTCTCGTAACCGACGACGAAATTGGTGACCAGGTCGGCCTGCAACGGCAGTTTCGACTCGTCAGCGCGGTCGGCGTTGGGGCCCAGGCCAAGGTCGGCGTCGCTGTCGGTAAACGTGGCGTTGGCCATCAGGATCAGGCCGCTCAGCGCGCCAGGCAACTCGGTGAACTGGCGGGTCCATCCCAACTCCAGCCCGTACAGGCTGGCCGACTGGCCGTTGAGCGGCTTGAACACCTCGAGGTCGGTCACGGCGATGTTCCCCGCGTATTCCGACGGGTCCGCGACGGAACTCACGTCGGCACTGAACACGAAGTCGTCTATGCGCTTGTAGAACGCGCCGGCGCTGAAGACGCCCATGTTGCCCGGGTAGTACTCCAGTGCAAGGTCCATGTTGCGCGCCTTGTAGGGCTTGAGTTCCGGATTGCCGGCCTCCACGGCCATCTCGATCGCGTTGTCATCCTGCTCGATTTCGATGGCGGAGGGGGTGGGGTTGAGGTCGCCGAACGAAGGCCGCGCCATGGAATGGGTGTAGGCCCCGCGCAGCACCAGGTTCTTCGAAAGCCTGTAGCGCATATTGATGCTGGGAAGGATGCTGCTGTAATCGCTCTCGTAGCGGGACTCGGAGATCTGCACGTCATCCTGGCCGTCCACGTCCACTTCGCGAACGTAAGCGCCCCTGGCCGTGAAGTCGGTGCCCTCGTAGCGGACACCGTACACGAGGCGCAGATTGTTTAGGTCGATCCTCTGCATCAGGTAGAGCGCGGACACGTTCTCCTCGATGTCGTAGTCGGCCGCCGAACCGACCCGCGACCCGTCCACGTCCATGATGAACGGACAGGCGTCTTCGTCGTAGCTCTCCAGCAGGCAGGCCGACGATCCGCCGATGTTGCCCCACACGAAGCTGCTCTGCAGCCCGGGAGCCACGTAAGGCCCATAAGCCCCCAGCTTGTAGTCGGCCGAACCGGACACGAATTGATCGAGCGTGGGCACGGAATCGAATGCATCGTCGAATTTCTCGAAGATTCGCAAACCGGCATCCCGGTTTTTGTCACGCGCCCGGTACTTGGCGCCGAAGCGGATATAGCCGGGATAACCGCCGAAAGTCATGTCGCGGGTGATATCGAACTTCAAGGCGGTTTCCTCGTCGTTCGTGAAATTGTCCTCGATGGCGATTTCGTCCAGCTCGAAGTTCTCCGCCACGGCGCCATCGGCGCTGAAGGACAGCGTAGGCACACGCCCGAGGTTGTCATACCGCGTGTACTCCACACCGTTCATCTCGAACTGGGAATCGACGCGACCGGGCTCCTCCTCGCTGGCCTCCGAGTAGCCGGCGCTGTATTCCACCGTCCAGTCGCCGATCAGGTTCTCGCCGCCGACAAGCACCGAGAGAATTTCCTGCTCTTCGTAGCGGTCCTTCAACTCGCGCTGCAAACGCGTGTCCGTGGCGGTAAGGCTGTCGCTGTCGTACACCTGGTCACCCTTGTCGAGCTTGAACTCGATCCGGTTTCGCAACTCCAGGTCGGAGAAGTCGCTGTACAGCGTGCGCAGGTAGTAGTTCGAAGTCTCGCTGGCGCGAAAGTCCAGGTTCATCGCAACACCGTTGCGCTCGCGGGTGATCTCGTAATTGCGCTTCTCCAGTTCCTCGTGGTAGCGCACGCCGCCGTCTTCCTCCCAGCCGCCGTCGGCTTCCAGGTTGTCGGTGCCGAACTCCCGCTCGTTGGTGGAGATGCTCATCGCCAGGCCCAGTTCGCCGCCGGCGAAATCGAATGCGTTGGTGAAGGTCCCGGAGAACTTGTGGCCGCGGCTGCCCTGCAGGTCGTTGTAGAAGGACTGGCCTTTCAGCTGGTAGCTCATGCCCTCGCGGTCGAAGGCGCTCAGGCTCTTGATGTTGATCGTGCCGCCGATCGCGTCGCCGTCCTGGTCCGGAGTCAGCGTCTTGGTTACCTCGAGGCTCTCCACCAGGTCGGAGGGGATGACGTCCAGCGCCACGTTGCGCCGGTCGCTTTCGGGCGCCGGCACGTTCAGGCCGTTGATGCTGGCCACGTTGAGTTGCGGGTCGATGCCCCGCACCCCCACGAAGCGGCCCTCGCCCTGGTCGCGTTCGATGAACACGCCGTTGATCCTCTGCAGGGCCTCGCTGACGTTTTCGTCGGGGAACTGGCCGATCGAATCGCTGGTCACGACGGAGATGAGATTGTCCGCGGAGCGCATGCGGTTGATCGCGCCGTAGGCGCCGGCCGCCTGCCCGACAACGATGATGTTCTCCATCAGGCCAACCTGGGAGCCGATCCTGACGTTGGCCTCTTCGGTGGCGTCATCCCGCACGGTCACCGCGACCGACACCGGCTCCGCGCCCACGTAGCTGACTTCGAGCCGGTAGTCGCCTGCCGGCAAGCTCTGAAAACGGAAGCGGCCCGCGGAGTCGGTAACGCGCTCTACGTTCAATTCCGGCAGCGAAACGATCGCGCCCTCGAAGTACACCTCGCCGGACTGATCGCTGACGCGACCCTCGACCGCACCGTCGGCCAAGAGGCTTGAAACGGGCAAGAGGAAGAGCAACCCTGCAAAAATTACAGGGCGGAAAAAGGTTGAGCATCGAGACATGGCGCAATCTCCCCGATTGGCGCTAAGGGAATGGGACTTGGACACCGGGCAGTTTGGGGTTCATCGAAGTCAGCAACGTGACAGATTTGTGACGTTACGGTTACAGGAGCCTGTTCACCGGCTTTGGGAGCCATGCGCCCTGTATCCCCTTCCGGGGAGCGTCGGCGGCAGGACAGCCGCCGCCGAGCCCCAGGGATGGGTTCATGCGTCTCCCCGGAAGGGGATACAGGGCGCATGGCTTGGTGGGCAGGTTCACTTTGCGGTACATTGGCCCGCCTGCGGAGAAGACTCGCCATGAACCCATTACGCCCGCTCGCGCCATTGGCCGTCCTGCTCGCGCTCAGCGCGGTCTGGGCGCAGGACTCCGCCGTGGCCGGCGAACCTCCGGCGCTTACCGTAATCCTGGTGGTGGACCAACTGACCGCGGACCGGACCCGCGAATGGGCGCACAAGGACTCTTCGTCCGGATTCCGGCGCCTCTGGCGAGGGGGCGTGGTTTACGAGAACGCCGCCTACGACCATGCGACCAGCGCCACCGCTCCGGGCCATGCGACGATCGCCACGGGAGTCCACCCGTCGAAGCACGGCGTGATTTCCAATTTCTGGTACGAACGCGAGGTGGGGCGGCCCTTCCCCAGCGTCTGGGACAGGGAATACGGCGTGTCCCCTTCGCGCCTGGTCGCAACCACCCTGGCCGACACTCTTCATTCCGGCTACCAGGAACGCGCGAAGATCTTTTCGGTGTCCATCAAGGACCGTGGCGCCGTTTTCACCGCCGGACGGCAGGGCAAGGCATTCTGGTACTCCACCCGCAGCGGCGGCTTCGTTACCAACAGCTTCTACTACCCGGAAGGGGCTCGACCGGCTTGGCTATCCGCATACAACGAGACCGCCTACCGGCAGGTTCCGGAGGCCTGGGAATTGCTGATGCCCGGCGAAGCCTACGCGCATGAGGACGACCGGCGCCACGAGAGGCCGCCGCAAGGCTGGACCCGGGTCTTCCCCCACGAATACGCCCCGCCGGGTACGCCGCAGTACTACGACCAGTTGCGCTACGCGCCGGACGGCGACCGGATCACGATGGGTCTTGCGCAGGTCATCATCGAGAACGAGTCGCTGGGCCAGGACGACATTCCCGACCTGCTCTCCGTCAGCCTTTCCGCCACCGATCGCATCGGGCACGCTTTCGGACCCGACAGCCGCGAGGCCGAGGACAATCTCCACCGGCTTGATCGGCTGCTGTCGCAATTTCTGGACTATCTCGACAACCGCGTCGGTCCGGGGCGCTTTCTCCTGGCGCTCAGTTCAGATCATGGGATTAGGCCGATTCCCGAGTACGTGCCGGGCGCCGATCCCGGGGCGACGCGAGTTTTCTCGCGGCGACTGACCACGGCCCTGAACCGCCGGTTGAGTTCCGGCCTCAACGCGACCGGCGCGCAGGATTTCAGAGTGGTCGGGGCCCTGAATCGCCAGTTGAGTTCCGAGCTCAACGTGGACGAAGACCTGGTGACGGGCATCGTGATGCCGTGGGCTTACTTCAACCTTTCGGCAATAGAGCGCCTGGAGCTCGACCTCGATTCGATCCGCCGCGTGGCCGGTGAATGGCTTGAGGCCCGCCCCGAGATCGCCCGGACAGTGCCGGTTTCGCAGCTGGACGACTGCGGCGGCGACCGGACTTGCGAACTGATCCGCAACGTCTGGTTCGACGGGCGCAGTGGGGAGATGTACGTGGTGGAAGCGCAGACCAGTTTCGTCAGTGCGGATCCGCCCGTGTACGCGGCCAGCCATGGATCGCCGTATCTGCCGGACCTGCGCGTGCCGGTCCTGTTCTACGGCGCGGACCTGAAACCGGCGATCGTCGACCGGCCGGTCACCCCGCGCCACATCGCCCCGACGCTGGCCCAAGCGCTGGGTCTGCCGCCAATGGAAGACTGGGAGAAGCCGCTGGCCGAGGTAACGGGCGGGCCGGAGGGACCGCGATGACGGAATCGGCCGAGACGAAATACAAAAATAGAGCGGGAGAAAATTCAGTGCTTTCGAACCATTGGACACGCCGGCGCCTGCCGGCCGCAGCCGCAGCCCTGCTGACCTGCGCGGCGGGCTGGAGCATGGAGAACGCGAACGAGCAGCCGTTTGAGGACAAGTTCCGGCAACTCGAGGAAATACTTCCGACCCCCAACGCCTACCGCAACGCCGCCGGACAACCCGGCCACGCGTACTGGCAGCAGCAGGTGGACTACTCGATTGCCGTAACGCTGGACGAGGAGGAGCAGCGCATCTCCGCCACCCAGACCGTGACCTATCACAACAACTCGCCCGACACGCTTACCTATCTGTGGCTGCACCTGGACCAGAACCGGTTCCGCGACGATTCGATCGCGGAAATGAGCAGCACGTTCGAGGAACCTACCTCGGCAGGCGCGAGCGAGGGCGATGCGGCGCAGATCAGCCTCGGCAGCCTGCGCCGGCTGCAGTACATGGACGACGAGGATCTGGGGTTCGAAATCGGCGCGGTAACCGACAGTAACGGCCGACCGATGCCGCACGTGATCGTCGGCACCCTGATGCGGGTGGATCTTGCGGCGCCGCTGGCGACCGGCGAACAGACCGAGTTCAACGTCGATTTCGCCTACAACATCGTGCACGGTTCCGCATTCCGGGCACGGGGCGGCTACGAGCACTTCCCCGACGACGCCCGTACCGGCGGGAACCACATCTTCGCCATCGCGCAGTGGTTTCCGCGCCTGGCCGCCTACACCGACTACGAGGGCTGGACCAACAAGGAATTCCTCGGCTCGGGCGAATTCACGCTGGAGTTCGGCGACTATGACGTGGCCATCACGGTACCCTCCGACCACATCGTCTCGGCCACCGGAGAACTGACCAACGGCGGGGAAGTGCTGACGCCCGAACAGCAGGCGCGGCTCAGGCAGGCCGAAACCGCCGAACGGCCGGTTTACATCGTCACGCCCGACGAGGCGCGCGAGAACGAACGCGACGGCGCCTCCGACACCGCCACCTGGCGTTTCTCGGCGAAGAACGTGCGCGATTTTGCCTGGGCCTCATCGCGCAAGTTCATCTGGGACGCGAAGGGCATGCAACAGCCCGGCGCCAAGCAGGAACAGATCATGGCCATGTCCTTCTACCCCAAGGAGGGCGGGACGCTCTGGTCGGACTATTCCACCGAGGTCGTGATCCACGCGCTTGAGGTGTACACGCGGTTCACGTTCGACTACCCCTGGCCCACCGCCCAGTCCGTGAGCGTAGGGTTCCTCGGCGGCATGGAATACCCGATGATTACCTTCAACGGCCCGCGAACCACCTTGCGAGACGACGGATCGCGGACCTACACCCTCGGCGACAAGAGCTTCCTTATCGGCGTGATCATTCACGAAATCGGCCATTTCTTCTTCCCGATGATCGTGAACTCCGACGAGCGCCAGTGGACCTGGATGGACGAAGGCCTGAACAGCTACCTCGACGCCGTGGCCGGGCGCGAGTGGGACCCGGAGATCAGCTGGGCGGTAGAACCGCGCGACATGACCGATTACATGACATCGACCGACCAGGTGCCGATCATGACCCAGGCCGACAGCCTGCTGCAGGTGGGGCCCAATGCCTACGGCAAACCGACGGCCGCGCTCAATATCCTGCGGGAGACGATTCTGGGCCGCGAGCTGTTCGACTTCGCCCTGAAGGAATACGCCCGCCGCTGGAAATTCAAGCGGCCGACGCCGGCCGATTTCTTCCGCACGATGGAAGAAGCCTCGGGCGTGGACCTGGACTGGTTCTGGCGCGGCTGGTTTTACACCACCGACCACGTGGACATCTCGCTCGACCGGGTTTATGAAATGCGCCTGGACACCGAAGATCCGGACGTGGACTACGCCCGGCTTCGCGAGGTCAAGGATTCCGAACCACCGTCCGTATTCGTCGAGAAGAACCGGGCCGAGGGGAGGCGCACCTGGATCGAAAGAAACCCGGACGTGCGCGACTTCTACGATGAGAACGACGAATTCACGGTAACCGAGGTGGAACGCACGCGCTACGAGGAATTCCTGGCGGGGCTCGAGGACTGGGAACGCGCCACCCTGGAAAGGGCGGTGGACGAGGACCTCAACTACTACATCCTCGAGTTTTCCAATATCGGCGGGCTGGTTATGCCCATCCTTCTCGAGGTCACGTACGCGAGCGGCGGCCGGGAGCTGATCAACCTGCCGGCCGAAACCTGGCGGCGCACTCCGCACGGCCTGAAGAAACTGCTTGTGTCGCCGGAGAAGATCAGCAGCATCGTGGTGGACCCGAAGTGGGAAACCGCCGATGCGGACATCGAGAACAACTACTATCCCAGGCGCATGATCCCGTCGCGGATCGAGAGTGTCAGAAGGCCGCCGTCAGGAAACCTGGCCGACCGCGACATCATGCACAACGTAAGGAGCGCGGAGGGGGATTGACGCAACATCAGGGCTTTCGTCCGATGATCAGCGTGTTGGGAATGTCCCGCCAGGCGCAGGCAACGTCAAAGCCGGCCTCCGTCATGGCCTCCAGCTCCTTTTCCAGCGGGAAATACGTATCCTCGCCGGCCCACTCCCTGAAGTGCTCGTAGGCGCGGTCCTTCCCGATACCGCATGAGACCAGATGCGCCGCCCACTTCGCGTAGTGTTCGCTGCGCCGCGGTTCGCCTGACGGCATGGTCACGTCGGCGTTGACCAGCACGCCGCCCGGCGCAAGCGCTTCGAGGATCCGCCTGTAGAGTTGCGTCTTCTCCGTCATGGCGGGCACATGGTGCAACGCCAGCGACGCTGCGACCGTATCGCATTCCGGCAGGGGATCAAGAAACGATTGCCGGCGGTAGCGCGCCCTTTCGCCGAAGCGCTTCAGCCGCACCCGGGCCTGGGCAAGCATTTCCTCGTCCAGGTCGAGCAATTCGACCGTGGCCGTTGCAGTCTGTTCCAGTATGGCTTCGGAAAGGGCGCCGGTCCCGGCGCCCAGGTCCAGCACCCGGCGCGGTTGCGCGCGGGCAACCTCCCGGGCGGCCCGTTTCAGCGCCTGCTCGTAACCGGGAATCCAGGTGCGTATGGTCCGGTCGTAGGCCTCGATTTCCAGGCGGAGGTGCTGCTTTACGGAATGACTCATGCTGGCTTGCTGTCCGGGAGTTACGCATCCTAATGCAAGCAGGGTATCCTTTCGCGGGAAGGGGAGAATTTCGTGGTGCCTGAGCAGGACATCATCGACCACAACGGCTATCGACGGGGCATCGGCATCGTCATATGGGACGGTCGCGACCGGGTTTTGCTGGCGCGCCGCAGCGATCATCGCGGCTGGCAGTTTCCCCAGGGTGGCGTTCGGCAGGGGGAACCGCCGCGCGACGCCATGTACCGCGAACTGAAGGAAGAACTGGGGCTGGAACCGTCTCAGGTAAGGGAAGTGGCGCGCATGGGCCGGTGGGTGAATTACAAGCTGCCGTCGAGGTACCGGCGTTCGCGTGCGCCGCGCTGCATCGGCCAGAAACAGCTCTGGTGGCTGCTGAGGCTCAACTGCACGGACGAGCGCGTTCGTCCCGACCTCGCCGAAGAGCCTGAATTCGACGATTGGAGCTGGGTGGATTACTGGCTTCCGGTCGAGGAAGTCGTGTTCTTCAAGCGCTCCGTTTACCGGCAGGTTCTGGAGGAATTCGGGGAGCGCGTCGGCCTGCGGGCGACGGTGAACATGCGGTAAAGTAAACGGCAGGTTGGATTTCCGGGAACGGTTTTGCTCGGCCGCAACAAAGTCCTGGTATGGCGAGGGCGCTATTCCGTCGCGCTGTCTCTCATCATCGCCCTGGTCTTCGCGGCCGGAGGGTTCGCCGGCTGGTGGCTGCAGCGCAGCCTCAGCAGCGACCATATTGCCGGCATGCAGGCCCGCATAGAAAACCTGGAACTGCGCAACCACGAGCTCAACCAGATGATCGACGAGGAAGCGGCGACGGCCCTTCGATCCCAGGTCAGCGACTTGCAGGGCCAGGTGATGAATCAGCGCATGACCATCTATGGGCTGCAGGAAATCATTACGCCCCAGGAAGCCCGCGCAGGGCTGCGAATTCATTCCGTAAACGTGGAGCCGGACGGGGACGCCCGGGATTTCAGCCTCAGCGTAGGCCTGACGCAGGCGCTGCTGTCGGACAACCAGCGCTGCCGCGGACATCTGGAACTGGCCTTCGCCGGCACCCTGGACGGCTCGGGCCACGAACTCGAACTGCATGAAATCAGTCAGCTCAGTGCGAGTCGGATAGAATTCAATTTTCAAAGCAGCACCGAGCTGCGTGCGAACGTGACCTTGCCCGCGAGATTCGAGCCCAGCAAGATCCGGGTACGCGTAACGCCCAGTCCGGATGAACAGCACAGCTTTGAACGTGAATTTCCATGGGCGCCACTGGCACCAAGGACATGAAGAATCGACTGAACAATGCGGTTACGACTCTGGTCGGAAGTGACGCCACCGTTACCGGCAACCTGATTTTCGACCGGGGCTGTCATGTGGCCGGGACCGTCAAGGGCGACGTGTCCGCGCCGGACAACAAGAAGAGCGAACTGGCCGTCGCGCAAACCGGGCGCATAGAGGGCAACGCCAGGGCCGCGCGCATGCTGATCCAGGGCACGATCGTTGGCGACCTGTACTGCAGCGGAACGATCACCCTCAAATCGACCGCGCGTATCGAGGGTTCGATAGCGTACGAGCAGATCGAAGTAGAAAAAGGCGCCGTCGTAATGGGCCGGTTGCTGGTGGGTTCCGCGGATCCGGCCGGCAGCGTGGCTGCAGCCGGACACGGCCCGGAGTCGTCTTCGGCAAATCGGATGCAACCGTCCCTGACTTGAGAAACCGACATGGAACCGCAGATTTACGACGATCGACACGGCAGCGCTCCGCTGGTCTTTACCGAGGCCGCGGCCCGCAAGGTGGGCCAGTTGCTGCAGGAAGAAGACAACTCGGCGCTGATGCTGCGCGTCTATATCTCCGGTGGAGGCTGCTCGGGCTTTCAGTACGGGTTTACCTTCGACGACCAGCGCGAGGAAGGCGACGCTTCGGTGGAGCAGCTGGGCGTAACCCTCCTGGTGGACCCCACCAGCTTGCAGTACCTGGAAGGCGCCGAGATCGACTTCAAGGACGACTTGAGCGGCGCACGCTTCGTTATCCGCAATCCGAACGCCCAGAGCACATGCGGATGCGGTTCCAGCTTTTCCGCCTGAGCTCCGCTGCGGTGCGATGACACCCGTACTGGCCACCGCACTGCTCTCACTCCTGCAAGGTCCCTACCTCCCCGCCGCCGACAACGAACCGCCCGCAAACGCGCCTTTGTGGGTGTCGGGCGAAGCGGCCGAAGAGCACTCGTTTTCGGTGACCGCCGAGTTCGATTGCCCTCCCGACACAACAGGAGGGCATCTGCAGGTTTCGATCTCCGACACGACGGTGCGCGCCGCTTTCTCGGCGGAGGAAGACGCCTGGCGCAGGGTGTTTTCCATTCAGGTCCCCGCCCGGCAGCTGCGCGGCCTGAGGCCGGAAATCTTCTGTCCCGAGACCGGCGACACGCCGGGACCGGTGCTGCGGCTGAAGTCGAAATTCACCGCACAGGGCGCCCTGGTATGCCGGGCTTCGACGGGGAAGCAAACGAGCGCTCAAACGTCCCTTGCACTGGACGCCTGGGTGCGCTGTCCGCCCCTGCCCGAGAAACCCCCAGCACCTGGGAACGAGGGCGTCCCGCCCTCGGAAATCGATTAACGCAGCCGGTCCTGCAAGTCGGCCAGCGCGCCCGATCCCGGGCAAAGCCTTTCGTAAGGCAAGTCCGCCAGCGGCGTTTCGCCCAATCGCGCGAGTTCATGCATGTCCGCGCCGCCTTCCTCCACGAACAGCAGGCCGGTGGCCACCTCTCCATTGCCCTGGCGGCGGCTGAGATAAGCCAGGGCCGCACTCCGGTCGCTTGCGTCGTACTCCTGGTCCAGTTTGCGCAGCAGGATGCTGCCTCCGCCGTGCAACTGGACCTGCTGCGCCTCGCCCACGCCGAGTTCGGCCTTGATTTCGACTTCCGGCGGAATGAAATCCGTGTGGCCGATCGGATACGCATTCTCGCGCGTAAAGCGATAGCTCTTGGTCGAGCCCTCGTGGTCGTTGAACGTGACGCAGGGCGAAATCACGTCGATCATCGCAAACCCGCGATGCGACAGTCCGGCCTTGAGCAGCGGCACCAGCTGTGTGCGGTCTCCGGAAAACCCGCGGGCCACGAAACCGCAACCCGAGGCAATCGCGAGCAGGCAGGGATCAATGGCCTGCTGTTCGTTCACCTCGCCGCGCTTGGCGGTGCTGCCGGTGTCGGCGGAGGCGGAAAACTGTCCCTTGGTAAGCCCGTAGACGCCGTTGTCCTCGATCAGGTACAGCATGTTGAGGTTGCGGCGCATGGCGTGAACGAACTGACCGACCCCGATGGACAGCGAATCGCCGTCGCCGGAAATGCCGATGTACTGGAGCCGGCCATTGACCGCGGCGGCGCCGGTGGATACCGAAGGCATTCGCCCGTGGACCGAGTTGAACCCGTGGGAGGAAGCCGCGAAGTACGCCGGCGTCTTGGACGAACATCCGATCCCGCTGAGCTTGCCCATTCGATGCGGCGGTATGGACAGCTCGAAGACCGCCTGGATCAGCGCACCGGTGATCGAGTCGTGCCCGCAGCCCGCGCAAAGCGTGGACATGCCGCCCTCGTAGTCGCGCATGGTCAGCCCCAGTTCGTTGCGGGCCAGGGCCGGGTGGCTGACCTTGGGTCGGGCGATATAGCTCATTCCGTGTTCTTCATCCGGCGACGCCTAAGCCGCCTGGTCCCGCAGCATGTCCGCCTCGACCGCGCTGACGATCGAGGTCGCGGGGATCGGCATGCCGTTGTAGTGCAGTACTTCCACGAGCTGCTCGGCGCGGCCGCCGGCCTCGTTGATCAGCAGCGTGCGCAACTGCGCGTCGCGGTTCTGCTCCACAACGTAGATGCGCTTGTGATCGTTCAGGAAAGTCTCGACTTCCGCACCGAAGGGGAATGCATTGATCTTCATGTAGTCCAGTGTCACGCCCCGGCCGGCCAGCGTGTCCAGCGCCTCGCGGCAGGCGGAATGGCCGGTGCCCAGGGTGATCATTCCGGCCTGCGCGCCGGGGGCCGTGCGAATTTCGGGCCGCGGCACGATGGTCGCCGCATGATCCCATTTCCTGCGCAGGCGATCCAGCACCTCCTGGTACTCGCCGGCATTCTCAGTGTAGCCGCCGTACATGTTGTGTCCCGACCCGCGGGTGAAGAACGCCCCCTTGGGATGCTCGCCCGGCAGCGTGCGGTACGGCACGCCGTCGCCGTCCACGTCCAGGTAGCGATAGAAGGCTTCCATTTCCTCAAGCTGCTCGGCGCGCAATACCTTGCCGCGATCGGGCCGGTACTCGTCGTCCCAGGTCAGCTCCTCGCTCATCCAGTCGTTCATGCCCAGGTCCAGGTCCGAAAGCACGATCACCGGCGTCTGCAGCCTCTCGGCCAGGTCAAAGGCCGTTGCCGCCATTTCAAAGCACTCTTTCGGAGTGGAGGGAAATAGCAAAACATGGCGGGTGTCGCCGTGCGAGGCGTAGGCGCAGGACAGGATGTCGCCCTGCTGCGTGCGGGTGGGCATGCCGGTGGACGGACCCACCCGTTGCACGTCGAACAGGACCGCCGGAATCTCCGCGTAGTAGCCGTAACCGAGGAACTCGGACATCAGCGAGATACCCGGGCCCGAGGTGGGCGTAAAGGCGCGCGCGCCGTTCCATCCGGCGCCCAGCACCATGCCGATCGCGGCCAGTTCGTCTTCCGCCTGGATCACGCAGTAATCGCGGGAGCCGTCTTCGGCGGTGCGGAAGCGCGCGCAAAAGCTGCGAAACGCGTCCATCAGCGAAGTGGACGGCGTAATCGGGTACCAGGCGCCGAACGTGGCGCCGGCATAAACGCTGCCGAGTGCCGCCGCCGTATTGCCGTCGATGATGATTTGCGAGCCCGGCCCCTCCATTGAGCGGGCCACGAACGGCAAGGGGCAGTGCAGGTGTTCGCGGGCGTAGTCGTATCCCAGGCCGATGGCGATCTGATTGGCCTCAAGCAGCGGCTTCTTGCGGGCGAACGTTTGGCGCAGCAGCTCCCGGATGATGTCGAGATCGAGTTCCAGCAGCGCCGCCAGCACGCCCACGTAGGCGATGTTCTTCATCAGGATGCGCGCGCGCGCGTTATCGAAGCTCTCGTTGCACATGCGCGCCAGGGGAACGCCCAGGATGTGCACGTCCTCGCGGCGCAGCACCTCGCGGCGCGGCCAGGTGGAGTCGTAGAGCAGGTAGCCGCCGGAGGTCAGCTCGCGAAGGTCGCGCTGGTACGTCTCGGCGTTCATGGCCACGGCTATATCCACGCTGCCGGAGCGCGCCAGGTAGCCGCGGTGGCTGGCGCGCACTTCGTACCAGGTGGGCAGGCCCTGGATATTGGATGGGAAGTAGTTCTTGCCAGCAACCGGGATGCCCATCCTGAACAGGGTCTTCATCAGCAACGAATTGGCGCTGGCCGAGCCGGTGCCGTTTACGTTGGCGATGCGAATCGTGAAATCGTTGTCTGCCGGCATGAGCCGTTCTACCAGTGCACTAGGCCGCCGTGCGAACCGGCGCTTCCTTCGTTTCGGCCCCGGCCTTGCTCTGGCCGAGCGAACCCCGGGGCGGGCGCCCTTCGGCTTCGTGGTGCACGTACGGAGTCAGCAATTCGGATTTCTGCATGTCCCAGGCCGCCGTCGGGCAGCGTTCCGCGCACAGACCGCAATGCACGCACAGGTCCTCGTCCTTGACCATTACCCTTCCGGTCTGGGGCAGTTCGGCCGAAACGTAGAGCGGCTGTTCGAGATTGTGCGCCGGGACCGTAAGACGTTCCCGCAGATCTTCCTCTTCCCCGTTGGGCGCAATCGTCAGGCAATGCACCGGACAAATGTCCACGCAGGCGTCGCATTCGATGCAAAGCGGGGCCTCGAATACCGTCTGTATATCGCAGTTCAGGCAACGCTGCGCTTCGCGCGCGGCCTGTTCCGGCGTAAAGCCCAGCTCCACCTCGATGTCCAGTTTGCGGAACCTCTTCTCCAGGTCCATGTGCTGCATGGCCCGCCTGGGCGCGGTCTCGTAATCGTTGGAGTAACTCCATTCGTGGATGCCCATCTTGGCGGCCAGCAGGTTCATGCCGGGAGGCATGCGCTCGGTAATCGGCTCGCCGTGACAATACTTGTGGATCGAAATGGCCGCCTGGTGGCCGTGCTCCACCGCCCAGATGATGTTCTCGGGGCCGAAGGCCGCGTCGCCGCCGAAGAAGACGCCTTCGCGGGTGGATTCATACGTGACGCGATCGACGATGGGAACGTCCCAGCGGTCGAAATCGATGCCGATGTCCCGCTCCACCCAGGGGAAGGCGGTTTCCTGGCCGATCGCCAGGATCACGTCGTCGCAGGGGAAGAACTCCTGGCCGGTTATGCGGCTTTCCATGATCCTTCCGTCGACGATGTCGTATTCCATCAGGTCGAAGACCATGCCCTTCAGCTTCCCGTCCTCGACCACGAATTCCTTCGGCGAGTGGTTCACGACGATTTCCACTTTTTCTTCTTCGGCGTCTTCCAGCTCCCAGTCGGAAGCCTTGAAAAAGCCCCTCGGCTTGCGCGCCATGACCTTCACATCGTTCGCGCCCAACCGCAGGGAGGTGCGGCAGCAGTCCATGGCCGTGTTGCCCACGCCGATGATGAGCACCCGCTCTCCGATGGAGTCGAGGTGGCCGAAAGCCACGCTTTCCAGCCACTCGATGCCGATATGTATGGACTTGGTATCGTGCCGCCCGGGCAGGTTCAGCTCCTTGCCCTTGGGCGCCCCGGTGCCCACGAAAACCGCGTCATAGCCGCCGTTGTCCAGCAGGTCGCGCATGCTCTTGATCTCGTGACCCAGACGCAGGTCGATGTCCATGCGCAGGATCTGGTCCATTTCCTCGTCCAGGACCTCGACCGGCAGCCTGAAGGCCGGGATGTTGGTGCGCATCAGGCCGCCCGGCTTGTCCAGCGACTCGTAGATGACCAGCTCGTACCCCAGCGGCGCCAGGTCGTTGGCCACCGTCAGCGAGGCGCAACCGGCACCGATCAGGGCCACGCGCTTGCCGTTCTTCTCCTTTGGCGCGGTGGGCAGCCGATGGTCGATGTCGCCGCGCAGGTCCGCCGCCACGCGCTTGAGCCGGCAGATGGCCACCGGCTTTTCCTCCACCCGGCCGCGCCGGCAGACCGGCTCGCAGGGGCGGTCGCAAACCCGGCCCAGGATCGCAGGGAACACGTTGGACTTGCGGTTGAGCATGTAGGCATCGGCGTAGCGTCCCTGCGCGATCAGCCGGATGTACTCGGGTATGTCGGTGTGCGCCGGGCAGCCCCACTGGCAATCGACAACGCGATGGAAATAGTCTGGGTTACTTATATCGGTGGGCTGCATGCAAGCCCCGCGGGAGGAACGACCGGATGCTTGGACTTTGAATTATACAAGTTGGGCAGCCTTCGCATGGAAAATATTTCTGGCCCGGAGAACGGATTAGCGGCGATAATTGAGCCATGGCTGATCTGGATCGATACACCGCCCTTGCCTTGCAGACCGGCTCGCTGACGGTCAGCGAGTGCGAGACCCGGGAGGAGGCGCGCGAGTTGATGCGCACGAACCTCAAGCGCACCGCGCGCTCGGTTGCCGGAGGCTGCGCCTTCACGCTCCAATACATTGGAGAGGCTCCGCGGCTCGTCGTACTGCCCGAGTATTCGTTGACCGGCTTCCCGCTGGGCGCGCCGATCGAACAGTGGCGGCACAATGCGGCGCTGGACCCGAAAGGCGAGGAATACGAGGAACTGTCAAGGATTGCCGTTCGCCATTCCATTTACCTGGCGGGCAATTGCTACGAAACCGACCCGGCCTTTCCGGAGCTGTTCTTCCAGACCTGCTTTCTCATCGATCCGTCCGGCGAGGTCATATTGCGCTATAGGCGCATGATTTCGCTGAATGCCCCCACGCCCTTCGACGTGTGGGATGCCTACCTGGACCTGTACGGCGAGGACGGCGTATTTCCGGTTGCGGACACGCCGCTGGGACGTATCGCCGCGATTGCCTCCGAGGAAATCCTCTATCCCGAGATCGCCCGCGCCCACGCCGTACGCGGCGCGGAAATCTTCGTGCATCCGACCAGCGAGGCGGGCAGCAACCGCATCACCGGCAAGGAGATTGCGAGGCGCTCGCGGGCGGTCGAGAACATCGCCTACGTGGTGAGCGCCAATTCGGCCTGGCTGGAAAACCTGGCGATCCCCACGCATTCGACCACGGGCATGTCCAAGGTGGTGGACTTCGAGGGTCATGTTCTGGCCGAAGCGGCCCCCGGCGGCGAAAGCATGGTCGCGCATGCCTGCATCGACCTTGCGGCCCTGCGCGCCCGCAGGCGCATGGGCGGCATGACCAACACCCTGGTGAGAATGCCGATGCAGGCATTTGCCTCCACCTACGCGGAGCGGGTCATGCGCACCGGCAGAAGCCTGCTCGATGCCGACGGCGGCGTGCGAACGCCCGAAGTCGGCGAACTGCGCGCCGGCCTGGCCGCGGACATCGAGCGGCTCGCCAAGGCGGGGCTGCTTTGAGTTCCACAGTCGCGCAGGGGCGCGGCGACACGCTGATTCGGGGCGCGACCCTGATCAACGAAGGACGACGGTCCGAGCAGGACGTTCTGATCCGCGGGGATCGCATCGAACAGATCGGCGGCTCGCCCCGCGCGCGGGGGGCCGTTACCGAGATCGATGCGGGTGGAAAATGGCTGCTGCCCGGCCTGATCGACGACCAGGTGCATTTCCGCGAACCCGGACACGTGCACAAGGGAAACATCGCCAGCGAATCGTCGGCGGCCGTGGCCGGCGGCGTCACCAGCTTCATGGACATGCCCAATGTCTCGCCCGCCACAGTCACACGGGAAAGGCTCGCCGCTAAGTACGCCGCCGCCAAAGGACGCGCCTGGGGGAATTACGCCTTCTACCTGGGAGCCACCGAAAGCAACCTTGAGGAAATCCAGGCGCTGAAGGGCAGCGAGGCCTGCGGCGTGAAAGTCTTCATGGGGCCCTCCACGGGAGACCTGCTGGTGGAGAAACCCGAGGCGCTCGAGCGCATCTTCGCAAACTGCCCGCTGCTGATCGCGACCCATTGCGAGGACCGCACGCGTATCGAAGAACAACTGGCCCGGGCGAAAGAAACCTACGGCGGAGAGATTCCGGCGGCCGCGCATGCCGATATCCGCGATGCGGAATGCTGCTACCGCTCTTCCAGCCTGGCCGTGTCGCTGGCCCGCAAGCACGGCGCAAAGCTGCACGTGCTGCACCTGACCACGGCGAAGGAACTCGAGCAGTTCGATCCTGAGGAAGATCTCCGCAGCGCCGGCAGCGTAACGGCGGAAGTCTGCGTGCATCACCTGTGGTTTGACCAGGGGGACTACGAGCGCCTGGGACACCGGATCAAGTGCAATCCCTCGATCAAGTCCGCCACCGACCGCGCCGCACTGCGGCAAGCGCTTGCCGACGGCCGCATCAGCGTGATCGCTACCGATCATGCGCCGCACACCGCTCAGGAAAAGTCGGGCGACTACCTTAGTGCGCCCGCCGGCCTGCCGCTGGTCCAGCATTCGCTGCTCATGCTGCTGGACCTGGCCCGCGCCGGCCATTTCACGGTCGAGCGTGCGGTCGAGGCAGCCTGTCACGCTCCGGCTCGCCTGTACGGTATCGCCGATCGCGGCTTTCTGCGCGAAGGCTATTTCGCGGACTGCGTGCTGGTTGATCCGCAGGGCGGACAGCAAGTGGACAGCAAGAGCCTGCTCTACAAGTGCGGCTGGTCGCCGCTGGAAGGCCATCGCTTCGGCGCCCGCGTCGACACGACTTTCGTTAACGGCGCGGTCGCCTGGAAGGACGGCAAACTGTCCGGGGCACCGTCGGGGCAGGCGCTGGTCTGCAATTCAGGGGGGAAACCATGAGCACGGTAGTCAAGCGGACCACGCTGGTGGTTCGAAGCGTGGAGCGGTCGACGGCCTTCTACCGCGATGTCCTCGGATTCACGGCCGCGTTTGACCAGGAGATCACGATGGCCGGCGCGGGCTACCCTGCAGCCGGGGCCGGCGACCGGGTCCGGCTGGTAATGATGCAGGGCAAGGACCCCGCCGGAAGCATGATCGGCCTGCTGGAGCACCTCGAGCCCAGGCTGCCCGAGCCGGACGAACGGGCGGTGGGCATCGGCGACAGCGTCATCGTCATGCACACCGAGGACCTGGGCCGCGTGCACCGCGAATGCGAGGCCGCGGGCGCGAGGATTTTCTCCCAGCCCCACGCCTTCACCATTACCGGAGCCGATGGCAAGCCGGCGCAAATGCGGTCGATGACGATATTCGATCCCGATGGCTTCATCCTCGAAGTCAACCAGCGACCCGGATAGCCGGATCCCGTGGAGCGAGGACGTCTCGTCCTCCACGAGGGCGAGACGCCGCGAGGGACATGCCCTCGCTCCCAGGGGCGGCGGACTATACTGCCCTTCAGAGTGACTTTGGGAGACATCTTCATGCGTGCACCCTTGCCTGTGAGCCTGGTCATTGCCATGCTGATTGCCGGCTGCGCCGGCGAACCGGTGTCCGAAACAGCCGATCCGGCGCCTGCCGCCGGGACCGCCGTGCAAGGCCAAGCGGCGCTTTGCCTCGATATGGGACCGCAGACTCCGCGCGACATCAGCAGCGTGTACGGACTGAACACGGAGTCCTTCCCGCTGGCGCCGGCGGCGGGCGAAATGAACCTGTGCAACCTCCATACGCACACCAACGCGGAGCACAAGGGCCCCGGTTTCAACGTGTTTGTGAGCGATGCGGAAGACGGCGGATACGCCTGCAATGCATCGGCCGACCTAAGCGATGCGGAACTGGCTCCCGCCGACGGCGCCTACAAGGGCGTGAAGCCGGGCGACACCATCGAAGTGCATTGGGTGCACACCTCCTGCGCCGCGACACCCGGAGAAGGCCTCGGTTCCTGTGTTCCGGACGGTTGCGCCGATCCCCTTTTGCGCGTCGAAGCGCAGGTGTTCCTTGTGGTGAACGATTCGCAGGCGCTGGATTTCATGACAATGGCCTATGGCGGAAACATGATCGATGGCCTGCATCAGGCGATGATGATTCCCGCCACGACCGGCGAGCCGGTCCTGTTCCGCGGCTCCACCACAGGGCCATCGTACGACCAGAGCAACTGTTCGCCCGTGCGGGTCACCTGGAGCGTGCGGCCGCAGTGCACCAGACTCGACATCAACTCCCTGCACCGCTGGGCCGAGCAGGGCAACGTGTTCAACGAAACCAAGTCGCACGGCGTACGTCAACTGGTCACCGCCCCGGAGCTGCTCTCCCCGATCGAATAACCCCTTACATCCGGCTAAAGATCTATGCGCTCCTCCCTCCTGTGTGGAGCGTCGGCGGCAGGACAGCCGCCGCCGAGCCCCATGGATGGGTTTATGCGTCTCCACACACGAGGGAGGAGCGCATAGACCGCAGGGTCGGCTAGAAGTTGTACGTAGCGCGAATGCCGTAGTTCCGGGGAATGGGAGCGGAGACCCGCAGCTCATTCTTTATCGGACCGGGAATGAAGGTGAACAAATCAATGCCGACCACACCGGCCAGGAACTCGTCGTGGTCCAGAGCGTTCTGCACAAAGGCCTCGACAGTGATCGCTTCAGTTCGAACGCCGAGGCGCAGGTTGACTTGGTCGTAGGGCGCCGTCTTCGTGATATTGGAGAAGTCCGTGTAACGGCTTCCCTGGTGCGCCCAGTCCACCCGGCCGTACCAGTTCCAGTCGCCGGTCAGATTGTCCTCGTATTGACCTGAAAGAGCCCAGGCGATTCGCGGCGCCGCGGGCAGGGCATTGCCCTCCACTCCTTCGAAGCTGCCGTAAACGTTATTGCAGTCCACGCAGTTGTAGGAATTGATCTCGGTGTCATTGAGTCCGTAGTTGCCGGCCAGCGTCAGATTCTCCGTTGCCTGCCACTGCGCCTCGAACTCGATGCCCCGGAGTGTCGCCTCGCCGGTGTTGAGAACGATGTTGATCAGGTTGGCCACGCCATCGACGACGATGGGAACGTTTTGCCCGACCTGGCCATTGAGCCATTTGTCGTAATACACCGCCAGCGTGGTCCGGGCGCGGCCGCCCAGCCACATGGTCTTCCAGCCGATTTCGTAATTGTCCAGCTTTTCTTCATCAATGTTTATGCCCGCACTCGGCGCCACCGCGCGCAGCGCATCAACCACGGCCTGGCTCTCGGTGGCCAGGTCCGCATTGAAGCGGCCGGGGCGATAGCCGCGGGAGAACAGCGCATAAACCATGGCGTTCTCCGCATAGTTGTAGTCCAGGGAGACACGCGGTGCGAAGCTGGTGAACTCCGTGCTGAACTCCGAGGGCACCGTGGGCGGATTGCCCACGCGGTCACGGCGCGTGTTCTGCCAGATCTCGTCCCGCTGGTAGCGCGCTTCGACGCTCAAGGTCAGTTTCGGCGTGATGTCATAGTACGCGGCGCCGAACACGGCGGGCGTTTCGGACGCGCGTTCTATGCTGGCCGCAACGAAGGTCGGCCCCACGACCAGTTGCCCGTACACCGTTCCCCCCGGGGAAAAAGCGTCGGTGAAATTGAAGCCCGCCGTCCAACGCAGGCGCCGGTCCTGTGGAGAGGTAACACGCAACTCCTGGCTCCAGTCTCTCTGCTGACCTTGCAGCAGCATGGTTCCGTTCGCGTCCGGCCGCACATCGGTCCGGCCCTGAAGGGTGATGAACACGAAGGCAAGCGGATTGGGCCGCATTCGACCGTCGCGGTAGTTCAGGTCGATGATGTTCTGGTTCTTGTCCTTGTGGATCGCCGTCAGGGACGTGAAGGTATAACCCGACGAATGATCGAAATCGATCCG
Organism: Gammaproteobacteria bacterium; assembly: GCA_009845905.1. Lineage (NCBI taxonomy): Bacteria > Pseudomonadati > Pseudomonadota > Gammaproteobacteria > Gammaproteobacteria bacterium. The sequence goes on along the minus strand of VXYS01000009.1, from coordinate 662,155 downwards.
CAGGTTGGCCTGGAACGCCTCCCGCTTGAGGCCCACTTCCGGATGGAAGCGGGGATCGAAGGCAGGCCAGTTCGGGTTCGGATCGAACAGGGTCTTCTCAAGGATCGAATCGATCACCGTATCGGCGGAGAAGATCGCCGGATCCAGCTCGCCCATGCTCGGCAGCTCGCCGCAGACGATACCGCCCGCGGCGCGGGATCTGGGATTCAGTCCCTCCCGAAGCGGCGCGCTCAAGGGATCGCAGGTCCCGTCCGGGTTGGCGCGGCCGTTATAGGAATCCTGCTTGAGGGCGAACTGCGCGCCGTGGAAGTCCTCGTCTTCGAAGTAGTTGACGAACAGCTTCGCCTTCAGGTCGGATGTTGGCGTGAACAGCACCGACGTCGAAATGGAGTTGGTGGTGCGTCCGCCGAGGCGTTCGCCCGGTTGGCCGTAGTTGTCGATATACCCGCCCTGTTTCCAGTGACGGCCGCTGACGCGGGCCGAAAGCGTGTCCTCGACGATGGGACCCTCCAGCATGACATGCTGTTCGTTCGATCCGAACTCTCCATATTCGGCGGAAACCCGGCCTCGGAATTCATCGCCGGGTTCCTTCATCACGAAGTTAACGGCGCCGACGAAAGTCGAACGGCCGAAGTACGCGCTTTGCGGGCCCTTCAGGACTTCGACTCGCTCGGTATCGACAATGCTGGGCAGGAAAGCGCCCACCACCGGAGCGCCGTCGATGAACAGCAGCCCGCCGGCATTGATGCCCACGTTGCCGTTCAGGTAAAGGCCGCGGAACGTCAGGGAGTTGGAGGACCGGTCATTGCGGGCGCCCGCCTCCCCCGCCTGGTCGGTGAAACTGAAACTCGGCGTGAACAACTGAAGGTCGGTCAACTGCGCCATGTCGATGGCTTCCAGTTCGTCGGCGGAAAACGCCGTGACCGCCAGCGGCACTTCCATCAGGTTTTCCTCAACCTTTCGGGCCGTAACCACGATTTCTTCCAGCGCAAGTTCCTGGGCGATTGCCCCCGCACCCGGCAGGAAAACCAACGAAGTGACTGCGGTGATGACCGCAAACGGATTACGCGCCATGATATGTCCCCTCCCTTAAGGAAGATACTATCACGCGCCATTCACAGGCTTTCCCCTGCTAATGCAACCGAATCAGCGGCCTTCCCGCGGATGATCGAATCGGCCGTTGCGCAGGAAGTGCGCCGTCTGGCGCTGGACCTCGTCGTTCCAGACGATGGTCGTGTGCGTAGCCGGCGTCAGCAGAAAATCCTTCATTCCGGGCGCCTTCGTCTCGTCCACCGTGACCACGCCGTCGCTGGGTTCGGACGGCGCGCCCGGAATCAGCTTTCTCAGGTTACGGGTGCCCGCAATCACGCCCAGTTCGAAATCGGGGGCGTCCAGGCGGCGCGGCACCGACTCGTCGCCGGTGCCCAGTTGCGCCAGCGCATCCGGTTCATATAACTTCCCCAGCGGGCTGTCGCCCACATAGTCGGCAAACCGGCTGCCCTGGTTGGGGGGAGCCAGCATCACCACCCTCTCAAGTCCCGCTATCGACCCTTGCGAAAGGTATTGGCGGACCAGTATTCCTCCCATGGAATGGGTCACGAAGTGGATCCGCGACAGGCCCTGCGCAGAGCACCTCTGAAGTCCCTCCTCCACCGCTTCGACCGCGAGCGATTCGATCGGGTCCGCCAGCGAGGGATAAGTGACATTGGCCACGAAATAGCCCTGCTCCTCCAGGCTCAATTCCATGGGCTTGAGGAGCAGCGCGAATCCCCCTATGCCGTGTAGCAGCACGACGCAATGGGTCGGCTCCCCGGGATTGCCGGGACCCCCATCGGCGCGGACAGGCTGCGCCGAAAGCGTCAGGAAAGCTGCAAACCACAGCAGGATTGCCGGTCGCAGGACCGGGTTCATGACCGATTCAGCCCGGCACCCCGCCGGGCTCGGCCGGTATCAGTCGTGGTCGTCGTGGTGAACGTGGTCGCGGTAGTGCGGGTGCTCGAAGTCGTGCGGGTGGTTGTGGCCGTCCTGGGCGCGGACCCACTCGTACAGGTTCCGCTTCTGCCGATACAGCTGGGCCGCCGCCCGCTCCTGGTTCTCCTCGGGCGTGGTCCACGGATTGAAGTGGAAGTAATTGTGCAACTGCGAGTCCGTCCGCCCGATCGCGAGACAGCCGTACGTGCTCTGAAACGCGCCGTGGTTGATCCAGGGCGGGCGCCAGAAATAGCCGCCGGTGGGCAGGTAGCCGAACTGCATCATCCAGGAAGTGCCCCAGACGTGATAGCCCTCTTCCATGCAGTCGTGGTACGAGATGTTGTCCTGCCAGAAGTTCGGCGTCATGCAGTACATGAACGTGAACCCGTGGGTTAGCGGATCGAACTTGAGGACCTTGACGAAGCAGCCGGGCGCCACCGACGGCGACACGTTGGCCGGACCCCAGACGATGTCTTCCAGCGCGTTGACGCTCACCATCTTGTGGCGCTCGGCGCGCGGATGGTCCTCGTCGGACTCCACGAAACTCGGCTCGCCGTAGTTGTAGAACATCAGGCAGCGCGCGCCGTTCGGAGAGCTGAGGGCGGGCAATGAAACGCCGGGCGGCAGCCACAGGTAGTGGCCGGTCTCGAAGGTCTTGTCTCCAACCTGGAGACTGCCTTCGGCAACGTAGAGCTCCATTTCGGTGTAGCTCATGCCCGGGGGCAGGGAATAACCGGACTCGAACTTCACGACCAGCGAGCAGGCGCCCGTGTCGCTGTCGAGGCTCAGCACCTTGTAGTGCATGCCCTTGCCGAAACCGGGCAAGGTCATGCGCCGGAAGGGAACGTCGGTTTCTACGTAGGGTTCAATATGTGGACGGCCCATTTTGATTTGCTCCCTTATCTCTAAAATACGACCTTGAACGGCCGGTCGGGACGGGTGGGAAGTTCGTCATCGGGGATCTGACGGCGATTGTCGTAGTGAACGTTGAAGCCGCGCGTCTGGATGCGCTCGAAGAACTTTTCCACCCACACATCGCGTTCGTCGGACAGGTCATCCATATCCTGGACGATTTGCTGGTAGCGCTTCTCCTGTTCCGCGCTCTCGTCGCTGATCCACTGCTTCGCCTCGGCGGATTTCTCGTATTCGATCAGATTCTTCGCCACGTGATGGCCTCCCATGTTTTCCGGACTGCGGCGAACACTTCGCCGCGCGCGCTGCCTGCGCACAAAGTCGGGGCAAGTCCCCTCAACCCCGCTGCCCAGACAGCAGGCGCTGAATACTGGCACAAAGACCCCGGCAATGCAAACCTCGCTTGTCTGCCGACCGTTCGGGGCGCTCCAGACGCCTGGAAGACCATGCTCCAGGGTCTGAAAGACAATAAATCACCGCTTGTATATAATTCGCGCTGGCCCGCCAATGGCCTTGTGGGGACGGGGTTTGCGGGCTTTCGCGCGTTTGGCGCCAATTCCTTCAGAAACGCAGGGGACAGCTCCCGATGAAATCGATTCACAAACTTGCATCCGCCGTTATCGGCTGTGCGCTTTTAGCGCCGGCATTCGCCCAGGACGACCAGATGATCGAAGAGGTCATCGTGACCGCCCAGCGCCGGGCGGAAAGCGTGCAGGACGTACCGATCGCAGTCAGCGCGTATTCCGACCTGCAGCTTCGCGAACTTCAGGTGACCGAGCTGCTGGACATGACCCGGCTGGTGCCCAACCTGATCGGCAGCAACAACACGGGACTGGGCTCGGCCAACGTGTATTCGCTTCGCGCGCTGAACAACACCGAATCGATCCCCACCTTCGATCCCCCGGTTGGCAGCTACGTGGACGACATCTTCATCAGCCGGCAGAACGCAAACAACTTCGCGCTGTTCGACATCGACCGGATCGAGGTGCTGCGCGGACCGCAGGGCACGCTGTTCGGCCGCAACACCACCGGCGGCGCCGTGAACGTGATCCTGAAGAAGCCGGCCGAGGAATTCGGCGGCTACGTCGAACTGGGCTTCGGCCGGTTCAGCCAGGTGCGCTTCCGCGGCAGCGTGGACCTGCCGGTCCAGGAAAACCTCCTGCTCAAGCTCTCGGCCTACGCGATCGATGACGACGGCTTCGTCGAGAATCGCACCACGGGCGAAGACGGCATCAACTACGAGAAGAACGTGGGCGTGCGCGCCGCGCTGCGCTGGCTGGGCGAAACCGTCACCTGGGACGCGGCCGTGGCCTACGTGGACAACGAGCATGCCAACCTGCTGAACCTCAACGATCCGGACGAGGACGAGCGCTACACCCTTACCGGACTGCGCTCCGACCAGGCCCCGCCCTGGCCCACGCCCATCCACGGCGCGAAAGCCGGCAAGCCGCTGGGCAACTGGGTCAACTCGCTTTCGCTCTATTCGAACATCGAAGTGGACACCGCATACGGCACCCTCAACATAATTACCGGCCAGCGCTACCTTGATCACGATTTCACGCTGGACTTCCTGAACCTCGGCCGGCCCTACGGCGGCTTCACGATCGCCAATGAGGGAGAACATGACCAGTTCACGCAGGAAATCAAGCTGACCGGCTCCACCGGCAACGGAGCGCTGGACTACGTGGCGGGCGTGTTCTACATCCAGGAAGAAAACGCCGTGGACTTTGCCGATCTCCTGGGCATCGGCGGCGCCTTCAACGGCTTCCAGCCGCTGCTGCTGGCCGACCGGCTTCTCGAGAACGACACTGACGCTCTGGCGATCTATCTGCAGGTGGACTATCACGTCAACGAGCAAATCACGCTCACCGGCGGCGCCCGCTGGACCGACGAAACCAAGGACGTGGGTTTCACCAAGAACCCCAACTGGCCGTGGGGCTTCGACTCCGCCGATATCGCCGCGCTGGGGTATCCGCTGGAACAGAACGCCAAGATCACGACTCCGCGAATCGCGCTTGAGTACGAAATCAGCGACGACCTGATGCTCTACGCGTCGGCCACGCGAGGGTTCAAGTCCGGCGGCTGGAACGCGCGCGGCACCAACCCGGGGGCCATCGAGGTATTCGGTCCCGAAAAGGTCTGGTCGTACGAAGCAGGCATGCGCTCCGACTGGATGGGAGGACGGCTGCGTTTCAACGCCACCGTCTTCAGCACGGACGTCACCGACTTCCAGTTGCCGTCCGCGGTCTACGATCCCGTGACCGGCGCCCCGACCTTCAACACGCGCAACTACGCGTCGCTGGAAAACCAGGGCGTGGAGGTGGAACTCACCGCCGCGCTGATCGACGGTCTGACCGTGTTCGTGAACTTCGGGACGCAGGATGCGGAATATGCCGAGCTCAATCCTTCGATCATCGAACAGCAGGCGCTGTGTAACGCCGATCTGTCTGCAGGCGTTGCCGCCGCGGCGAGCCCCTTCTGCGCGGCGGGCGTGGTGAACCACCTGGGGCAGATTGCAGACCCGGTTCGCTCGCCGGACTACACGCTGACGGCCGGGGCGGCCTACGACATCGCGATCTCCCCGGGGTGGGAGCTGCGGCCGAGCGCCTTCATCTACAAGATCGGCAAGCACAGCATCGGCTCCAGCGGCGCGCCGACCGCGCTCAGCGACGGCTACTCGGTTATCACCGCCTCCGTCACGCTGCGTAACCTGGAACAGGACTGGTCGATCAGCGCCGAATGCCAGAACTGCGCCGACCGCGAACAGGGCACGTCCTTCTTCGTGGGCCTGTACCTGCAGGACCCGCGCACCTGGACCGTGAATTTCCGCAAGGACTTCTAGGCTGATCGCCTGAACCATTCAAGACCTGCCACGCGGCCGCGTGGCAGGTCTTTTTTATTCGGGAGTGCGGGTCACTCCGCTGGCGAGCATGTCGTCTATTTCCGCCCTGGAGTAGCCGGCCTCGCTCAGTACCTCCACGCTGTGCTCGCCCAGTTGGGGAGGGTGGCGGCGAATGTCGGCCGGGGTGGCCGAGAAATTCACCGGGAATCCCGGCATGCGAAGCTTCCCTTCGGTCGGGTGGTCCATTTCGCTCCAGAAACCGACGGCCCGAAGGTGTTCGTCGTTCTGCAGGTCGTCGAGAGAATTCACCGCGTTGACTGGCACGCTGCTGCCTTCGAACAATTCCATCCATTCGGCCGTGGTTCGAGTGGCCAGAATCCGGCCCGTTTCCTCGTAGGTGTCGTCGATATTCCGCACCCGGTCCGAAAGCGTGCGGAAGCGCTCGTCCTCGATCAGTTCGGGCCGTCCGGCCCGGGTGCAGAAAAGCTCCCAGTGCCGGTCCAGGTACGGCAGCACGGCAATGTAACCGTCCAGCGTCCTGTACGGCTTGCGGTGCTTGCTCATCAGCCGCTTGTAGCCGGCCGTGGACAGCGGCGGATCGAACACCTGGCCCCAAAGGTGCTCGGCCATGACGAACGACACCATGGTCTCGAACATAGGCACTTCCAGCTCCTGCCCCTCGCCGGTCCGTTCGCGATGAAACAGCGCCGCCAGCACGCCGTAGACCACGGTGATCGCCGTGGTCTTGTCGGCCACCACGCTGGGCGCGTAGCGCGGTTCGCCCTGCACCATCGCGTGCAACATGGCAAAGCCGCTGACCGACTGGATCGAATCGTCCAGCGCGCCGCGCTGGGCATAGGGCCCGTCCTTGCTGTAGCCGTACGTCCCGCAGTAGATGATCCGCGGGTTGACCGCCCGCAGGTCGTCGTATTCCAGCCCCAGGCGCGTCATCACGCCGGGACGGTTGTTGTGAACCAGCACGTCCGCGTCGCGCGCCAGGCGCAGCACCGCTTCCCTTCCGGCGGGCTTCTTGAGGTCCAGGACCAGGCCCCGCTTGTTGCGGTTGCAGGTCAGGTAGAGCGCGGCCATGCCGGGGTTATGGGAAGCACCCAAGGTCCGGTTGGAGTCTCCGTAAGGCGGTTCCACCTTGATGACGTCGGCGCCCATGTCGGCCAGCAACTGGCAGGCCCAGGGACCCAGAACGACGCTGGTGAGCTCCAGCACGCGAATCCCGTCCAGCGGTCCCGCCGTCATCTGTTGCGTCTCGTCATTGGGCGTAAAGGCGCAGGCACGGCGCGAGATTGTATGCGCTTTGCATTTTCCTGCCGAATCCGCAACAATCGGACGTTACGACTCTGGGGGAAAAGCCATGACACAACCGATCACCCATGCCCTGGCCCTGGACCGGAATCGCGACACGCGGGCGCGGGAGAGGTTTGTTTCCGGTCTGCGCGGTTTCGTACTGAACGATCTCGCCGCAACCATGCGCACGGACTTCGAATCCGCCGTCGCCACAGACCTGGAAAAGGAGGCCGGCGACAAGGTTCTGGACGGCGCCGACGTGCATCGCGCCATACGTGGTCGGGAAATTTTCAAGGCGTATTCCTCCGCCCGATGCACCGCCCAGCAAATGGTCTGGGACGTGGTAATGGACAGCATCGAGAAACAGCGCGAGCAACTCAACGGCACAGGCAAGAGCCTTGCGGACAAGCCCAAGGCCGGCGGCACCCTGCAACTCGATCCGGATCTTGAGATTCCGCGCTACGTGGAAGCGGTGGACGTCCACCTGATGCCGGGTTGCTACTACAAGGAGTACGGGGGAGAGGATCTCGCGGCAGGCGCCCTTTACGACCAGGGACTGAACGTGTTCGCGTTCGGCGCCATGGGCAAGGAACTGAACGACATCGGCTGGTCGATGGCGAATTTCTACAAGAACCGCTTCGCCGGCCGCCAGACCCGACGGATCCTCGATGTCGGCTGCACCATCGGCCACAACACCCTGCCCTGGAAGCAGGTCTTTCCGGACGCCGAGGTGCATGGGATCGACGTGGCCGCGCCCTGCCTGCGCTATGCCCACGCGCGCGCGGAGGCGATGGGCGTCGAAGCGCATTTCCACCAGCAGAGCGCCGAGGACATTCGCTTCCCCGACAACTCGATGGACGTGGTTTTCAGTTCCATGTTCCTGCACGAACTGCCGAACAAGGCGATTCGGCAATATCTCGCCGAAGCGCATCGTGTGCTGCGCCCGGGCGGCGTGTTGCTGAACATGGAGTTGCCGCCGAACGACCGCATGGCGGCCTACGACCAGTTCTACCTGGACTGGGACAGCTATTACAACAATGAGCCGTTCTACAAGGACTTCCGGGACCAGAATCCGAAGGAACTGACGGTCGCCGCCGGCTTCCCCGCCGACGGATACTTCGAAGGCGTAATGCCGCGCTACACGTATACCGACGAGGAAGATTTCATCGCGATGGCGCTGGCCGATCCCGAGTTCGGCGAAGACACGGGCCGACTCTCCGACGTGATCTTCTGGTACGGCTTCGGTTCGGTCAAGCAGGACTAGGCGTGGACGCCGCCGGTGAACGGCTGAGCCGCCGAATCAAGGGCGGGCGCAAGTACTTTTTTCAGGACCCCGCCACCGACGCGCTGCTCGCCAGCCTGCTCAAGCTGATGGCCGAGCACTGGGTCGTGCGCGAGCGCCTGATGAGCCTGGAGTCGCTGATTCTGGGCAAGGGCCTGCTGACCCGCGAGGAAATCGAGGACTTCGAGCCGGATGCGGAGCAGGCCGGCGCCTGGGCGGTGGCCAACGCGGAAATGATCCGCAAGGTGCTGGCGCCGTTTGAGGAGTTGGGCGAGGAGCGGAAGCAATGATGTTGGAACACAAGATACTGGTCTTTTTTCACATATCGCTGTGGGTATTCTGGCTGGGCACCGATCTGGGCGTGTTCCTGGCGGCGAAGATGTCGGAGAACTCGTCGCTGAGCATGGAGACGCGCTCCAGCGTCCTCAAGCTGGGCCTGGTGCTCGATCGCCTGCCGCGCACCTGCAACGCGCTGATATTCCCCAGCGGCCTGCAGTTGATCCACGGCATCGGTTTGCTGAACGTCCCCGTATGGGTGCTTTCGATTGTCTGGCTGATCGGGCTGGCCTGGGTGCTGATCATGTGGCGCGGCTTTCTGAACCCGGGGACCGCCGCCGAGAAACTCTTCGAGAAAACCAACATGCCGTTCAGCCTGTTGTTGTGCGCCGGCGCGCTTGTATTCGCGATCGCCACGATTACCGTCGAGGCAGTCGCCGCCCCCGCCTGGCTGACCGTCAAACTGGTCGCGGTGGGCCTAATCGGATTCGCCGTGGTGCCCCTGGACCGCGGTTTTGCCCCGGCGACGGTCACTTTCGCGACCATAGCCCAGTCGGGCTCGACGCCGGAACTGGAGCAGCAATACCATAGGCAGTTGCAACCCGTTTACGGATGGGTACTGTTTATTTACGCGATGACGATCGTGGCCGCGTTCTCGGGCACGGTGTTCGGCCCGTAATCAGTGCTTTACATACGACTAATACTCCAAGGAGAGATCAGATGATTCGCCTACACGGTCCGCAGCAATCGCGCGCTGCGCGCTGCTTGTGGATGCTTGAGGAACTGGCAATACCGTACGAGCATGTGCCGCTCGACGGCCAGTCGCGCGAGGAACGCAGGAAGTCGCTCGGCAAGATCACCCTCACGGGCAAGGCGCCCGCGCTGGAGGACGGCTCGCTCAAGCTGTTCGAATCCACCGCCATCAACCTGTACCTGGCCGCCAAGTACGACGACCGCGAATTGTGGCCCGCCACCCAGGCGCAAAGGGCCCATGTGCTTCAATGGTCTTTCTTTGCGATGACCGAACTGGAACCGCACATCGTTACGCTCTTCATGCAGAAATTCGTGCACACCGGAGACGACCACAGCGAGGCGGCCGTCAAGGGAGCGGAACAGGCATTGGCGGAACCGCTGGACGTGCTCGAGAAGCAACTGGCCAAACGATCCCATCTGCTGGGCGAGCAGTTCACGGCGGCGGACCTGATCTGCGTTTCCGTGCTGGACATGCTGGTGATGCTGCAATTCAGTCTCGAGGGGTGGCCGAAGGTGAACAAGTGGGTTTCGGCGTGCAGGGACCGGCCGGCCTATCAACGCTCCCGGGGCGCGCCCTAGCGGTCCGTGGCGGAAGCCGCGGTGCATTCGACCGGCGACGACAAGGACAAACCGGACTCCGTTGTCCTGACGCGGCGCGAAGGCGCCGTGGCCACGGTGCTGATGCACCAGCCGGACAATCTCAACAGCTTTACGCCCGAATTGCGGACCGGGTTGGCCGCGGCGCTGGAGGAAGCGGCGCGGGATCGATCCGTGCGGGCGATCGTCCTGGGCGGCAGCGGCAGGTTCTTCAGCGCCGGCGCGAACCTGAAGCGGGGCACGATCGGCGCCGGGTCGATTCACGACATTCTCATTCGCGAATACAAGCCGATGTTCGACGCGATCGTGCAGGCGCCGCAGCCCGTGATCGCCGCCGTGCAGGGAGGCGCCGCAGGCATCGCAATGTCGCTGGCGGTTGCCTGCGACCTTGTTGTGATGGAAGAGAACGCATTCCTGCTCTCCCCTTTCACCAATATCGGCCTGGTCCCCGACGGCGGCTCCACCTGGACGCTTACCCAGGCCATCGGCCATCGGGCGGCCTTCGAGTTCGCGGTCGGCGGCGATCGCATGCCGGCGGCGCGCGCCAGGGAACTGAACCTGGCAAACCGTCTGACGCCGCCCGGCGAGGCCCTCGCGACCGCCGAGAGCTGGGCCGCGGAACTCGCGCAGAAGGCTCCGCTGGCGCTGACAGCGACCAAGCGGCTGATGCGCACGGCGGGCACGCAGTCCTTCGACGACCTTTTCCTGGCGGAGGCCGAAGCGCAGGAGACATGCGGCAACACCGCCGACGCCGCGGAAGGCATAGCCGCCTTCCTGGAAAAACGACCGCCCCGCTTCACCGGCGAATAAAGTGCCGCGCAGGCTTCTCACCGACGACGAGTGGGAGCAATTCTGGCGTCACGGCAGCGTAACCACCTTCGAACGCAGCGGCAATCCCAACTACGACGGTGAGATTCGCGAGTTCTGGGAACGCCAGTTCGCGACGCTGCGCGAAGGCGCCCGGATTGTCGATCTCGCCACCGGAAACGGCGCCGTGGCTCTCCTGGCGGCGGAATATTCCGCCGCGAACGACAGGCAATTCCGTGTCGATGCGCTGGACAGGGCCGGGATTCGGCCCGAGAAGGACCTCAAGGAGGCCGACGCGGCCCGGGAGTGGCTGAAAAGCGTCCGGTTTCGCAGCGGAGCGCCCAACGAGAGCACCGGGCTGGAGAGCGGGTGCGCTGACCTGCTGACTTCGCAGTACGGCTTCGAGTACGGGGACCCCTCAGCCAGTGCGCGGGAAGCGATGCGAATTCTAAAGCCGGGCGGGCGCATTGCACTCATCACCCATCATGCCAATTCTGTGGTGGTCAGGGAGGCCCGCGAGGGACTGGAACAGCATCGCCTGTGCATCAGGCGGGAACAGTTGCTGACCCGGGCGCGCCGGGTCGTCGACGCGATGGCATCGGCGGAATCGGACTTCGAGAAGCGAATGCTCAAGCATGACGCCAGAACGGAAAATCTGCGCCGCAAGCTGAACGCCGCAGTCGTGCGCGTCCAGCAGCAGGCCGGGCAATTCAGCGATCCGGGCAACGGCATCGGATTTGTCCTGAACGGGCTGCAAGCCGTTTTTGCTCCCGGACTTCGACCGGCCGAGAGGCGGGCGACGATCCGGCGGCTGCGCGAGGCGAGCGACGCCTATTGCCTGCGCATGGAGGACCTTCTGGCCGCGACGCCCGACGCAGGCGAGTTCGACCGGCTTCTGGACCACTTGCGTTCGGCGGGGCTCGTTGTCGACGGCTGGTTCCCGCTGGTGTACCGGGAAGAGGCGCTGATGGGCTGGGCAGTAGCCGGCCACAGGCCGCGTGCGGAAGACGCGGCCGCAATGGAGTAGGATTGCGCGGCTTTCCTCAAGGAGTCATTTGCGTGGAAATAAAGGGCAAAACGATAGTCATTACCGGAGCCGCGCGCGGCCTGGGCGCGGCCATGGCGCGCCGCCTGGCGGCGCAGGGCGCGAACCTGGCGCTGTGCGATCTGAACCGGGACAGCCTGGACGGCACGGCGGCCGATTGCCGCGCGGCCGGCGCCGAGGTGCGCCGTTACGCCGCCAATGTGTCCGTCGAAAGCGACGTGGAGGCGTTCATGGACGCCGTGGCCTCGGACTGCGGCGCGCTCGACGTGCTGATCAACAACGCCGGCATTACCCGCGACGGCCTGCTGATGAAGTACAAGGACGGCGAACTGCTGGGCAAGATGTCGGTTGAAGACTGGCGGGCTGTCCTGGACGTGAACCTGACCGGCACCTTCCTGTGCGCGCGCGAAGCCGCCGTGCACATGGCGCGCTTCGGCGCGGGCGGGGTGATCATCAACATCTCCAGCCTTTCGCGGGTCGGCAACTTCGGCCAGTCGAACTACTCCGCCACCAAGGCCGGCGTCGCCGCGCTGACCGTCCTCTGGGCGCGCGAACTGGCGCGTCACGGCATCCGCACCGCAGCCATAGCCCCCGGCCTGATCAACACCGAGATGGTCGCGGCGATGAAGCCCGAGGCCCGCGACCGCCTCGCGGCGATGGTGCCGGCGAAGCGCCTCGGCGACCCGGACGAAGTGGCCCAGACCGCGCAGTTCATCCTGGAGAACGACTACATTTCGGGCCGCGTGATCGACCTGGACGGGGGGCTGCGCTGGTAAGCACGGATCGCGATGCGCGTAATCACCCTTAACGCCAACGGCATCCGCGCGGCGGCGCGCAAGGGCTTCTATCACTGGCTGCGGCGGCAGAAGGCGGACATTGTTTGCCTTCAGGAGCTCAAGGCACAGGAGGACCAGCTTCAGGGCCGCGAGTTCTGGCCGCGCAACTGGCACTGCTTCTACGAGTGCGCGGAGAAAAAGGGTTATTCGGGCGTGGGGCTGTATTCGCGACAGGAACCGGATGAAGTGCTGCGGGGATACGGTTCGGCGGAGTTCGACGCCGAGGGCCGTTACCTCGAGGCTCGCTTCGGCCCGCTCAGCGTAGTTTCCCTATACCTGCCTTCGGGGTCATCGTCGGAAGCACGCCAGGAAGCCAAGTGGCGGTTTCTCGACGAGTTCACGCCGCTGCTCGCGGCGGCGCGCGACAGCGGCCGGCAATACCTGCTTTGCGGCGATTTCAACATCGCGCATCGTGAAATCGACCTCAAGAACTGGCGCGGCAACCGCAAGAACTCGGGTTTCCTGCCCGAGGAGCGCGCCTGGATGGACCTGCTGTTCGGCGAACTCGGATTCGTGGACTGCTTTCGGCGGATCAATCCCGAGCCGGACCAGTACACCTGGTGGTCCAACCGGGGGCAGGCCTGGGCGAAGAACGTGGGCTGGCGCATCGACTACCACGTGGCCACTCCGGAGCTGGCCGGACGGGCCACCTCCGCCTCGATCTACAAGCGCAAGCGTTTCTCCGACCACGCGCCGCTGATCCTCGACTATGCCGACTGAATTGCAGATTCGCTTCGATCCCGCGCTTCTTCGCCCCCCGTCTTCCGGGAGACGCATAAATCCATCCATGGAGCTCGGTTCCGCCGTCCATGGCTCACACGCTCCCGGAAGACGGGGGGCGAAGAAGCGCTATGGTTGTGCGGTCGAATGAACGTACGCGTTGACAGCTACGGCGGCCTGGGGGCGTTCCTTCACGCCCGGGTCCTGGCCATGCTGTTCCTCGGCTTCGCCGCCGGCCTGCCCCTGCTGCTGGTGTTCAGCACCCTGACGGCCTGGCTGGCCGACGTCGGCGTGTATCGCGGGACCGTGGGCATGCTGGCCTGGGTCAGCCTTACCTATTCGCTCAAGTTCCTCTGGGCCCCGGCGGTGGACGGCATCCAGCTTCCGCTGCTTCACCGAATGCTCGGGCGGCGGCGCTCGTGGATGCTGCTGGCGCAACTGGGGATCATCGCGGGGCTGCTGCTGCTCGCCACGACCGACCCGCTCGAGAACGTGCTTCTCGTGGCCCTGTTTGCCCTGCTGGCCTCGTTTTCCTCGGCCACCCAGGACATCGCCATAGACGCGTGGCGGATCGAGGCGGTGGAAGTGGATCGCCAGGCGGCGATGGCCGCCAGCTACCAGTACGGCTACCGCATTGGGATGCTGGTGTCCGGCGCCGGGGCGCTGTTCCTGGCCGACGCCTACGACTGGTCGCTGACCTACCGGGCGATGGCCGCGTGCATGGGCGTGGGGGTCGTGGCGGTGCTGCTGATCGCGGAGCCCGAGCATGAAAACCGGGTTCGGCGAAGGGAAAGCGTCGCGGAATGGGTCCGTTCCCACATCGTCGAACCGTTCCGGGACATCTTCCAGCGCTACAAGCTGTTTGCGCTGTCGATACTCGCTTTCGTGGCGCTGTTCCGGGTCAGCGACTACCTGATGGGCAGCATGGCGATGCCGTTCTACCTGGACATGGGCTACACGAAGAGCGAAATCGCCGCGGTCGCCAAGTTGTACGGGACCGTGGCGACGCTGGCCGGCATCCTGGTCGGCGGCCTGGCGGTGGGAAGGTTCGGGCTGAAGGGACCGCTGATCGGCTCGGCGATCCTGCTGGCGATCACCAACCTGGCGTTCGCGGCGCTGGCCACCGCGGGCGAGACGAACCTCTGGCTGCTGGCCGGCGTCATAACCGGGGACAACTTCAGCGTGGGCCTGTCCGGGACCGCATTCATCGCCTTTCTGTCCGCCCTGACCTCGCGCAAATACACGGCGACCCAATACGCACTGCTCAGCTCCCTCATGGCGCTGCCGGGCAAGTTCATGGCCGGCTGGTCCGGCTTCCTCTCGCTGGAGGTCGGCTGGGTGAACTTCTACGTGCTCGTGTGCCTGGCCGGCGTCCCCGCCATCCTGCTGGCGATCTACGTGACGCGCCTGAAGTTCTTCCAGTCCTCCGAGTCGATCGGACCGAACTAAGTCTCGCGCCGCACGCGGTAGGCGGCTTCCCAGATTTCATGGCCAAGGGCGCTGCCGCGCGTCTCGAAGCGCGTGGTGTAGCGCGACGGCGGGCGACTCAAGCGCTCGAAGGCGGCGTTGCCGCTCATCACGTGCTCGATATGCTCGGCGTACGGCGCCCAGTCGGTCGCCACGTGGAAAACGCCCCGCGGCTCGAGAACGCGCTCGATCAACCAGACGAATCCGGGCTGCACCAGCCGGCGCTTGTGGTGCCGCTTGCGCGGCCAGGGGTCCGGAAAGTACAGGCACACCATCGCGAGCGAGGCGGGCGGCATCCGTTGCCCGAGCACTTCCACGGCGTCACCCTGGATCAGGCGCAGGTTCCGTATCCCGGCCTTCTCCGCCAGCAGCATGCAGCGGCCGAGGCCCGGGAGATGGACCTCGATGCCGAGGAAATTGGCATCCGGCGATTCCCGCGCCGAGCGAACCAGCGTCTCGCCGTTGCCGAAACCGATCTCCAGGACCGTCGGCGCCCGGCGGCCGAACACCTGCTCCAACAAGATCGGGTCCGCTGATTCATCCAGCCCGTAGGCCGGCCACAGTTCCTCAAGCGCCCGCTTCTGCGCCCGGGTAATCCGCCCCGAACGGCGCACGAAACTGCGCGGCGGCGCCCGTTGCCCGGTCTGCGAATTCAAGTGATCCATACCCTCGCGATGGCTGCGCGCCCGCCACTTGGCGGCCGTTGGAATCTAGCATAGACTTTGCCGCGGCGCGGGCGTAGTTCAAAGGCAGAACCTCAGCTTCCCAAGCTGATGATGTGGGTTCGATTCCCATCGTCCGCTCCAGATCCCCAGGCGCATTCAACAGGCCCCCGGCGGTTCTCGTTTTGGCCGCACTCGGCCATAAACCCCGAAGAAAGGAAATACTCGCGATACGCGGCCGATTTGGCGCTTTTCTTTCCTTCATGGGAATTCCATTCTTCTGACCGCAGCGGCGCAAGGGTTGCGCCGCATATTTCAGTCCATACAAGGAGGTAATCCATGAGACTATTACTCGACCAGGAATGCGCCGCCGTCGCCGGCGGACACGAATCCGAATGCGAGCAGGCCGTGACGCTAGCGTTCATAGTTGGGGGCGCGCTTGCCGGAGCAGCCGTATCCGGCGGCGGCGGTGCGCTAGTGGGCGCCGCGGTCGGCTCGCACGTTGCTGACGCAACTGCTCATTACATCTGTTCGAGCGACGAAGAGTCCGACGAAGAGCCGTCGGGCCCTTCCGGCAATCCGTTCCGCCCGTACACCCCCCCGAATCCAGGGTCTGGCAGCAATAGCGGCTGGAATTCAGGGGCGCCGCTTCAATACGTCGTCGATTCTGCCGGCAACAACTACTGACAGCGCCTGACCGCGTCGCTCCAGCAGACGTGATATGGAAGTCGCCGCCCACACACAGAATACGGAGGTTGATATGAGAGAGTTGACGCGACGGGAAGTTCGTCTGCCGGCGGGCGGGCGCCCTGAGGAATTTCGCACCCTTGTAAGACACGATATTCCGCGCTGGAACGAATTCCCCACTCACCGGGCGCTGTCGCTCGTGAGTCCGGGGGAAACAGAGCCGGAGACTCCGCGGGACACCCGGCCTCGGCAATTGCCCGAAACGGTTCCGCTGCACTGGCTGCCGTGCGGCGACGAATGGCCGGAAATGTTCTGACTCCGACCAGGCAGCAACCGTAGAGGCCGGTCCGGTGGGCAATCTTCCTTCCGGGCGCTCGCGGGAAGACCCCGGTCTGTTCCGCGACAACGCCCTGTCCAATCGGCGGCATCGCTTCCTCGGGAAGGTGCTGCTGGCCGGGCCGGCCTCTACACCTGTTGCGGTTCTGGTCGCTTGCGCTTGCCTTGCGGCCCTGATCGCGCTGGCCTTCGTGATACAGGTACCGAGCCGGCTGCATGCGCCCGGCGTAATCCTGCCCGTGGGTGGTCTCACCACAATATCCGCCGAGCAAAGCGGCGTGATCGAGGATGTGCTGGTCGAGCCGGGTGACATGGTGGCGTCCGGCAGCACGCTGATGACGCTGGTCGTGGACCGCACGCTTGCCGACGGAATCGGCAGCTATCGAACCCGGTCCTTGTCGGCGGCGCACCAAAGACAATTGCTGCTGCAGCGCAGGGACAGGGAACGAAACGCCTTCGACGCAAGAATGAGTTCCATGCGCCTTGAGCAGGCTGCGCTTGAATCCGCAGCGGAACTGCTCGAGGCACGGGTGCAAAACGCGGCCCGTCAGGTTGAGCTGGCGGACGCCGACTACGGGCGGCTCAAGGCGCTGGCGTCTAAGGGACACGCTGCAAGGCGCGACGTGGAACCCGCGGAACTGCGGTGGCTGCAGGCGGCGGCGCTGCTGGACCAACTCCGTTCCCGGCAGATTGAAACCAAGGCCTCCGCAGGCCGCATCTCCCAGGAAATGGTTGCTGAACGCCAGTCCTTCCAGGCGCTGGATTTGAACCTGGAAATCGAATCGGAACGTCTGGCGGAACGCGCCGTGGAACTGGAAGGGCTGTCGCGCCGGGCAGTCACCGCGCCCATGCGGGGGAAACTGGCCGACGTTCTGGGCAGCGCCGGCAAGCCGGTCAGCGTGGGCGATGCGCTGGTCACGATGCATCCGCCAGGCGCGGAGATGGAAGCCCGGCTTTACCTGTCGTCAGCGGCGGGCGGCCGAGCCGAACTCGGACAGGAAACCGTGCTGAAACTCCCGGCCTTTCCGTCGCGGCAGTTCGGCGTATTGCGGGGCACCGTGACCGATATGACGTCCGGCCCTCTTCAGGCGAACGCCATTCGCCTGGTACCAAATCTGCTCGCTCCCGCCTATGAGGCACGCGTGATGCTTGAGCGACAGCACATGCAGGCAAGGGACCGCCGCTGGCCGCTGCGCCCCGGGCTCAGCGTGGAGGCCACCATCATTGAAACCCGTCGCACACTCATCCGCTGGCTCCTGGATCCGCTTGTTCGCGGCGCCGGCGACACCTCGATGAATGTCGAAGAGCCCTCGCTTGCGGACCTTCAAACCGGCATTTGACGTCGCCATCGGCCAGCTCAGGCGGCTGCGGCACATTCCTCAGCACCAGCAATCCGAGTGCGGGCTGGCCTGTCTGGCGATGATTGCCGATTTTCATGGACTGCGTATCGACCTGGCCGCGGCCCGTGCCCGAACCGGAGGCGCAGGACGCGGGCACACGCTGCAGGCGCTGATGGAAACGGCCGAGATATTGGGCTTGAGCGGACGACCTCTCAGGCTGGAGCTGGAAGAGCTTCGGCAACTCAAGGTTCCCTGCGTCCTGCACTGGGACCTGGATCACTATGTCGTCCTGGAGAGAGTTCGCAAGCAGCGCGCCCTGATCCTGGATCCGGCGGCCGATCGCCGCTGGTGGCGTCTTGCACAATTGGACACGCACTTCACGGGCGTGGCGCTCGAACTGACGCCGCATGCCGATTTCAGGGCCGCGGACCTGCGGGGCGCACTGCCGCTCAAGTCCATAGCCCGGTCGTTCGACCGTCTCGCGCGCACATTGGCGGGCCTGACGATGATCGCGCTGGCGATGCAGATACTCAGTCTGGCGCCTCCCATACTTTCGCAAATCCTGATCGACGAGGTAACCACGTCCCAGGACTCCGAGTTGCTGCGCTCCATGCTTATCGCAATGGCCCTGCTGGCGGCAATAGGAATTCCGCTGCAGTTGCTTCAGGGCTGGATCGGAATCTGGCTGTCCACGTCGATCTCTCTGCAGACTTCCCGCAATCTCACGCGCCGGCTGTTCAGCCTGCCGGTGCGCTTCTTCCGGGAACGGCATGTCGGCGATGTGGTTTCACGCATGCAATCGCTGTCGCCGATCATCCAGTTCGCGACGGGCTCGGTGGTCACGGGCATTATCGATCTGCTCAAGGTCGGTCTTACCGGCGTGGTGATGCTGATCTACAGTCCCGTCCTGATGATGATCAGTCTTATCGGTCTGGCGCTTCGCACAGGGCTGGTGTGGAGCGTGCTTCCCACTCAAAGGCGTTTGTCGCGGGACGGGCTGGTGGCGGGAGCCAGGCAGAGTTCGGCGATGCTGGAATCGCTCCGCGGAAGCGAAACGGTAAAGGCGCTGGCCGGTGAGAGCGAACGTCTTACCGTCTGGCAAACGCACCTGGTGGACAAGCTGAACCTGGATGTGCGCAGCGCGCGCATAGGCATGTACTCCGGAGCCGGACTGAGCGCGCTTGGCGAAGCCGAACAGATCGCGTTTCTGGGCGTAGGAGTGCTGGCGCTGTTCAACGGTCAGATCACGCTTGGCGCGCTGTTTGCCTTCATGACCTTGCGTGGCCGGTTCAGCGGGGCGCTCGGCTCGCTCATCTCACTGTTCCAGCAGGCTTACATGCTTCGACTGCACGCCGAGCGGTTGGGGGACATCGTGGAGCATGAGGCCGAACCGGAGGACGGACTGCCGGTTCGCCGGCTTGGCGGCGCGTTCGAAGCGCGGGGCCTGGGATTCGCTTACAGCAGCAACGAGCAGTTCGTCCTGCGGGGATTTTCCTGCCGTATTGAACCGGGTCAACTGGTCGTGCTGACGGGACCATCGGGCAGCGGCAAGAGCACCCTGCTCAAGCTGTTCGCGGGCCTGGAAACGGCCACGGAAGGAAGGTTTCTGGCGGACGGAACGGACGTCAAACGCCTGCACCGACGCGACTATCGCCGGCAACTGGGCCTGGTGCTGCAGGGCGACGTTCTGTTTCGCGGCAGCATCGCCGAGAACATCAGTTTCTTCGACCCGGCGCCAAACACGGAACTGATCGACGAAGTGGCCCGTCTGGCGGCCGTGGACGAGGAAATTCGGCAGTTCCCGATGGGCATGGCCAGCCGGATCGGCGACATGGGTTCGAACCTGTCGGGCGGTCAGGTGCAGAGGATCCTGCTGGCCCGGGCCCTCTACCGGCGCCCGCGCGCGATGATCCTGGACGAAGCGACCAGCCATCTCGATCCCGCGACCGAGGAGCGGGTCGTACGTACGCTCCGGGATCTCGGAATCACGGTGATATGCGCCGCCCACCGCCCGGCCATCCTGCAATACGCCGACCAGGTGATCGACCTGTCCGCAACCGCTCCCGAGGGCCGGCCCTACAATGCGCCCGATGATCGCGCCGCAACTGCTCGCATGGTGGGATAAGCACGGAAGAAAACACCTTCCCTGGCAGAAGAACCGTACGCCTTACCGCATCTGGGTGTCGGAAATCATGCTTCAGCAGACCCGCGTCGAAACCGTGATGCCGTACTTCGAGCGGTTCATGGCTTCCTTCCCGGACGTGCAATCTCTGGCCGCGGCACAGGATGACGATGTATTGGCGATCTGGGCGGGATTGGGCTACTACACACGCGCGCACAACATGCTGAAGGCTGCCAGGATCGTGGTTGGGCAACACGGTGGCGAACTGCCCCATGATTTCGACTCGCTCGTGGCGCTGCCCGGCATAGGTCGCTCCACGGCCGGCGCCATTCTTGCGCTGGCGCACGGGCAGCGCAGGGCCATCCTGGACGGCAACGCGCGGCGCGTTCTGGCGCGTGTGCATGCCGTCGAGGGCTGGCCAGGCAAAGCCTCGATAAGCAGGAAGTTATGGGGCCTGGCCGAGGCCAATACGCCGTCGGAAAGGGTGCGCGACTACACGCAGGCGATCATGGACCTGGGCGCCACGGTATGCCTGCGGCACAGCCCCCGCTGCGACGCGTGTCCTCTTGCCGAATCCTGCCGCGCAAGGCGGCACGGACTGACCGGCGAAATCCCGGCCTCGAAACCCAGGGCGAACCGCCCGCTCAAACGCAGGTCCATGCTCGTGGCGCAACGCCCGGACGGCGCCGTGCTGCTGCGCCGGCGCCCTCCCACAGGCATCTGGGCAGGTTTGTGGAGCCTGCCCACTCTTGACGACGGGGAAAGCGCCGGGGACTGGTGCGGCAGAGTCCTCGGCTGTTCCCCGAAAAGCCATGCCGAACTTGCGCCGATCCGGCACGGCTTCAGCCACTTCGAGCTGGAGATCCGGCCGATCCATCTGCCCGTGAACACGTCCTCCAGCGAAATTCAGGACGGCGTTCAATGGCGGTGGCACGACGGCGTGCAGGAGCTTGGCATGCCGGCGCCCATTCGCCGCCTGGTGGAGTCGCTGGGAGTTGGCGCGGCCCGTTCGCGTTGACGCGCCGGTGCGCCTTTTGCACAATTCCCTGCGATGACCCGAACCGTACAGTGCGTGCTGCTTGGCACGGAGGCCGAAGGATTGCCGCGTCCGCCCTACCCGGGAGCGCTGGGCCAGCGCATCTTCGAAAACGTCTCGCAACAGGCCTGGCGGCAGTGGCTCTCGCACCAGACTATGCTGATCAACGAGTATCGCCTCACCCCGATCGAGCCCGCCGCGCGCAAGTTCCTTGAGGAGCAGATGGAAGCCTTCTTCTTCGGCGGCGGTTCCAGCAAACCGGAAGGGTATCGGCCACCATCGGACTAACCCTGCGGCGCCTCGCGCGCGACATTCGAAAATGCCGGCGCGACGCTATAATCCGCGCACTTTCCCCAAGGCCAGGTAGCTCAGTTGGTAGAGCAGCGGACTGAAAATCCGCGTGTCGGCAGTTCGATTCTGCCCCTGGCCACCATTAAATCAATAGCTTACGAAACCCGTTAGCCGCGTTGCATGGACAACAAACCCTTCATATACAACGTGTCCCCGTAGGTGCTGATCGACCTGACCAGATGGTCCTCAATTACCAAATGAGCCGAGTAATAATTCTCGTAGGGTTCTAAGCGGAACGTTTTTGCTCGCGCAACATACTCCGTTGCAACCACATCATGCTCCTGTATCATCGAAGTGATTTCGCACTTCAGCGGGTGATTCTCATGAAACCGACTGAAGAGTTTGTCTACAAGGAATTCCAGCATGGATCGCGCATCTTGCTCGCGAACGTCAGCGCCAGAGGGCGCGACGTAAAACTTGGCGTCCGAAGTCAGATGTGCGTAGGCTTCATCCAGATCAGCCCGCCAGAACGCTTCCAGAAAATCCAGTGCCACTGCTTTTTGTCTGGTTGTGCGGAACGTCTCATTGCTCACGTTTTTTCCTCTCTCTGAGCCTGTTCTTCAGGACCTTGCCGGAAGCGTTCTTGGGAAGATCGTCGGTGAACAATATGTCACGAGGAATCTTTGCGCTGGCGAGTTGATTGCGACAGTGTTCGATTATTTGGGACGAAGTCAGCCTGGCTGAGTCAGCGGCAACAACAAAGGCCCGCAATCTCTCACCCCACTCACTGTCAGGTACGCCGATAACAGCACACTCCACCACATCGGGTAAGGCCATCAAGACTTTCTCGATTTCCCGCGGGTAGATGTTTACGCCGCCGCTAACGACCATGTCTTTCGCGCGGTCGACGATATAGTAGCATCCATCTTTGTCGCGCCTGGCCACATCGCCCACCGTGACCCAACCGTCCTGGACGGCTTTCCGGGTTTCGGCAGGATTACGCCAATACCCGCTAAAGGTTGATGGGCCGCGCGCATAGAGCAGTCCCGTACCTTCGCCGTTGATGACATGGCCGTCCTGGTCCCGGATCTGTGCTTCCATGTTGGCAAAGGGCGTGCCAACGCTGTCTTCCTTCAGCAGTTGATCTTCGGGCCGAATGTTGGTGACTATTCCATACTCCGTTGCTCCGTACGTCTCGTGCAACAGGCCTTCGCCCCATTGATTTACCACTTTTTCCTTGGTGGCTTGCGGGAGTGCTGCGGCATTGCTGATCACAGTCTTCAGCGTCTCTCCAGGGAACGGGATATTGGATTCCGCTAACGAATCCAGCATTCGATGAATCATCGTCGGCACCAGGAACACCCCTGTATGCCGGTCGGTTGACAATAGTGTGATGGCCCTGTCGACGTCGAAGGATCTCGTGATTGTGACTGTTCCACCAAACATCAAAGGTGCCGCCAAAAAGACAAAACCAGCGGCATGGAAAAGTGGTGTCATCAGCAAAAAGTCATCATTGGGTCCAAAGCAACCCCACTCAACCCCCATTGCCATCAAAGTCCATGTCCGACTCCTGTGGGACAGTACGACTCCTTTGGGGTCGCCGGTTGTCCCGGACGTATAGCCGATCACGAACGGGTGTTCCTCGGTGATCGCCGGATAATTGTCTATTGGTTGGATGTCTTTAATGAGGTCGGTTTGGTTTCCACCAAAGGTCTCCGTAGGAAGCGCCGAGTCCACGACGTCTCGTAATTCATTGTGAGCGATGACCAGAGTGGGATCACAATCAGCCACTATCTTCTTAAGTTCGCTTGAGGTGAGAGACGGATTCAAAGTGGCGACTACCACGCCCATTTCCGTCAAACCGAATAAGAGTTCAGCGTATTCAATGCAATTGGGTGCAAGGAGGACCACTCGATCGCCGGCACCAAGCGCCCACTTTTCACTTGACAGGGCCGCGACCCGGCTTATGCGATCCGCCAATTCGCGGTAGGTCAGGGAGCGGTCTTCGAACGAGATTGCCACCTTTTCAGGCGCTCGTTCGGCAGCGCAGCGGACCGCTCGGCCTGCAGTTACGTTTTGAATGGCTGGTATTTCTGGTTTAGACATTTCCTGACCTGATCAGTCAAGTCTATCCAACAACACCCGACTTGGATGTTTATTGGGAGTAAATTACAACGGGGGCATGCCGTGACGGTGCGCCCAAATGCTCGGCCAAGTGGAGAGCCGCGATTATGGCGCCAATTCGTGTTTTTACTCGGTCTCCGCTAGCACAATCCAGCCTGCGGAAACTGAAGGAGCTCTTCTTTCTGTTGTTTTCGCTGGTGACGCTGTTGTTTTTTCTGCTCCGCGTCGCCGGTGACCCAGCGCTTGTTCTGGCGGGTCCGGATGCTACTGAAGCCCAGCTGGCAGCGATCAAAGCGCACTACGGCCTCGATCAACCGCTCGTTGTGCAGTACATCAACTATCTATGGTCCTTGGCGCGCCTTGATTTCGGCATCTCGCTGGAAAGCGGTCGACCCGCATTGACAGTGGTGGTGGAAGCGCTCCCGGTAACACTTCAGTTAACCGTGATGGCAATGCTTCTCACCATTGCCATTTGTCTCCCATTAGGAGCCTGGCTTGGTATTTACCAGATGCACGGGTCTCGTCGCGTTGCGAATCTGATTATCTTTCTCGCACAGGGTGTGCCGGGATTCGTTGCCGGTCTCTTTCTCATCCAGTTGTTGTCGGTAAAACTGGGTTGGTTGCCGTCGATCGGTCGAGGCGGACTCGAAACCTGGGTGTTGCCGACACTGACACTGGCTTCCTTTCTGGTGCCCAAGCTCACGCGTGTCATCAGCACCAAGGTATCCGAGACGCTAAGCAAAGACTACATTCGCACAGCACTCGCATATGGCTCATCGCCGCGCGCAGTGCTTTGGAGGCACGCGTTGCCCAATGCGCTGCTGGGTGCGGTTGCGCTCATCGGTGCGCAGTTCGCGTACCTGGTTTCGGGCTCGGTGATCGTTGAGACGATGTTCGCATGGCCTGGTCTGGGCTGGCAGCTCATGCAGTCAACAAGAACGCTGGATTTTCCATTGGTCCAGACTCTCGCAATCTTCATTGCCGTACTGGTCTTCGCCGTCAATACGCTTACGGACATGAGCTTTCGGTTCTTCGATCCGAGGTTACGTGACACGGGGACCAGCACGTGATTTTCGCGCGTCGTCGGCTTGAACCAACACGGCGGCGGGCCCTGGGTAGCCGCAACGTGGAACTCATATTCGGCATTGGCATGTGTCTCGCGTTGGCGTTGATGGTTGTGTTCGCGCCTTTGTTGTCCGCGCACGAACCGGACGTCAATGTGCTTGAGAATCGCCTGCAGCCCCTTGGTACTGCCGGACATTGGCTTGGAACCGATCACATCGGGCGTGATATCTGGTCGCGGTTGCTCGCCGGCCTCGTCTGGTCGAGCAGTGCGGCGGTCAGCGCAACACTTATTTCGCTCACGATTGGGGCAATTCTTGGTTTATCGGCCGCGGGAATCGACGGGTGGCCGCGCACAACGATTCGGTGGTTTACAGATACGGTTATTGCGTTTCCGGGACTCATCGTTGCGGTTTGTGTCATTGCGATAATTGGTCAAGGCTGGCTGCCAATGGTGCTGACGCTCGGTTTCCTGGGCTGGCCGGTCTTTGCTCGGGTGACCTATGCGGAGGCACTAAGCCTCATGCAGCGCAGCTACGTGACTAACGCGCGGTTGCAGGGGGTCGGTCGCTGGTCGATTCTTGGTGGGCATCTTCTGCCAGGTATCCTGCCCACGCTATTGGCGATGACCGCGTTCAATTGTGCGGACATGTTGATCGCCGAAAGCGCACTTTCGTTTCTTGGAATCGGTGCACCTCTCGGTGCGCCAACCTGGGGCAACATGCTGGCGGAGGCGCGCCAATACCTGCTGCGCGAACCCTGGTTGGTGTTTGCCCCGGGAATTGCGATTGTGATTGTGGTTGTCGCCGCCAATCTATTGGGAGACGGATTGACGCAGCGGTTCCGGCAAAAGGGCCCTGCGCCGCTTTTATGAACCCTCGACAAGAAAACAGTGTCCTTGAGCTTCGCGGGCTGACCGTCAAATTTCCCAAGATTGATGGTACCTGGGACAAGGTCGTTCGCGCTGTCGATTTAAATATCAATCGAGGAGAGATCGTTGGTCTTGTCGGCGAATCGGGTTCCGGCAAAACCATGGTCGGACTGAGCCTCCTTGATCTGGTACCGCAAACAGGAATTCGTACTGTCGACTCAGTCCGGCTCAATGGTCATGAAATTACCGACTATCGTCCGGAGCAAACGCGAGCACTGCGTGGGCGAGAAA
Source organism: Gammaproteobacteria bacterium (assembly GCA_009845905.1). NCBI lineage: Bacteria > Pseudomonadati > Pseudomonadota > Gammaproteobacteria > Gammaproteobacteria bacterium. The sequence continues at coordinate 636,523 of VXYS01000009.1, read as the reverse complement.
TCGCCATGGTGTTTCAGGATCCAATGAGTAGTTTCAATCCTGTGCGTACGGTCGGTGCAATGATGCTGGAGACCGTACTTCGATACCAGGAGATTTCCATAAAGGAAGCACGTACGCGTTGTGTCGAGGCCATGTCGGACGTCGGCATACCGGTGCCTGAACAGCGATTCGGCGCTTATCCCCACGAACTTTCCGGCGGACTCCGACAACGTGTAATGATTGCGTTGTCGACACTGAACAATCCATCGTTACTGATCGCCGACGAACCAACCACAGCATTGGATTCAACCATTCAAGCGCAGATCCTGGATTTGCTTAAGAGTCGAATTGGCGAGCGTGGCATGATTCTGGTGACGCATGACTTGGGCGTTGCCGCAGAGATTTGCGATCGAATCGTGGTCATGAAACGTGGTGAGTTCATCGAATCAGGCGAGTGTGCGGAATTGCTTGCTCGCCCGCAGCATGAGTACACGAAATCGCTTGTTCGTGCCGTGCCGAGCTTTCGGCGCCCGTACGTGGTTCCACGCAGTTCCTTTACCGCGGTGGAGGATCGACCGCTGCTTGAGGGCAAAACGCTCCGCGTGACGTTCAGGACGAAAGGCCAGGATCTGCACGCGGTAAACGGCGTCGATATATCCTTGAGTCGTGGCGAAACCGTGGGGCTGGTGGGCGAATCCGGATCAGGCAAGTCAACACTGATTTCGGCATTGATGGGTATACACCGGCCAACGCAGGGTTCGGTATTTTTTGATGGACAAGACATCACCGACGCACGTGAGCAGGAGCTAAAGCCGCTTCGGCGACGCCTGCAGTTGGTCTTTCAGGATCCGTACGCCAGCCTCAATCCGCGATGGACGGTGCGCAAAATCGTCGCGGAACCGCTGCGCGCGCAACGATTGGGAACCCCAAAAGAGCGCGAGGGAAGAGTTCGCGAGGTATTGTCATTGGTAGGCCTGCCGGACGATTCACTCAATCGGCGTCCGAATCAGTTTTCCGGCGGACAACGCCAACGCATCGCCATTGCTCGGGCGCTGGCATTACAACCGGAGATCCTGATCGCCGATGAACCAGTGGCCGGGTTGGACGTTTCCATGCAGGCGCAAATCGTGGCGTTGCTCAAATCGCTGCAATCCGAATTTGGCATTGGGTATCTCATCGTCGCCCACGATCTGGCATTGATGCATCACATCGCGGATCGACTCGTTGTTATGTACCTTGGCGAAATCGTCGAGGAAGCCGAGGGGCGGACACTCACCCGCGACCCCCTGCATCCGTATACGGCAGCGTTGCTGTCAGCAGCGCCGGATCCACAACCGGAACGGCGGTCGGAGAGAATCTCGCTACGGGGCGAGCAGCCGTCACCGTTGAATCTCCCTTCCGGGTGTGCCTTCCATTCCCGTTGTCCGATCGCCAGGCCTTTATGCAGTGTCGAAAAACCCGCCCTGAAGGAAAGCCACGGGCGTCATGTCGCCTGCCATTTTCCGGGCGAGCTGCGCTCAGCCGAGACAGGAGAAATGAAATGAACAGAGAACCGTTAAAGCCAATCAGCGACGAGCATCGCACCACCTACGAGCGCGATGGTGTGGTCTGTGTGCGTGGCATGTTCGATCAGGAATGGTGCAACCGATTGCGCGAAGCTGTCGACGAAGCCACAAGAAATGTCGACCGATATGAGCATACAGGACCATCCCATAGCGAGAACTTTGTCTCGATAATCTACCTGTGGCGCCACGGTGGGTTGTTTCGTGACTATATTCTGAGTTCGCCTGCCGCAGAGATTGTGGGTCGTGTATTGGGTTGCCGGGAAATAAGAGCATTTCAAGACCACCTGTTTATAAAGCCGATCGGATCGCCACATGTAATGCGGTGGCACCATGACATGACGACGTGGCCAATGAGTGGACACCAGGTACCGACGCTTTGGCTGGCACTTGAACCTGTGTCGAAATCCAACGGTCGTCTGGAGTTTGTCGCCGGCTATCACAAGAAGCTCGTCGATGAGGACATGATATTCCGAGGCAGCTATCTGAAGGGTGATTTCGGGCCGGAGACAGCACCGGTATGTCCGGATTTCAATGAACTTCGGGAGGATCCCGATTTCGATTACGAAATTGTTGGCTACGATCTCGAGCCCGGCGATTCGGTGTTGTTCCATCCGCGTACGCCGCATGGTTCAGGCGACGCAACCAATGCCGAGTACCCGCGCGTAGGATTGTCGTCGCGATGGATTGGCGATGATATCCGCTGGAAGTCACGTGAAGGGGCAGTGGGTGTGCCAGGTATGGATTCGCTGCCCGAAGGGAAACGACCGGGCGGTGACCTGTTTCCATTGGTGTGGGCGCGGCCGGGCTCGGAAGCTGCGGCGTAACGGAACTGGAGGCCGTAATGTCGCGATCGGCTCGAGTTATCAGTCTGGGTTGGGTGTTGCCGCGGTCGCAGAATGCGGAACGCGTGGCGGCCTTTTATGGTGAAGTCCTGCAACTGCCATTGTTGCGGGGCTACGCAGATGCCTGGTTGTTTTGGGCTGGAGAGACAGTCGTGTTTGAGCCCAAGTCCGACGCGGGACCCGAATGGCGTTATCCCGATTGGAAAAGCAGTCCGACGTTACCGGTAATTCGATGCGTGGAGCTAGGCAGTGTCCTGTCCCGTTTGAGGCGTTTCAACGTGGATGTAGTGGCGTCCGGAAACGACGAGTTTGGCGACTATGCGGTTTTTCAAGACATCGATGAGCACTTCGTCATGCTCCGACAGGCCCCGATGGATTCGACGAGGCCGATTGATATTGTCGCTCGCGAGCGATTGACGATGCGGGAAAACCATCGCGCCTACAATCCGGGTGTTGCGCCCTTGCCGCGGGATATTCAGGGCATAGACTCGATCATCCGTCACGTCGCCGATCTCGGCGCTATGGCGGCGTTCTATTCCGACACTGTCGGACTGCCCATTGTCGAGGCAGCACCAACGCACGTTGTACTCGATTGTGGCGATTCGACCGCACTTGAGCTCAGGGCGGGCGGACAAGCAGAGTCTCCGCCGCAAGATCGTTTCGAAGTACCTGATGCGTTTATCCTGCGCGTCGATGATTTTGACGGTTTTCGAGAGACGCTTCTGGCGAACAAAGTTCGAATCGTGAACGACCGAATTCAGTTTGGCCGCGGCGTGCTCGGCTATATCTGTGATCCTGAAGGACATCTCATCGGCTATGAAGAACGCTACGAGCAGAGTGGTTGCAGGGACAACGCGGTGGCCTTTGCCGAAGACATGGAGGCGAATCGACGCTGGCGCGAGAGATCCCGGTGAGAGTCCGGATTCGGGAATGGCGAGTCGCAGCGATCGCCTTCATCAGCCTCGCGACATTCCTTGGCTTATGCGCTTGCTCATCTTCACAGGATGACGCACCTGTCAACAGTGCAGTGTTGGCCATGCCGAACTTTCCTGCCGGCAAAGGGAATCCCTACTCAGGCTACGCGACGCCATCGATTACGTTCTTTTCGGCAATTTTCGATGGCTTCACGAACTTGCAGTCCGATGGCAGTTTCAAGCCCGCACTTGCAATAAGTTGGGAGCAACTTGACGAGCTGACATGGGTCTTCGATCTCCGAGAGGGTGTTGAGTTTTCCAATGGCGAGCCCTTCAACGCACATGCGGTTGTCAGGGCCGCCGAGTATCTGCAGTCGGAAGCGGCGCAGCTCTTTGCCATTCAGCGTGAACTCGCCGTACTGGAGCATGTAATAGCCCTGGACACGCACCGCGTTCAGATTACGACACGGCGGCCGGTGCCACTTTTGCCACGTGTACTGTCGGCATTCCGAATCGTAGCCCCCGACTATTGGGACGAAGCAGGTCCGGAAAAATTCGCGACCGCGCCAGTAGGAACGGGGCCTTTCGCGGTTGAGTCCTGGAACGAAGCCAGCATTCGCCTGGTGCGCAATAACGCCTCATGGCGGCCCGCGAAGCTGGAGCAACTTGATATTTTGCAGGTCAGTGATTCGTCCGTTCGCTTACAAACACTGACATCGGGTGACGTGGACATTGCAATGGCGTTGTCGCCCGAAGATCGCGATCTATTGGAGTCATCGGGGTATGTCTTCAAGGCGAATCGTGCGCCCAATATATTGGTGTTGACGTTCGTCACCGTGGAGGAGGGGCCGCTTCAGGACCCAAGGGTCCGACAGGCACTGAACATCGCGATCAACCGAACCCCGATCATCGATGTGTTTCTTGATGGCGCCGTACCTGTCCCTTCGCAGCCGGCAATACGATCGGCGTTCGGGTACAACCCGGAGCTTGTTCCGTTGGACTATGACCCGGATAGAGCAAAAAAGTTGTTGGCGGAGGCTGGTTACCCGGATGGTTTTGAGATTGTGGCGGAAGTCATAACGGGTGTTACTACAAACGATGCGGCCGTGTTTCAACAGGTTTTTGCTGATCTCAAGAGGGTCGGCGTTACCGTCAATCCGCAGATCATCAGTTCGGCGCAACTCGTGAGCGGCATCGGCTCGGGCCATTGGCGTGGCCGCATGTTCATGCTCGATTACAACCTGCTGCCGGCACTCGATGCGCTGAGTGTCATGACCATACACAGCTGCTTGCGCAGGATACCTTGGCATTGCGATGAAGATGTCATGCCTTTGGCAGAGCGAGCTTACGCGGAGCCGGATCTGGCAAAGCGCGAGCAACTGACCCAAACCATGATGGCTGAGCTGGTGGCCAGTCCTCCTGCGCTCATTCTTTATGAAGCAGCCAGATTCGACGCGCACGCCAGTGAAATCACGGAGTATCGCGCAGGTTTCGGGATTATCGAATACGAGGGCATCGAGCGTGCACATCGTGAGTGAGAAATGTGACTTTGTGGTCGCCGCTGGCAGGCGCGTTCACTATCGCCGATACGGTGCAGGCCCGCCCATGATCATGATGCACGCGTCGCCGTTGTCCTCAAAGTCGATGCGTGGGGCGATGCAGGTCTTCGGGCAGCACTTTACGTGCTTCGCTTTGGATAATCCCGGGTTTGGATTGTCGGAACCGCTCCCGATTGGTCAAGGTGACATGGCTGCCCACGCTGACGCACTCAAAGACACAATCGATGCGCTTGAGCTTGAGCATCCTGTTGTCTACGGCGCATCCACCGGGGCCGCAATCGCCCATGCATTTGGATGCAAGTACCCAACCGCGTCGGCGTTGTGCATGCTCGATACCTTTAGTCACTACGATACCGACGATACCCTCGAGGGTTATTTCCCGGACGTTATCCCACGCCGTGACGGGGGGCACTTGCTCGCATCATGGGAAAAAATCAGTGGGCTGTATTTGTTTTCACCCTGGCAAAAGGCAGAGCCGTCGCGTCGGCAAGTGCGAGATTTTCCGGAGCCCGCGATGCTCCACGATATGGTGTTGCAGCTTTTGTGCGCGGGCACTGACTACAAGCAGCTGTACGCGGGAGCCATTGCGTGGGAGGACGCCGCAAACGTCGATCGTTTGTCTGCGCCCGCAACGCTCAATGTCTGGGAATCGGCAAGTGGCCTGGCCCGCGTGCAGATGCTGATCGACCGGGGGCTGCCCGAAAACTATGTGCCGATCTATTCTGATGCGGCGGGCGGACGTTACGCCAATCAGCTGAAATATCTGGTTGAGCAGAGCTTTTGTAACGCACCACCTGTGCCGGCACACACGACAGCAGTTTCGGCCGGCGAAGACTACGAGCCGTTGTACATCGAAACCTCCCAGGGCACACTGTTTGCCAAAGCGGCAAACGGGATGGGATGCCGGCCTATCGTGTTTCTTCACGACTGGGGTGGTTCCGCTCAAGTCTTTCAATCGATTGCGACGGCCCTTGCAACACGTCATCCGGTATTGGCCATGGACTTGCCCGGCCACGGCGATTCACCCATGCAAGCCGGTTCTGTCGATGAGCTGGTTCCGCGAACGGTAACTGCGGTTGGCGAGGCAATCTCACAACTCGGATTCGAAGGCGTTGACGTCATTGGTATTGGCGCTGGTTTGTTGCTCGGCAACCGTCTGAAGGAGTCCTTCCCCGCGCTTGTCAATCGAGTTGTTTGCCTGGCAACCGCACCGGTGATTACCGAGCTATCGGAGTTTGAAGCACTCAGTGAAGCCGCCTTGTCCTTTGATCCGGACATCAGTGGTGCACACCTGATTCGAGCGTTTTCTGTCGCCAGGCAGCAAGATCTTTTCTGGACTTGGTGGAGGCGCACCAAAGCCACAACATTGGCCCGTGCAGAACCGCTGGATCCCGTTCGCATTCACGGGCGGGCGATTGATTTGCTCAAATCGGGCAACGCCTATTCGGAGTTTCATCGAGCGACGTATTCAATAAACGGGGAAGCCGAGACCAGCCTTTGTCTTGTGCCAAATTGGCAATCCGGAAATGGGCCTGTCAGCGATCAGCTGCCGGAGTGGTTGCGGAAGGAAATTTGCCCGTTGCCCGATGACAGTGCGAAATGGGGACAATCGATTAGCGCTGCACTGGCGAACTAGCGCAGTCGCGTCCGTTGCGAATCTAGTTGGGAAGTGAAGCCAACCACTCACCAATAGCATTCGCAGCGCTTTTCGGTGTGGTTAACTCAGCTTGCCAAGCCAGCGTAGTAGTCTTCGGTGCGCGCCGAAGCGCCCGGGCCAAACCATCATCGCTGTCATAAAACCGGTTCGGTGCGGCCAGGACCAAGGTCGGTCTCGACAACCGATTGACGTACCGGCCGAGCTCCATTTTGGAATCCGGGCCGTAGTACTCGAGAAACGTTGGCGCGTATTGAATAATACGATTGAGTCCGGGTTCGCCGGGCATATGCGGGGATTGGTAAGCGGCGTGAATCACATGATTGCGATCGGTTCCGGCCGCGATCCATTCGTTCGCTTGCTCAACGAGTTGGTCTAATCGATCCTTGCCGATGCCAACACTGGCGTCGTCGCGCAACGAGATCGGAGGATCGACCAGCACAAAGCCCGTGAACGCACTATCCGGCGCGTGCCGATCATTGTCCGCGAGCCACAATCCGCTGGTACCCAGGCCAATGCCGATGACCCGTTCATAGCCGGCTTGCTTCACTGCGTCAAGCCAGGCCGCAATATCTTGCCGCGTCCGGTCGAACGTGGTGTTCTGGCTGCCTCGGAAACCGTCCGATTGCAGTTGCGGCACTACCACAGTGTGCCCGGTGGACGCTATGGCTCTTGCCATATTGTCCATGGAATCGCTTAGCAGATAGCCTTTCCAATCGGGCAGCAACAAAATTGCGGGGCGCTCACGAACGTCTCCTGCCTGTTGTGGTTCGTAGATGAGCCCGGGGCTTCGGATAGCGAAATCAACACCGTTGAATTCGACGACCTGGTTGTTGTCGAAAAAGCGGACGGTGGCATACGGTGCCGGGGCCAGGCCGAGTTCGGTGAGCCAGTCGGCGATATCGCTGGCAACTTTCTCTTGATACCCCGTAAAGTAATGATCACCGTCCTGGTAGGCAATTACATCAACGCGGGAACTCGATCTTGCGCTGGTTCTTAGGAATTCCAGCCGTTCCGGCTGTGTCACACGATCGTTCGTACCGCCCAGGAGCAACTGGGGAATTTCAAAGTGCGCAATTATGTCCGACAATTGATTGTCCGCATCGGGGCCCCACCAGTTAAGCAGTGTGGCTGCGGTCTGCGGGCGTCCAAACCCCGTTTGGAATAATGGAGGCGTCGCAAGTCGATCAGGATTGTCAGCGTCCGGCGATGGCAACCGGCCTTGCCGATCCTTGACGGCGCGGCGCAATTTTTCCAGGTGCATGGCGTAGTCGGGAGCCATATCGGACAGCTCCCTCATGTGCTTGTTCAAGTCATAGGTCGGGGCGACATGGACCATGGCACGAACGTTCGGGCTCGGGCGATCGCGCATGAACATGGACACCCGCACGCTACCGAAACTGTTGCCCACCAAAACGATGTCTTCGATTCCCTTGCTAAGGAGCACCTTCAACGCTGCGTCGACATCCAGCGCCGCGTTTTCAAGCGGCTCGTCCACGTAGGTGTTGGAGTGCCGTGAGACGATGGTAATCGTGGTGTATCCGAGTCTCGCCATCGCATCGGCCGCGTAGCGAGGTGCGCCGATCAAGCGAGCGCCATGACCGCCGGGACCGCCATGATGGAAGATCAGTCCTGGGGAGGCCGGGTTGATACCGGTCTTGGGATGCATGATGAATGCGGCGATCTCTCGATTGTCCTCCGCCGTCAGTGTCAGCAGTTCGATGTCGATCGATGCATCCTGGGCATTGGCATTGAATGTGCCGATCAGGAGGGCGAGCGTGGTGAGAAACGTTCGTGCGGTGCGGGAGCCTGGCATGGTTTTTACCCCTAAGGTCTTTGGCAATCAGCGCCGGTTGCAGAAGTTACAGAGGGCTAGCTGATGCGAACAATCGACTTGCCGAAGTTCTTGCCGGACATCTGCCGTGCAAACGCCTCCCCGGCGTTTTCCAAACCATCGGCGACATCTTCGTTGTAGGCCATATCGCCACTGTGAATCCAGGCGCTGTTCTTTGCCTCCATCTCCGCGCGTAAGTCTTCATGGTCGTACACAACCAATCCGTGCATGTGCGCCCGAGCGCGAATAATCAGGCCAGGTGGCGGTCCCATCAGTCGTTCTTTCGAATTGTATTGAGCCAACAAACCGCACAATATAACTCGCGCCTGAAGCGCCAACTGCTCACAAACGGCTTCCAGCACGTCGCCACCAATTGCGTCGAAATAAACATCAACGCCATCAGGACAGGTACGCCTGATCCCGTCTCGCAGATCTTCTTCGCGGTAATTGATGGCGTCGTCGAACCTGGCCTCATCGAGAATCCAATCCGACTTCTGAGGAGAGCCGACAATGCCCACCGTGCGTGCGCCAGCCAGTCGTGCGATTTGGGCGGCGACTGAGCCGACCGGACCGGATGCCGCCGATACGAGGAACGTGTCGTTTGCACGAATATCGGCCAGGCGTTTGATGCCGGCATAGGCCGTAAGTCCTGGCATGCCCAGCGCACCTAGCGCCAACGACAGCGGCAACCCGTGCGACTGAACCTTTCGCGCTGTTGATGCGTCGACGGCAGCGTGACTGCACCAGCCGGAAAACGAGTGGACGGTATCACCTACGGCGAATTCTGGTGAATGGGACTCGACCACCTCGCCAACCGTTTCACCGGCCATGACCGACCCTGGTTCAACGCCTCCCGACATATGCCGCCCGGAGATCTTTCCTCGCAAATACGGGTCCAGGGACAGATAGTGAACCTTGATGAGAATCTGACCCTCTCCAGGCGTTGGCAAAGGTGTGGACTCCAGACGGAAGTCGCTTGCTTGCGGTACGCCGTTGGGGCGGCGTTCCAGAATCACCTGTGTGATATCGGCCATTTCTACTGTCCCTGTTCCAGTTGTGTCTTGCCGAAGAACGCTTCGCGAGTCTCATCGGACGGGTCGCCGATCACTTCATGTTCTTTTAGCAGGGCACATCCGCGTTGAACTGCTGGTCGATCAGACAAGGTGTTGTACCAGCGCTCTACATTCGGAAACTGAGTGATGTCAATTTCGTGCAGCCAGCGCACTTGGACCCACGGATAGATCGCGACATCGGCGATAGAGTAGTCGCCAGCAATATATGGAACATCCGCAAGCCGTTTATCCATGACTTTGTACAATCGAAGTGTTTCGTTTTGATAGCGTTCTATCGCATAGGGAATCTTCTCAGGCGCATAGCCAAGAAAGTGCCCACACTGACCAAACATGGGCCCAACGCTCGCCATCTGAAACATTAACCACTGCAGGACTTCGAAGCGCAATCGAGGGGATGACGGCAAGAGCTGCCCGGTCTTGTCGGCAAGGTAGATCAGTATCGCCCCGGATTCGAAAAGCGGGAAATGGGGGCCACCGGTTCCGTCGGCATGGTCGACGATCGCTGGAATCTTGTTGTTGGGGCTAATCGTGAGAAAATCCTTCGCGAACTGCTCACCCTCAAGGATATTGACGGGGATTGTGGTGTACTCGAGTCCAACTTCCTCAAGCATGATCGCCACCTTTTGCCCATTTGGCGTTGGCCAGAAATAGAAGTCAATCATCTACCGTTTTTTCCTTATGTCGAGTACGGCCTGGACATGGCGTTGGTGGTTCTCCGGTGACATGTCGCCGTCATAATCGACATTCAAGTGTGTTTGCACCGATGGGCGTTGGATGACCACGTCGTACCAATCGCTCAGCGCAGGTCGTCCGTCGCGCCACCGGTACCTCGGGTGCAAGAGGTCTTCGGCGCTTCCTTCTTCGCCAAGGTAACTGACACCTTGCAGCAAGCCGGCCGAACCGATATCGAAGTCCGGGTTTGTTGCCGCCCAACGATCGGCATCGTCCAATGTCGCTACGATCTTGGGCCACACCCATTCGTACAGTGTTCGGCGACGTGCTTCTTCCGGTAACCACGCTTCCATGCTCAGTTGCACGGCGCATTCGAACAGCGTGTCGCCGAGCGCAAGGCGACGCAGCGCATCCCAACGCTTCGCTCCGTCCGGGGGATAAAGCCTGTTCGTGACGCGTTGCGCGTCGAGAAATTCGACAATGGTTTGACTGCCGTACAGGACGCTACCGTCCTCCAGCGCCAAACAAGGCACCTTCCCCAGCGGAGCGAGTTCGCTCATGTCGTACTGACCGGTGACGAATCGTCCATTGAGGTCGCGGAATGGAAAAGTGGGCACTCGGGTGAGTGTCTCCCAAAGGCCCGCCTCGTGCGCAACGACCAGAGTCTTGTGCACGAAACTGTGGAACGGCGAATAGAAAAGTCTCATGCCTGGCTCTCAATGTATCGCGGAAGGGGTAGTAGCGTCCCTATTGACTGGCGACAGCACCAAAATCTGCGAACAGGTCGCGTAACTCGGTACGTGTCTCTCGCACAAGCCGTCGAGCGTACGGGTTATCGCTCTACGTGTCGAGTTTCAGGCTGGCGCAAACGTTTTGGTCTATGATTTGGCCGATGCCAATGGCGAGTCGCATCGAGCGGGAGGTGGTTGTTTCGCCGCGCACAAAGGATTTCACGAAATTAACGTGGTGGCGTAGTTGACGCCGCATTGAAGAGATTGGAGTGGTTCGAGTTATTGAATCAATCGGAGGTGCCATGAGAAGGGCTTCGTTGATAGTTGTTGGGATTGCGTGGTTTGTTTTGGGCCCAATGGGGCATGCACAAGAAGTCGGGACGCCGGAGGCGACCGGTTTGGTACCTCGTACCTCGGGCGTGAAAGTGGAAATCCTATCCATACCGACGGTTGTGTCCGGTCAATATGCGAAGCTCCTGCGAGACTTGGGTCAATCGGCGGAGCCGCTGATGGCCATGCTGTTCTATCCCGACGACGGTATCAATCAGTACAGTCCGGGCATCTTGATTCACCACGATGGACTGGGTGGGCATCCCGCCCGATCGACCGGTCCGGCCCGCTTTGCCGCAGAACGTCTGGCCGCGGAGGGCTACACGGTTCTCAGCATCTACTCGCGCCACGCCAGGCACTATCGAACGGTGAAGTTTGAAGAAACAGCATTGGATATTCAGACCGGCCTCGATTTCCTCAATTCTCGAGGAATTCAAGAGCTGATTCTGGCGGGCCACGGTCTGGGGGCGTCCAGGGTGACCTGGTATCAAGCTTCAACTCAAGATCCTCGCGTCAAAGCGGTAGTGAACTTCTCGCCGTCCGACTTGCACGGCGAAGGCTCTGTTGTTGAAGCGACGGGGTTGGTCCAGGACTACGATCAAAAGTTGGTGCGTGCGCAAAGGGCGGTTGCCGCGGGCCGCGGCGGTGCAGACAGAAGTGCAGATCCGGACATGCAAAAGGGCCTGGCACCTGACGAGTGGATCTACGTTGCTGACGGAGTGATTCAGACGGCCGAGGCTTTTCTGAGTTTTTGGGGTCCCGAGGCCAAGACCAGAACGTCGGATTGGCTTCCGAAAATCAAGATGCCGATACTACTGTTGTCCGGGATCAATGATCCTACGGTGCCGGCCGGGCGACTGGAGGCGTTAGCCCAATCGGCCACAGCCAGTTCCAGGGTCGACTATCGCTGGTACAAAGACACCAATCGCTTCTTTGAAGGAGTGTGGGATCAGGTTTCTGATGACGTGACATTGTGGCTGAGTGACCTTGAGCTTGCGCCAAAGTCGCGAATAGTCACCGAAGTCGTGGATGTGGCCATGGGTAATGGCCGATATCACCCGGGAATTCTGTACACGCCCGCTGCAGGTGCCGATCCTGACAAACCCGTTTTCCTGCTGCAGCACGGTTGGACGGGTGACATTGTGCACAGCTCGAATCACTGGCTTGGGTGGCGGCTTGCGGTGTCGGGTTATGTGGTCTTGGCACCGGAGAGCCGCATTTCCGGCGCACAAGGCATTCAAAAGACCGGGCTGGCGGAGGTAGCTGAAGATCTCGGATTGTGGGTGGATTTTCTGGAGTCTCGTGGCCATGACCGAGTCATCATGGAAGGTCACTCGGCGGGCGGTATCTGGATCAGCAATTACATGAGCGTCAGCCAGGATTCGCGTGTCATCGGAATGGTCTATCTGGCGCCGACACGGGACATGCCCACATGGGGCCGAGACGGGATGGGGGAAGAGCGATATCTACAGGTTCTCGAGGAAGCCCGTGCGGCAGTAGCACGGGGCGAAGGCGACAGTTATCTGATCAATCACAAGTTCTATGCGGCTTCGGAAGAGCGATTCGGACCATTAAGAAGTGTGATGGACCAACTGGCAGGGATGTATCTTGAGTACTGGGCTCCCGATTCCCGAGCTGTCCATACTGACCGCGTGGCCGAATTTGACCGGCCCAGCTTGACTATCGCCGGCCAGCGCGATGGACTAATGAGTAAGTCGTTTATCGAAGAATTCACGTCAGCACACAAAGGCAATGCCGAGTCCCGGTGGTATATGCAGGGCAGCCACGGATTGAGGGAGTCGAAGCCACAGGTGTTGGCGGACATCATAGAGTGGACACAGCGCACGTTTCCCGACAACTAGAAGAGAGAACCAGGAATCCGCGGATAGCGGGCGGCCTGGTCATCGCTGCCATAGTCCAGCGCCAGATCGATTGAGAGCTAATGGGACCATTTGACTACGATGTGATCATCTGTGGTGTCGGTACAGCCGGGCAAACCGCGGCGACCTTCGCCTCGAAGCGCGGCGCCCGTGTGCTCGCGGTTGATTCGGCCGCCGAAATCGGTGGCAACACTCAGCGTTCAACAGGACAGATGAGTGCCGCCGGCACGCGCCTTCAGGCCGTGCGCGGCATACACGATACACCGGATCTTCACTATGAAGACATTATGCGCATATCTCACAACACGGCCGACCCGACTCTGACTCGTATGGCGGTGGACAATGCCGCCGATACATTGCACTGGTTGCTTGACAACGGTCTGGAGTTGTTGCCGGAGATGCCGGTGATCTTCAAGGGGCATGAGCCCTACAGGATTGCGCGAACATACTGGGGACCTGATCGTGGTGGCAGACCGCTGCAGAAGGTCCTTGGAACTGAATTCATGAAAGAAGTGCATGCCGGTGGCATCACCCTCTTGCTCGAAACAGATGTCATGGATCTGGTGCGGCAGGACGAAGGCCGGGTTACCGGGGTCGAACTCAAGTCGAAAGACGAACAGGAGAAAACAGTCTCCGCACCCAATGTTCTATTGTCCATGGGTGGATACAACTCCAACGCAGATGTCTTTCCCAAGTACTCCAACGGGTACCCGTTGTTCAAAGGCGGTCCGGTTCTAGGTTCCCACCCGAACGCAAATGGCAAGGGCCATGCGGTTGGCGAAAAAATTGGTGGGTATGTTCGATACAAGGATTTCTTCATGCCGACTTTCGGCCGTGTCAAGGACCCGAAGGATACGTCGTACGTGTCGAATGTGACACTGATTCATGCGGCATCACTATTGGGTACGCGGCCCTTGTGGGAAATCTTCGTCAACCGGGACGGTGAGCGCTTTGTGGCTGAGGATTCTGACAGCGCCGATGTGAAGGAACACGCCCTTCTCGAGATTCCGGATCTGACGTTCTGGGTGGTTTTCGATCAGCGCGCCCGCGAAGAGTCCAAGTGCATCTATGCCAACATGACCCATGAAGAGGCGGATGCACTTTACAACGATCATGAGTCGTTTCGGAAAGCTGATTCGCCGGAAGAACTGGCTGAAGCAATGGGCGTGGATCCCGCTGGGCTTGTGGAGACTGTCGAACGCTATAACCGTTCCGTGGGGAAAGGTGTGGATGAAGATTTTGGACGCAAGTACTTGCCGGCGCCTATTGCCTGTCCACCGTTCTATGGCATCAAGCACCATGGTATGTCACTGACCAGTTTCGCCGGCTTGGCTGTCAATGAAAACCTCGAGTTGATCCGAGAAGATGGCTCTGTTATTCCAGGGGTCTATGCAGCCGGGGAGTGCCTCGGTCTGGGCGCCACGTCAGGAAAGTCGTTTTGTGGTGGTATGGGACTAATGTCGGCAATCACTTTTGGGCGTTTGCTGGGAGACAGGATATGGAAATGGTAGCGCGCAACGACATTCTTGTCTCAAAGCCAAAGTCGGATCAGCGGTTACTTCCACGATGGAGGCGCCTATGAAGGAAACGGTCATTGTCTCCACTTGAGAGGCCACCAGAGGCCCGCCTCCCTAGCGGAACCAGCGGCTGCCGGGATACCGCTTCGCCAGCGGGCGGTCGATTCCGAGCCACAGGCCGGACGGCCACCAGAGGAAGACGGCGACCAGAATGAAGAACGGAATCAGCGACGCGTCGTAGTATCCGCCCACCGCAAAGCCGCAAAGGATGAAGAGGCTCACGCCCGCGGCGATGCGCGTTGTCACTCCCAGCAGCAGCCCGATGGCCGAATAGAGTTCGCCGAGGGTGATCACCCACGCCACCAGGACGTACAGCGGGATCGCGAAATTCTGCAGGAAAAGGGACGCGAACGCATCGGGCGGCATCTCCGTCAGACGCTCCAGAAAGACCTCTCTCAGGTAATCGCTGGTCATCCAGTCGTTCTCGACCTTGTTGAAGCCCGCAAACAGCCAGAAGAGGGCAAACAGGGTTCGAAACAGCAAATGGACCAGGATGCCGCCGAAGCGCACCGGGTGGGCCTTGATCCACGTCCACTCCCAGACCCGGCGGAACTCGCGGGCGGCCAGTTTCACCGCCCGGCCTCCGGCGCGCTGGCCTCGATACTCTCCAGCGCATCCCACAGGGGGAGGCGCGAGCAAAAGCCGGGACCGGCATCCGTATCCGCGCCGATCCAGGCGCGGGTAACGCGGTCGATGTTGCGATCGCCGAACTCAAGCACGCCGGGATTGAGCACCAGCCGGGCTTCGACAATCTCCCTGGGGGACCACGATCCTCCCGTTACGCGATACACATGCACCGGCCGGGTATGCCCGCGGGCCGCGAGGGCATCCTGCGAGACATTGGAAATAAACCACTCCCAGATGGTTGACATCTGCGACCAGAAAGTGCGCTTCTGTATGTGATACAGCGTGAAATCTCCCCCGGGCGGCACGAGGTCGTCCCGCGGCGGACTCTCGCCCGCCTGACACAGGACGGCGACTTCGCACATCGTGCACACTTCGCCGAACCGGCCGTAGAGGAAATAGTCGCGGTATGCATCCACCGTGACCTGGGACCGCGCGGGAACGGCCAGGATCAGGCTTGCAAGCAGGGCCAGCCCGGCGCAGGTGCGCCACTTGTTTCCAGCGCTCTTTCCAATCACCAGACTGCTTGCCTCCGTCGCGCCGAGAATGTATCACAGGCGGCGCAATCGATGCGCGACGTCGATGCATGCATCGACTGCATGACAGTCAATGCATGACAGTCAATGCATGACATTGACAGCCGCGGGCGGGCGGCAAGACAATAACTGTCTTGGCGCATTGGGGCGTAGCCAAGTGGTAAGGCAACGGGTTTTGATCCCGTGATTCGCAGGTTCGAATCCTGCCGCCCCAGCCAACCCGGGAACAGTCACCGCGAGATTCTTCATGGCGGAACAACGTAGCGTAGAGCTTCCACGAATCACGATTCTTTCCGGCAACGCCACGCCATCACTTGCCGAAGCGATAGCCAAGGCGCTGGGCGTGCGCCTTGGCCGGGCGCAGGTGCAGCGTTTCAGCGACGGCGAGATCAGCGTGGAGGTGCTGGACAATATCCGTGGGCGGGACGTGTTTATCGTGCAGTCCACCTGTCCGCCGGTCAACGACAACCTGATGGAACTTATCCTGCTCGCGGACGCCTGCCGGCGCGCGTCCGCGTACAGGATCACGGCCGTCGTGCCGTACTTCGGCTACTCCAGGCAGGACCGCCGCTCCAGGGCCACGCGGGCGCCGATATCGGCTAAGGCGGTCGCCGAAATGGTTTGCGCGTCCGGCATCGACCACCTGGTGACGGTGGACCTGCACGCGGACCAGATCCAGGGCTTCTTTTCCATTGCGGTGGACAACGTCTATGCCTCCCCGGTGCTGCTGGCCGACGCCTGGAAGCGGCTGGACGAGGATGTAGTCGTGGTGTCTCCGGACGTGGGCGGCGTCGTGCGTGCGCGGGCGCTGGCGCGCCGGCTGGACAACACCGACCTGGCCATCATCGACAAGCGCAGGCCCAAGCCCAATGTGGCCGAAGCCATGAACATCATCGGCGAGGTGCGGGACAAGGTGTGCGTGCTGATCGACGACATGATCGATACCGCCGGCACCCTCTGCCAGGCGGCAAGCAGCCTGCTGGATGAAGGGGCAAAGGAAGTGGTCGCCTATATCACCCACCCTGTCCTCAGCGGAAAGGCGCTGGAGCGGATCACCGGATCGGACCTGACCGAACTGGTGGTCACCGACACCATCCCGCTTTCCGGGGAAGCCGCCGCGTGCGGAAAGATTCGCCAGCTCAGCGTCGCGGAATTACTGGCCGAAACCATGCGCAGAATCAGCCTGGATGAATCGGTCAGTTCCCTGTACCTGGACTAGGACCACACGGCCGGTGCACGGCCGCTGGTCGAAAGCCGGCTGACCCGCATGCTGCTGACGCGATCCGAACGCATGCTGGTCTTCGTGCTGGCGCTCATCACGATGAGCGGGCCGATGTCGCTGACCATTCTTTTCCCAGCCCTTCCCGTGCTCGAAGTCGAGTTCGGGGTTTCTCGCGCCATGGTCCAGGTCACCACTTCACTGGCCACTCTAATCATCGCCCCGGGGGTCCTGATCTACGGACCGCTAGCGGACCGCTTCGGCCGACGTCGGCCGTTGCTCGCCGCCCTGCTGATGATGGGGGCAGGGAGCCTGGTCTGCGTCTTCGCCCAGAACATCGAAACCCTGATCGCGGGCCGCTGCATGCAGGGTCTGGGCGCGGCCGGCTGTATCACGCTGGCGCGGGTCATGCTGAAAGACGCCTTCGGCCAGAAGCGGCTGCCCCGAATGCTGGCCATTCTTACCATGGCGATGATGATCGGGCCCATGGTGGCGCCGGCACTGAGCGGCTACATGACCGATTCCTTCGGCTGGCGCAGCATTTTCGTTTTCCTGGCCGTCTTCTTCATCCTGCTGATCGGCCTGTTCTGGCGAATAGAAGAAACTCACGCCGCACGCCCCGGCGGCGGTAAGCGCGCCTTTCGCTCCCTGCTTGCGAACCCGCGCTTTCTGCGCTACTCGTTCGCCACCGGGCTGATCGTGGGCGCGTACTACTGCTTCGGCGCCGGGGCGCCGCACGTCATAGAAACGATGCTCGGGCACAGCGCCTCCACCTACGGCGTGTGGACCATGGCGCTAAGCTCCTTCTACTTCCTGGGCAGTATGAGTTCCATCTGGCTCGGCCCGCGGCTGGGCGTGAACGGCTCCATGATGCTGGGCATGACGATCACCACCGTCACGACCTTCCTGCTGCTCGCACTGCTCTATGTCTTCGGCGCCAGCCTGACGGTCCTGTTCATCGGCATGGCGCCCTGGGCGTTCGGCTCCGGCGTCTTCATGCCCAACTCGCAGGCCGGCTCGCTGACCAGCGCCGGCCGGCACGCCGGCACCGCATCCGCGATCACCGCGGCCCTGCAGCACGCATTCGGCGCCCTGGGGATGCAGCTCGTGGGATCGGTCCTTACCGACTCGGCCTATCCCATGGTCTATTGCGTGCTGGCCTTCTCCGTGCTGACGTTGGGCTGCGTGGCCATACGCGCCGGCAGCCTCAGGCGCGCCGCGCGCCGGGCCGGCGCCTAGCCTGCTAGCCCTTGATCAGGTCTTCCAGCGTCGGGGCGCCCTGGCCGCGGTCCATCCTCCCGCTGGTGAACCTGCGGATGTACTCCTTGTAGGCGCGCATCGCCTGCCAGCCGAACAACCACATGATCGGCATGTTCACGACCAGCATCAGCCCGGTCCCCAGCGTGGTGACGGTGTCCAGTTCGGCGTCCGTGCGCAGCCATCCGAGCGTGGCGACCAGCGCCAGCAGGCAGTAGCAGATCTTGTAGACCATCAGCCCGACCTTGCGCGCGCCCAGGAACCACACCGCCTGCTCGGCGTAATAGCTCCAGGAAATGATGGTGGAGAAGGCGAACAGCCACACGGCCAGGCTGACCAGCCACTTGCCGAGGCCGGGAATGGCCGAATCCAGCGCCTGGGCCGTCATGGTCGCGCCCTCGTAGGACACGTACAGACCGCTGTCGCGCAGGACCGGGGCAACGGAGCTTTCGATGGAATGCCAGCGAATCGTGGCCAGCCCGTCCGCGCCCAGTTCGATCTCGCCGGAAATCTTGTGCAGGTTGTTGTCCGTATCCGGGTTGTAGTCCGCCAAGGCCACCGTGAACACGGACTCGCCGCCCGCCCAGTCGCCGCCCGCGCGATCTGGGGCAACGCTTTCCGCAATGGTCCACGAGCCGGCGGTTTCCGCGGCCACGACATCGGGGCCTGCGGGGAACTCGGCTTCCGGACCGCGCCGCCATTGCCCGGTGCTAAGGATCACCAGCGCGGTCAGCGTGCATACCACCAGCGTGTCGATGAACGGCTCGAGAGCGGCAACGATGCCTTCGCGCACCGGCTCGTCGGTGCGCGCCGCGGAGTGCGCGATCGGCGAGGAGCCCTGGCCGGCCTCGCTCGAGAACAGCGCGCGCTTCATCCCGAAGATGAACGCGGCGCCGGCCGTGCCGCCTATGAAGGCGCCGGTGCCTTCCAGCGACGAGAAGGCGCCGCGGAAAATCAGAGCGAACGATTCGGGGATCTGCTCGTAACTCAGTCCCAGCACGGCGATGCAGCCGAAGAAGTAGAGCACCACCATGAACGGAACAAGGCGCGAGGCGACCTGCCCGATGCGCTGAATTCCCCCGATGATCACCAGACCCGCCGCGACCGCCAGCGCAAGACCGCACATCCAGGCGGGGATCCCGAAATAGCTTTCGGTCACGTCGCCCACGTTCCAGGCCTGGAACAGGTTGCCCCCGGTAATTGCCGATATCACCACGGAAATACTGAAGATCACCGCGAAGACCTTGCCGGCCGGCCGCAGCTTCGGCCACCGGGCCGGCAACCCCTGGTCCACAACCATCATCGGCCCGCCGTGCGGGTTCGCGGGATCGTCCGTATTGCGGTAGAGCATGGTGAGCGTCACTTCGGTCAGCTTGACCGCCATTCCGAACAGCCCCACCACCCACATCCAGAACACCGCGCCCGGTCCGCCCAGGCTGATGGCAAGGGCCACTCCGCCGATGTTGCCGAGACCGACCGTGGCCGACAGCGCGGCGGAAAGCGCCTGGAAATGGGAAATGGCGCCCGGATCGTCCTTGTCGTCGTATTTCCCGCGCGTTATTGCGACTCCATGGGTCAGCGCGCGGTACTGGCAAAAGCCGCTCCAGATAGTAAACAGGACACCCGTTCCCAGTACCGCGTACAGCATCCAGTTGTGCCAGATCACGGCGTTCAGGGCGTTGAAGAAATTCATCAGTTCCATATAGATCGCTCTCGGACGGGGCGTCCTTCGCTGCGCTTAAGCTCCTTTTCTGCCCGTCCCTTAAGGAGGGGAATGAGGACTACTCCGCCGCAGGCGGATCGTCGGACATCGGCCGGCCCCATTCGGGGTTCAGCGGTTCGTAGTTCTCGGGACCGATATTCAGCGAAGACACGTCCATGATGTGGGTCTTGATCCCCGCCATGAAGCCTCCTCCCCTGGCCCGCGCCCACGCCAGCAATTTTCCGTTCGGGGCCATGCCGGGCAAACCGTCGAATCCCGGAAAGGTGGTCAGGCGCACGGGTTCGCCGCCGGCCAGATCGCCGAGGAATATGTCCCAGTTGCCCAGCGGGCCGGCGTCCATATCCGTAACGCGCACAAACACGTAATGGCGTCCGTCCGGCGCCGGGTTGGGCGCCCAGTTCATGTCACCGTCAAAGGTGTAGCCGCGCCAGTCGGAACCGTCGATGTTGATCGTCATGACGATCATTGGCGTGGGCCTGATCCTCTTGTAATCCGAGTCGCGCCAGGAGCGGAACATCAGGTGCTCGCCGTCGGGCATGAAATACGGAGATCCTTCCTGCCAGTCGTCGGTGTCCGTGATGCGCTGTTCGTCGGTGCCGTCGGGGCGTATGCGCCAGAGATCCTGCCGGCCGTCGATATTGCGCCCGAAAGCAATCCACTCGCCGGTGGGCGAAACGACGACTTCCGCCTCGTACCACTCGTTGTGGGTCAGCCGGCGGCGGTCGCTGCCGTCGACATTGGCAATGTAGAGTTCGCCGCCGGTGGGGTACTCGTCCTCATCCGACCAGTTTCCGACCGGCAGATGGAGGTTGTCCCGGGTGGAGGTGAAAATCACCCGCTGCTGATCGGGAAAGAAGTAGGAGCAGGCGTCCTGACCCTTGTCGTTGATGCGGGTAAGCTCCGTGCCCTCGATCGTGTAGGTGTAGGTCAGGTTGCCGTGTCTGCCGCTGGCGCCCTGTACCGCATCGGGATCGCGGGTCTGGGCGATCAGGTGGTAACTGTCCGGCGCGAAGTAGGCCTCGGCCGATACCGGGATGTTCGGTATCTCGTAATACGGCAGCATCTCGTCGGTCTGCCACTCGATGGTATCCGGAGTGGCTGCCTGGGCGGGCGGACCGCCGGCCGGTTGGGCGATGAGGGCCGGTGAAAGCCCATACGCGGCAAAGGCAAGAATTACCGCAATCGGAAGGGTCCCGAAAGCGGATCGGGAGTTGGAACGGATTTGTTGGCGATGCATGGCTGCGCCTCCCCGGGTTGTAGCGCCGAGCGCCTAGTGTAAAGAAAAATTCGAATATCCGCTCCGGCGGCCAATGGGAGCGGGCACGCGGGCCATCTCCTGTCCAGGAGATACCCACGGGGGAAACATGATTAACGGGGCCCTTAGGGCGCGGTAATCGCCGAGCTCAGCTGCTTCAGTGCCTGGTTTTCGATCTGCCGGATACGTTCGGCGGACACGCCGTAGCGGCCGGCCAGTTCGTGCAGCGTGGCCTTCTTCTCGACCAGCCGGCGGGAAGTGATGATGTCCCTCGAGCGCTCGTCAAGACCCGCGAGCGCCTGCGTCAGTTGTTCGCTTGCGCGCTCCATCGCGTCGGCCTCTTCCAGCTCGACCGCCGGGTCCGGGTCGGAACTCGGCAGGTACTGCGAGGGCGAATACGTCTGCTCGTCGCTGTCGGACGTAGGCGGATCGAAAGTGATGTCCTGACCGGCCAGGCGCATTTCCATCTCCGCCACTTCCTCGGGCTTGACCCCGAGATACTCGGCCACGGCCTCCTGCTCGTCGGGCGACATCCAGCCCAGCCTCTTCTTGAGCTTGCGCAGGTTGAAGAACAATTTGCGCTGGGCCTTGGTGGTGGCCACCTTGACCAGGCGCCAGTTGCGCAGGATGAACTCGTGAATTTCGGCCCGAATCCAGTGAACGGCGAAAGTCACCAGGCGAACGCCCACTTCGGGATCGAAACGCTTGACCGCCTTCATCAGGCCCACGTTGCCTTCCTGGATCAGGTCGGCCATCGGCAGGCCGTAACCCTGGTAACGACTGGCGATGTGCACGACGAACCTCAGGTGCGCCAGGATCAACTGCCGGGCGGCGTCCAGATCGCCGTCCTCGCGCAGCCGGGTCGCCAGCTCCCGCTCTTCCTCCTCGCTGAGCGAGGGGACCGATCCAACCGCCTGAATGTACGCATCCAGGCTGCCCAGCGGGCCCGCCAGGATCAGGTCGCGGTTGGTCGCGGCAATTGCGGTGTTCATCGAATCCTTGGCCATTGCGCAATGGATTTTACCATTTTCTGGGGGCGGACCCCTGATTTTTCAAGCCCGCAGGGAGCGAGGGCGGCAACGCCCCCGCTCCAGTTTCCTCTAGCGTTAGAAGCGCCAGTTCAGGCGTATGCCGATCTGGCGCGGATCCGGCAGGTAACCATAGACGGTGGAAGCGATTCGCGGCGCGGGCAGAATCGTGAACGGAGCTCCCAGTCCCGTGGTGTCCACCAGAATGGCGAACCGCCAGTCGCTGACCGGCATGCCCGGGCCGCCGCCGGCCCACGTGATCGTGTCGTCGTCGAATACGTTCTTCACGTAAACCGCGAATTCCCATTCATCCGTCGCCAGGCCGAAATTCAGGTTGGCGCGCCAGTAGGCCTTGAGGATCTTCTTGTTGAAATCCTCCATGAACCGTTCGCTCTGATAGAGGGCGCTGAAGGACGCGAAGGTGTCCCATCCCTGACGGATCCTGGACGGCCCCTGGTAGGCCAGTGTGAACTGCCAGGCGTGATCCGGCGTGCGCTCCAGGTCGAAGCCGGAGCGGTCCACCTCGCAGACAGCGCGACCGCCGGCCATGACCAGGTTGCAGTTGCCGATGCGGGCAGGGTCCGCCGAACTCGTCGTAAGAACCTTGTAGTCGGTGAACTCCCCGTTAAGCCAGGTATAACCGCCCGAGAACCTCCAATTGTCGGTAATCAGCCAGTTCACATCCAGCTCCACGCCGTGAATTTCGGCGCCGCTGGCATTGCTGATCACCGTGCCCAATTGGCCGCGAACGACTCTCTGGATGCTGATCTGCTTGTCGGTAAAGTCCTGGAAGAAATAGGCGCCGTTGAAGCGTAAACGTCCGTCCAGCATCGTGCGCTTCATCCCCACTTCCCAGACCTGCATTTCCTCGGGCTCGAACTCGATCTCGTCGGGCTCGCCGTTACCGTTGGCGTCCGCGCCGAAACCGCCGAATCCCAGCGTGCTGAACCCGCCCGGCTTCTTGGCCACGGCCCAGGAAAAGTACCACATCGTGTCGTCCGACTGGTCCCATTGCACACCCACCTTGGGCGTGACATAGCTGTCGCTGCGGCTGAACGACAGGGGCGTGGAAAAATTGCCGGGAGTGCCGAAACCATTGGGCGGATAGGGGCCCCAGGACACGCCCGGAATGCAGTTGCCGGAACTTCCGCAGGCCTGCAGCGACCCCGTGCCTTCTGCGCGGCGGGCCGCCGGGTTGTAGGTATTGGGTGCGGTCACGTCCGTCGTTTCGTCGGTCCAGCGCGCTTCGGCGTGTACGGAAAGCCTCTCCGTCAAGTCAAAATCGAGGGCCAGATATGCGGATCGATGGTCCGTATCGCGCAGTACAGAGGTCACCCCCGTTTGGTCATACACCTGTTGGGTGATCAGCGCAGCGGGATAACTCGAGTATTTGCAGGTATTCCGGGCAGGATTGGGGGGGATTCCGAATCGCGGATTCCCGCCGAACGTGTCGATCGTGAATGCGGGAGCAAACGGGCCGGGCTTGATGCGAAGCAGGCTGCAGTAGGTGCCACCGGTGATAAGCGTGTTATTGCGTTCGTTCTGCTCCACGTCCTCCTGCCACAACTGTGCGCCAAGGGCAAAATTGAATCGCCCTTCAAACTCCGATACGTAGCGCAACTCCTGGCTCAGGAGCGACGTGTTTGTATTGATATTCGAGTGTTGGCTGGCGATGCTGATGTCCATCCCGCTCGGTCCGGCTTCGGCTATCTTGTCAAGATCCATCTGGTCGGACGAATCCGCATCCGCCACTCCGGTGAGCGAACTCAGCGTGCCCGGCCCCACGGACCAGTCGGCAACCAGCGAGAACCGAAGCACTTCGCGCGTAGATCCGGGAAAATCGTCATTGCCGATGCCCCTGCGATAGTCCGGAGTCAATCTGACCTCCAGATCATCGCCGTCGGGGATCTCGCCTATGACGCCGGGATGGTCCATGTCATCGAACACCGCGGGATCGCTGGGATCCGCCGCCCGGGTGCGCAACAGGTGGTCCTGGATGATCTTCGCAGGGCCGTCGCAATCGTCGTCGTTCACGTAGCCGCCGTTGCACCGTGATGCCGCGGCCGGCACGCGGTTGATGCCATTGAAAGGAATATTGGCCTGGGGCCCCACCTCGAACTCGTCGTCGGCGTATTCCACGCGCATCTTGTAGCTGGACGAGTCGTTGGGTTCGAACTTCAGGGTGGCGGCGATGCCCAGTCCTTCGCCGCCACCGATGTCGTTGCCGGTAATCGAGTTCTTGTGGAAGCCGCCCTCTTCCCAGTAGAGCGCGTTCAGACGGTACCCGGCCCTTTCGCCCAGCGGCCCGGAAAGGCTGCCCTTGAACGTGTAGTAGCCATCCTCCGCCCCGTCAAGGCCGAACTCGCCTTCGGTTTCATCCGACGGGTCGCGCGTGACGTACTGCACCGCGCCGGCGAAAGCGCTTCGGCCGTAGAGGGCGCTCTGCGGGCCCTTTACGACTTCGACGCGCTCGATGTCCAGCAAGCGCGGATTGATCAGGTTGGTGCCCCCGGCCACGCCGATCGTTTCACTGGAAATATCGATGCCGTCGATCAGCGTGGCGGCGTTCGGCCGTCCCCGCGTAGGCGCCAGGCCGCGAATGACCAGCCGCGTATCGGCGGCGGAAAAACCCCTGTCGAACTGCAGGCTGGAATCGTGATGCGCGATCTCGTTCAACTCCCTGACGCCGGCCCGCTCCATGTCTTCGCGGCTCAGGGCGTTCACCGCGATCGGAATGTCCTGGAGGTTCTCCTCCTTCTTCCGCGTTGTGACGACGATTTCCTCGAAGGCCGTATCGACCTGTGCCGCCGCGGGCAGCGCCATGAGTATTCCAACGGCTGTCGCGATCGGCAGCGCTACAAATCGACGGCATATTGCTCTCATAACCAACCCCCCTTCAAAGGTCGTATGTTGTTCCCCTGGTGCAGGGAAATTGAATCCGCGCGCCAAGACTACCCGAACTGGAGCGCGCCGTCACCAGAGAGAGCCAGCTCTCAAGTAGCAGCGGGCAGTCGTCCCTCCCCTGAGAAATTTTGCCGGCGTACCCTAGAAGCGCCAGTTCAGGCGTATGCCGATCTGGCGCGGATCCGGCAGGTGGCCATACACGGTTGAAGCAATCCGCGGCGCAGGCAGAATCGTGAACGGAGCTCCGAGTCCTGTCGTGTCCACCAGAAGCGCAAACCGCCAGTCGCTGACCGGCATGCCCGGGCCACCGCCGGCCCACGTGATCGTGTCGTCGTCGAAAACGTTCTTCACGTAAACGGCAAATTCCCACTCGTCGGTAGCCAGACCGAAATTCAGGTTGGCGCGCCAGTACGACTTGAGGATCTTCCTGTTGTAATCCTCGATGTACCGCTCGCTCTGGTAGAGCGCGCTGAATGACGCGAAGGTGTCCCATCCCTGCCGGATCCTGGAAGGCGCCTGATACGACAGCGTGAACTGCCAGGCGTGATCCGGCGTGCGCTCCAGGTCGAAGCCGGATCGGTCGACCTCGCACACAGCGCGACCGCCGGCCATAACCGGGTTGCAGTTGCCGATGCGGGCGGGGTCCGCCGAACTCGTGGTAATTACCTTGTAATCGGTGAACTCCCCGTTCAGCCAGGTATAGCCGCCGGAAAGCCTCCAGTTGTCGGTGATCAGCCAGGTCGCATCCAGTTCCACGCCGTGCACTTCGGCGCCGCTGGCATTGCTGATCACCGTGCCCAACTGACCGCGAATCACTCTCTGGATGCTGATCTGCTTGTCGGTAAAGTCCTGGAAGAAGTAGGCGCCGTTAAAGCGTAAACGCCCGTCCAGCATCGTGCGCTTCATGCCCACTTCCCAGACCTGCATTTCCTCGGGTTCGAACTCGATCTCGTCGGGTTCGCCGTTACCGTTGGCGTCTCCACCGAATCCGCCGAACCCCAGCGTGCTGAAACCACCCGGCTTCTTGGCCACGGCCCAGGAGAAGTACCACATCGTGTCGTCCGACTGGTCCCATTGCAGACTCAACTTGGGCGTGACATAGCTATCGCTGCGTGTGAAGGATATGGGAGTGGCGAAATTGCCGGGAGTGCCGAAACCATTGGGCGGATAAGGGCCCCAGGACACGCCCGGAATGCAGTTGCCGGAACTCCCACAGGCCTGCAGCGACCCCGGACCCTCTGCGCGCCGCGCCGCGGGATTGAAGGTATTGGGCGCGGTCACGTCCGTCGTTTCATCGGTCCAGCGCGCTTCGGCGTGTGCGGAAAGCCTCTCCGTCAGGTCAAAATCAATTGCCAGATAAACGGAACGATGGTCCGTATCGCGGTGCACAGTGTTCACCAGCGTTTGGTTATAGACCTGTTGGGTGATCAGCGCACTGGGAAAACTGCTGTATTTGCAGGTATTACGGGCGGGATTGGGGGGGATTCCGAATCGCGGATTCCCGCCGAACGTATCGATCGTGAATGCGGGAGCAAACGGGCCGGGCTTGATGCGCAGCAGGCTGCAGTAGGTGCCGCCGGTAATGATGGTGTTGTTACGGTCGTTCTGTTCCACGTCCTCCTGCCACAACTGGGCGCCAAGCGTGAAATTGAAGCGCCCTTCAAACTCCGATACGTAGCGCAACTCCTGGCTCAGGAGCGAAGTATTGGACCAACGATGGCCGATCTGACTGGCGATGCTGGTGTCCATTCCGTTCGGTCCGGCCTCGGCTATCTTGTCCAGGTCCATTTGGGCGCCGGAGTCGGCATCCGCCACGCCGGTGAGCGAACTCAGGGTGCCCTGTCCTACTGTCCAATCCGCAATCAGCGAGAACCGAAGCACTTCGCGCGTCGCTCCGGGGAAATCGTCGTTGCCGATGCCCTGGCGGTAGTCCGGCGTCAATGTGACCACGAGTTCATCGCCATCCGGAATTTCGCCGATCACGCCGGGATGGTCCATGTCGTCGAACACCGCGGGATCGTTGGGGTCTCCCGCGCGGGTGCGCAACAGGTGATCCTGAATGATCTTGGCGGGGCCGTCGCAATCGTCATCATTGACGTAGCCGCCGTTGCACAGAGAAGCGGCGGCCGGCACGCGATTGATGCCGTTAAAAGGAATATTGGCCTGCGGCATCGGCTCGAACTCGTCGTCGGAGTACTCCACCCGCATCTTGTAGCTGGACGAGTCGTTGGGTTCGAACTTCAACGTGACGGCAAGACCCAATCCTTCGCCGCCGCCGATGTCGTTGCCGGTAATGGAGTTCTGGTAGAAGCCGCCCTCTTCCCAGTACATGGCGTTCAGACGGTAGCCGGCCCTTTCTCCCAGCGGTCCGGAAAGGCTGCCCTTGAACGTGTAATAGCCTTCCTCGGCCCCGTCGAGAGCAAACTCGCCTTCGGTTTCATCCGACGGATCGCGCGTGACGTACTGCACCGCGCCGGCGAAAGCGCTTCGTCCGAAAAGGGCGCTTTGCGGGCCCTTCACGACTTCGACGCGCTCGATATCAAGCATGCGTGGGTTAACCAGCATCGTGCCGCCGGCAACACCGATGGCCTCGCTCGAAATATCGATGCCATCGACGAGTGTCGCAGCGTTGGGACGCCCTCGCGTGGGCGCCAGACCCCGGATCACCAGGCGCGTGTCGGCCGGCGAATAGCCCCTGTCGAACTGCAGGCTGGAAACGTGATGGGCGATCTCGTTCAGCTCCTTCACGCCGGCCCGCTCCATGTCCGCGCGGCTCAAGGCGCTCACCGCGATCGGAATGTCCTGAAGGTTTTCCTCCTTCTTCCGCGTGGTGACGACGATTTCCTCAAAGGCTGTATCGTCCTGTGGCGTCGCGGGTAGCGCAGTCAGCACCCCCACTCCAATTGCGACGGACAGTGCAAGAATTCGGCTACGCGTTGCTTTCATGACAACCCCCCCTTACAAGGTTGTACGGGGCTCCCCCGACCCCGGGCAAGTTGAATCTGCCGCACCAAGATTACCCGAAGTCGATCACTTGTACACAACACGACTGCAGCCGGGTCAGGTAAATTGATGCGGCACGCGGGAATTTCGGACCCGCCTGTGTAATCACGGCAATTGCCGGGGAGGGACAACATGGCCAGTAGTCGGGGCCCGTCGTTGATGGAGCGTTACCCGCCCGATCCGCGGGGGAAGCACGTTCTCGTTTACTGGTTCATGCCGGGATATTCCTATCTGAATATCCTGACCCTGCTCTACGCCTCCGTCTTCAATCTGACTTTGCTGACGATGGTGAATTTCGTCCAGCCCTATCTGCTGGAAGAAGTCCTGCAGATTCCCCGCGGCGAGCAGGGCGCGCTGACCGGCTTCCTGGCCGCCTTGCAGGAGGTCGTCGTCATTTCGCTCATGGGCCTGGTTGGAGCGCTGTCGGACCGTACCGGGCGACGGATCCTGTTTTCGATCGGTTTTGTGATCCTGTCCCTGGGTTATTTCCTTTACCCCTTGGCCAATTCCCAGGAACAACTGATTCTCTTCCGCGTCGTGGTTGCCGTTGGCGCGGCCATCCTTCCGGTGATGCTCGGCGCCTCCCTGATCGACTTCATTCAGGAATGCTCCAGGGGCAAGTGGCTGGGCACCACATCCATATTCAACGGACTGGGCGTGATACTGATGAGCATCGTGTTCGGGCAGCTGCCGGAGCGGTTTGAGTGGATGGGTTTCAGCGGCGCACTGGCGGGGAGGTACACCTTCTGGATTGCCGCCGCGGTGGGGATTCTCTCCGCCATCCTGTTGCGCCTGGGATTCAAGGGCGGACCGCCGCCCGAGGTGAAGGACAAGCCCAGCGTGCTGAAGAATTTCGCCCGGGGAATCACCGAAGCCAGGCGCAACCCGCGCATTGCCCTGGCGTATGCCAGCGGCTTCATCTCGCGCGGCGACCTGGTGGTGGTCGGCACGTTCTTTTCCCTGTGGTTCGTCCAGGTCGGCGTGGACCAGGGTATGACCGCGGGGCAGGCCATGGGCCGTGCCGCATTTCTGTTCGGCGCCGTGATCCAGCTTTCGGCCATCTGCTGGGCGTATTTCATGGGAATGATCTGCGACCGGATAAACCGCACCTCCGCGGTCGCCATAGGTTTCGGCCTCGCCGCCGTCGGCTATCTCTGGCTGGGTGCCATCGATGATCCGTTCTCGCCTGGAAGCCTGATTCTATTTGCCTGCATCGCCACCGGCATAGGCGAAACCTCGACGGTGGTGTCTTCGGCCGCCCTGCTCGGCCAGGAAGCGCCGCCGCAATATCGCGGCGCCGTGGTCGGCGTCTATAACAAGTCGGGCGCCATCGGCATCATGCTGGCCACAATTGTCGGCGGACTACTGGTCGACCGTTTGCAGGTCCCGAATGCGCCCTTCACGATGATGGGTGTCTGCAACCTGATTATCCTGCTGGCGGCCGTAGGCGTGCGCATATGGGGCAACAAGCCCCTGCCGCCTCAATCGACCGAAGCGGCTTGAGTTTCCGGACTACGGCCCTTTATTTCACCCAGCCCTTGAGATAGTCAGGCCACTTCCGGTCGATTTCATCCAGCAGGTCCGGGCACTTCTCTTCCAGGAGCACGCGCGACACGGGTGGCCAGATGTCCGGACCGCCCTCGCCGGGCAGCTGTCGGGTCGCGTCAATGATCATCTTGCTGGTGATCCCCATGGTTTGCATGCTGGGATCGGGCATGCGCATCTGCGTTTGCGGGATCACGACGCTGGCCCTGGGCTGCCAGCGCGCGCCAAGCACGTGGAGGACGTTGAGGGGCTTGAGGATGTTCACGTCGCCATCGACGACAATGACCACCTTGTTGAGACCGGGATTTGCGGCCACCGTCTGCCCGGCCGACATACCCTCGCCGGCAAACCTCTTGTCGATACTGACCAGGCTGACGCCGTTCGCGCCGCGCGGAGTGTAGATCGCTTTCAGGTTCGGGATCAGTTTCCTGTAGCGGTGGTACTCGGCCGCACATGAAGGGCCCTTGGGCATGTCCGCCGCAACGCCGGTGAACGAATTGAAGAACATCGGATTACGGCGGTGCGTAATGGCCGTAACATTGACGAAGAAATTGTTCCGCTTCATCGGGCCCAGATAGCCGTACATTTCCCCGTAAGGGCCTTCATCTTCGGCCTGGTCCAGTGGCACCTCGCCTTCGATGATCATCTCGGCATGCGCCGGCACCATGATGTCGTTGGTCTCGCTCCTGACGAGTTCGATGGGCCTGCCTATCAACCCACCTGCGATTTCAATCTCGCTTTCGCCGAAACCGGCCATCTTGGTGCTGCTCACGGACCACACGGCGGGATCGACGGCAACCGCAATGGACACCCTGCACGATGGATCGCCGCGCCGCTTCATGCCCATGAGCAGCCGCCAGCCGTCCTGACCGGGTTCGGGGTTCAGTCCGATCCTGTTCTTACCCTTGATCTGGCAGCGATAGGTGCCGACGTTCGCCCCCAACCGGCTGTCATGCATGAAAACGGCGCCCGTATTGATGTATCGGGCGGCGTCGGCCGGGTTGTTCTTGAGCCAGGGAAACCTGAGAAGATCGATATCGGCTCCCGCTAACCGAATCTCCTTGCACGGAGCATCGGACGATTCGACGTGAACGGGTTTTATCTTCATCCAGTTGCCGGCCGCATCGATGCGCGTCATCAACTTGTCGCGTGTCGCCCGGTACATTTGCTCGTCGTTGTCGCTGATCTCTTCAACACCGAACGGCAAGGCCTCGATGTCCCAGTTGCCGTACAGATTGGCGACAATCGGGCCGTCACGCCACTCTCCGTCGATTTTCATGCGCTCGATCAGCAGGGCGGGCGCATCCTCATATCCGAACTTGTCGATCAGGCGATACATGACGCCGGTGGCCTCATACTTGTCCTGATCGATTTCCTTGAGGCGCATGAGCTTGCCGCGAGCCTCGATGGCGTTTACAAAATCGCGCAGGGAGTCGTAGGGACCGGTGCGCAGGGAATTCTTCTCCTGATCGGGGACAACTGTCATAAGCTTACGTCCTGTGGATGCCACGCCATTGTAGAAGAACAGGGTTCCGGGAGTGCTTAGGACCGCAATATGTACCGTGCTGATTGCCGCGGCTTACGGCGTCTTCAACGCCGCAGTGGCGCAGCCTGAAGGGGCGCCCCGGGTCGTCAACCTGCGCGAGCTGAATATGGGTGACGCGCCGCCCGATCTAGTCGCCAGGCTGTACCAGCGGGAATGCGCCGTCTGCCACGGAGAAGCCTTGCAGGGAGCGCCCCAGGGAACGGCGCTCGCGGGAGCCGAATTGCTCCATGGCGATTCCATCGATGACATAGCAAGGAGCACGGCGGAAGGATTTCCGGATCGGGGGATGCCCGGCTTTTCTGAGTCGCTCCGCGATCAGCAGATCTGGGCATTGGCCCTGTACATTTCGGAACAGCGCCAGGGCACCAACCTGGAGGATTTCCGCTACAACGCTCCGCTGGAAATACCGTCCGGCGCCATTGAAAGCGAACACCACGACTTCGTTGTCGAAACGGTGATCGACGCGCTTGATCCGTTGCCGTTCTCCATTGAACCATTGCCCGACGGCGGCCTGCTGCTGACGGAAAAGCGCCGGGGCCTGAGCATCATCAGCGCCGAAGGGGAGCAATCGGACCTGATCCGGGGCGCTCCCAAAGCCTATGCCGACTCCTTCAACTTCGTCGGTCAGCCGATGGGCCTGGGCTGGATGATGGAAGCGGCTCTTCACCCCGACTACCGGAACAACGGCTGGATTTATCTCCACTACGGCGACCGGTGCTCCGGCTGCAACGAGATCAGCCGGCAATCGGATCAGGACGTGTCCATGAACAAACTCGTGCGCGGGCGCATCAGGGACGGCGCCTGGGTGGACGAAGAGGTCCTCTGGCAGGCGGATCACGAGCACTACACCCTGATGCCGGAAATCGCCGCGGGCGGCCGCATAGCCTTCGATAACAGCGGCTATGTGTTCTTCGGCGTTGGGATCAAGGGCCCGATGGAACACATCGGCATACAGGATCTCAGCACCCCCTACGGCAAGATCATGCGCCTGCATGACGATGGCCGTGTGCCCGCCGACAATCCCTTTGTCGGAACGCCCGGCGCGGAGCCGGCGATCTGGACCTATGGCCACCGCAATCCCCAGGGTCTGGAGTTCAATCACCGCAGCAACGAAGTCTGGAGCACCGAGATGGGTCCGCGCGGGGGCGATGAAATCAACCTCATCGAGCCCGGGCTCAACTACGGGTGGCCTTTGTACTCGCTCGGCGTCAATTACACCGGTACGCCTGTAGCCTGGGGCAGAGTGCTCGGCATCGAATTCGACCTGGCGGACATCCGGCAGCCTCTGGTTGACTTCACGCCCGCGCCTGCCCTGTCAAGCTTCGTGTTCTACAAGGGCAACATGTTCCCTGAATGGAACGGCGACCTCATTGTGGGAACGTTGCGGGCTTCCGACCTGTTGCGCATGAGAGTGAAAGACCATCAACTGGTCCGTCAGGAAACTCTGCTGGAGGACGTGGTCCGGTTTCGCGATATCGAGGTGGGACCGGCCGGTGAAATCTATCTCCTGCTGGAACACGACAGCGGCGGACAAATCATCAAGCTCGTATCGGTTGCGGTCAGGCCTTGATCCAGCCGTATTGGGTGTTGCTCGGTTGACCGCCTTCGTGGCCGTACCAGTTCTTCAGTTGCGAAAGCCCGTCGGCCGGTAGCGCCTTGCGGGCCTCGTCCGGGTCGATCCCGTACAGGCGCGCGGCGTTCAGCCCCAGGATCTTGTCCTTGTCCGCGTCCGTGAGGTCGGGATAGCCGAACTCCTCCTGCAGCTCCTCGGGCATCCTGAAGCGGCGGAAGGCCTCGATCTGCCATTGCGGGGACCCCCACCAGATGGCGTCCGTGCCCCAGATCACGTGATCGGCCCCGTAGGCCTTGAGGATCTGCCCCAGGAAATGCGCGCAAACGTTGGGATGGGTGATGACCGTGTGACCGAACGTGGTGCCGAGTTCCATGTAGACGTTGGTCATGTCGGGATTGGCCTCGCGCATCCGCACCAGGTCGGTGGTCCAGGGCAGGTAGCCGCCCTCCTGTATGTAGCCGTCGCCGGGCGGAAGCTCGTAGTTCGCCGCCTTGAAGCCGGAGTGATAGATGATGAAGTTGATCCCGGGGTGGTCGCGGGCGGCCTTTTCGATGTCGCGCGGATGGTTGTGCTCCAGGCTGCTGCCGGGGAGCGGCAGGCCCTTGTGCACACACACCAGATCCATCCCGTAGCCGAGAATCTTCTCGTAGAAGGGATACATCAGCTCCTCGTCGTCCATCCAGAACGGGAACTCACCCTTGCGCTCTACCACTCCCGGATAGAACTTCCACGAATCCACCTTCAGGTCCAGCGCCATGCGCTCGGTCTCCTCCAGGAAATTCGGGAAGAACGGCGCCGTCAGCCCGTGCGCCAGCAGCCGCTGCGATCCGGCCATCGCGTTGATCCGCTCGCGGCCCTCCACCATCTCGTCCGAGTTGAGCACGTTGAACAGGTTCGAGGCCACGCCGCTGATGACCGCCACCTGCGTATCGCTGTCGAAAAAGACTTCCTTTATGAAATTGCGGAACTGCAGGTCGCCCTTCTGCGGTTCCACCCCGGCCAGCTCCTTGTTGAACGGCGCCGAGAGCTTTCGGAAGAACAGGGGTTCCACCCCATCGGTGCGCACGTGATGCGTCTGCACGTCGAAAACGAACGAAGTCTTGGGCCATAACTCGGGGTAGGCCTCCGGATCGTAGGTTTCCGACGCGTGCACGCGGAACCAGGGACCGAACACTTCGTTCATCGCCATGAAGGCCATCGCCATTCCGCAGCTCCCGGCCAGAAACTCGCGGCGCGACAGTCCCAGGGTCTTGCTGCGCTGAGCGGACCATTCCTTGAGCAGGAATTCCACCTTGCGCTGTTCGGGTGTCTGCGGCGTCGGCAGATATTCCTCGTTGGAGATGATTTGCGTCGGAATGGGCAGGCGGCCATCCTGCGGCCGGTCGATGCTGTTCTTCTTTATCCACATTGGCCGAGCATTCCTCCCAACGAGTGTCGTGCTCCGCAGCATAGCAGAGCGCTGGTTTATCATTCGCCGCTGTTCTGAAGAGGGGAGAACACACACATGACGACAAAACGCTGGCTGCCCGGCCTTTTTCTGGTATTGATGAGCGCCGCGATCGGCGACGATGAGCCTGTAGGCGCCTGCACCTATGTTCAGGAGAACATGTTCGCGGGCCCGTTCGACGTTTGCCAGGCGCCGGTGACGGAAGCCGCCTGCACGGAGCTGGGTCAGACAGACGACAACCATGACGCAAGCTTCGCGGAAGGCGCCGAGTGCGACGCCGAGCGCGAGACGGTGGGGGTCTGCGACCTGGGAGACTCCAGGCAGCATTACTACACCGGTGACGCATTCGCGCTGGAAATCGGCTGCGGTTTCCAGGGCGGCGAATGGATCGCCGCCGAATAACCCCGGGAGCGAGGGCATGTCCCTCGCGGCGTCCCGTCCTTGTAAGCGCCAGCTAGTTGGAGGAGGACGCGCCCCAGCGCCATTCCAGCCCGGCAAACAGGGACCGGGGCCGTCCCGGGAAATAGCGCTCGCCGCTGAAGACCGTATAGTCGGCGCGGTCCGCGTATGCCCGGCCGGTCAGGTTGAGCAGTCGCAGATAAACGATGACCCGCGGCCCGAGCGCCGCGCGCGCGCGCAGGTTCAGGATTTCATGACCCGGATAGCGATGCCGGTTTTGGGG
The DNA here is from genome assembly GCA_009845905.1 of Gammaproteobacteria bacterium. Taxonomy (NCBI): domain Bacteria; kingdom Pseudomonadati; phylum Pseudomonadota; class Gammaproteobacteria; species Gammaproteobacteria bacterium. The sequence goes on along the minus strand of VXYS01000009.1, from coordinate 601,571 downwards.
CTCCATGAAGTAGCCTGAAGTCCAAAGCCACTCCAGTTCCATCTGCCAGTCGGCCTCGCCCCTCCAGCGAAGGCGCGTCCCGCCGACCCGACGGGGCGCGGTGTCCACTTCGAGGCCGTCCAGATTGACGCCCCCGAGCAGGTAATCCCTGTCGTAACGGTGCCGGGCAACGCTGCCGGTTAATTCCACCGTCAGTCGGGATATCACCCGCCAGGACACGTCGATCTCGAACCCCTCGTGTCGAGTGCCGCCGCCCGCGCGATTGAACAGCTCGGCGTCCCGGAAAAGGACGTCCCGCTTGCGCATGTGGTACAGCGCCACCTGCGCGGCAAAGGCTTCGAGCCGGAAGGACGCGCCCAGTTCCGCCGCCCGAAGCTGTTCCGGGCGCAAATCGGCCGTGGCCTGCGCACCCTGCAGGCGGTACAGCTCGGTGGCCTGGGGCATGCGAAAGCCGTGCGAGAAACTGAGCCAGACGCGTGCGCTGCCTGAAGGGCTCCAGATGATGCTCGCCTTGGGCGAGAACGTCCCGAAGCTGTCGGAGCGGTCGGCCGGGCGACTGTAGCGGCAACCTCCGAATCCGCAGGGAGTCAGATCGTCCCGCGTGCGTCCCGCGGGCAGCATGGTGCGGTAGTCGTAACGCGCACGTTCGTAACGCGCTCCGAAACTCGCGGTCCAATCGCTTCCGAGACGCAGATCAAGCTGCGCAAACGGGGCCAGCCAGCCGGCGTCCACCTCGTAGTCGTAGTGGTCCCCGGAGGGGAAGACCGCCCGCACGAATGCGCTGCCGGCGGCGTCGCCCTCCTGCCACTGGCGCAGATCGCCCCGCGCGTACTCGAAATCCAGACCGGCAATGAGGCGCCAGGCTGGTCGGTCGATATAGGCGGCCGTCTGCAGGCCGGCGCCCGAATGGCCGTTGCGCTCGAACGGGTCGCCGGGCAGGAAATGCATCCGAAAGCGCATGCGCGAGTAGCGCAGGTACGGCGTCAGCACCAGCGACCAGGCTTCACTTCTCCGATATTGAAGGCGTGCCCAGGCGCGCAGATTGAGCGCCTTGCGGAACGCTTCGGGGTCCGGATTCGAGCGGGCGGTTTGCCGGTCGCGATAGCTGTCGAGTCCGGTGATGTACCCCGCGGTGTCCTGGTCCAGCCCGCTCACGGCCAGGCCGCCGGTCCAGTCCCAGGCTCGCCGGTTCCCTGAGCGAAAGGCGTTGAGCTTGAACTGCCGGTAACCGGCATCGTCGCGAAAACCGCCGTCGCGCACCGCGGTCAACCTGAGGCCGCTGTCCGACTCGCCGAACCGGTTCAGCCGGAATCGCGCCAGACCGTACGACCCCAACTCCAGGCCGGCAAGCGAAGACCCTGCGCTGCGCGCGGTGATGACGTTCACGACACCGTGCAGCGCATTGCCTCCGTGCACGGCCGTTCCCGGCCCGCGCAGCACCTCTATGCGCGAAGCCGCCTCGTGGTGGGCGAAGAAAAGTTCGTTGATGTTGCAAAAGCCCGGCGAGGTCAGCGGAATGCCGTCCTCTGCCGTGAGCAGCGCGCCGCAGGCGCCGGCCCCCGTGAGCACCGGCGACCGCAGCGCCGGCAGGTACTCCTGTCCGTTGCCCCGCTGCAGGTTCACGCCCGGCACCCGCACCAGCGCCTCCTGCACGTGCGTCTGTCCGGGCAGTCCTCCGAGGCTCTCAAGGTCCAGAACGCTGAGGCTGCGGCCCACGCGTTGCGCATCGCTGGGGCGCCGCCGCGCGGTCACCACGATTTCTTCAAGATCGGCGCTTGCGCCTTCGCTTGCCTGGGCATGGACGGCCGGCAGCAGCAGGCATTGGGCAAGCGCAAGCAGCCATGGCAGAGCGTACTGCCGATACTGGCGTGTCACCGCACTAGCCCTTCAGCTCGTGGCGCGCGATCAGCAGTTGCTGAATCTCGCTTGCGCCCTCGTAAATCCTGAGTGCGCGTATCTCGCGGTACAGCCGCTCGACCACGGAGCCCGCCCGGACTCCCTCGCCGCCGAACAACTGCACCGCGCGGTCGATCACCGTTTGCGCGTGCTCGGTCGCGAACAGCTTGGCCATCGAGGCCTCGCGGGTTATGCGCTCCTGCCCCGAATCACGCGTCCAGGCGGCCCGGTAAATCAGAAGGGCCGCCGCATCGATGGACGTCGCCATATCGGCCAGGGCCGCCTGCGTGAGCTGCAGGTCACCGAGGGTCCCGCCGAACAGCTCCCGTCGGCGTGCTCTCTGCAATGCTTCACCGTAGGCTCGGCGCGCCATGCCCAGCGCGGCCGCGCCCACGGTCGAACGGCACAGGTCCAGAGTGCCGAGCGCAACGCGCATCCCGTCTCCGGGCGCCCCCAGCATGGATTCCGCCGGCAGGCGGCAGTCGTTGAATTCAAGGTTGCCCAGCGGGTGCGCCGCAATGGCCCGGGTGCGCTCCCCGACCTGAAGGCCGGGCGTATCGGCAGGCACCACGAACGCGCTGATTCCGCGCTTGCCTTCGGCGGTGCGGGCGAACACCACGTAGAAATCGGCGATTCCGGCATTAGAAATCCAGGCCTTGGCCCCGTTCAGCACGTAGTCGCCCTTGCGCCGCTCCGCGCGCATGGCCATGGCGGCGACATCCGAACCCGCTTTCTTCTCCGAGAGCGCGAAGGCCGCGATCTTCCGCCCGGCGGCCACATCGCCCAGCCATGCCTCCTTCTGCCCGGAGTTCCCGTACAGGCTGATCGGCGCGCTGCCGAGAACCTGCATCGCGTAGACAAAATCGGCCAGGGGCTCGTGCCGCGCCAGCGTCTCGCGCATCAGGCACAGACTGCGGGCGTCGAGGCTGGGGTCATCGCCGAACGGCTGCGGTACCGCGATCTTGAGGAACCCGGCTTCGCCCAGACGCGTGGCGATGTCCCGACAGCTCGCGTCCAGGTCGGCATCGGAGGGCTCCTGCTCCCAGGATTGCTCGCCGCACCAGGCGTCCAGCCTGCTCTGCCGGTGGCCATGCCGCTGCTCGAAAAACGGCCAATTGAGGTGACTTGCAGGCATGAGTGCTGCGGCTATTCCGCCGCCTGCCGGGACAGCGCCTCGCGAATCAGCCGGGCGTGATCCGCGAGAACTTCGTCATCGGCCAGCGCGTGTCCCGGCCGCTTCACGGGCTGACCCTGACGGCAGGGAATGACGTGCACGTGCATGTGGAAGACGACCTGGCCGGCAGCGGAGCCGTTGCGCACGATGACCAGAACGCCGTCCGCCCCGAACGCCTGCTTGACGGCGTCCGCGAGCTTCTGAGTGGCCGCAAACACGCCGGGCACGGCATCCGCGGGAAGCGTGTGAAAATCCGCGCACGGCGCCTTGGGCAGCACCAGCGTATGGCCGTCGGCGCGCGGCATGACGTCCATGATCGCCAGGACATGCTCGTCGTCGTAAACGCGGTGGGATTTGGCCTCACCGGCCAGAATGCGCGCGAAGATGTTGCCGGAATCGTAAGTCATTGCCTGAGCCCGCATATCATTCGGATCTCCGCCTAATCATGCCCTAGCGCAGGAGAAAAAACATCAGCGAACTCTGGGACCCGGCCAACCATTGCTTTGTCTGCGGGCCTTCCAACCCCGGGGGTTTAAGGGTGCGTTTCCGCCTGGAGGAGGAAGGCGGCGAGCAGATCTGTCGCGCGGAATTCAAGCCGGGGCCGACGCATGTGGGCTACAGCGAAATGCTCCATGGAGGCATCCTCTATTCGCTGCTGGACGACGTCATGGCCAACTGGAGTTTCCTGCAGGGCCTGCGCGCCCACACGGCGCGCTGCGAGATCCGTTACCGCGACGCGGTGCCGATGGGAGTCGGCCTGAAGCTCGAAGGCCGGCTGCTGCGCCGCCGCGGCCGCATGATGGAAATGGAGGGCAAGGCCTTCCGCGACGACAACGGCGCACTCGCGGCGACCGCCCGGGCGCGCTTCATGTCGGCCGGCGCCCCCCGCCACGACTCGTCTTCCACAGCCTGAATCCTTCCAGAGCGGTCAGCACGGCCAGATGGACGAGACCGAAGGTGGGATCGAAAGCCGTGATGACCCAGTGCGCAAAGACCAGCAGGGCCGCCGCATAGACCCAGCGGTGCAGGCGTTTCCAGAGCCGCCGCAAGCGCCGAACGGCCGTGTCGTTGCTGGTCAGCGCCAGCGGAACGAAGATGGCCAGGGCGATCCAGCCGGTAAGAAGACCGGGCTCGGCAGCCTCGGAAACGATGTCTCCGAACACCCCTTTTCGAACCAGGTAAACGGCCGTGTGCAATGCGGCGTACCCGAACGCAGCCACCCCGAAATAGCGCCGCCGCCGCAATAGCCAGATGACCCAGGATTGGGAGGGAAACATCAGTCTCAGCGGCGTAACGGCCATCGTCGCAATAAGCAATTGCGCCGAGATCTGTCCGGTCGACAGCACGACCTCGCCGTAGAAAGTGGCGCCCGTTGCGTAGCGCGACACGATGACCGCTCCGGGCAGCGAAAGCAGGAGCCACAGGAAGTGCGGCGAATCGATCAGGCGGCGCAGCATCGGCGAAGCTTAGCCCGGAAAGTCGATTCGAGGGCCCAATGGCATCTTGACCCTGCCAGGCGGCGAACCTAGCATTGCCGGACTCTCGCGGAGAACATGAATGATGCGATCAAAAGCAGCGATTTTTCTGTTGACCGGCATTTTCTCAAGCCTGACGCTGGCACAAGTGGGCAATAACGACGGCGTCCTGAATCCGAATATCGCCGACGAAGATCAGCTTGCGGGCGTCGCCCATCTTGACGCGGAGCTGGTCGGAAACATCTTCGCAGGCCGGCCCTTTTCCGGTGCGACGGAACTGGACAATCTTTTGAGCGGATCGCTGAACGGGAATCAGCGAGCGGAGGTTTACGGACAACTGTTTGTGCCGATCAATCTGAACTCCGCGTCGGAAGAGGAGATTCTGCTGATACCCGGCGTGGGCAGGCGCATGGCGCACGAATTCGATGAGTACCGGCCGTATCGTTCCCTTGAGCAGTTCCGGCGCGAAATCGGCAAATACGTGGACGACGCGGAGGTTGCCCGCCTGGAGCAATACGTCTTCGTGCCGCTGGATCTGAACTCCGCGAGCGAGGCCGAGTTTGCCGCCATTCCCGGCGTGGGCAGCCGCATGGTGCATGAGTTCCTGGAGTATCGCCCGTACCGCAACATGGAGCAGTTTCGCCGGGAAATAGGCAAGTACGTCGACGACGCCGAAGTCGCCCGACTGGAACGCTACATGACGATCGACTAGGCGAGCCAGGCGCTCGCGCGGCGCTCAAGCCGGCGGGAGCGCCCTCTGCGCCTGTCGCTTCAGGCGGCGGCGGGGTAGATCGCGATGTCGTACTTTCCGGTGCCGGCGCGAAGCGGGCGCACGTTGTTGCGGTACTCGTCGCCCTTCCAGAAGGCATCGAGCTGTTCTCGGGTGGGGAAGCGGCTGACGATCAGGTAGCAGCCGGCCAGCTTGTCGCCCTCGACGTCTTCTTCCGACGGGCCACGGATAACGTATTCACCGCCGTTCTTCGCCACGAGCTCGGCGGAGAGCTGGGCGTATTTCTTCATGTTGTCGTTGAAGTTGGTGATGTGGCACACGGCAACGAGGTAGTGGGACATGGGTTTCCTCCAGATCGGAAATAGGTAAATCTTCAGCTTGAGCCGGCCGCGTTCCCGCGGGCGCCGGCACGATACAGCAGCACCGCCACGGCCGCAAGCGCCAGCATGCCGAGCCAGGATCCGGCCGAGAACGGCAGCGCCAGCGGCGCCTTGTCGCCGGTCGCGACGATCACGACGGCGATGAAAATGCCAAGCAGCGCCTCGCCGGTGATCAGGCCCGCGGCGAGCAGCGAACCGGAACGGGCGGCTTCCCCGCCTCGCGCGCGTTTGGCAAGGTAGGACAGCAAACCGCCCAGGAAGATGGGAACCGCCAGTTCGACCGGCAGATAGATTCCCACCGCGACCGCAAGCACCGGCATGCGGAAGCCCGCCTTGCGCGCCTTCAGCACTTCGTCGCAGACGATGATCAGCACGCCCACGGCGGCGCCAGTGGCGATCATGTTCCAGGGAAGTTCGGCGTCGCCGAGCACCCCGGCAGCCACGGATGCCATCAGCGTGGCCTGGGGCGCCTGCAGAGAGTCGGGCTGCTCGCTGGTTGCCGGGCCGATGCCGTAGGCGGTGAGCAGCACGTTCAGTATCGGCGCCAGCAGGAAGGTGGCCGATACGACGCCCACGACCTGCATGACCTGCTGCTTGTACGGCGTGGAGCCGACGATCCGGCCCGCCTTCAGGTCCTGCATGTTGTCTCCGCCGATGGCCGCCGCGCAGCACACCACGGCCCCGATCATGATCACGGCCGCGGGCGCGTTGGCGTCTTCCCTTCCGACCAGCCACAGCATCAGCAGCGAGGAAAACAGGATGGTGGCGATGGTGACTCCCGATACGGGGTTGTTCGAGGACCCGACCAGTCCGGCCATGTACGCGGCTACCGCCGAGAACAGGAAGCCGGTCGTGACCATCAGCAGGGTCATGGCCAGCGAAATGCCGGCGCTGTCCACCACGTTGTAGTAGATGAACCACATGAACACAGCCATGACCGCCACGCCGCTCAGCACGATGCGCATCGGCGTGTCGCGATCGGTCTCCGCCATGGCGGTCGTCGCGGCGGACTTCCCGAAGCCCCGCCGGAAGGCTTCCACCAGCGAACCGCGCAGCGAGACAATCGCCCAGAGGCCGCCCGTGATCATTGCGCCCACGCCAAGGTAGCGAATCTGCGTGCTCCAGATCGCGAAGGCCGCATCCGCGGCGGACATGCCGGCAACGGCTGCAGCGAATTCGGGGTTGTTTTCCAGATAGAAGGCGCCGAACACGGGCAGGGCGACGTTCCACGAGAACAGGCCACCTAGCAGGACCAGGCTGGCGATATTGATTCCCACGATGTAGCCGACGCCGACCAGGGCCGGCGACAGGTTCGATCCCGCGTAGGCGATGCTATCGCCGACGCGCGCAGCCGCCTGAGCGATTCCGTCCCAGAGCTTCAATCCGGTCTCGGACAGCTTGAGCAGCGCGCCCAGGCCGGCGCCCAGTGCCAGGAAGCGCACCTCTCCGCCGCGCTCCTGCCCCGCCTTGAGCACCTGCGCCGTTGCCTGGCCTTCCGGGAAGGCCAGGTTCTCGGAAACGATCAGCGAATGACGCAGCGGAATGGTGTACATCACCCCCAGGAGGCCCCCGACACCGGCGATCACGCTTACCCACCAATAGTCGAACACGTCCCAGTAGTTGAGTATCAGCAACGCCGGCAGCGTGAAGATCACTCCGGCCGCCAGCGACTCGCCCGCGGAGGCGGCGGTCTGCACGATGTTGTGCTCAAGTATGTTGCTGCGCTTGAACAGGCTCAGAACGGCCATGGACAGCACCGCGGCGGGAATCGATGCCGAGACCGTAAGTCCCGCGAAAAGTCCGATATAAGCGTTGGCCCAGGAAAGAATGATCGACAGCAGCACACCGGTTACTATCGCCTTGACCGTCAATTGCGGCATGAGATTCCCCGTATGAATGGCGCGAATACTATACCGGCGGGAAAAGGGAACAGATGATCGGGCTGCTGCAACGCGTCAGCCGCGCGCGAGTTAGCGTGAATGGCGAGACATCCGGTGAAATCGGCCGCGGCCTGCTGGTGCTGGCCGCCGTGGAACGGGGCGACGGCGATGCGCAGGCCAGGCGGTTGGCGGAGCGCATCGTGGGCTATCGCGTATTTCCGGACGCCGGCGGCCGGATGAACCTGAGCCTGAAGGACGTGGGCGGCGAACTGTTGCTGGTATCGCAGTTCACGCTCGCGGCCGACACGCGCAAGGGCACCCGGCCGGGGTTTTCGAAGGCGGCGCCGCCCGACGTGGGACGGCGGCTGTTCGACCGGCTGGTGGCCGAATCGAAAGCGCTGGGCGTGCGCGTGGCAACGGGCGTCTATGGCGCCGACATGGACGTCGAACTGGTCAACTCGGGGCCGGTAACCATTCTCCTGCAAGCCCATCCGGGCGCTCACCCACCGTAGCCTTCTCATTGCCCCCTTCTTCCGGGAGTGTGTGAGCCATGGATGGCGGAACCAAGCTACATGGATGGATTTATGCGTCTCCCGGAAGAAGGGGGCAATGAGAAGGCGGAATTAAAGCGAAGGCTGTTGCTGGTGAGACAGTATGAGCTTGAGGTTATGATTACGAGCTACCGTAGCGCTGCTCAGGCGAGTAGCGCATGGGCAAAATAGACCCGGCGGAGACTCCAAGAGCGCTAAGAGGACGAAATAATGGGATTTGGCGGAATCAGCGGCTGGCAGCTACTGGTAGTGCTGCTGCTCGCCTTGGTGATATTTGGCACCTCGCGGATCCGGAACCTCGGCAGTGACCTGGGCTCCGCCATCAAGGGATTCCGCAAGGCCGTTGCCGACCCGGACAAGGCCGATCCGGACAAGCTGGCCCGCAACGACGCGGAGTTCAGCGAGACCGACACCGGCGCGAAGAGCAAGGAGAAGGACGCGCCCAAGGCCTGATTCAGCCCGGTTATCGCACCCGTTGCTCCGCCTCGACCGGCCGCGCCGGTCGAACGACGTGAACCATGTTTGATATCGGCTTTACGGAACTCGTGCTGCTGGCGGGCCTGGGCCTGATCGTCCTGGGGCCGCAGCGCCTGCCGAAAGTCGCCGCACAGCTCGGGCGCTGGGTGGGGCAGGCGAGGCGCATGTCGCGGACGCTGATGTACCAGTTGCGCCAGGAAGTGGATCTGGACGATCCGAGGCCGTTCTCGGCTCGTGGGACCGCCGGGGCGTCGGCCGGCGCGAAGCCGAAAACAGCGCAAAAGGAAAAGGGCGGCGAGCAGAAGGAAAAGGAAGCCGAAACCGCGCAGGAATCCGGCAAGGAAAAGGAAGCCGAAACCGCGCAAGAGTCCGGCAAGGAAGACACCGAACAAAGTCAGTCCGGTGAATAGCGAGTCCGAGCGGAAAGACAAGGAAGAAAAGGAGGAACTGGAGGAGTCCAGCCTTCTTTCGCACCTGATCGAACTGCGCTCCCGCCTGATGAAGGCGGCCGGCGCGATACTGGTCGTTTTCGTTGGCCTGGTGCCCTTTGCCCAGGAAGTTTTCACGCTGGTAGCGTCGCCGCTGATGAGCCAGCTTCCCGAAGGATTCACGATGGTCGCCATCCGGCCGGCCTCGCCGTTTCTGACTCCCTTCAAGACGGCCTTTTTCGTGGCGCTGTTCACCGCCATGCCGGTGGTCATATACCAGGCCTGGGCCTTCGTGGCGCCGGGTCTGTACAAGCGCGAAAAGAAGGTGGCGCTGCCGCTGGTGCTCTCCAGCATATTCCTGTTCTACGCCGGAGCGGCTTTCGCCTACTTCGTCGTTTTCCCGCTCATGTTCAGTTTCTTTGCCGCCGCAACGCCCGAAGGCGTGGCCATGATGACCGATATCGGCGAATACCTGGACTTCGTGGTCGTGCTGTTCTTTGTTTTCGGGCTAGCCTTCGAGGTGCCGATCGCTATCCTCATGCTGGTGGGCGCGGGCATCGTCAGCCCGCAATCACTCGGCAGCAAACGGCCCTACATTCTGCTGGGGGCGTTCACGCTGGGAATGCTGGTGACTCCGCCCGACATGATCTCGCAGACGCTGCTGGCCATACCGATGTACCTGCTCTACGAGATCGGCATTCTGATGGCGCGGCTGATGCTCAAGAAAAGCGAACCTGAAGCCGATTGATTGCGCGCCGACCGTAGCCCTATCATCGCCCCCTTCTTCCGGGAGACGCATGAATACATCCCTGTAGCTTGCTCCGGCATCCCTGCCTCCAATACTCCCGGAAGAAGGGGGCGATGATAGGGCAGAAACCGGTGAAATGTGCCGGCTATCCCTCGCCGCCGATAACTACGGTCCCGCCCCTTTCCTCGATCTCCTCGAGCTGTTCCCCGGTAATGGTTTCCACGCGCTTGCCGGCGGTGTTGTCCTCTTCCGGCTCGCCCCTGCGGCGGACGCGATTGATGCGGGAGCCCGTCTTGTCCCTGCGTTCCAGCGAGGTAACGTACGTCTGATCGCTCTTGCGCCGCTGCTCCCGGCGTGCGGCGGCCGAGTCTTCGGATGCCTGCGCCTGTTGCGCTTCCGGAGCGGCATCCGCGGATTGCACCGCGGACTGCTGGGCCGCACAGGCTCCAAGCGCCAGCGCGCAGGCGACAACGAGTAATTTCTTCACGAGTTTCTCCCTCTTCGGCGCGCGCAAGATTATCACGCGTTCGGCCGCTTCAGCCGGCGAACGGAGGTCGCCAGTCTGGAAATGCTCAGCAAAACTTCCGCTTCGTCGGTGATCCGTATGTCCCAGACGTGGACCACGCTGCCGAGCCGCACCGGGCGGGCGGTGCCGTACACGTAACCCGATCTCGCCGGGCGCAGGTGGCTGACGTTTATTTCCAGGCCGAGGACCTGGTATTCGCCGGGAGGCATGGTGAGGTAGGACGACCAGCTTCCGACCGATTCCGCCAGGACCGCCGAGGCGCCGCCGTGCAGCAACCCGAACGGCTGCTGGGTGCGGTAGTCCACGGGCATGCGGGCGCGCAGGTAGTCGTCGCCGATCTCGACAATCTCCACGCCCAGATGTCCCAGCATCCGGTCCTTCTCCAGGGCGTTGAGCTGCTCGGGACGATCGAACGCCCTGGGATGCCATATTCTGCCGCTCACTCTTTCTCCTGCTCCGCCACCTGCCGGTACGCTTCGCGAAAACTCAATCCCCGCTCGACCGCCAGCCGGTTGGCGCGCTCGGCGGCGTGCAGACCCCGGGCGGACGTCAGCTCCCCGCAACGCTCCGGGTTGAAGCGCAAAGCGCGCACTATACGGCAAACGACTTCGCAGCTTTCGCCGGCAAGATCGACCACGCGGAAAAGTGGCGCCTTGATGCGCTGCAGGTCGCGCTGATAACCGGAGGGCAGTGATGCAGGTATGCCAAGGATTTCCAGCAGTGAAGCGCGCGCGGTGGCGCCGGCGGCGCGCACCAGCTCCAGGGCGTCGGCGTTGCGCTTCTGGGGCATGATGGACGAACCGGTGGTCACTTCCGGCGCCAGGTCAACGAGCGCAAACTCCTGCGTGTAAAACAACAGGAGGTCGCCCGACAGCCGGCCCAGGTCCTGGACCAGAAGCGCGCATTCGAACGCCAGCCCGGCTTCGGCCTTGCCGCGCGACAGCTGCACGGCCGTGACCGGCTCATGCACTTCGGCAAAACCAAGGGCCTTGCGGGTGCGTTCACGATCGAGCTTCAGCCCGGGCGCGCCGAAGCCCGCGGCGCTGCCCAGCGGGTTGCGGTCCAGTCGGCGCACGGCGGACCGAAGGCCGGCCGCGTCGTCGCGCAGTTCCGAGGCATAGGCGCCCGCCCACAGAGCCACGCTGCTCGGCATGGCCTGCTGCATGTGCGTGTAACCGGGCAACGGCAAACCGCCCTGACTCTCACCGAGATCGTCCAGCGCTGTGGCAACCTCTTCGGCGGCATTCCGCAGGGATGAAGCGGCGTCCTTGAGATACAGGCGCAACGCCGCCAGCACCTGGTCGTTGCGCGAACGTCCTAGGTGCACGCGGGCGCCGGCGTCGCCGATCCGCGCTACAAGGCGCCGCTCAAGGGCCGTATGCACGTCTTCTTCTTCGAGCGAAATGGCCCAGGCCCCGGCCGCGTGACCGGCGGCAAGTTCGCCCAGACCTTCGACGATCGCGGCGTGATCCCCCTCCGTCAGGTAGCCTGCCGCGTGCAACATGCCGGCGTGCGCGATCGAGGCCTTCACGTCGTACTCGACCAGGCGCGCGTCCAGGATGTGGTCCTCGCCGGCCGTGTAGCGCAGGACCGTTTCGTCCAGCTTGCCGCCCTTGTCCCACAGGCGCGTCATTATTTCGCCGCCTCCTGCTCCGCCGCGGAGAGCGCATCGATGCTGCGCACGACCAGCGTTCCGCATCCTTCGTTGGTGAATACTTCGCGCAGCAACGCGTCCTGCGTGCTCCCGGACACCAGGTGAACCCGCGGAACACCGCCCGTGATGGCGGATTCGATGGCCGTGGCCTTGGGCAGCATGCCGTCGCCCAGCGATCCCTGTTCGCGTAGCTTGCGCAATCCGGCGAGATCGATATACGACAACAGCGTGGACGGATCGGAGCGATCCTCGAGTATGCCTGGCGCGGCCATCGTGAGAACCAGTTTCTCCGCCTTGATGGCGACCGCCAGCGAAGCGGCCACGGTGTCGGCATTGATATTCAGCAGATTGCCCTCGCCGTCGGCCGACAGCGGGCTTACGACCGGAATCAGGCCTTCCCCGAGGGCAAGATCCAGAACCGCCGGCTCGACTTCGTCGATGTCCCCCACAAAGCCGAAATCCACCGGTTCGTCGCCCGCGTCTTCCATCTTCACCGGCGGGCGGCGATGGGCCGTCACCAGGCCGGCGTCGACCCCGGACAGGCCGACCGCGGGGATACCGCAGGCCCGGCAGGCGGCGAGCAATTGCGTGTTGACCTCGCCGTTCAGCACGTACGAGGCCACCTTCAGGTCTTCCGGCCCGGTTACGCGGCGGCCGGCCACCATCCGCGCCTTGTGTTTCAGGCGCTCGGTCAGTTCGGTCGACTGCGGTCCTCCGCCGTGCACGATCACCACCCGCACGCCCAGCGCCTGCAGGACCCCGGCCTGCTCGACCAGAGCTTCTATGCGGCTGCTGCGGCTCAAGACCTCGCCACCCAGCTTCACGACGAAAACGCGGCCACGGTACAAGCGCAGATACGGCGCCGCGGCCCGCAGCGCCCCGAAGCCGGTGCCGCTCGGACGCGAGCGGTTCACAGTCCCGGCCCCAGCATCGCGTAGAGCACGGCCATCTGCACCCACATCCGATTGCGCGCTTCCGGCACAACTACGCTGCGCGGCCCGTCGAGCACTGCCTCGCTCACCACCACGTTGCGGCGCACCGGCAGGCAGTGCATGAACCGGCAATCCTCATCGGCTGGCGCGAACCAGTCTTCGTCGACGCACCAGTCCTCGTGCCGGTTGCGCAACTGGTAGTCCTCGTGCTTGTCGCCGTAATGAACCGTCGAACTCCAGGATTTGGCGTACAGGACGTGCGCGCCGTCAAGCGCCTCGGAGCGGTCGTCCGTTTCACGGATCGACCCCCCGGAACGCCCGGCCAGCGTACGGGCCTTGTCCATGACCTGGGGCGGCAGCTCGAACCCGTCCGGGCGGAGCACGGTCACGTCCATTCCGCGCATGGCCGCCATCTGGATCGTCGCCGCCGGCACGGCAAGCGGAAGCGCCAGCGGATGGTAGGCCCAGCTAAGGACGAACTTGCCCCCCGAAACCGGGGCGCCCAGGTCGTCCATGGTCTTCCAGTCGGCCAGGCTCTGGCAGGGATGGTTGATCGCCGATTCCATGTTGATCAGGGGCGTTGAAACCAACTCCGCCATGCTCCGGTACTCGCGGTCTTCCAGGTCCTCCACCAGGTCGCGGCGCTCGGCGAACGCCCTCAGGCCCAGCGCGTCGCCGTACGAGGCGATCACCGGCACCGCTTCCTTGACGTGTTCGGCCGCGGCGCCGTCCATCACGATTCCGGGCCGCGTCTCCAGCCCGTGGATGGACATTTCCGGCGAGATCACGAACGCGCCTCCGCCCAGGCGGGTCATGGAAGCCTGAAACGAAGCCAGCGTTCGAAGCGATGGATTCAGAAACAGCAGCGACAGCACCTTGCCTTTCAGGGCCTCCGGTTCCGGATGCTCTTCCAACCGGCCGGCCAGGGCCAGAAGCGCCGCTATCTGCTCGGGCGAAAAGTCCGCAAGGTCGTCGAATCGTTGGATGTCACTCATTTGCCTGCTCCTGATGAGGGCCGAGTTGATGCACGGCGGCGGCCAGTTGCGCCGCCTCTTGTTCGCGCAGGTTAAGCGGGGGCATCAGGCGCAGCCATTCGGGCAGCGCACTGGTCCCGGTAAGAATGTCCACCGCAAGCAGGTCGTCACGAACCTGCCGCGCGCCGCCGGAGCATTTCAGGCCCAGCAGCAGCCCGCGCCCGTCGATCGCCGTGACCGGGCCCGCAATGCAGGTCGAGCGGATCTGTCGCTCCCGCTCCGCGGCCTGCGCCGGAAGCTGTTCCTCTTCCATCGCGTCCAGCACCGCCTCGATGGCCGCGCAGGCGAGCGGACCGCCGCCGAAGGTCGTGCCCAGGTCGCCGCCGCCGAGCTGGACGGCGATATCCTCGCGCATCAGCAGCGCCGCGCAGGGAAAGCCCGCGCCCAGGGACTTGGCGGCCGTGATCATGTCCGGCGCCACGCCCGAGTGCGAGATAGCGAACGGCAGGCCGCTTCGACCCATACCGCACTGCACCTCGTCGGCGATCAGGAACGCGCCTTGCCTGTCGCAGGCGGCGCGCACGTCGCGCAGGAATTCGTCGCTCAGGGCGAATGCGCCCGCGAGGCCCTGTATGGGCTCGAGAATGACGGCGGCGGTTTCTTCATCGATGAGAGATGTCGCGGCGGCGGCGTTATCGCGGGGTGCGAAGGCCACGTCGAAAGGCATTCCCGGAAACCCGTACCAGCGCTCGCGCGCGCCCCAGGTTACCGCGCCGGCGGCCGCGGTGCGGCCGTGAAAACCATGCTCCAGGGCGACCACGCGCGAGCGTCCCGTGAGCTTGCAGGCCAGGCGCAGAGCGTTCTCGTTGGCTTCCGCCCCCGAATTGACGAAGAAAACCCGAGCGAGCCCCGGCGGCGCGAACTCCGCAAGCTTGTCGGCCGCGCGCGCACGCACGCGCAACGCCACCGCGTTGCTGGCGAACAGCAGTTCGCCGGCCTGCCGCCGGATGGCCTGCGTCAGCCGCGGATGCCCGTAGCCGAGGGCGCATACCGCGTGCCCGCCGTAGAGGTCCAGCAAGCGGCGGCCATCGGCGCAGTTGAGGTAAGCGCCGTCGCCCGACACGACCTCGAACGGAAATTGCGCGTACACCTGGGCCAGGTGCGCAGCCTCGGCCCCGCGCACATCGGCGGCGGCCGCCGTCCCTGACGCGACGCTCACGTCCACGCCGGACCCGCGGCCGCAAGGCCCGCGGTCTCCTCAAGACCGTACAGGCGATTCATCCATTGCACGGCGCCGCCGGCCGCACCCTTGACGAGATTGTCCAGCACCACGAAGACGGCCACCGAACCCTGGTCCGCAGTGAGCCCGATATGGGCATGGTTGCCTCCAACCACGTCCTTGAGCTTCGGCGGCCCGTCGATCACGTGCACGAAAGGAGCCTCGGCATAGGTATCCGCAAACGCCTCCCTGATGCGCTCCGCGCTGACGGACTGCTTGAGCCCCGCCTGCATCGTCACGTAGATCCCGCGCGCGAACGGCCCCGAGTGCGGCACGAAGCGCAGATCCGGCCGCACGCCGCTCACCGCCTCGCACACGGCCTCAACCTCCGGCGCGTGCCGGTGATTGAGCGGACGGTAGGCGAACATATTGGAATGCCGGACCGGATGATGAGTGGTCGGAAGAGGTTGTTTGCCGGCGCCCGTGCTGCCGGTAACGCCGCTGGCGAACAGGGGCGTAGCGGTGAGCCCGTGGCGCATCAGGGGCACCGACGCCAGCAGCAATGCGCTGGCGAAACAGCCGGGATG
The DNA here is from genome assembly GCA_009845905.1 of Gammaproteobacteria bacterium. Taxonomy (NCBI): domain Bacteria; kingdom Pseudomonadati; phylum Pseudomonadota; class Gammaproteobacteria; species Gammaproteobacteria bacterium. The sequence goes on along the minus strand of VXYS01000009.1, from coordinate 585,940 downwards.
GCCGATATGCCGCGTGGCGGCCTCCGGGCGGTGTTCCGGTAACGCGCAAGAGAACGAAGGCAGCAGTTCCGGTGCGCCATGTGCTGCGCCGTAAACCTGCTCGTACGCATCCGCGTCGGCGAAGCGAAAGTCCGCCGAAGCATCGACGATGCGGACCCGGGCTCCCCGGTCGTCGGCCACCTTCAGCGCTGCCGCGATCAGACCCGCGCTTGCGCCATGCGGAGCACAGGAAAAAACAGCGCAACGCTCCCCAAGCACCTCGTCCAGCTCGGAGAAGGGCCGGAACCGAAACTCCGGCCAGATGCCCGTGAGGTTGGGAAACACGGATTCCACCGCCTTGCCCGCGTTGCTTTCGGAAATCGCCCCGGCGATACGGAAATCCGGATGACCGGCGAGGATGCGCAGCAGTTCGCCCGCCACGTACCCGGAAGCGCCCAGAATTACGGCCGGAATGCTCATAACCGCCCCAGCGAGACGTTGCGGGCCACGAACTCGCCGAGCTCCGCGCTTTGCGTCAGCGCGTTATAGCCCGGCACGCCGACCCGCTGCCCCAGGATGTCCAGTCCCACCTGGTTGTCCGTGGCCGGACCTGTAACGGCGGCCACCTCGATCCCGTAAAGCTCCTTGAGCAGCCGCGCCCCGCCCCAGGCGGCGACGGGATCGCTGGCGCACAGCAGCAGGCAGGAAATGGACGAGCGTATCCCGTCGTCGGCGAGGATGGCCTCCACGCCATAGGCGCCCAGTATGCCGTCGCCCAACTCGAACAGGATCACGTCGGGCGCTGCCGCCGCCATCTGCCGCAGCATCGAACGCACCAGGGTCGGTGCGTTCTCCGGAGCCGTGCTGACGATCCCGAAATCGGTGAAGATCGCGGTATTTCGCGCGCCGGCGTCCTCCATCGCGAGGATGTCGCGGCGCAGCGATACGCCGGTGGCCTTGAAGGCGTCCACCACGTAGCCCTCGTGCCGCAGCCGGCCGATAATCGCACAGGCTGCCGCGGTCTTGCCCGAGTTCATGCAGGTTCCGGCCAGGGCCACGACCGGAACGCCCCCGAGGTTGAGTTCGCCCGGCCCCTCGCCATCCAGCGCCTGCCCACCGACCCGCGCGGGCACGCCGACCCGTTGGCCCAGGTACGGGAACTCCAGCACCACTCCCAGAACGCGCACGTCGAAGGGCGAACCCATCGTGGCGTTGACGGAGTCGCACACGCCTATGACGCCGCCTATGTTGAGCAACTGCAGGACGTCGCCGCGCTTTACGGTCTCCGGCAGGTGGCCGGAATACCCGAACAGGGCCTTGCGGTGGCCCAGGGCGCCCACCACGATATCGCCGCTGCGCACGCGCGCCATTCGGCCGCTGGCCAGTTCCAGCCGGTTATACGAGGATTTGTCGTTCAGGACTTCCACGGCCACGATCACGCCTTCCTCGCTGGGAATGCTCTCGCCCACGCGCAATTCGCGCCCCAGTTCGAGGCCCGAGGCGACCGAGGCCATCTTGTCGATCACTACGCTACGCATCGCTGCCACCTCCTTCGGCCGATTCGCCCACGCGACTGTGCAGCATGCCGGGCAGCGCCATGACCCGGGCCGCGCCCAGCGCATCGCGTGGAGACCATTCCCCGGCCTTCTCCCCGTACACGCCCCGGCTTGCGGCCAGCAGCGAATGGGGCGATTCGACGCCGCGGACCCAGACGGCTCCCGGCTGCAGCGCCAGGTGCACGCGGCCCGATACCCGCGCCTGCGAACTGTCGAAATAGGCCTCGATATCCCGGCAGACCGGATCGAGTTGCTTGCCCTCGTGAACCAGGTCGCCGTAGACGGCCGCCAGCGTGTCCTTGACCCGCATCTGTCCCGCGCCCAGCGTGAGTTTTTCCAGTTCGCGATGCGCGCACAGGAGTATCTCCGCGGCCGGAGCTTCGTAGGCCACCCGGCCCTTGGAGCCGAGAATCGTGTCGCCCAGGTGGATGCCCCGGCCGATTCCGAACCGGCTCCCGGCGGCTTCGAGCGTCTCGATCAGCTCCACGGGCTGCATGGCTTCGCCGTCCCAGGCAACCGGCAGCCCCACCTCGAATTCCAGTTCATGCGACTCCGGGAGACGCGGATCCTCCAGCGCACCCGCTGACAGCACCCAGGCCTCTTCCGGGATGGAGCCCGCGGAAGTCAGGGTCTCGCGGCCGCCTATCGTCACGCCCCACAGGCCCCGATTGATCGAGTAATCGCCGCCCTGCGGAAGTTGCGGCGCGCCGCACTCGGCCAGGTACGCGACCTGCTCACGGCGCTGGAAGGACTCGTCGCGCACCGGCGCCAGCACGGTAATTTCGGGCGCCAGCGCGCGCATGGCCATTTCAAAACGGAACTGGTCGTTGCCGGCGGCTGTGCAGCCGTGCGCCACGGTGTCGCTGCCCAGCTCCTGCGCGGTGCGGGCCAGGATTTTCGCCTGCACGCCCCGCTCGGCGCCCACGCACAGCGGATACGTGTGCCCGCGCCGCACGTTGCCGGCAATGAGATGGCGGATCACTTCATCGAAGAACTGCGGGCGCGCCTCCACCAGCAGATGCCGCCGGGCGCCCAACGCCAGGGCTCGGCGCTCCAGCGATTCGGCCTGGCCGGAATCGATGCCGCCGGTATTGACCGTCAGCGTGACCACCGGGCACCGATACTTCTCGCTCAGCCAGGGCACGCAGAACGAGGTATCCAGTCCGCCGGAATAGGCCAGCACTATGGGAGATGTGCTCATGGGTTGTTGCCGGTTTGCCTTGAGTTCAGGAAGAAACCGGGGCCATTTCGCGGCGCAGGCGCGCCAGCAATACCTGCTGTTCGTCCCGGTTGCGGGTGGCGACGAAGATCGTGTCGTCCCCGGCCACGGTTGCCACGATCTCGGGCCAGCCGCAGCGATCGAGGAACAGCGCTATCCGCTGGGCCGCCCCGGTCGCTGTGCGCACGATCGCGAGGTTGGGTCCGGCGTTGGCCAGGCCACGCACATAAGTGGCAAGCGTTTGCCGGTCCCCCTCGGAAATATCGGAGGACGCAACGGAGTACGCGCGCCCCCGCTTGACCGCGCCTATAACAGACAAGTCACGGCTGATGCACGACTGCGTAACGCGAATGCCGCGCTCCGCCAGCAGCCGGCCGAGTTGCGCCTGGCTGCCCACGGTCTGACCCGCGATGATGTCCGCGATGACCTCGTGGCGGCGGGCCATACTGTCCGTCCCCGTTGGCATAAGATGCTCATAATAATAAAAGAAGGCGCATATTATGCACACAATCCCGGCCAGCACAACCCCGGCCGCAACGTAATGCAAGCCCCTCGGTTCCTCTTGCAAGCGGTGCCGGCTTGAGCCCTTCCTTTGCTCCCCTCCTCGTGGGAGCGTTGGAGCAGGGACAGCGAGAATCGAGCCAGGATGGCGTCTCCAACGAGGAGGTGAGCAAAGGAAGGGCGGGATCGAAGCGACAAAGACACTTTCCTTTGCCGTGCGCGCGCTGCACAATGGACCGCCGTGGACGCACTCTCCCTGAAAGGACTCGCCAAGGTCTATCCCAACGGCGTAGAGGCGCTCAAGGGCATCGATCTCACCGTGCGCGAGGGCGAATTCTACGCGCTGCTCGGCCCCAACGGCGCCGGCAAGACCACCGCCATCGGCATCATCACCACGCTGGTCAACAAGACCGCCGGCAAGGTCCGCGTGTATGGCCATGATCTCGATACGAATCCGGCCGCGGTAAAACGATGCATAGGCGTAACGCCGCAGGAAGTGAACCTCAACATGTTCGAGCGGCCGATGCCCACGATGATGCACCAGGCCGGGTACTTCGGCCTGACCCCGCGGCAGGCCCGGCGCAACGCCGAAAAGTGCCTCAGGGCGGTGCGTCTATGGGACGAGCGCAACATGCTGACCCGAACGCTTTCCGGCGGAATGAAGCGGCGCCTGATGATCGCCCGGGCGATGGTGCACGAACCGAAACTGCTGATCCTGGACGAGCCCACGGCGGGCGTGGATATCGAGATCCGCCGTTCCATGTGGGACCTTCTGCAGGAAATCAACGAACGGGGCGTGACCATCATCCTCACCACCCATTACCTCGAGGAGGCCGAACACCTTTGCCGACGTATCGCCATCCTCGACCGGGGCGAAATCGTGGTCGAGGACCGCATGGAGCATGTGTTGCGGCAGTTGCCGGAACAGCACTTCGTTATTTCATTGCAGCAGGCGGCCAGCCCGGGTCAGAAATTCGCGGGATTCCAGGTTCATTGGCGCAGCCGCTATGAAATGGAAGTGGAAGTTCCGGCAACGCGCAGTCTCAACGAGTTCTTCGAGTTGCTGAACGCCGCCGGCATACAGGTGCTGAGCATCCGCCACAAGACCAACCGGCTGGAAGAACTGTTTGTCCGCCTGACCATGCCCGACCTCCCCAAGCTGCCCGACCGCGAACCCGGGTCCGCCCTCGAACAGCCCGACGCGGCGAAGGCCTAGGGGAGCGAAACCGCCTACTCCATCGTTCGGAGCTGTCCGGCGACCGCCCGCCAGGCGCCGAGCCAGCCGGTAAGTACGCCTATCCCCAGGATCGCCAGTTCCTGTCGCCACGAGGCGCCGCTCAACGCGCGATCGCTCTCGTACAGGGCCATCAGGTCGGCGAAAGTACCGCCCAGCGTCCACAGGCCCAGCCGCACCAGCAGAACCGCCAGCAGGCCTCCTCCCAGGCCGTACCAGAACCCCTGGTAAAGGAACGGCCGGCGCAGGTAGCCGCGGCTGGCGCCCAGCAGCGACATCACTTCGACTGCGTCCCGCTGCCTCTGTATTTCAAGCCTTACCGTATTCCCGATGATGACGACAAGCGCCACCAGTACCATGACCAGGATCAGCAGCATTGCCTGCCCGGCCAATGCCAGTATGGCGCTCATTCTCTGCAGCCACTGCGTGTCGGCCCGTACCTGGTCCACTTCCTCCAGCGTGGCCGCGGTGTCCTGCAGCGCCAGGAATTCGTTCTCCGAGGCGCCCGGCGCGGGCGCTATGACGAGCGTCCACGGCAGGGGGTTTTCCTCCAGGGTCTCGATCGCCGCGGCAAACTCGCTGCGGCCCTCCATGATCGCAAGGGCTTCCCCGGGGCTGATCCGCCGAACCTCCCCGACGGCGGGATTGCGCTGAAGGTCGGCGGCCAGTTGTTCGGCCACCGCAACGCTTACGTTCGGCTTGAGGTAAATCGAAAACGAGCGCGCTTCGCCCCAGGCCGCAGCCAGGCCCTCCATGTTCTGCAACACCGCGCTCAGGCCCGCGGGCAGGGCCAGCGGCAGCCCGATCGCGGCCACCGTCAGCAGGCTGCCCATGGGCTGGCGAACCAGCCGAACGGCTTCCGACCGGCAGCAGGCGAGGTGCCGCTCGAGATAGCGCATCAGATTCATGACGGCGTAGTGTCGGAGTCCACCCTGCCCTTCAGCAGGCTGATTCGGCGGGCGGGCAATGATTCGATCAGCCCCACATCGTGGGTGGCCACCAGCGCGGTCACACCGTAACCCACCAGGCGCCGAAACAGCTTCATCACCTCGCGCGAAAGTTCAGGATCCAGGTTGCCGGTCGGCTCGTCGGCCACAAGGAGCTCCGGCCGGTTCACTACGGCCCGGGCGATGCCGAGTCGTTGCTGCTCTCCCTGCGACAGCAGCCTGGGGAACCGGCGGGCGCTTTTCAGAAGCCCCACCGAATCGAGCGCCGCTTCGGTCCGGCGACGCACCTCGCGTTGACCCAGGCCGGAAATATGCAGCGGCAGTGCGACATTGTCGAAGGCGCTTCGATCCTCCAGCAGAAGGTTGTTCTGGTAAACGGTGCCGATTCGACGCCGGTGACTGCAGACGGCCCGCCGTTTCAGCCGTCCGACATTGCGGCCCAGCACGAACACCTGGCCTCTGGTGGGCCGCTCTATCGCCGCCAGCAGCTTGATCAGCGTGGTCTTGCCGGCGCCCGAAGGCCCTGTCAGATAGGTGAATTCGCCCGGCTCGACGGAGAGGCTGACCTCCGACAATGCTTCCGCGCCGCCGCGGTAGCGCATGGTTACTTCCTGAAGGCGAATCATGGACCTGCTGTCTGTCCTGCCGGTGCCTTTGCTTCAACAGCGGGCGTGAGCGCGAAATGATACTCTCGCGCCATGCCGTCCAGTAAACATCGGGGCCAGGTTCGGATCGCCGGCGGTAGTCTTCGCGGGCGCCTGATCGAAGTGCCGCCCACCGCGCGGCCCACGCCCGTTCGCGCCCGCGAAACCCTGTTCGACTGGCTCGCGCCGGAGGTGCGCGGGGCGCACTGCCTGGACCTGTTTGCCGGCGCGGGTGCACTGGGGCTGGAAGCGCTGTCGCGCGGCGCGGCTCATTGCGTATTCGTGGAGTCGGAGCGCTCGGCAGCCGGGATGCTGCGCCGGGTCGTGGACGAATGGGAAGTGGCAGGCAGCGTCGAACTGGCCGATGCAGCCGGCTGGCTTGAGAAATCCGGCGCGCGCAAGCGCATGGACATCGTGTTCATGGATCCGCCCTTCGGAAGCGGCCTTGCGGCGCGCTGCTGTAAACTGCTTGCCCGAAACGGATGGCTCGCGGACAATTGCCGCCTGTACCTGGAAGCCGGCAAGCGCGACCCGTTGATTGAACTACCGCTGGAACTGGAAATGCTGCGCGAAAAAGTTGTCGGGGACGTGCGCATGACGCTGGCCGGCCGGAAACGGCCTTAGCGTCGCGACACCAAGCCAGAAACATGAACGCAAGGCGGAGCAGCGCAGGTACCCGGCGGGGAATCATGTATCCCGGCACCTTCGACCCCATTACCAACGGCCATTCCGACCTGGTCAGCCGGGCCGCGGCGCTGTTCGACGAAGTCGTCGTGGCCGTGGCGGCAAGTCCCTCGAAATCGCCGATGTTCGACCTGGAGACCCGAATCCGCCTGGCCGCCGAAGTGCTGGCCGACGTGCCTGAGGCGCGCGTTGAAGGATACGAAGGTCTGACGGTGGAATATGCGCGCGCCAACGGGCTGCACGCAATCCTTCGCGGACTGCGCGCGGTCAGCGACTTCGAGCACGAATTCCAGCTCGCCAGCATGAACCGGCGCCTGGACCCGTCGATAGAGACGGTATATCTGACACCCTCGGAGGGCTACGCCCATGTCTCGTCGTCCCTGGTCCGGGAGATCGCGGGAATGGGCGGAGACGTATCGAATTTCGTACACCCGGTAGTAGTGACCGCGCTCAAGGAGCACCTGTAATGAAATTGATTCCGCCCCGGGCCGGCCAATTCCTGCTGCCGGCCCTTCTGCTATGGATTGCCGCAGCCGGCGGCGCTCACGCCGAAGACGGGATGGGCAAGGTTGCAAGGGCAACCGGCCCCGGGCACGCAGCCATAGCAAGTGCCCATCCCGCCGCCACCGCTGCGGGCTTCGAAATTCTCTCCCGGGGCGGCAACGCTTTCGACGCGGCCGTTGCGGTCAGCGCCGCGCTTTCGGTTGCCGAGCCGCATAGCTCGGGCATCGGCGGCGGTGGTTTTTTCCTTCTCCACCAGGCCGCCGATAAGTCCAGCGTGTTTGTCGACGCCAGGGAAACCGCGCCCGGCGCGGCGACCCGGGACATGTACCTGGACGAGAACGGCGAGCCGGTCCGGCGCGCATCGCTTTCCGGTCCGCTGGCCGCGGGCATCCCGGGGCTGCCGGCGGCGCTTGAGCACATCGCGAACAAGTACGGTCGCCTGCCGCTCGAGCAAAGCCTGGCGCCGGCAATCCGGCTGGCGCGCGAGGGCCTGCCGGTGACCGAGGGGACCCGGAGGCTGCTTCGGGCCCTTCCCCGCATGGGCTCGCCCTCGCCCGCGTTCGTCGAAATATTCATGCCGGGCGGAGAAACGCCGCCCGTCGGCGACCTGATCCGCCGACCTGACCTTGCCGATACTCTCGAAACCCTGGGCTCTCGAGGCGCGGCGGGCTTCTACACCGGTCCCAGGGCCGAACTGATGGTCACGGGCGTGCGTGACGCAGGCGGCATCTGGAGCATGGAGGACCTGGCGGCCTACCGGATTGTCGAGCGGCAACCGCTCCGCTTCCGCTACGGAGAGGTCGAGGTCACTACCGCGCCGCCGCCGTCGGCCGGCGGCGTGGCGCTGGCGCAGGTCCTCAACATGCTCGCACACCGGGGTTTTGCGCAACTTGAGGATCCGGCCCGGACGCACCTGCTGGTCGAGGCGATCCGGCGCGCGTACCGGGACCGTGCCGAGTATCTCGGCGACCCGGACTTCGTTCCGGTTCCGGTCGAGCGGCTGATCCATCCCTGGTACGCCGACGGGTTGCTGGCCAGCGTGCGCATGGATCGCGCCACGCCCAGCGACACTCTGCCCGGTCCGATCAGTCAGCGGCCCCTGGGAACCGACACCAGCCACTTCTCGGTGCTGGACAAGGACGGCAACCGCGCCGCGGTAACGCAGACGATCAACACGCTGTTCGGTTCCGGTTTCGTCCCGCCGGGCACCGGCGTGATCCTGAACAACGAGATGGACGACTTCTCGGTCAAGCGGGGAACGCCCAACGCATTCGGGCTCGTGCATTCGCATGCCAACGGGATCGAACCGGGCAAGCGGATGCTCTCCAGCATGACGCCCACCTTCCTGGAGTCCGAGCGCGGCCTGGCGATCCTCGGCACGCCCGGCGGCAGCCGCATCGTGACTATGGTGCTGCTGGGTGCGCTGGCCTGGATGGAGGGCGCGGACGCGGAAGGCATCGTCAGCCTGCCCCGCGTTCACCACCAGTACATTCCGGACTCGGTGTCGTTCGAGGCCGGCGCGATGGACAAGGATCTACAGGCAGCGCTCGCGGAGCTGGGCCACGAATTGCGGGAATCTTCACGTCCCTGGGGCAACATGCAGGCAATCACCCACGAATACGCCGACGGCACGCTTACCGCCGCCAGCGACCCCCGCCGAAACGGCGGCTCCGACGTTCGCTAACGACTGGCGGCGCTTCGATTCCGCCTTTTCTTCGCTCCCTTCGTCCGGGAGACACATGAACCCATCCGTGGGGCTTGGTTCCGCCATCCATGGCTCACAAACTCCCGGACGAAGGGAGCGAAGAAAAGGCTAAGGGGCGTCCCGCCCTCCATCGCCTACTATCTCTGGCAGCGCACGCAGTAGTAGCTGGCGCGCTGCCCGATAACTCTGCGCCTGACCTTCGAACCGCACTGCCGGCAGCTCTGACCCTCCCGGCCATACACGTCCAGCCGCTGGGCAAAGTAACCGGGTCGGCCGCTTGCGTCGGCGAAGTCGCGCAACGTGGTTCCGCCCGACTCGATGGCTTCGCCCAACACGTCGCGAACGACCCGGGCCAGCACCTCGTAGCGGCGCAAGGCGATCCGGCCGGCGGCCCGGCGCGGGTGAATTCCCGCCCGGTAGAGCGACTCGCTGGCGTAGATGTTGCCCATCCCCGCGACCACCGCCGGCATCATCAGATACGACTTCACGGCAACCCGCCGGCCAAGCGAGCGCTCCTTCAACCACTCGCCGCTGAATTCGGCGCTGAAGGGCTCGGGACCGAGATCCGCCAGCAGCTTGTGGCGCAAGGGTTGGCGCCCGCCCCACAGCAGGCTGCCGAACTTTCGCGGGTCGGTAAACCTGAGGGCCTTGCCGCCATCGAAAACCACGTCATAGTGATCGTGGATGTCCGGCTCGGTCCCGGCCGCCACGACGGAGAAGCTGCCCGACATTCCCAGGTGGGCGATCGCCGTTCCACGCTCGCTTTCCAGCAGGAGGTACTTGGCCCTGCGCCCAACGCCGAGCATCGTGGCACCGGTGAGCTTGCGCTCCACCTCCCCGGGAATCGGCCATCTCAGCCGCCGCTCGCGCACGACGACCCGATCAACCCGCGCGCCCGCCACCAGCGGCTCGATGCCGCGGCGGGTCGTCTCGACCTCGGGCAGCTCGGGCACGCTGCCTCCGCGCGGGTCCGCGCGCTACCAGCCCATCTCGTGGAACTGGGCCATCCGCAGCACGAAGGCGGGCAATTGCGATTCATAGCCGCGCAGGTGCTCGAATTCCGGGAAATGCAGCTTGCCGGCGATCGCGGCAACCGGCGTGCCGGCTTCCAGTTCCCGGCCCACCGCCTCGATGATCGCTTCCATCCAGCGCCGCCGGATCACGACCGCGTCCTTGCCCGCCCGGGCCGGTCCGTGCGCGCCGATCATCAGGTCAAAGTCCATGGCCTCGATCTCGCGCAGCGAACGCAGGTATTCGATGAGGTCGTAATCCGGCATTGTGCCCAGGCCTATGAAGCCGTCTGTCGCCAGGTCCGCCAGGTAGATCGCCCGCTCCTCGGGAAAGTCGAAAACCAGCAGGCAATCGCCGTGGTTCTCGCCCAGATAGCGCAGATGGAAACTCTCGTCGCCCAGGCTGAAAAGCGTGTTTCCGGAGATGGTCCGGTCCGGGATCACGAGGTCCGGATTGGGATTGCGGAAGAAGAACTTCAGGCAATTCTCGTGGCTGATGAACTCGGCGCCCTCGTCCTTGAAGATCTGCCCGCCCAGCACGTGGTCCCAGTGTTCATGGCTGTAGATCACGTAGCGCACCGGCAGGTCCGTGACTTTCGCGATCTCCGCCCGATAGACCTCGGCGGCCTCCGGGCTGATCGGATCGGTAGCGATGACCCCTTCGTCCGTGACCACGAAGATATTGCGGATTCCCCTGCGCCAGAAGGTATAGAGGCGATCGGAAATCTTCGTGGTCTCGTACTCCTTGCTCCAGTCCTGCGCCATGACGTCCGCGTTCCACGCGAGCGGCAGCGATGCGATCAGTGCGAGCATCAGCGTTTTCTTCATATCGTCCTCCCGGTCAGAAGCCGTAAATTTACAGCCATTCACAATATCTTGCGCAATTTAGCGGATATTCAATCTACCCCTCGCTGATGTAAGATGTTTTGCCTCGCTGGCGCGAGTCGCCGGCGCGGGTAAACCAGGCCTGGGGAAATGAGAAGCGACACCGTAAAGCGTGGCATCGAAAGGGCGCCACACCGCTCCTTGCTGCGCGCCACCGGCATCGTGCGCTCGGACGAGGACTTCGAGCGCCCGTTCATCGGCATCTGCAACTCGTTTGTGGAGCTGATCCCCGGCCATGTACACCTGCAGGGGCTCGGCGCGATCGCCCGCGATGCGGTGCGCGAGGCGGGCGGCGTGCCGTTCGAGTTCAACACCATCGGCGTGGACGACGGCATCGCCATGGGTCACATCGGCATGCGCTACTCGCTGCCGTCGCGCGAACTGATCGCCGACTCGGTCGAGACCATGGCCCAGGCCCACTGGCTGGACGGCCTGGTGTGCATTTCGAACTGCGACAAGATCGTGCCGGGCATGCTGATGGGGGCGCTCAGGATCAACATTCCTACGGTGTTCGTGTCCGGCGGTCCGATGAAGGCCGGCAAGCTGCCCGGCGGCAGCAAGGTGGACCTGGCCAGCGTGTTCGAAGCGGTGGGACGCCACCAGAAGGGCGACATGAGCGATGAAGAACTCGCCCAGTTGGAGCAACTGAGTTGCCCCACCTGCGGCTCATGCTCGGGCATGTTCACCGCCAACTCCATGAACTGCCTGGTCGAGGCGCTGGGCCTGGCTCTGCCCGGCAACGGCTCCATCCTCGCCGTGGATCCGCGCCGCGAGAAACTGGTGCGAAAGGCCGGCGCCCGCGTAGTGGAACTTGTCGAACAAGATCTCAAGCCCCGCGACATCGTCACTGCCGACGCCTTCGACGACGGATTCGCGCTCGACATGGCGATGGGCGGTTCCACCAACACGGTGCTGCACCTGCTGGCGGCCACGCACGAAGCGGAAGTGCCCTACGACCTGGACCGGATCAACCGCATGGCTGACCGCGTGCCCTACATCTGCAAGGTGTCGCCGGCCACGCCGGACGTGCACATGGAAGACGTGGAGCAGGCGGGCGGCGTGCAGGCCATCCTCAAGGAACTGGACGCCATCGGCGTTCTGAACTCGGACCGTCCCACCGTGGCCGGAAACTTCGGCGAGCACCTCAGGAATGCCGAGGTGCAGAACCGCGCCGTGATTCGCGATCGCGCCACCGCGTTTCGCGCCACCGGAGGCCTGAGCGTGCTGTTCGGCTCGCTGGCGCCGGAGGGCGCGATCATCAAGGTCGGAGCCGTGCCGGAGCACCTGCAGCGGTTCGAAGGACGCGCCCGCATCTACGAGTCGCAGGACGAAGCCGTGGAGGGAATCATGGCCGGCGAGGTGCGCGAAGGCGACGTGGTCATCATTCGCTACGAGGGTCCGCGCGGCGGTCCCGGCATGCCCGAAATGCTGCAGCCGACCTCCGCGATCGCGGGCATGGGTCTGGATACCGCCGCCGCGCTGCTGACCGACGGGCGTTTCTCGGGCGCGACACGCGGTCTTTCGGTGGGTCATGTCTCGCCCGAGGCAGCCGCCGGCGGTCCGATCGCGCTGGTCGAGCCGGGCGATCGCATTGTGATCGACCTGAAGCAGCGGCGGGTGGACCTCAAGGTCGACCCGGATGAACTCGAACGCCGGCGGGAACGGCTCAAGCCTTTCCGCCCGAAAATAATGGGTGGCTGGCTGGAGCGCTACACGCATTTCGTGACCAGCGCTTCCACCGGCGCCATCCTGCGCGTGGGCGGTCCCGAAGGGGCCGGGGCGCGCAAAGCTTCCGAACGTCATGAGGAACTTACCCATGTCTAGCGCCAGCACCGCCGCCGCGCTCGCGGAATCCCAGCCGCGCCTTCGCGGCAGAGACGCCGTGCAGCAGTACATCGGCAAGAAGATGTCGGGCGCGGAGATCTTTCTCCACGCGCTGGAAGCGGAGGACGCACGGGTTGTCTTCGGACATCCCGGCGGGGCGGTAATTCACGTATATGACGAAATGGCGCGCGTGAAGCCGAACTTCCAGCATGTACTGGTGCGCCACGAGCAGGGCGGCACGCATGCGGCCGAGGGCTACGCCAAGGCCACGGGCCAGGTCGGAACCGTACTCGTGACCAGCGGTCCCGGCGCCACCAACACCGTGACCGGCATTGCCGACGCGTTCATGGATTCTGTCCCGATCGTGGTGTTCACGGGCCAGGTGCCGATGCCGCTGATCGGCAACGACGCCTTCCAGGAAACCGACACGCTGGGCGTGACCCGCAGCATCACCAAGCACAACTACCTGGTGCGCTCGCCGGACGATATCCCCCGCATCGTGCACGAGGCCTACCACCTCGCGCGCACCGGGCGGCCCGGGCCGGTCGTCGTGGACCTGCCCAAGGACGTGCTGATGGCCGAGGGCGTGTTCCAGTTCGACGAAGAGATCCAGATGCGCGGTTACTCGGTTCCGGACGACTGCGACGAAATCCGCCTGCACCGGGCGGTGCGGATGATCGAGAAGTCGCAGCGGCCGCTGCTGTACGTGGGCGGCGGAACGATCAATTCCAACGCCGCCGAAGTGCTGACCGAGTTCGCGCACCATCTCAATATCCCCGTCACCACCAGCCTGCACGGACTGGGCGCATTCCCCGAGGACGACCCGCTGTCGCTGGGCATGCTCGGCATGCACGGCATGTGGTGGGCCAACCAGGCGGTGCAGCACGCCGATCTCATCATCGCCGTGGGCGCGCGTTTCGACGACCGCGTCACCGGCATGGTGGACCGCTGGGCGCCGCATGCCGCGATCATTCACATCGAGATCGACAAGTCCTGCATCTCCAAGAACATCTACGCCGACCTCGCGTTCAATGCCGACGTGAAATCGGTGCTGGAGCAGCTGCGTCCGCTGGTCAAACCCAAGAAGGTCAAGCGCTGGCTGAACAAGATCCAGGACTGGCGCGACGAGTGCCCGCTGACCTATGCCGACGACGGCGAACTGCGTCCGCAGTACGTGCTCGAGAAGCTGCGGGCCCGGTCCGGCGGCGACGCGGTGGTATGCACCGATGTGGGGCAGAACCAGATGTGGGCCGCCCAGTACCTGAAGTTCACCCAGCCGCGGACGCACATCACCTCCGGCGGCCTGGGGACCATGGGGTTCTCGCTGCCTGCGGCCCTGGGCGCGGGCTTCGGACTGCGCGCCTACGGCATCGACAAGACGGTGATCTCGATCAACGGCGACGGCGGTTTCATGATGAACGCGCAGGAACTGGCGGTGGCTTCGGCGCACGGCATCCCGCTGAAAGTCGTAATCATGAACAACAACTTCCTGGGGATGGTGCGCCAGTGGCAGGAACTGTTCCACGAGAACCGCTTCAGCCATACCGATCTCACCGACACCAATCCGGACTTTGTGCAGCTGGCCCGCGCCAGCCGCTGCGCCGCCCTGCGCGCGGAACGACCGGACCAGGTCGATGACGTGATCGAGAAGGCCTGGAAGATCAACGACCGCCCGGTCGTGATGGAGTTCCGGGTCGTAAAGGAAGAGATGGTGTTCCCGATGGTGCCGGCCGGCAAGTCGTCGGACGAGATGATCACCTCCAGGCACGCGCCGGAGACCTTCGTATGAACGAAGAAGCGATCACGCTGACGCCGCAGCAGCTCATCCGCAAGCGGGCGGCGGGCGAACCCGTGGAGCCGGGAGCGCCCCCGCAGGCCCAGCAGCACATCATCAACGTGCTGGTGGAGAACTCGATGGGTGCGCTGATCCGGGTGGTGAACATGTTCTCCGCGCGCGGGTTCAATCTGGACAGCGTGACGGTGGGCGTAACCGAAGACTCGACGATTTCGCGTATGTGCATCGTGACGCGCGGCAACGACCGGGTCATTTCCCAGATCATCCGCCAGCTCAACCGGCTGGTGGACACGATCGCGGTGTACGACGTCACCGGTACCGATTTCGTCGAGCGGGAACTGTGCATGATCAAGATCCGCTGCACCGGCGAAAAACGCTCGGAGGTGCTGCAGATCAACGAGATCTTTCGTGGAAGAGTCGTGGACGTGACGCCGGACATTCTGGCGCTGGAGATCGTAGGGCCCACCAAGAAAGTCGATGCCTTCGTCAACCTGATGAGAACGCACGGAATCGAGGAAGTCGCGCGCTCGGGGCGCGTGGCCATGCAGAGGGCGCCTCAACCCGCCGGCAGCGAGATTTAAGTCCATTTCAGAAGGGCCACGGGGCCCCGTTTCAATACATTCAGCAAAGGGCCTGATATGAAGATTCATTACGAAGCCGATACGTCCATCATTCGCGGCCGCAAGGTGGCGGTGCTGGGTTACGGAAGCCAGGGGCATGCGCATGCCCTGAACCTCAAGGAAAGCGGCGTGCAGGTCGTGGTGGGGCTGCGCGAAGGTTCCTCGTCGCGCGACGAGGCGGAGTCGCAGGGCTTGCGCGTACTCGACATGGGCACGGCTGCCGCCTGGGGCGACGTGATCATGATCCTGGTCCCGGATCAGCACCACCGGCGCGTCTATGAATCGGCGGTGGCGCCGAACATCGAGGCCGGACAGGCCCTGGCCGTCGGGCACGGCTTTAGTGTGCTGTACGGCCAGGTCACACCACCGGCGGACGTGGACGTATTCATGGTGGCGCCGAAGAGCCCCGGTCACCTGGTGCGGCGGATGTACCTGCAGGGCGCCGGCGTGCCCTGCCTGGCCGCCGTCCACCAGGACGCCACCGGCGGCGCGCTCGACCTGGCGCTCAGCTACGCCGACGGCATCGGCGGGATCCGCGCGGGCGTCATCGAGACCAACTTCAAGGACGAGACCGAAACCGACCTGTTCGGCGAACAGGCGGTGTTGTGCGGCGGCTCGGAGGAACTGATCAAGGCCGGGTTCGAAACGCTGGTTGAAGCCGGCTACCCGCCGGAACTCGCCTACTTCGAAGTGCTGCACGAACTGAAACTGATCGTGGACCTTTACTACGAGGGTGGCCTCAAGCGCATGAACTACTCGGTCAGCGACACCGCCGAGTACGGAAACTACTCGCGCGGACCCAGGGTGGTGGGCGACGCGTCGCGCAAGGCCATGAAACAGATCCTGGCCGACATCCAGTCCGGCGCCTTCGCCCGCGAATGGATCGAGGAGTTCGAGAACGGCGAACCGCGCCTGCACGAACTGCGCGCCAAGACGGCCGCCCATCCGATCGAAGCCGTCGGCGCCGACCTCCGCAAGATGATGAACTGGCTGCCCAAGGACTGACCCTGGGAGCGAGGGCATGACCCTCGCGGCGTCCTCGCCCTCAACCCCGGGAGCGAGGGCGTCCCGCCCTCGAAAGCAAGACGACAGTGACCGCCCCGCAATGAACACCCCCCAAAAGGTTTCGCAGGCGGCGCTGGACTTGCTGGCCGGAGAGCATCGTGCGCTCGTTGGCGGGAACTGGATCGCCGGAGAGGGCGGCGAATCGACGCCGATCATCGATCCCGCGGAAGGCAAAACGATCGCAAGCGTTCCGCCCGCGTCACTGGAGCAGGCGGACGATGCGGTAGCTGCGGCCCGCGCGGCCTTCGTGGACCGGCGCTGGAGCGGACAGACGCCGGCTCACAAGCAGCGGGTGCTTCTGCGCGTGGCGGAACTGATCGAACGCGACGCACAGACGCTGGCGGAACTGGAAACGCTGAACGGCGGAAAGCTCTACGCCGCCGCCCTGCACGGCGAAGTCGCCCATGCCGCCGAGACCTTCCGCTACTACGCCGGCTGGTGCACCAAGCTGCCCGGCGCCACCTTCGATCCCTCGGTTCCGGGTCAGCGCTTCCACGGACTGATCCGCAACGAACCCGTGGGAGTCGCGGTGCAGATCGTGCCGTGGAACGGGCCGCTGGTCATGGCCGCCTGGAAACTGGCGCCGGCGCTGGCGGCGGGCTGCAGTTGCATTCTCAAGCCGGCGGAAATCACTCCTTTGACGGCGCTGTACCTGGGGCGTTTGCTGTTGGAAGCCGGCGTGCCCGAAGGCGTGGTGAGCATTCTGCCCGGTCCCGGCGGCAGATTGGGGCAACACCTGGCCCGTCATCCGCAAGTGAACAAGGTGGCGTTTACGGGCTCCACCGAGGTGGGCAAGCAATTGCTGGCGGATGCGCGCGGCAACCTGAAGCGTCTTTCGCTGGAACTCGGAGGCAAGTCGCCGGTGCTGATCTTCGGCGATGCCGACTTGCCTCGAGCAATTGCCGGAGCCGCCGACGCCATTTTCGCCAACGCCGGGCAGGTATGCGTGGCCGGCTCCCGCGTATATGCCGAAAGCGTCGTTTACCGGGAAGTTCTCGACGGCCTGGGGGAAACCGCGCGCGGGCTCAGGCTGGGGCCCGGCCTGGATCCCGACTCGGAGATGGGGCCGCTGATCAGCGCTTCGCACCGTGATTCCGTTCACGAACTGGTCCGATCCGGCGTCAGCGAGGGCGCGCGGCTGGTCGCCGGCGGAGAACCGCTCGCGGGCCAGGGCTATTTCTATCCACCGACGGTTTTCGCCGATGCCGGTAAAGAGATGCGCATCACGCGCGAGGAAATCTTCGGACCCGTAGTGACCGTAACGCCTTTCGAAACGGCGGCGGAGGCCGTCCATCTGGCCAATCAAAGCCGATACGGCCTGGCGGCGAGCGTCTGGACCGGCGACCTGGCGCGGGGACACGAGACCGCCGAGAACCTGGAGTCCGGCATCGTCTGGATCAACTCGCACGGCATCCCGGAACTTTCGATGCCCATCGGCGGCTACAAACAGTCCGGCTGGGGCCGCGAGCACGGCCTTGAAGGCCTGAAGATCTACATGGAAACCAAGTCGATCATGGCGAGGATGGACTGATGCCGCGGATTGCCGAAGCGCGCGTGATCGTGACCTGTCCGGGACGCAATTTCGTGACGCTCAAAATCGTTACGAGCGATGGCGTCCACGGCCTCGGCGACGCCACGCTCAACGGGCGGGAAATGGCGGTCGTCAGCTATCTGAACGATCACGTGATCCCCGCGCTGATCGGGCGCGAGGCCGACCGCATCGAGGACACCTGGCAATACCTGTACCGGGGCGCATACTGGCGCCGCGGTCCGGTCACGATGACCGCGATCGGCGCGGTGGACACCGCGCTGTGGGACATCAAGGCCAAGGATGCCGGGATGCCGCTCTACCAGTTGCTGGGCGGTCGAAGCCGCGACCGCGTGCTCTGCTACGGCCACGCCAACGGCGAGGACGTGGCCGCCACGGTGGAAGAGGTGGGCCGCTACCTGGAACTCGGCTACAAGGCCGTGCGCGCCCAGTGCGGCGTCCCCGGACTGGCGGAAACCTACGGCGTAAGCAAGGACCGGATGTACTACGAACCGGCCTCGTCGGCGCTCCCCGAGGAGAACGTCTGGTCGTCGGAGAAATACCTCAACTCCGTGCCCGAGCTTTTCGCCACCCTGCGCGAGGAATACGGCTTCACGCCGCACCTGCTGCACGACGTGCATCACCGCCTCACGCCCATCGAGGCCGGCCGTCTGGGCAAGGCGCTGGAACCCTACGCCTTGTTCTGGATGGAGGACCCCACTCCGGCCGAGAACCAGGAGTCCTTCCGGCTGATCCGCTCGCACACGACCACTCCGCTGGCGGTGGGCGAAGTCTTCAACACCATCTGGGACTGCAAGGACCTGATCGAGAACCAGCTGATCGACTACATCCGCTGCACCGTCCCTCATGCCGGCGGCATCACCCACCTGCGCCAGATCGCAGCGCTCGCGGCGCTCTACCAGGTGCGCACCGGCTGCCACGGCGCCACCGACCTCTCCCCGGTGAGCATGGGCGCCGCGCTCCACTTCGACCTGTCGGTGCCGAACTTCGGCATCCAGGAATACATGCGCCACACCGAGGAAACCGACGCCGTTTTCCCCCGCGCCTGGCGCTTCGAAGACGGCTACCTGCATCCGGGCGAAGCGCCCGGCCACGGCGTGGACATCGACGAGTCATTCGCGGCGAAATATCCCTACCGACCCGCCTCACTCCCCGTCAACCGCCTGGAGGACGGCACCCTCTGGAACTGGTAACAGCGGACCACTGAATCCGGACGAGTAAAAACAGGCGTATACTCAGGGTGATTGGCGGGGAGGTCGAGGACACTGCCATGACAACCTCGACATTCAATCCAAGCACCTCCACCAACGGCAGGACGCAGCCCGCGCCCGCTCAACCGCAAAAGACTCTTCGAACCGGCATGCTCGGCATCGTGACGGCCGCCTCGGTAGCAGCCTGCTCCGCGTTCGGCGGAAAGGCCGCGGAAGAGCCGGCTTACAACGTCGTCATCGAGGACGGAGATTTCCAGGTCCGCGATTACGACGGCTACGCGATTGCGGAAACGATGGTCTCGCCTCCTTTCGATGCCGCCACTCGAACCGGGTTCGGCCGGCTGGTGCGTTACATATCCGGCGCCAACAGCGGCAGGCGCAAGATCCAAATGACCGCTCCGGTGGAAATGGAGCCGCGCGGCGAGAAGATCCAGATGACCGCACCCGTGGTCATGAGCCCCGCGGAGTACTCGGGCGCCAGCCAGGGCCCGGCGCTTGCCGGCGCTGCGATGGACAGCTGGAGAATGGCCTTCGTATTGCCCGAGGGCTATACGGCGGAAAACTCGCCGGTCCCATCCAATCCGGCCGTCATGGTCCGGGACGTGCCGCCGCGCCGTGTGGCCAGCGTCCGCTTCGGCGGTTTCATGAGCGACAGGAACGCGGAACGGGAACGCAAGCGCCTTGTTGACTGGCTTGACGACCGGGGCATAGAGCACCAGAGCGATTGGCGGGTAGCGGGATACAACCCGCCCTGGACGATCCCGCCGCTGCGCCGCAACGAGGTGCTGGTTACGCTGCGGTAATCGCCGCTTCGAAAACGCGCTTCAGCGGGAGACAGCGCCGCCGTTGACCGCGTAGCGCATGACCTCGGCGGGCGTGGCGCGAAGCTGATCGCCCATGATGGTGTGCTTGAGCGCGGCCGCGGCGAGGGCGAACTCGGCGGCCCTGACCACCGACCAGCCTTCCGCCAGGCCGTGCAGCACGCCCGCCGCGTAGGCGTCGCCCCCTCCCACCGGATCCACGATCTGGCCCAGGCCATGCGGGTCCAGCTTGGCGGACTCTTCGCCGTTGGTCGCGAAGCCGCCGAGCCTGGGGGCGCCACTTTCGTCCTTGTCGTGCAGCGTTCCCGCCAGGACCGTCATGTGCGGGGCCACGTCCCCGAGCAGGCCGAAGCCGTGCGCCGGGTCCGGAGAAATCTCGTCCGGCCTCGGCTGGTCGAGGATCCAGCGAATCTCCCGGCAACCGCAGAACACCAGGTCGGCCAGCGCAACGATCCTGCGGCAGGCCGCTCCGAAGGCACGGGTATCGGCCCACAGCGCGGCGCGGTAATTGCAGTCGAAGGACACCCGGCAACCCGCTTCCCGCGCCGCCTTCGCGGCATTCTCGCAGGCGTCGGCGGCGGATTCCGAGAGCGCCAGCGTGATGCCGCTCAGATGCAGCCAGTCCGCATCGGCCAGCAGCCGTGACCAGTCGAGATCCGACCAGTCGCAAACGGCGAAAGCCGAGTTTTTGCGGTCGTAAATCACCCTTCCGCCACGCAGCCCGGCGCCACTTTCCAGGAAGTAAGTTCCCATGCGCGCGCCGTCGATATACCTCGTACTGCGCCGCACGCCGGCGGACGCCAGCATGGCGGCGGCGCGGCGGCCCCAGTCGTTGTCCGGCAGGCCGGTCACGAACTGCGCGTCATGCCCCAGGCGCGCGAGCGCGATGATCGTGTTCGCCTCGGCGCCGCCGAAATCCACCTCCAGCGATTGGGTACCGTCCAGCACCTGGCCGCGCGGCGTGGCCAGCCGCAGCATGATTTCCCCGAATCCCGTGATTTTCGCCATAACCGTTCCCGCCAATCAGGCCCTATAGCCTACCAAGGTTTGTTGAGGCCGGTGCTCTCGCGTCGCTCGCGCCAGGCGGGATTGTCCGGGGAACGGGCAGCGGAGAGGTCTCCGACTTCGTTGAGGGCGGCACGCCCTCGCCCCCGGGGCGTTCCCGTGGCGCGCGCCGGGCGCGAAAACGGCAGGCGAAGCAGGAAACCCCAGACAGCCCCCGACTTCAGCACCTTGCCCAGCATGCTTCGCGCCTCCGAGGCGTCAACCCGGATGCGCGCGTCCAGGCTGCTCTCCGGCGCGCTGTCCACCACCAGTTTATCGCCCTGGCGGCTGATGCGCCCGAGTTTGATATCGAGATCGGCCAGGTCGCTTTTCACGCGCATTCCACTGCCCTCGCCTAGTCGCTCTTCTTCAGCGTTCCGCGGTCCTGGGCGGCGCTCACGCGCTTGCGGTGCAGCTTCGGCATGTCCTCGACCGTCATGCCGGCGGGCGGCATGAACTGGCCTCGCCCGTAGATGTCCCGGAACACGGTGTCCAGCGGCCCCATCTTGTCCGCCAGCGTGCGCGGCGGCTTGCCGGGCGGGAACTGGTTGGGCGGGTAGATCGGGTTCTCGTAGATCTGTTTGAAGCCCTCGGTGCGCACGTCCACCCAGCAGTTATGGCCGCATCGCGAACGATGCTCACGCAGCGCCTCGATGTCGATGGTGGCGCCGATCACCTGCTCGGACGGATAGTTGGCGTGGCGCAGCATCATGCCGGTGTAGTCGATGATGAAGGAACCGCCGGGGCAGAAGGCCCTGGGGTAGTAGTCGTAATCGACCGTGCCCCAGTTCGAACCCAGCAGGTAGCACATGTTGTCGTGGGCGCGGGTGCGGCGAGTAAACGTCCAGAAGTCCCAGGGCTCGCTCACGCCCTCGATCTCCTGCAGCGCGGTGGGATGGCAGAGCACCTCGCAGCCGTTGTAGCCCAGGGCGCGCGAGACCTCCGGCGTGCAGCCGTCGTGGCAGGTCATCGTGCCCAGCTTGCCGATTTCCGTATCGATCACCGGGAACAGGTCCTTGATGTCGGCGCCGAACACCTCGCGGTATTGGTCCAGCAGGTCGTGGGGGCTGGTCCCCAGGCCGATGTTGGCCGGGATATGCCACTTGTGGTAGCGCAGGACCACCTCGCCGGAAGGCCCGATCACGAAGGCGGCGTTGAACCAGCGGTCCGGAAACTCGGGAACCTGCTCCACCACTCCCCCGCCGGAGATGTAAAGCCCGTACTCGCGCGCCTTGTCGCCGAGCGCGCGCATCTCCGGGCCGTCGAAGGTGATCGCCTTTTTCATGAAGCCCTCGATGCCGTGCTCGCCCTTGCCCGGCGTGGTCACGCCCTGCAGGAAGTATTCGGGCAGCACGACCAGCTTCACCGGCAGCTCCCAGAAGTAACCCACGCCGAAGTCGATCATGTTCAGCACCCGGTCGAGGTTGCGCTCGATGTCGCCGCGGTCTTCGGCCACCGTTACGTGCGGCTGTATCACCATGCCCGTGTATTTCTCGATCTTGCTCATCTTTCGTTCCTCCTATGTCGCTTTCCGTCGTGTATGGCCCTTCCGGGAGACGCATGAATCCATCCATGGAGCTTGGTTCCGCCATCCCTGGCTCCAACACTCCCGGAAGGGCCATACACGACGGAAAGCTCGGCAGTGGTGCGGGTTAGTCGCATCACCAGAAATCCGCCTCGCGGATACCGAAGTCGTCCAGCATGACCCGCGCGGTGATCGTGCCCATGGCCGAGATCCCGCCGCCGGGATGACAGTGCGGCCCGGTCATGTACAGGCCCTGCACCGGTGAGCGGTAGTGCGCATAGCCCGGAAACGGCCGGAAATAGCCGAGCTGCGAAGCGATCCGTTCGCCGCCATTGGTGGTTCCCTCGACGAACGACGGATTGGCGCGCTCCAGGCTCTCGCCGGTTTCCACATGCTGCCCGAGTATGTTGTCCCCGTCGATATTCGGCGCGTACTGGCGCAGCTTGGGAAGCA
Organism: Gammaproteobacteria bacterium; assembly: GCA_009845905.1. Lineage (NCBI taxonomy): Bacteria > Pseudomonadati > Pseudomonadota > Gammaproteobacteria > Gammaproteobacteria bacterium. The sequence goes on along the minus strand of VXYS01000009.1, from coordinate 563,165 downwards.
GCACATCGCGCGCATAGTTTTCGCCGATTTCGCCCCAGGTGCGGCCATCGGCCAGCCAATTGGAAACGAAGGTATCAAATATCAGGGTTTGCCGACCATCCGGCGCCCGGGTCGGATCGAGCAGCGTCCAGCAGGCGGACCACAGGAACGGGTCAGACGGCGGCAGACCCATGGCGAGTTCGCCATAAAACTTCAATAGCTGCGGCATGCCGTCGGTCATGCGATGGAAGGCGCAGCGGCTCATGCTCTCGCCGTTGACGAAGCGCGGCGGTTCTTTCAGCGCCAGGTGCACCCGGCAGACCGTAATCCTGCCGAAGGAATAGCCGCGCACCATTTCCAGGAATCCGTCCTCCAGCAAATCGTCGTCGAGCAGGCGCAGAAAAGTCTGACGCGGCTCCAGCGCGGACACGACCGCCCGGCGCGCACGCAGCGTCTCGCCGGACTGAAGGCGCGCGCCGCAGGCCCGGCCCTGTTCCACGACGATCTGCTCCACCGGGGACGACGTCATGACGCGGCTGCCGTTGCCTTCCAGGAACGCCGCCATCGCCCTGGGCAGTTGCTGGCTCCCGCCTTCGGGGATCGCCTGGCCGTAGTGGTGAATTGCGGGAATCATGATGTAGAAGGACTGCCCGGCGCCCTCCTGGTCCGGGAGTATCTGCGGCGCCAGCGCCCAGTTCAGCATCATCGCCTGCACGAAATCGTTCTCGAAGTTGGCCTCCACCCAGGCGCGCGCCGACATGGAAAACTCGCGAAGGCGCTGCAGGCCGTCCACGCTCCGCTCCAGCGCGCGCGGCAGCGTGCTCGGCGGCGTCGGGGGCGAGAAGAAGGCCTTGATGAAGCCCTCGCGGATCTGCTCGAAATCCGCGCAGATCGCGGCGTAGCGACGCGCGTCCGCGGACGAATAAGCGGCAATGGACTCACAGGTGCGCTCCACGCTCTTGTAAACCACGATGCCCGGGCCGCCGCCCTGGTCCGGGTGGCCGGTGATGTGGTCTTCCGGTTCTATGTACTTCAGTCCGAATCGCTCGAGTTCCGGCTGAATCGCCTTGAAGTCGGCGTTGCAATGAATCCATACGTGCGAGGAGCCGTACAGGTCGTGCCGGAATCCCGGCAGCGTCACTTCTCTTGTTACCGCGCCGCCGCCCACGTAACTGTTGCGCTCGAGCACGCAGCAGCTCAATCCCTCGCGCGTCAGGGTCGCCGCACAGGCCAGGCCGTTGACCCCTCCGCCGATCACGATCACGTCAAAATCCGACATCAGACCGGCAAGTTTAGGCGGCGAGCGCGAAGCGCCGCAAGCGTTGCATCGCCTTGCAAATCCGCGGCATTCGCCCCCATATACTTGTTACAAGCCATCGAAGCATCGGAGTCGTCCCCCGTGTACAACCGCATCTCGCTGTTCATCCTGACCAACATCGCAGTCCTTGCGGTTGCCGCTCTGGTCCTGAACCTTCTGGGAGTCGACCGCATGGTGCTGGACGCGGTCGGCGAGTACGGGCTGAACTACACCAGCCTTTTCATTTTCTGCGCGCTTTTCGGTTTCGGGGGAGCGTTCGTCTCGCTGTTCCTGTCGAAGTGGATGGCCAAGCGGGCAACCCGCACGCAGATCATCGACGCGCCGTCCAACCCCACCGAGGTCTGGCTGCTGGACACCACGCGTGAGCTGGCCGGACGCGCCGGGATCGACACGCCCGAAGTGGGAATCTTCCCCGCGCCGGAACCCAACGCCTTCGCCACCGGCGCCCGGCGCAACAAGTCGCTGGTGGCGGTGAGCGAAGGGCTGCTGCGCCATATGCGCCGCGAAGAGGTTCGCGCCGTGCTGGGTCACGAGATCGGGCATGTAGCGAACGGCGACATGGTTACGCTGACCTTGCTGCAGGGAGTCCTGAACACGTTCGTCCTGTTCTTCTCGCGGATCGTGGGGTTTATTGTCGACCGCGTCGTCTTGCGCAACGAGCGCGGCTTTGGCATCGGCTACTTCGTCGTCACGATCGCGGCCCAGATCGTGTTCGGCATCCTGGCCAGCGCCATCGTGATGTGGTACTCGCGCCGCCGGGAGTTTCGCGCCGACGCGGCCGGCGCCCGCCTGGCCGGCCGGGGCTCGATGATCAACGCGCTGGAATCGCTGAAGCGCAACTACGGACGCGGTCAGTCCATGCCGGAGTCGATGGCGGCCTTCGGCATTTCGGCCTCGGCCCGTTCCGGCATCCGGCGCATGTTTTCCTCGCATCCGCCGCTGGACGCACGCATACGGGCGCTGCAGTCGCTCAGTTTCTAGGCCTGCCCTCCGGCCGGGCGTTTTTTCATCAGCGCCACGCGTCGGCAATGCCCCACGAGTTCGTCGTTCTGGTTGTACGCGCGATGGGCGAAGGTCACGACACCGGCGTGCGGGCGCGATTTGCTCTCGCGCTTGTCCAGGATTTCGGTCTCGATCCGCAACGTATCGCCGTGAAAAACGGGCTTGGGGAAACGCGCGTCTTCCCACCCCAGGTTGGCGATGGCCGTCCCCATGGTCGTATCGCCCACCGAAACGCCGGTCATCAGGCTCAGCGTAAAGCAGCTGTTCAGGATGCGCCGGCCGAACTCGGTGGCGCGCATGTACTCCTCGTCAAGATGCAGGGGCGATGGGTTATGGGTGAGCGTCGAAAAAAGGAGGTTGTCCGCTTCGGTAACCGTGCGGCGCAATGCGTGCCTGATCACGGCGCCGACCTTGCAGTCCTCGTAGTAGAGACCCGGCATCAGGCTTTCCCCGGCTTACATGCGAAAGACGCCAAAGGGGGTCTCCTCGGGCAGGGGAGCGTTCATGACCGCCGACAGGCTGAGGATCAGGACCTCCCGGGTATCGACGGGATCGATCACGCCGTCGTCCCAGAGTCTTGCGCTTGCGTAGTAGGGATGACCCTGGCGCTCGTAGCGCTCCCGGATCTTCTGCTGAAAGGCCTCGTCGTCTTCCGCCGGACCGTCCCCGTTGCCGGCACGCTTGCCGGCGCTGCGGACCTGGCTCAGGACCATGGCCGCCTGTTCCGCGCCCATCACCGAGATGCGCGCGTTCGGCCACATCCACAGCATGCGCGGTCCGTAGGCGCGCCCGGACATACCGTAATTCCCGGCGCCGAAAGAACCGCCGATGATGACCGTGAGCTTCGGAACCCGGGCGCAGGCCACCGCGGTGATCAGCTTGGCGCCGTCCTTGGCGATGCCGCGGCGTTCGAAATCCTTGCCCACCATGAATCCGGCAATGTTCTGCAGGAACAGCAGCGGAATTCCACGCCGATTGCAAAGCTGGATGAAATGTGCGCCTTTCAGAGCGGACTCGGAGAACAGGATTCCGTTGTTGGCGAGAACGCCGACCGGGTAGCCGCCCAGCCTGGCGAACGCGCAAACCAGCGTCGTCCCGTAGCGGGGCTTGAACTCCTCGAACTCGGAAGCGTCCACGATGCGCGCAATGACCTCGCGCACGTTGTAGATGTAGCGAAGGCCGCGAGGGACGATTCCGTAAATCTCTTCCGCCGGATAAAGGGGATCCTTCGCTGCCGACGGTTCCACCCGTGCCCCGCCGTCCCGGTTCAGGCGACGAACGATGTCCCGTGCGAGGCTCAGCGCGTGGCCGTCGTTCTCCGCCAGGTAGTCGGCGACGCCGGATATCCTGGTGTGAAGGTCTCCGCCACCCAGCGTTTCGCTGTCCACCTCCTCGCCGGTCGCCGCCTTCACCAGCGGCGGACCGCCGAGGAATATGGTTCCCTGGTCCTTCACGATGATGGTCTCGTCGCTCATGGCAGGGACGTAGGCGCCGCCCGCGGTGCAAGAACCCATGACCACCGCCACCTGCGGAATGTTGCGCGCCGACAGCCTCGCCTGGTTGTAGAAAATTCGCCCGAAGTGTTCCCGGTCCGGAAAGACTTCATCCTGCAGGGGCAGATAGGCGCCGCCCGAGTCGGCGAGATATACGCAGGGAAGGTGGTTTTCCAGCGCGATCTCCTGGGCGCGCAGGTGTTTCTTGACCGTCAGCGGATAGTAGGCGCCACCCTTGACCGTGGCGTCGTTGGCGACAACCATGCATTCCGTTCCGTGAATCCGCCCGATGCCGCAGACCAGACCCGCCGCGGGCACAGGCTGATCGTAGACCTCGTGGGCCGCGAGCTGGCCGATTTCGAGGAACGGAGCGCCGGCGTCGATCAGCATGTCCACGCGGTCGCGGACCAGCATCTTGCCGCGTCCCAGGTGCCTTGCGCGCGAGGATTCGGAGCCGCCCCGGGCAATGCCGGCCTTGAGTTCCTTCAGCCGGGCCGCGTACTCCCGGTTGACCGTCGCGTTGGCTGCAAACTCCCCGGACCTGGGATCTGTCTTGGTCTCGAATACCGGCATCGGCGCAGTGCTCCACACGAGCCACGAACTGTTCTTTGCTCGGGTATTATGATGTACGCGGCGGCAGGCCGGTACCGGCGGGACACAGGAAGCAGGACGCCGGTGAGAATCGACGAGTCCACGTTGACGAAAGGGAATTAGCCCATGACTACTCACGCGCATCGGCATGAGCACGAACGCCCGCAGGCGGCCGTCGTGAGGGATCCGGTCTGCGCCATGACCGTCGATCCGGACGCGGACAAGCCTACTTACGAGCACGACGGCCACGTCTATCGATTCTGCTGCGCGGGATGCCGCGACAAGTTCGCGGCCGCGCCGGAAGATTACCTTGAGGCGGAGGATCCGGTCTGCGGCATGACCGTGGCGCGCGCGAGCGCCCGGCATGTCGCCAAACACGCCGGCCAGCGCTTCTATTTCTGCGCGGCGCGTTGCCAGGAGAAATTCGAGGCAGACCCTGCCGTTTATCTGGAAGGGCTCCCCGAGCCCGAACCGGTGCCCGAGGGCACGCTTTACACCTGTCCCATGTGCCCGGAGATCGTCCGGGAGGAGCCCTCCGACTGCCCTAGCTGCGGCATGGCGCTGGAGCCGATGGGCGTGCCCGCCGCCGACCAGGGACCCAATCCGGAACTCGTGGATTTCACGCGCCGCTTCTGGATCGGATCCGCGCTGACGGTGCCGGTCCTGGCGCTCGCGATGGGTCCGATGCTGGGCCTGCCCCTGCGCGAGTGGATCGGCGGGGCCATCGCCGCCTGGACCGAACTGGTTCTGGCGACGCCGGTCGTCCTCTGGTCGGGCTGGCCGTTCTTCGTGCGCGGAGTGAAGTCCGTCGTCAACCGCAGCCTGAACATGTTCACGCTGATCGCGATGGGCGTCGGCGCAGCTTATGCGTTCAGTGTCGTCGCGACAATCGCGCCGGGGATATTTCCGTCCGGATTCCGCGACGCCGGAGGCCATGTCGGGGTTTATTACGAGGCTGCGGCCGTCATCGTGGTCCTCGTGTTGCTGGGCCAGGTACTGGAACTGCGCGCCCGGGAGCGGACGGGCGACGCGATCCGAGCGCTTCTGGACCTGGCGCCGAAGACGGCGCGCATCGTCCGCCCGGATGGCCGCGAAGAGGAAATCCAGCTCGACGACGTTCAGGTCGGCGATCGCCTTCGGATACGCCCCGGCGAGAAGGTGCCGGTGGACGGGGCGGTTGCCGAAGGCCATTCTTCGATTGACGAGTCCATGCTGACCGGCGAGCCGGTGCCGGTCGAAAAGGCCCTCGGCGATCCGGTGACCGGAGCGACTATCAACGGTAGCGGCACGCTTGTCATCGAGGCCAGGCGCGTCGGCGCCGACACCATGCTGTCGCAAATCGTCGAGATGGTTGCGCAGGCGCAGCGCAGCCGCGCGCCGATCCAGAAACTGGCCGACGTGGTGGCCGGATACTTCGTGCCCGCGGTCGTCCTGGTCGCGGTGGCGGCGTTTGCCGTCTGGTCGAACTGGGGCCCGGCGCCGGCCATGGCCTATGCCCTGGTGGCGGCGGTCTCGGTCCTGATCATCGCCTGTCCCTGCGCGCTTGGCCTTGCCACGCCCATGTCCATCATGACGGCGACCGGCCGGGGCGCGCAGGCCGGCGTTCTGATCAGGAACGCCGAAGCGCTTGAGCGGTTCGCCGGGGTCGGCACGCTGATCGTCGACAAGACCGGCACCCTGACCGTGGGCAAGCCGAAGCTGGTCGCGGTGGCCCCGGAGACGGGAATTGACGAGGCGGAGTTGCTGCGGCTGGCGGCGTCGCTCGAACGAGGCAGCGAGCACCCGCTGGCCGAGGCGATCGTTGCGGGAGCCGAGGACCGTGGCCTGATCCTTTCGAGAGCGGAAGAATTCGAGGCGGTCACCGGGAAAGGCGTCAAGGGACAGGTCGAGGGCAAGGCGGTTGCGCTGGGCAACGCCAGGCTGCTTGCCGACCTCGGGCTCGACGCCGGCAAGGCAAGCGAAATGGCGAACCGGCGCCGCGACCAGGGCGAGACGGTCATGTTCGTCGTGGTCGAGGGCCGGCTGGACGGGCTTTTGAGCGTCGCCGATCCGGTCAAGGAAACGACGCCGCAGGCGCTGAAGGCGCTGCATGCCGAAGGCCTGCGCATCGTCATGGTCACGGGGGACAACGAACGCACCGCGAAGGCCGTGGCCTCCAGGCTCGGGATCGATGAGATTCGCGCCGACGTTCTTCCGGAAGACAAGGCCCGCATCATTAGAGAGCTGCAGGAAGCCGGCGCCAGGGTCGCGATGGCGGGCGACGGCGTGAACGACGCGCCCGCGCTGGCCCAGGCGGACGTGGGGGTCGCGATGGGCACGGGCGCCGACGTGGCGATCGAGAGCGCGGGCTTCACGCTGGTCAAGGGCGACCTGAACGGGATTGTCCGGGCCCGCCGGCTGGCGCATGCGACGATGCGCAATATCCGGCAGAACCTGTTCTTTGCGTTCATCTACAATTCGGCCGGTGTACCCGTCGCGGCCGGCGTGCTTTATCCGTTCGTCGGCCTTCTGCTGTCGCCCATGATTGCTGCCGCCGCCATGAGCCTGTCGTCGGTCTCGGTCATCAGCAACGCGCTGAGGTTGAGGAAAGCCGGACTGTGAACACGGGAAAATCCGACCTTTCGATCACGCTGGGTGTCGAGGAGGAGTTCTTTCTCGTCGATCCGGACACGCGCGACATGCTCGCCGACCCCGACCCCCAGATTTTCGAACACTGCCAGACACGCGTCGGTCCGCACAAGGTGGTGCCGGAGTTTCTGCGTTCGCAGATCGAAACCAATACCCGCGTATGCCGGTCCGTTTCCGGCGTGCGTTCATCCCTGCGCGAGACGCGCGGCCTCGTGATCGAGGCGGCGGAGCGATTCGGGGCGGCGGTCCTGGGCGCTTCAACCCACCCCTTCGCAAAGTGGACCGACCAGCTCACGACGCCCCGCCAGCGCTACCTGGATTTCGAAATGACCTATCAGCAGGCGGTGCGCAACTTCATGGTGAGCGGCATGCACGTTCATGCGGGCTTCGGCGACAAGGACGCGCGTATCCGTGTGATGACCGCCCTGCGCCGTTATTTACCGGTGCTGCTGGCGCTGTCCGCTTCGTCGCCGTTTGCCCAGGGCCGCAATACCGGCTACAAGTCGTACCGGCTTTGCGTCGTGGGCGCGCTGCCCCGCACCAGCTTGCCCAACGCGCTGCATTCCGCAGCCGACTACGAACAGCTCCTGGCCACCTACCAGCGCATGAATTTCATCAGCGACGGCAGTGAAATCTGGTGGGACATCCGTCCCTCGCAACGCTACCCGACCATTGAGTTGCGCATCTGCGACCTGGGCACGCGGCTCGAAGACGCGCTGTGCCTGGTCGCCTGGTTCGCCTGCCTCGTGCGCCGGCTGCTTCGCCAGCATTACGCGGACGAACTGCCCGAAGAACCGCTGACGGAAATAATCGCCGAAAACCGCTGGGTGGCGCAGCGCTATGGGGTGCTCGCTTTTCTTGGCGGAATGGCCGGCAGCGGTCGCACGGACATCGCCGATCTGGTGAAGCAGTTGATCGACACCCTGAGCGATGAGGCCGAAGCGCTGGGCTGCGAGGCGGAGCTGCGCCACGCGCTGGATATCGTCAACTACGGCAGCGGCGCCGACCGACAGACGGATCACTACCGCCTGCGCCTTCTGGAAGGCGACAGCGAAGCGCAGGCGCTCAAATCGGTCGTCGATCTCATCCTCGAGGACACCCGCGCCGGGATTTAGGGCCGGTTCCCGGAAGCAGCGCAGGGCGCTAAAGTACGGGAATCGGAAAACGCTTTTCGGGACTTGAGCCGTGACTAACAACATCATCAGGGTTCATTCCGGGCTGCCTGCCGGAATCGCGCTTCTCTTTGCTTGTTCCGCAGCAATGCTCTCCGCACGCGCCGACGGCGTACTGGAGGAAGTCGTGGTGACGGCCCAGAAACGGAGCGAAAACCTCCAGGACGTACCCATGTCGATCAGCGCGCTCGACGCCGGGGCGATGGAGGCCGGGCGGGTGGAGAAGATCGGCGAGCTGGCCCTGCGAATCCCGAACCTGTCCTACTCCACCTTCAGCAGCGGCCGGTCGGAACTGACCGTGCGCGGAATAGGCAACAGCGGGGCCACCCGCAGCGGGCTGGAAAACTCGGTCATCCTGTTCGTGGACGAGGTGTACATCGCCCGTTCCACGTCCTATTTCTTCGAACTCTTCGACCTGGAACAGGCGACCGTTATGCGCGGCCCGCAGGGCGTGCTGTTCGGCAAGAACGTCGTGGGAGGCGCCATCAGCCTCACCACCCGCGCGCCGAGCGTCGAAGGCGCGGAGGGAAGGTTTCTGGCGGGCTATGGCTCGTTCAACGCCGTCGATCTCAAGGGCGTCCTTTCCGGCCCCCTGGGTCCCAATATCGGCGGGAAGATTTCGCTGGTGCGGAAGACCCGCGACGGTTATGGAATGGACCTGATCAGCGGCGCCGAATCCGACGACGAAGACCTGCTGGCTTTGCGCGCGCAACTGCGCGTCCTGTCCGGCGACGATCGCGACCTCCTTTTAAGCGCCGATTACAGCCGCGAGGACAACGGCAGCCAGACGCGCAGCGTAACCCGATGGGACCGCTTTCCTCCGTCCGCTTCCACCGGCCGGCCGCGGGTTTCCGAGCATGGTTTGCCGATCGGTTACGACGCCAGACAATGGGGCCTTTCGGCGCGGCTCAAGCAGGGGATCGGCGGCGGCGAATTGACCGCGATAGCCGCCTACCGGGACGTCTCCGCCAATACCCTGGACCAGTTCGGCGGGCGCAGCCTGGCGGTGGGCCAGGGGTTCGACGACCTGTTCGGCCAGGAAGAGGACGCGGACCAGTTCAGCCTGGAGGTCCGCTACGCCTTTGATCCGGCCGCGAATTGGCGGGCCGTCGCGGGCCTGTATTACATACGCGAAGACGTGGACCGGCTCGAGTACGAGGAAATCGTCGTAAACCAGGACGGCGTGCTGAACGGCAGCCGCGGCGACTGGCTGGGCGTTTCCGGCACTTCCGGCTGGGCGGCTTTCGCCGACGCGTCATGGGAGGTCAATCCGGTGCTGACCGTCCGCGCCGGCTTGCGGTACACGCGCGACGACAAGGAGAACCGCACCATCGGCACGCTCACCGACGACGCGGTTCCGGGGATCCCCTTCCAGATCATCTTCGAGAATTACGACGTGGCGGCCGAGGCCTCCTTCGACGCGCTCACGCCGCGAGTGGTGGCGGAATGGCGGCCTTTCGCCGGGCGGGAACTGATGGCCTACGCGAGCTGGTCGGAGGGGTTCAAGTCCGGGGGCTTCGACACCAAGGTCAGCCGCGCATCCGAGGCCGGGCAGCCGATCCGCGAAGAGACCGCGACCAACGTCGAACTCGGGATAAAGAGCCGCTGGCTGGGCGATAGGCTGCAGGTCAACGCGGCGGTTTTTTCAACCGACTTCCACGACCTGCAGCGGATCACGCTGCTTTTCGACGAAGTATCCGCCGCATTCGACGGTCTGCGGGTCAAGAACGCCGCCCGCGCAAGCATCAGCGGAGCGGAGCTGGAGCTGACCTGGGCGCCGTCCGGCAGCCTGCTGCTGAACCTCGCTTACGGCTACCTGGACGCGCGATTCGACAGCTTCCTTGTGGGCACGATCCAGGGGTTCGACATCCGGCGCGACGGAAACCGGATCCCGCATTCGCCCCGGCACTCCTTCACTTTTGCAGCCGGCTACGGGCTGGACCTGGGCCGCAGCGGAGCCCTGGATTTCCACCTTGATTACGGCTGGAAGCACCATGCCTGGCACAACAGCGACAATGCACCCGGACGCTTCGAGCGCGACGCATCCTTGCAGAAGGCGTACGGCGTGGCCAACTTTTCCGTGCGTTGGACCCCGGCCGGGGAGCGATGGCTGGTCACCGCCTGGTGCAAGAACCTGAGCGACACGCTGTACGCCGATCAGCGCACCAGTTTCGCCGGCGCGAGCTGGGCGCACTACGCCCCGCCCCGCACCTACGGCGTTTCAGTACAATTCCGAACCCAGTGAAGTTCGCCGTCGGCCCTGCCGGTCCGACGTAGCGCCCTTTCCTCTTCTCCCACAGCTCCCCGTACGGCGGCATGAATATACGCAGACTGGCGCTGCTCGCCACGCCTTTCGCCTTGCTGGTAATCGTCCTGGGCGCGTTCGTGCGCCTTTCCGACGCGGGACTGGGATGCCCCGACTGGCCCGGCTGCTACGGCCGCATCGACGTCCCGCAAAGCGCAGAGCAGATCGAAACGGCGAACGCCGCTTTCCCCGACCGTCCCGTGGACGTCACGAAGGCCTGGATAGAGATGATCCATCGTTACGCCGCGGCGACGCTGGGACTCCTGATTCTTGCCATCGGCGCGTTGGCCTGGCGGCAGCGCCGCGAGCCGGACGCCGTGCTGGCCCCGGCCTTGTCCCTGGTTGCGCTGGTCGTGTTTCAGGGGCTGCTGGGCATGTGGACGGTCACGTGGCAATTGAAGCCGATCGTGGTCATGGCGCACCTCCTGGGCGGGTTCGGAACGCTGGCATTGATGTGGTGGCTGATCCTGCGGCAAAGCCCTGCCGCGGCTGCCTGGGCGCAGGGCGAGGACGGCTGCCTGTACCGCTGGGTTCATCCGGCTCTCGCCATCGTGATCGTTCAGGTGGCCCTGGGCGGCTGGACCAGCGCCAATTACGCGGCATTGGCCTGTCCCGATTTCCCGGCCTGCCAGCGGCAGTGGTGGCCGGAAATGGACTTTGCCGAAGCCTTCGTGATGTGGCGGGGCCTGGGCACGAACTACGAATACGGCGTGCTTGACTATGCCGCGCGCACGGCCATTCACATGACGCACCGTCTTGGAGCGCTGGCAGTCCTGCTGTATGTCGGCTGGCTTTCGGTGTGCAGCACGTGTTTCGCATCCGCACGGAAGGTGCGCATCGCCGGCGCGGCGGTGGGCGCGCTGACGCTGGTACAGATCGGCCTCGGCATAGCCAACGTGTGGTTCTACCTGCCCATGTCCAGCGCATTGGCCCACAATGCCTGCGCGGCCCTTCTGGTACTGGCGCTGGTGACGATGGCCCACGGACTGCGGCCCACGGGAAACTAGCGCATGAATACAGAAATATTGCGAGCGCCCGAAAGGTGGCGCGACTACCTGGAAATCACCAAACCCAAGGTCGTGGCGCTGCTCACCTTCACGGCAACCGTGGGCATGCTGCTGGCCGCGGAGCCGTTTCCGCCCTGGACCGTTCTGGTTTTCGGTTCGCTCGGGATTGCGCTGGTATCGGGCGCCGCGGCCTCGATCAATCAGGTGGTCGATCAACATATTGACGCGGTCATGGCCAGGACCCGCAACCGCCCGTTACCGCGCGGCGTTCTGGAAACCCGGCATGTGCTCGCTTTCGCCGCGCTGCTGGCGGCGGCCGGCATGTGGCTGTTGCTGACCTTCACCAACGTGTTGTGCGCAATCCTTACGTTTGCCTCGCTGCTGGGCTACGCCGTGATCTACACGATGTTCCTGAAACGGGCCACGCCCCAGAACATCGTGATCGGGGGCGCCGCCGGCGCGGCCCCGCCGCTGCTGGGCTGGATCGCCGTGACCGGCCAGTTCGATCCCGGGGCGGCCGTGCTGTTCGCCATCGTTTTCGTATGGACGCCGCCGCATTTCTGGGCGCTGGCAATCCATCGCCGCGAGGATTACGCCAAGGTCGATATGCCCATGCTGCCCGTCACCCACGGAGTCGAACTGACCCGCCTGCACATCCTTCTGTACACGGTGTTGCTGTTCGTGTTCGGGCTGCTGCCGTATCTGGTGGGCATGAGCGGCCCGCTCTACCTTCTCGGGGCCGTGATACTGGGAGGCCGGTTCCTTTGGTACGCATACCGGATGTACCGCCGCGGCGACGATTCTCTGGCCATGCCCACGTTCGGGTATTCCATGGTTTACCTGTGCGCGCTGTTTGCGGTGCTTCTTGCCGACCACTACCTGTTGATGATCATGCGATAGGCTGGCGACGTGTCTCGCAGCGTACTGATCAGCGGGGCCTCGCGCGGACTGGGCCTCGCAACCGCCAGGGAACTCGCGGCGCGCGGCTACAGGGTCTTCGCCGGAGTTCGCGCTTCCGGCGCCCTGCCCGCCGATTCCGGAGCCGGCGAAGTACTGCTGGACGTGACTTCGCAATCGTCCGTGGACGAGGCTGTGGAGCGGGTCCGGCGGGAGGCCGGCGGCATCGACGTGCTCATCAACAACGCCGGGCTGCACGCTTTCGGCGCGCTGGAGTCCGCCGACGAGGAGCGCTTCCGCGAGCTCCTGGAGGTCAATCTGCTCGGCGCCTGGAGACTCACGCGCGCGGCCCTTCCCGACATGCGGACGAGCGGTTCAGGCCACATCCTGATGGTCTCGTCTCTGTCCGGCCTGGTGGGTCTGCCCGCGGACGGCCAGTACGCGGCCAGCAAGTTTGCGCTGGAAGGAATGTCCGAGTCGCTTGCGCTGGAGGTGCAGCGGTTCGGCGTTCGGGTTACCCTGCTGGACGCCGGTCCCTATGACACCGACATGCTCCGCCGCGACGAAAGCGCCCTGCATCAACTGTCTTCCAGCCGCCATGGCGCGGCCTACGAGCCTCTGCACCGGGCGCTGCTGGGGCAGGAGCGCAGCGGCGAGCCTCCCCGAAACGCGGCAGGGATCATTGCTTCCGTTGTCGACGACCCGCCCGCCCGGCTGCGCATTCCGATCGGACCGGTGGCCGAGCAGGTGTTTGCAGGCCTGGAGATCGACCGGGGCGAACGGGCCAGGCGGATTGCCCTTCAAGCCGCCAGCGCCGGCTGGTGGATACGCGGAGAGGAACCGGAATGAGCACGCAGCCGGCAGCGGCGGCGGCCGTGCGGGCCCGAGCGGTCAGCAAGTGGTATGGCGAATTCCAGGCGCTCAACGGGATTGATCTTGAGGTTCGGCCGGGCGAGAAAATCGTGATTTGCGGTCCGTCCGGATCAGGCAAGTCCACGCTGATCCGGTGCATGAACGGCCTTGAGGAGTACCAGGAGGGCGTCATGGAAGTGGCCGGCATCGCGCTGGACTCCGACGCCGCGCGCAGCCGGGTTCGCCTGAAGGTCGGGATGGTCTTTCAGCAGTTCAACCTTTTCCCTCACCTTTCGGTCATGGACAATCTGTGTCTCGCGCCGGTCAAGGTCCGCAGACTGAAGCGCGAGACCGCCGAGGAACGCGCCGCCGAACTGCTTCGGCGCATGGGCCTGGATGGCCAGGAAGGCAAGTACCCCGCCCAGCTTTCAGGAGGCCAGCAGCAGCGCGTCGCGATCGCCAGGGCGCTGTGCATGCAACCCGAGATCATGCTGTTTGACGAGCCGACTTCGGCCCTGGATCCCGAGATGGTCCAGGAAGTCCTGGAAGTGATGGTGGAACTAGCCCGCCAGGGCATGACCATGCTTTGCGTGAGCCATGAAATGGGCTTCGCCCGCCAGGTGGCGGACCGCGTGGTGTTCATGGACGCCGGGGAGATCCTGGAGGACTCCCGTCCCGAACAGTTCTTCGAGAATCCCGAAACCGAACGCCTGAAGACCTTTCTGGGTCAATTGCGGCAATAGTCTTGTCCGCCCCGCATCGCTTCCCGGCGCGACCGGGACCGCGCGTTTGCGTCCGGCGTCAATCCGTGCTAAAAGAGAGGAGCGTTGAATCTTTCTCCGCCATGGGGATGAGTTGACCGGCTCCTAGGAACTGGAAAACTCGTAATTTCAACCTGAAACTTGGGAGGATCAAAATGGGTAATAGAGTAGTCGTAGGGCTGATGGCGCTTGCCGCCATACTTGAGGGCTTACTGCCCGAAGGCACGATTCCCGGTAACACCCTTCCGCTGGTTCTTGCGGTTCTCGGCATTGTCTGGGGATTCATGGGAGTTGATGCGGAAGATGCGACCGCCTATCTGGCTGTTGCAATCGGTGTCGGGATGGCCGGATACTCAGACGCACTCGGCAACATACCCGCGGTAGGAGGCCTTCTGGACGGAATCGTGGACGCGGCTTCGATCGCACTGTATTCCGGCGTAGCCTCGGTGCTGGTCATGAGGACCTGGAACCGCGTTAAGGGCTAATCGCCCACGCAAACAACGAATCCCCTTGCGCCGGGTGCGCAAGGGGATTTTTTTCTCTCGCCGCCGTGCGTCGACCGCGCGGCGGGCACGCGTATCGCTGATGCATGTCGCGGCAAGCGCCGCGGCGCGAATCTAGGTAGCGGCGGCCCGGTAGCGCGTCATGCGCCGCTCCAGGCGCGAACTGGCGCGCGACAGGCAGAAGCAGGCCGTCCAGAAGAAAACGGCCACGAAGATATAACCGGCCGCGGTCGTGCCCGTTCCCAGCCATTGGGGATCGCTGGCCGCGCGCTGCACCTCTCCCAGCAGATCGAACAGGCCGATCACCAGCAGCACGGTGGTCTCCTTGAACAGCCCGATGAAATTGCTGGTGATCTGAGGCAAGGACACCGCCAGGGCCTGAGGCAGCACCACGTGCAGGCGCGACTGGCGCCAATTCAGGCCCAGTGCCCGTGCCGCTTCGTACTGGCCCGCGGACAGGCTCTGCAATCCGCCGCGCACGGCCTCGGCCAGGTAGGTGGACATGAGGATTGCGAATGCGATCATGGCCCGGCCGAGCTGGTCGATCTCGATGTTCGCCGGCAGGAACAACGGCAGCATGATGATCACGACGAACAGCAGCACCAGCACCGGTACCGCGCGCCAGAACTCGATCCACACCGTGCAGGCCTGACGCACCAGCGCCATGCGGCTCTGTCTCCCCAGGGCCAGCAAAACACCGGCAAGCAGCGAGACCCAGAACACCGATCCCGTCACGACCAGGGTGAGAAAGAAACCGCCCCAGAGAGACGTCTCGACCGGAGTCAGTCCCCACGTTCCGCCGCGAAAAAGCCACCACGCCAACGGCGGATAGGCAAGCAGCAGGAATGCTGCAATCCAGCGCCGGGCCGGCATACGGCGAACGGCCAGCGCCGCTCCCAGCAGCGCGCCTGCCGCCAGGCCCAGATTGACTCTCCATACCTCGTCGGACGGATAAAGGCCGTAGAGAAACTGCGGCCAGCGCGCCCGCACGAAAGGCCAGCAAAGGCTGGTGGTGTCGGCGCAGGCGGACGGGGCGCTCCCGGCCCATTGCGCGTCGATGATCAGCCACTGGAAAAGCCTGACCGCCAGCATCGCCAGCAAACCCAGCAGGACCAGGCTGACCGCCGCGTTCCACCACGACGAGAACAGGTTGCGCCTGAGCCAGCCGGGCAAGCCGGCGCTTTGGCGGGCAGTGGATGTCTTCAATTCACTGGCCACGCAACGTTACCCGCTTGTTCCAGCGGCCCATGAGCCAGGCCACCAGGAAGCTGACGCCGGCATAGAAGACCAGAGAAACGGCCATCACTTCCACCGGCCGGCCGGCCAGGTTGTTGACCGTGCCCACGAACACGGAGACGATTTCCGGATAGGCGATCGCGGCCGCCAGAGAGGTCGCCTTGAACATGTTCATGTACACCGTCGTAAGCGGCGGCAAGACGGCCCGCAATGCCTGCGGGAAGGCCACCCGGCGCAGGACGGTAGCCGGCTTCAGCCCCAGCGCGGTCCCCGCTTCCCATTGACCACGCGCCACGGACTGAAAGCCCGACCGGACGATCTCCGAGATATAGCTCCCGTTGTACAGGGAAAGGCCGATCCACAGCGCAAGGAACTCCGGCATCAGGTAGAAACCGCCTTCGTACGCGAAACGTCCCATTACAGGCGGATTGATGGAAAAACCGTTGGCGAACTCGATGAACGGGAAATAGAGGCCGCGGTTGTTCAGCACCAGGTAGTCGGAGATGAAGATGCTGGACTCCAGTGACGGCAGGGCGCGCAGTGCGACGTAATACCAGAAGAAGATCTGCAGCAGCACCGGAATGTTGCGGAACACTTCCAGATAGGCCAGCGACAGCCTGGAAACCAGCCAGTTCGAAGACAGCCTGCCGATGCCCACGAACAGACCCAGCAGGCTGGCGAGGAAGATGCAGAACACCGCGAGTAACAGGGTATTGAGGATTGCCACGGCCAGCGCGACCCAGATCGGCGAGTCCTCGGTGTACGGAATCAGGTGCTGCGAAATCGAGAAACCGGCTTTCTTCCACAGGAAATCGAAGCCGGACTGGACTCCCAGCAGTTCCAGGTTGGACTGGGTAGTGCGGAACACCAGGACGACAAGCGCCACGAGCGCCAGGCCCAGCAGGCACTGCAGCCAGAAGGCGGAATTCTTGCGCACCAGTTCGCCCGGAAAGCCGGACCGGCGCCTACCGATACGGCATGGCGATCATGAGTCCGCCGTCGCGCCACAGCGCGTTGAGCCCGCGCTCAAGCCCCAGGGGCTCGAAATGCCGGGCGAAGACTTCGCCGTAATTGCCAACCTGGGCGACGATCTGGTAGGCCCAGTCCTCGCGCAAGCCCAGCTGCCGGCCGAAGCCGCCCTCCACCCCGAGAAACCGGCGAATCTCGGCATCTTCGGTTGTCGCCCGCATTTCCTCCACGGTGCTCATGGTCAGGCCGAACTCTTCCGCAGCCACGCGCGAGTTGAAGGCCCAGAACACGATGTCGCGCCAGCGCGGATCTCCCTGCCGCACCAGGCCGGAGAACGGCTCCTTGGAAATCACGTCGCCCAGAATCCGATGCTCGCCGGGATTCCTCAGCGCCACGATCCGCCCGGCCAGCGAGAACACCTCGGTCGTAAAGGCGTCGCAACGGTCCGCCAGGTAGGCGTTGAGGCCGCGCTCCACGTCGGCGAACGTGACGATCGAATACTTCATGCGGCGGGCGCGGAAAAAGTCCGCCAGGTTCTGTTCGTTGGTCGTACCCTGGGCCACGCAGATCGTGGCGCCTTCCAGGTCCGTAACGCTCGATACACCGGATGCGCGGCGCACCACGAAACCCTGCCCCGCGTACAGGTAGGTGCCGGTGTAATCCAGCCCCATTGAAGTGTCGCGCAGGAAAGTCCAGGTGGCGCCTCCGGGGAAAACGTCCACGCCACCGGATTGCAAAGTGGTAAACGCGGTATTGGGGTTGATGGGCACATACTCGATCGCATCGGCGTCGCCCAGGACCGCGGCCGCCACCGTTCTGCAGTTGTCGATGTCGAAGCCGTACCTTCGGCCGTTGGCGTCGATGGAGCTGAAGCCGGGACTGGCTTCGATGACGGCGCAACGCAGCATGCCCCGCTCCAGCACGTCGGACAGCGTATCCGCGAAGGCTCCGCCCGCTGGCAAGACCGCCAGCGCGCACAGCGCCATTCCCCGTCCCAATCGCAATACAGCCTCCACCATAGCCGAGCGAGTTTAACCCCCCGCAACCCTCCCGGTTCCACTGGCAGCGCCGGCTAAAGCCCTTTTTTCGCCCCCGTCCTCGTGGGAGCGTTGGAGCAGGGATAGCGAGAATCGAGCCAGGATGGCGTCTCCAACGAGGAGGGGGACGAAAGAAGGGCGAGGAAGCACGGTCAGGAGGTGGGCGGCGTTGCAAGTGGGCGGCGGCGCGCTACAATGCAGGGTAGGCGGGGCAGGAAACCGGGAGCGGATTTCGGGGTGCCTGCGCCATTGCATTCAAGGCCAGATGAATTCAAACGTCGAAACACAGGTTTTTGCCAATCGGGAAAGAATCAAGCAACTCAGGGACGAGCACAGGGATCTGGATCTAGCCATCGCGGAAATGTCAAAACACGCGAGCGCCGATCAATTCATGCTGAAACGTATGAAGAAGCGCAAGCTGCGCCTGAAGGACATGATCACGCGCCTGGAGAGTGAACAGATTCCGGATCTGAACGCCTGATTCCCCGTCGCCGGCCGGGGCGCGATCCAACTGCCGGCACCAGCGGACCGCCGCCCGGTCCCAACAGCGGATTGCCTGTCCCGCCGGATCAGTTGCCGGTCATGTTCAGCAGCGCCGGCGCGAACAGCGAGATCATCAGGAAGCTGACCCCGCCCACCGCCGCGGCTGCGAACAGACCGAGAAGGAAGGGCCGCAATCCGATACTGCGAATTCCGGCGAAGCTGGAGTTCAGGCCGACTGCGGCCATTGCCACAAGCAGGCAGATTTCGGCTGCGCTGCGTAGCAGGGACACGACTTGCGACCAGCTGTTCGGGTCGAGAAAGCCAAACGCCTGGTCCCCCGCGTCACCCGCGGTCCGCAGCGCCGAAAAGACCGCGAATCCCACCACGAACCAGGGCACCATTCTCAGGTAGTCTCCCGCAGTCCGTGGGCCGCCCGCCCCGCGTTCGGCGCCGAAAAGCATGCCCGCCAGGGGGATCATCGCAATCATGCACAGGTTGCGGACAAGCTTGGTCACTGTCGCGATATCGAGCGCCACCGGCGCGTCGTACTGGGCCTGGTACATCATTCCGGCGCCCGCCACCTGCGCCGTCTCATGTATCGACGTGCCGAGAAACAAGCCGGCGAGCTCAGGTCGATTTTCAAAGAAACCGTGCGCCAATATCGGGTAGACGAACATCGCGGCAATTCCGAAAACCGTTATGCAGGCGATCGCGTAGCTGACTTCGGATTCCCTGGCCCGTATCAACGGTGCGGTCGCCACGATGGCGCTGGCGCCGCATATGCTGGTCCCGATGGCGATCAATCCCCCCAGCCTCCGCGACAGTCCCAGTCGCCGACCCAGAAAACCCACAACCGTCATGCCGGCGGCTATCGCCAGGACCACGAAGGGCAGCGCCACCAGCGTGAACTTGCCGGCGCTCAGCAGACTCAGGCGAATTCCGAGCAGGGCGATGCCGATGCGCAGAACAGTCGTGGAACAGAACTTGAGACCGTCCGAGGCAAGCGGCGCGAGGTTCAGCGAGTTGGAGAGGACCATGCCGAGAATGATGGCCAGCATGATCGCGCTTACCGGGCTCCTGTCCAGGCCGAACACCGACTCGCCGATCCATTCGGCCGAGTAGCCGGCCAGGAGCGCAACCGCAACGGCCAGCGCCAGGCCCAGCCACCACGCGCGCGACCGCAAGCTGCTAGTCACGGCGATCAAGACTTGCATGCGGGTCTCTATCCGCGGACGGACCGGCCGGGCAGATTGCGGGCGCGCTGTAGTCGAGCCCGAGCAGGCGAAAATAGTTTTCACCCAGCGCGATATTGCGGAACGCCTCGTCGCTCAGGTCGGCCAGGATATCGCCGGTAAGACGCAGTTCCTCCGAATAGATATCGAAACTCTTGTCCGCCGAAGCCAGAAAATCCGAACCCGGGAGGATGCGGGTGGAATACTCCTCGATGAACGGCAGGTAAGCGGCCCGTAATTCGCGTTGCGAAAAGACATTGTCGTGGATGACCCGCCAGGAAATGTCCACCATCAGCGCAGGATAGCGATCGAGCAACCGGTGCAACACTCCAAGATGCAGTGCCGGGTCGATCCGGGTCAGTTCGCGCGACAGGCCCAGGTGCATCCACACGATCGGATTGTCCGGATACAGTCTGAGCACTTCCTCGATCCAGGGAAGATATTGCAAGGGCTGGCCATCGTGGCCCAGGTCCGAATGGACCGCAAACGGAATGTTGCGTTCCCGCAGCCTCTTCATGAAGGGCTCCCAGGCTGCGATAGATTCAAGCGGGACCGCCCGGTGCGCATTCGCAAACAAAGCCTGCTTCACCAGGTTGACCTCCCCCATCCAGCGGAACACGCCGGGAAACTCCCGGTCGAGCAGTTCCATCCGGGCGAGCACCGTTTCGGGACGCGCAAGATCGGGAAAGGTCATGGACAGGGTCAGGTGCACGTTCTCCGGCCGGTTTGATACGAAGTTCGCCGCGTTCACGAAGTCGTTCTTTAGCGTGGGCAGCACCGGAACGCCCGGGCAATCGAGGTAGTAGGTGCACGGCGAGCCCACCGGCAGCATCTGCCCGATGCCGTATACGTTGGCGAACCGAACCCCCGATCGATCCAGAAAATCGATCATGTCTTCAAAAGAAACGGCAGGCCCGCCGAACGGCCGGAAGTGCACGTGGGTATCGACCACCGCGGTCTGCGGACCGCGGCTGCGGTCATGGCAGGGAGCTTCCGGGGAGCGGAAGTCATCCAGGCTCGGCTGGGCCCAGGCGTGCACCGCAAGCAGCGCCGCACCCGACAACAACGCCCGAAGCCTCGCGGTCAACCCGTTCAATTCCCTTGCCTCACGCTCTATTCGCTCAACACCGAATCGTATCCCAGGAGTCCGCTCCGTTTGCGGATTGCAGCGGACCGGTGCGGGCTTGCGGCGCCCGGTCTTCTATAATCGGCCGACCGTACTCGTCAGAGGTAGGTCATGAGCCGGGAGGTCGGCGCAAAGGGCAACGGGCGCGATCAGCCCGCCCGCAAACCAGGCGAAAAACCGCAGCGCGCCGCTGCTGAGGACACGGCGGGCGCAGCGCAGGCGGACCTCGGCCTGCCGCGCACACCGCACTCCCCCGACGCAATCAAGCGGGTGTTCCAGGAGGGCGTCTATCCCTATACCGACAAGATGGGGCGCAAGGTATATGAACAAAACAAGGCCTCGCTGCAGGTCGAATTGCTGAAGGCCCAACGCTGGATCAAGGAGTCGGGCGCTAAGGTGCTGATTTTGTTCGAGGGGCGCGACGCCGCCGGCAAGGGCGGAACGATCAAGCGCTTCATGGAACATCTGAACCCGCGCGGCGCGCGCGTTGTCGCACTGGAGAAGCCCAACGACCGGGAACGGGGCCAGTGGTACTTCCAGCGCTACATCGAACACCTTCCCGCGGCGGGTGAAATCGTGCTGTTCGACCGCTCCTGGTACAACCGCGCGGGCGTGGAGCGCGTGCTGGGATTTTGCACGCGCGCGGAGTATCTCGAGTTCATGCGCCAATGCCCCAATCTGGAACGAATGCTGGTCAACAGCGGCATTCACCTGTTCAAGTTCTACTTCTCGGTCTCGGAAGAAGAACAGGCCCGCCGTTTCGACAGCCGTCGAACCGACCCCCTGAAACAGTGGAAGATTTCCCCGGTCGATGTGGCTTCGCTGGACAAGTGGGACGCCTACACGGAAGCCAAGGAGGCGATGTTCTTCTATACGGATACCGCCGATGCGCCGTGGACGGTGATCAAGTCCGACGACAAGAAGCGCGCCCGCATCGCGGCACTGCAGCAATTGCTCGTGAGGCTGCCCTATCCCGACAAGAACCGCTCGGTGATTCGCGGCCCCGACCCGCTGATAGCCGGACCGGCGCGGCGCGTCGTGGACAGCGAAACCCCTATGGATTCCCGCTAGGACAAGGAAAGATGATTCGCAAGATTTACGTTGATGGACCCCACGGGCAGGTGCACCTGCGCGTGGCCCAACCCGAAGCGGCCGCCGCAGGCCGTGCGGTGCTGTGCTTTCACATGAGCCCGAATTCCGGCCTGGTGTACGAGAGCCTTCTTGAGGAATTGGGACGCGATCGGATTGCCGTGGCGCCCGATACGCCGGGTTTCGGCGCTTCGGACGCGCCGGACGAGCCGCCGGAGATCGAGGACTACGCCGACGCCATGGAGGCGATCGTGGAACAACTGGGTCTGGAGGAAATCGACCTCGTGGGCTACCACACGGGCTCGAAGACGGCGGTCGAACTGGGGTTGCGGCGGCCCGAGCAGGTACGTCACGTCGTGATGATCTCGGCGCCACTGTTCACCAAAGAGGAACTCGACGAGCACAGGAGCCTCTACGCCGCCAAGCCGATCGCGGAGGACGGATCGCACCTGGTCAGACGCTGGAAGGGATTCGTCCGCTGGCATATGCAGCACCACTCGCTTGAAAAGTCCGCGGCCATCTTCACCGAATCGCTGCGCGGTGGCGACAAGTACTGGTGGGGCCATCGCGCCGCCTTCAACTATCCCCTGTGGGAAAGGATGCCGTCCCTGAAGGTCCCGCTGCTGGTCCTGAACCCCGAAGACGATCTCTGGAAGCAGAGCCTGCGCGCGCCCAAATTGATCGGGAACGGCGGGATGGTCAACCTGCCCGGCTGGGGGCATGGGTTTCTGGATGCGCACACCCCGATTGCCGGCGCCATGCTGCGGGAGTTCTTCGACCGCGACCGCCTGCCCGAAACGCCGGCCGAGTGCGGGTGAGCCAGCGCCGCATCGTTCTGTTTTCACACGGCCAGGAGAGCGGCCCCTGGGGAACCAAGATCACGGCGCTCGCACAGGATGCCCGCGACGCCGGCCTGGATGTGGATTCGATCGACTACCGGGGTATGCCCAATCCTGCGGAAAGGGCCGCGAAACTGGTTGCGCGGATGCGCGAATCAGACGATGAGATCCTGCTGGTGGGCAGCAGCATGGGCGGCTATGTGGCCGTGGCCGCGGCTCAGCAGCAGCCCGCCGCCGGGCTGTTCCTGATGGCGCCCGCCCTGGCCGTTCCGGACTGGCCTCCACTTGAGAAGACCGTAACGGCGCCGGCGCTGTTGGTCCATGGCTGGGAGGACGACATCGTTCCTCTTCAATGGAGCATCGAGTTCGCGCGCGCCAACAAGGCGCGCCTGCATCTTCTGCGCGCCGGCCACTCGCTGACCGAAGCGCTGGAAGAAATCCGGGTCCTGTTCAGGCTGTTTCTGTCAGCCTGCGACTGAATTCAGCAGACCCCTGGAGCCGCCGACCAGCAGGGCGGTATCGCTCCCTATGCCCAGGAACTTCACGCCGTTGGCCGTGTGCGTGCGAACCGCTTCCGGAGAGCCGGCCAGGGTTCCCGGGGCCTTGCCCGAGGCGGCAATATCCCGCAGGGCCTGGGCGATCGCCGCCTGCACCTCCGGATGACCCGGCTGGCCCAGGTAACCCATGGATGCCGACAGGTCGGACGGACCGACGAAAACCGAATCCACGCCGTCCACCGCCGCGATGGCCTTGAGGTTGTCCAGCGCGGTGACGGTTTCCGCCTGCACGATCAGGCAGATCTGTTCGTCGGCGTGGCGGGCGTAATCCTCGATTTGAGTCCAGCGCGAGGCGCGGGTAATCGAGGTGGCCAGGCCGCGGATTCCGCGCGGCGGATAGCGCACGGCTGCCGCCAGCCTCTCCGCCTGCTCGGCCGTGTCCACCATCGGTATCAGCAGGGACTGCACGCCCATGTCCAGGTAGCGCTTGATCCGGACCGGATCGTCGTCCGCCAGCCGCACGATGGCCGGCGTCCCGGTACCCTCGATGGCCTGCAATTGCGAATATGTGGAGCGAAAATCGTCGGCTCCATGCTCGCCATCGACAAGCAGCCAGTCGAAGCCGACGCATGCGCACAGTTCCGCGGCCACCGGCGACGCGAGGGCCAGCCACAGGCCGAATTGCACGCCATCTTCGCTCAGCGCGCGCTTGAATCGGTTTTCCGGTAATTTCATCTTCCTGCTCTATATGAATCGGCAGCCTATCCGGCCAAGCGGGCCGAAGTCTGCCAGAAAATCATCGCCGGCGCGTGCCGCGACCGGCTGCGTGAACGATCCGCTCAGGATTACGTCGCCCGCCTGCAAGGCGATGCCGTGCGCCGCAAACCGGCGCGCCAGCCAGCCCACGCCGTTGGCCGGGTGACCCATGATCCCGGCCGCCAGACCGGTTTCCTCCACTTCACCGTTGCGGTAGAGAATCCCGCCGGACCAGGGAAGATCCACTTCGCCCGGTTCGAAGCCCCTGGCGCCCAGGACCACGCCGGCGGAAGCCGCGTTGTCGGCGATGGTGTCGATCACCGTTCGGGTGCGCCCGGTTGCCGGATCGACCCGGTAGCTGCGCGCCGCGATCAACTCCAGCGACGGATACACGGCCTCGGTGGCCGCCAGCACCTCCTCTACCGTAACGCTCTCACCCGCAAGCGGCCTGCTCAGCACGAACGCGATCTCCACTTCCACCCGCGGATCAAGAAAGCCGGCCGCTTCAATTTCCGCTCCGTTGCCGAAGAACATATCGTCCAGCAGCGTGCCGTAGTCCGGCTCGCCGATGTTCATGGCCCGCTGCATCGCTTTGGATGTCAATCCCACCTTTCGTCCCCGGATCCTTGCTCCGCGGGCCACCTTCATGCGGATCCAGGCGTCCTGCACGGCGTGCGCGTCCACCAGGTCCATCTCCGGATAATCGAAGCTCAGCGGAGCCATCTGGCGCCTGGTCCTTTCCGCCTCGTCGAGGCGCTCGGCGGCCCGCTGGGCCTGTTCCGGCGTAAGAGTCGGCAAGGTCTTTTATCCCGACGACGCCTCGGTCTGCATCATCCCGTCCCGCTCGCGCAGGCCGGCGACTATTTCGGCATGGCGGGCCCTTGTCAGGCGAAAAGTGGACAGGACCGCCAGCCCGGCCAGACCGGCGATTGCACAGAACACTCCGGCGTACAGCGCAAGGTCGCTCGCCACCTGGGGAGTCACCTCCACGCCCGACTTCACGTCCGGGAAGCCCACCCACTCGAGGATCCAGCCCGAAACCACCTTGCCCAGGCCGCTGGCGAGCTTGTTGCCGAAAGTGATCAAACCCAGGATCAGCGCGGTGCGCGAAACGTTGCGCACGAACCGGTACTCGTCGGTGGTTTCGGCGAACATGATCAGCGAGCAGATCATCAGCAGGCCCGCACCGAGGCCGGCCGCCAACTGAAAACCGAACAGGACGCCGGCGAGCGCGCCGCTCCCGAATTCGGGCAGCAATCCCAGCAGGGTCAGAAACAACGGCGCCACATAGGACGTGAGCAGGATCGTATAGCCCGTCAGATAGAGATATTTCGGCTCGGTCCGCGTAACGATGAACCGCGCGCCGACGGCGGCAGCCAGCATCCCGTAGGGCACCGCTTGCTGCCAGGCCTGCATCTGCTCCGTGGTCAGCCCCCAGAGATACGGGCCGAAATGCAGGTTCAGCGAACGGAAGCAGGAGCCCATGGTCGTGGCCAGCAGCAGCCCCCAGAAGAGCGCCCGCGTATTGCGCACCTGGAGGATCAGCTCGCCCCAGGACCGAAGCGTCTTCATCCAGTCGAACCGGGTCCTGGAAGGCGGCGGCAGGCTGTCTTCAAAGCGCCGGATGTGCCGGTAGGTTCCGGCCGACGCCACGATCATGAACACCATCAGCGCGATGGCGGCAGCGGCGCCGAACGGCGCGTAGGCGGCGGGGTTTTCCTGGCCCACCGGAAACGATTCGGTGGCGCTGAAGAAAACGCTGAAGGCAAGGTAGAGGACGCCCAGGTAGGCAACCAGTCCCGCCACCTGGCGATAAATGCCCATTTCAGCCCGGTCGGCCGGGCGGACGGCCACCTCGGCCGTAACCGCCGCCGCCGGAGCGTCGAAGAAGGTCAACATTACGCGTGCGCCGACGGACATGACCAGCAGCCACAGGAACAGGCCCTGCTGCGAAAGGCCCGCCGGCGGGGTGAACTGCAGGAAGAAGAACAGTCCCATCGGCAGCACCGAACCGAACATCATCGTGTGCCTGCGTCCGAACCTGGCCCGCAGACGGTCGGACCAATCACCGATGACGGGATCGGTCAGGGCGTCCACCACCAGGCTGATGAAAATGGCCAGCCCGACAAGACGTCCGTCCAGGCCCACCACGCGCTGGTAAAAGAAAAGCACGAACAGTTCGAACACCACGAACACGAGGTTCCCCACCGATCCGGTGAACCCGTGCAGCGCCTTGATATGGAATGGGGCCCGTTCGTGCATCAAGCATCTCGTTCGCGCCGCGCTACTATAAGGCCCATTCGAAACAGAGGAAACGTCCATGCCCGAATCGAATCGCGAATTGAACCGCCGGGACCTGCTTGGAGTGTCGGCCCTGGCGCTGAGCGGCCTGGCGGTAGCCTGCGCCCCCGGCAATCCGGGAAACAACGACGACCCCGCCGTGGGCGAAGACTCCGCCTCTCAAGACCTGAGCGACGCATGGAGCGCCACCCCCGAGAGCCTGTTCCGAAATTTCGTTCGGGTGCGCGCGGATCTGAACGGCGGCGTTTCGCCCTGGTGGTGGAGCGGCGTTTACGTGGCGGTGACGCCGGACGAGAATCCGCGCGTGCTGTTTGCCGCCGAGGGCTGCGAGACCAAGCGCGTGGAACGGCTGGATGAGAACCGCTATGAAATCTGGTCGAAGGTGATGACCGTTTTCAAGGATCCCGAAACGGGCGAGATCCTGAACGGCAAGGAATACCACAATCCGTTTACCGGCGAGATGAACCAGGTGGAACCCAATGTGATCGGTTCGCACATGATTCTGGAACCGGACGAACAGGGACGCATTACCGAACGGCCGGCGGCCGGAGGCGATCCCGAGGCGCTGGACCTGAGCTGGGTGCGCAGCGGCGACAAGCTGCTGATGGTGGGTTCGCGGGACTATCCGGAGGAACGTCCCATACCGCTGGCCGAATACGGCACGACAGTAGTGAGTGTGCCGGCGCTGAACGACCCGGGACCCAGCCGCGTGGAGGCGGTCTTTTCTTCCGTATACCTGGCGCCATGGCAACGCTTTCTTGCGATGCCCGAACAGGCGGGCCACGCCGTCTGGCACGCGGTCGGGCGCAAGACCCACGGATTTCACGAACTCACGCCCGCCTACCTCGCCGAAGCCGAACGCTACATCCCCGACGTCCTGGCCTGGGCCGACTGACCCGGGAGCGAAGGCTACGGAAGGTAGTCGAGCCAGTCCTGTGCGGGGTCGCCGCAGGCGATGAACGGCGGAACGCTGATCGAGTCCTTGCCGTAACGCAGCCGCCTGCCCCGCAAGTCGAATACGGCGCCGCCCGCGCACTCAAGCACGGCTTGCCCGGCGGCCGTATCCCATTCCGAAATGGGCCACATGCGCGGATAGACGTCCGCTTCGCCGCGCGCGATCAGACAGAACTTCAGCGAACTGGAGATGGCCCGCCGGTGCGTTAATCCAAGCGCGCCGATGTAAAGCTCCAGCGCCGAGCCGGCATGCGAGCGGCTGGCAAGCACGCGCAGGGGTTGGGCGGGAGGTTGCCGGACGGAAATCGGCGAGGGAGTATCGGAATCCGCCGTGCGGGAATGAGCGCCGCCGCCCTCATGACCGAAGAAAACGACCCCCTTGGCCGGAGCGTCCACGACCCCGAGTACCGGAGCTTTGCCGCGGATCAGCGCGATGTTCACGGTGAATTCCTCGCCGCCGCGAATGAACTCGCGGGTGCCGTCGAGCGGATCGACCAGCCAATGCCAGTCCCATCCCGAGCGCTCCCTGGCATGCTGTTCGGCGCCGGACTCCTCCGACAGTACCGGAATACCCGGCGTCAGGCGCTCGAGGCCGGCAACGATGTGATCGTGCGCGGCCTGGTCGGCTTCGGTGACCGGCGTGCGGTCCAGCTTGTAGTCCACGCCCAGCACATCCGAGCGGAACAGCTCGAGGATGCGCCGACCGGCTTCGCAGGCCAGTCCGGTGACAGGCCCAATCAGGCCGGCCAGGTCCGGCGCTCGCGCGGAACTCATGAATGGTCTAGCGGCGGCGTCCGCGGCCGCCCGTGTGCCGGGACTTGCGGCGGTATGCCCTTGGGGACGGCGCCTGCATGTACGGCGCCAGCATGTCCTGGTCGATCGGCATTCGCTCAATCGAGTGGCCGATGAAGGTCTCGATTTCCGGCAGCGAATAGGCATAGTGCTCGCAGGCAAAGCTCACCGCGTGACCCATCTCGCCGGCCCGCGCCGTTCGCCCGATTCGATGCACGTAGTCCTCCGGGTTCTGCGGCAGGTCGTAGTTGAAGACGTGGCTCACGTCGGGCACGTGCAGGCCCCTGGATGCGACGTCGGTGGCGACCAGCACCGGAAGCTCGCCGTCGTGAAAGTGCTTGAGCATGCGCATGCGCTTGGTCTGCGGCACGTCGCCGGAAATCGCCTGCGCGGTGCCGGCCCACTTGTCCAGCCAGCGGGCCAAGTGGTCGGCCTCCCTGCGCGTGTTGACGAAGACCATGCTGCGCTCCACCTCCTTTCGCGACAAGAGCGCGGCCAGAAGCGGCGCCTTTTCCTCGCTGGACGGGTAGTAAAGCCATTGCTCCACTTCGTCGACCACCTTCTTGTCCGGCTCGATCCGCACGATTTCCGGTTGGTTCAGGTGCTGTGTCGCCAACTCCAGAACCAGGTACCCCAGGGTGGCGGAAAACAGCATGCTCAGGCGCTTCTCTCGCGGCGGCAGGCGGCGCATCACGTAGCGGATGTCGCGGATGAAGCCGAGGTCGTACATGCGGTCCGCCTCGTCGATCACGATCACTTCCACGGCATGCAGGGAAAACACGCCCTGGCGGTAGTAGTCGAGCAGCCGCCCGGGCGTGCCGATCAGCACGTCCACGCCGCGGCCCAGGCGTTCCCGCTGCGACTTGTACGCCGCTCCGCCGTACACGACCATCATGCTCAGCCCAGTGGCGCCTCCGAGCAGGCTCGCGTCGCGCTCGATCTGCTGCGCCAGTTCGCGTGTAGGCGCCAGCACGACCGCGCGCGGGGCCGAAGTCTTGCTCCGTTTCGGCGACGGATTTCCGAGCAGCCGGTCGAACAGCGCCAGCAGAAACGCGGCGGTCTTGCCGGTACCGGTCTGAGCCTGTCCGGCCACGTCCCGTCCGGCCATCAGCAAGGGCAGGGTGCGGGCCTGTATCGGTGTCAGTGTCTCGAACCCGGCGCGCTTTATTCCAGCGCGCAAGGCCGGCGGCAGCTCCAGCGATTCGAAATAAACGGTTTCTTCGGACAATGTGCGGACTTTTTCGACGCTGCGTATTTTAGTGCCGTCTCCAGCCAGGTGCGGCACTGGCGCCCAGCCAGGTGAGGCGCCAACCCGGCGCGCAAGTTTTCATGTAGAATGACCGCCACGCCCGAGATCGTTCGGGGGCGCGTCGCCTTTCCAAGCCGGCGCAGCCGTTTTCGAACCATTCGCAGATTACCGACGCGGGCCGACGATTTTTTTCAGGCGAGGCGAGGGGCTTCGTCGATATTTTTCTTCTCCACATGCCTCTTGAGGAGACCCCGATATGAGCGTTACCCAGGTAGCGGAAGACAGTTTCCAGGCCGACGTGCTGAACAGTGAATTGCCGGTACTGGTTGATTTCTGGGCCGAGTGGTGCGGCCCCTGCAAGATGATCGCGCCCGTCCTGGAGCAGATTGCGGACGAATACGAAGGCCGGATGCAGGTGGTCAAACTCAACGTCGATGAGGCCCAGCAGACCGCCTTCCGATACAACGTCCGCAGCATTCCCACGCTGATCCTGTTCAAGAACGGGCAGGTGGAAATGCAGGTTGTCGGGGCGCAGCCGCGGCAACAGATCACGAGGATGCTGGAAGAAAAACTGTGAGAAATTACGCCGGAAACCCGGGAAGACAGCGCGGTCGACGGCCGCGGCCCCGCAACCCCAACGCTGCACCGCGAGGCCGGCGCCGGGACGGCCGCCAACACGACGACGTGGGCGTCTTCACGGCCGAGGAAACGATCACCGACGAGCAACTGGAAAAGCTCGGCCACGTGCTCAAGCTGGGCGAGTTCAAGAAGCTGCCGGTCGCCAAGGTGCTGGAGCAGGGACGCGAACTGGGGCTGGAAAGCCTGTCCCGGGCCCGCAAACAGGACATCATCTTTTCGGTCCTCAAGGCACACGCCAACGAGGGCGCGTCCATCTACGCCGAAGGCGTTCTGGAAATACTCCAGGACGGTTTCGGCTTCCTGCGTTCGGCCGACGAGTCATACCTTGCGGGGCCGGACGACATCTATGTGGCGCCGGGTCAGATCCGCCGATTCAACTTGCGTACCGGCGACACCCTGGCGGCATTGGTGCGGCCGCCGCTGGATAACGAACGCTACTTCGCACTCCTGAAAGTGCACAAGATCAATTTCGAAGCGCCGGCAAATTCCCAGGGCAAGGTGCTTTTCGAAAACCTCACGCCGCTGTTTCCGCAGGAACGCTACACGCTCGAACAGGGCAACGGCAGCACCGAGGACCTGACCTCGCGCATCATCGACATGGCCGCTCCCGTGGGCAAGGGACAGCGCGGTCTGATCGTTTCGCCACCCAAGGCCGGAAAGACCATGCTGCTGCAGAACATCGCCCAGTCGATTGCGGCGAACTACCCGGAAACCTTTCTGATCGTCCTGCTGATCGACGAGCGTCCGGAGGAAGTAACGGAAATGCAGCGCACGGTGCGTGGCGAAGTGGTGTCCAGCACCTTCGACGAACCGGCCACACGGCACGTGCAGGTAGCCGAGATGGTCCTGCACAAGGCCCGCCGGCTGGCCGAACACCGCCGCGACGTCGTGATCCTGCTGGACTCGATTACGAGGCTGGCGCGCGCCTACAACACGGTCACGCCTTCATCCGGCCGTGTGCTCTCCGGCGGTGTCGAAGCCACCGCCCTGCAGCGTCCCAAGCGTTTTTTCGGCGCAGCGCGCAAGATCGAGGAAGGCGGCAGCCTCACCATCCTCGCCACAGCGCTCGTGGACACCGGCTCGAAGATGGACGAGGTGATTTACGAGGAATTCAAGGGCACCGGCAACTCGGAGATTCACCTGGACCGGCGGATTTCCGAGAAGCGCGTCTTCCCCGCCATCAACATCAACCGCTCCGGCACGCGGCGCGAAGACCTGATTACCGCGGATGACGAAATCCAGAAGATCTGGGTGCTGCGCAAGCTCCTGCATCCCATGGACGAACTTGCGGCCGCCGAATTCCTGATCGACAAGATGCGCGACACCAAGCGCAACAAGGCGTTCTTCGAAACAATGAAGATGGGCTGAGCGGTTCGCTCACAACCGGCCCCGCCACCAGGGCGTTTTCCAGGATCGGAGCATCGAAAAGGCTGCATTGAGGGATGCGGTTCGGGAATCCGCTTCACACGGCACTGACGGCGCTCTGGCGACGGCTCGCCGATGCGTTGCGCGACCTGGCGCCGATCATTCTCGTAATCGCATTCTTCCAGGTCGCCGTGATCCGGCAGCCATTCCCCGACCTGGCCGGCGTGGCGCTGGGGCTCGTGTGCGTCGTGTTGGGGCTGGCGCTTTTCGTTCAGGGGCTGGAGCTGGGACTGTTTCCATTGGGAGAAGCGATTGCCCGCGCGTTCGCTCACAAGGGCAGCGCGGCCGCGCTCCTGGCCTTTGCCTTCTGCCTCGGCTTCGGGACCACGGTGGCGGAACCGGCCCTGATTGCGGTGGGCGACAAGGCCGCCGAGGTAGCCGCCGAGGCGGGCGCAATCGCCGGCAGCGAGGAAGCGCGCAACACGTACGCCTTTCGGCTGCGCATGGTAGTCGCCTTTTCCGTGGGCCTCGCGATCGTGCTGGGCGTGCTGCGCATTCTCAGGGGATGGCCGCTGCATTACCTGATCATCGGCGGCTATGCGCTGGTCACGCTCATGACGCTGTTCGCACCGGATGAGATTATCGGCGTGGCATACGACTCGGGCGGCGTGACCACAAGCACCATCACGGTGCCGCTGGTCACGGCGCTTGGCGTGGGCTTGGCGTCGTCGATCAAGGGCCGCGATCCGATGCTGGACGGTTTCGGCCTGATCGCGTTCGCCAGTCTCACACCGATGATTTTCGTGCTCGCATACGGCATGGTGCTGTAATGGAATTCGTGACGATACTGCTGCAAACCGGGCTGGGCACCCTGTTGGACGTTGCGCCCATCGTCGCCATTCTGTTTCTCTTTCAGGCGGCTGTGTTGCGACGGCCGGCGCCGAATCCGGGCCGGATCGCACTGGGCTTCGTGTTTGTACTGCTGGGCCTCACGCTGTTTCTGGTGGGCCTGGAGGAAGCGTTGTTCCCGATCGGGGAAACCATGGCCGTGCAACTCACTTCCGCTGCGCTCGAGGGCGCGGCGTCCGCCGTGGTCCATTGGGACGACTACCTCATGGTCTACGCGTTCGCCGCGGCAATCGGTTTCGCCACGACCGTGGCGGAACCTTCGCTGATCGCCGTATCGCTCAAGGCGGAAGAAGTTTCCGGGGGCTCGATAGCCGCCAACGGGCTGCGAGTGGCCGTGGCTGTGGGAGTGGCCGTCGGCGTGGCGCTGGGCTGCCTGCGGATCGTGACCGGCACGCCTCTGCCCTGGTACATCATCGCCGCTTACGCCGTCGTGATCGTGCAGACCTTTCGTTCCGGCCGAAACATCATCCCGTTGGCATATGACAGCGGCGGCGTCACCACATCCACCGTGACGGTACCGGTGCTGGCCGCGCTGGGACTCGGACTGGCCGCCACGGTGCCCGGTCGAAGTCCCCTGATCGACGGCTTCGGCCTGATCGCGTTCGCCAGCGTTTTTCCCATCATGTCCGTGCTCGCCTACTCGATGGCGGTGTCCGCCATCGCGCGCCTGCGCGGCCCAAAAGCAGAATAGGAGCACCAAGCGATGTACATGAAGCTCATTGTCGCCCTGGTTCCGGACGAAAAGACCGCCGCCATCATCGATGCCGCGCGCGAAGCCGGTGCAACGGGCGCGACCGTGATCACCAGCGTGCGCGGAGAAGGACTAAAGCCCGAAAAGACTTTCCTCGGGCTTGAACTAACGTCCATGAGGGACGTTTTGCTGTTCCTGGTGGCGGAAGCAAGGGCAAGGGAAATACTGGAACGCATTCGTGACGCCGGGCGCTTTGAAACCGACCCGGGCGCCGGCGTCGCGTTTCAGATCGCCATCGAGGACGCGGTCGGCATGAGCACCCAGTTGCCGACACTGATGAAAGAGGTGGAGGAGGAACTATGAACACCGACAAACGTAATCTTCGCGTAAGCGAGGTGATGATCGGCGACGTCAGGAGCATCGATGGGCTGGCCACGGTGTCGGACGCAGCCGCGCTGATGCGCAGCCACTCGATTACGTCGCTGGTCGTCAACCGCCGCGACGCGGACGACGAAGCCGGATTGATCGATATACAAGGTATCGCCCGAGAGGTCATTGCACGGAATCGCGCTCCGGATCGCGTTCACGTGTACGAGGTGATGACGAAACCGGTCGTGTCGCTCCCCGCCACTATGCTGGTCCGGTACGCGGTCCGTCACCTGACGAACCTGGGCTTGCGCCGGGCGCTCGTGGTGGACCGGGAGCGCAACGTCATCGGAATTGTTGCGCTCAGGGACATGGTCCTCGCATGGATAGCGGACTGATCGGACCGGAACGGGGAGTTCAGCCCCAGGGGCGATAGCGGAAGCGGACGTAGAGCGTGCGGCCCTTGATGTCATGCACGAACCCGTCGTAACCCGGGCGCAGGTTGTAGCGGTGAACACCCTCGCGGCCGCTGGGTAAGGGCGGCGGATCCTCGTCGGTGAGGTTTCGGGCGCCCACGAAGAACGTGGCCTCGCCGCCGAACAGGCTGTCCAGGTCAAAACTGTAGTTCACGTCCAGCGTCGTCCACGAGGAGATTTTCGGCAGGGACGCGACTTCGTCGTTCTTGTACGAATCCACGTAGCGCACGGTCAGGCCGGCTGAGTGCGGTCCGCGGCGCCAGGCGAGACCGAGATTGAGCCGCAACTCGGGAGTGGGTGCGAAGCCGTTGGTGTCGTTACGGTTGCCGAGCTGGTCCACAAAGCCCTCGCCGGCCGAATTCACGTCGAATCGGGTCAAAAGGGTGGCGTCGGCGCTGATGCGGAAATCCCCCACGGACGATGCAAGGTCGTAGTAGGCGTTGGCATCCAGGCCCCGGCTGCGTACCGCCCCGACGTTCTCGTAATCGGTGGTCACCACGCTGAGCTGCCCCGAGGAATCGCGTTGCACCCGGGGGTCGTTGGGCCGGCCGTCGTCGCGACAGTCATCGTCCACGATCGCCTGAAAGCTGCGCCTTTGGGCAATGACGCTGCGGTAGTCCAGCGTCCAGAAATCCAGGCTCACGGCGAAATTGTCCAGGGGCCGCAACAGCAGGCCGAAGTTGGCCGACCGCGCCGTCTGGGGCTTGAGCCCCCCTCCGCGCAGCACCGTGGCGAGGGCGAAGTTGTCGCCGCGATTCAGGATTTCCCCCGACGGTCCGATCGTGCATTGCCCGACGCCCTGGCCGTCGAATCGGAAGGGATCGGTAAGCGTGCGCGAACTGATGTTGCCGGCCGCCTGGAACACGCTGGGCGCCTGAAAGGATGTGCCCCAGGACGCGCGCAGCGAAAGCCAGTCGTTGGCGAAGAACTGCGCGGCGATCTTCGGGTCGGTGGTGTTGCCGGCCTGATCGTAGCGCTCGTGACGGGCGGCGAGCTGCAATTCCGCACGGTCGCCGAACCAGAGCAGGCTCTCGGCGAATACCGCCCATACGTGCTGGTCCGCGTCCCGGGGAAAGTCGCGAATTTCCCGCGGACCTTCACCGGAGGCGTTCAGCGGGTCAGGCCGATACGAATAATGCAGATGGCGGTAGTGGGCGCCGGCGGCCAGCGATACCGGCCGGCCGCGCCACTCGAACAGGTCGCCCGAAGCCACGAACTCCACCACATCCTGAACGCTCTCCGCAGTCTCCATCCGGACGCTGTGAAACTGCTGCAGGACCTCCGGTTCGTTGGCGGCGCGCCTGCCGGCCAGCGCCGGCGCCAGCCCGTCGCCGGCCACGGTCTTGGGCGTGACCAGGTCCGGCGCGACCAGGCGCGTGCCGAAAGGATTCCACAGCCCCTCAGCCACGACCCGGGCAAACTCGTCCGCCACCCAGTGGCGTTCCGAATTCACGGACAAATCCGTCTGCGCCCGCGCAAGGTATCCCTGCCCCGTCCAACCGCCGGGCAATTCGGCATCGAGGCCGATCATCGCCCTGAGATTGTCGAACTTGCGCAATTCGTCGCCGGAGTTTTCGCCGGCCGCCTCCGCGCCCAGCGGCCGGCCGAAATAACCGAGCGGCACCGCCTCGTGCACCTCGGGATTCCAGTCCGACGGCGGGACATAGGCAAGAACGCCATCGTCGTCCGGGTCGGTCCAGAAGTTGAAGGGGTGGTTGGCGGGCACGAAGAACTCGTTGGTGCGCTCGACGTTGCCCCGGAACAGCAGCATGTTGCCCACGCGGTCCGTCACCTCGTTGACCGAATAGCCGATTTCCGAGAATAGCGTGGCCCCGCCGGCCAGCTCGAACTCGGCGTCGGCGAAAAACTGGGCCCGCTGCTCGGCGGCGATCATTGTTCGTTGATCGGAGAAATCCATCCGGCACAGCGAACCGCTCGGATAGCCTCCTCCGGCCCGGCAATCGGGGTCGGGGAAACGGGGCGTGTCGAGGCCACCGACCTGATACGGGGAATAGGTGCCGTCCACATTGGCCACGGCGCGCCGGAAGCTGCCGGGCGATCCCCGGCCCGAATCGAACGATCCTTCCACAATGTCCCCGTCACCGTCCGGGTCCACGGTCCTGGGGATCAGCCAGTCGAACTCGGTGCGAAAATTCTCGTCCTGCCTGAGCCAGGCTCCGTAAAGACTGACATGGCCGCGTGGCGCCTCAAGACCCGCGGCGAAAGCCAGGTCGTATGCCGTGTTGCTGGCGGATCGATAACCGCCGGTGATCTCCAGCCCGGTAAAGCCCTTGCGGGTAACGATGTTGGCGACACCCGCCACCGCCTGCGAGCCGTAGGTGGCCGAAGCACCGTCGCGCAGTATCTCGACGCGTTCGATCAGCAGCACGGGCAGCGAGTTGATATCGAAGAAACTCTGTCCCACGTCGTTGGAAACCGGCGCGAACCCGGCCCTGCGTCCATTGATCAGCGTGAGCGTGGAAGACAGCCCCACGCCGCGCAGGCTGAATTGCGCAACGCCCTGCAGATAGTTCTGCTGCGTGGCGAGATACGAGCCGGTGTTGGCGGTCAGGCTTCCGAGAATGTCCACCGCCTGGGAGGCGCCTACCGACTCGAACAACTCCGCGTCCAGCGTCTGCACCGGCGCGCGTCCCTCATAGACGACGCGGCGCTTGATGAGCGAACCCACCACCACGATTTCCTCGATCACGGTTTCGCCGGGCCCGGAGGGCGCCGTGTCCTGCGCAAACGCCGCCGACGGTGCAAGAAGCGCAACCACGGTCGACAGGACCGCGAACTTCCGGCAGCCGGGAACGCCGATCATGCCTGGCCCCCCGCATTCATGACGCCAATTATCCGGCAACAAGCGTGCCGGATACCGCTCTATATCCGATCGAGGATCTCGAGGGCCGCCCGTTCTCCCGCTTCCATGGCCGCTTCCATTCCGTAATCCAGCCGCCGGGTATGTTCGCCGGCGAAGTGCAGGCGGCCGTGCGGCAGGATCATCTCGTTCGCGAACGCCGTGACCTGCCCGGGGGCGAACATCGGGCTGCAGCCGCGTTGCAGCGGCTGGCGTTCCCAGGAGTGGTAGCGAAGGATCTCGATCCGGCCGCGCGATGCGGGCCGGATCCGTTCCATCTCTTCGATCAGGAAGCGAACGGCGCTCTCCGGCGGGCGCGCGGCGACCTGCTTGCCCGCGGCGTTGGTCAGCACGAACATGCCCCGGTACTCTCCTTCGCCCCTGTGATTGTCGATCGTCCAGAACATCCGCACGGCCCCGTCGGAAAACAGCGAAGGCTCGTAGCCGTCCTCCTGCCAGAAGGGTTCCCTGATCCGGCAGAACGCGCGTGTGGTTTCCGCGTAGTTGAGCCGCCTGATGGCCTCGAACTGCGGTTCGGGCGGGCGGGGCCAGATGGAAACATCCCGCAACACCGTGAACGGCGTTGCGGCAACGGCGAACCTGGCGCGGTACCGGCCGCCGTCCAGCGTGCGCACGTCCACGGCGTCCGGCTCGACTTCGATCGCCGTGACCTGCTGCCCCAGACGCACTTCCCGCGGCAACTGTCCGGCCATGGCCAAAGGGAGGGCGACGGTCCCGCCGGCAAGGTTCTTCGGCCAGTGTTCAAGGGGTTGGCCGTCCTCGCCGAGCGCGCCACCGAACCGCTGCTCGAACGAACCCCGGGTCTGCTCCTGGAACAGGCGCAGCGCGGAAACGCCGTGAAGGTCTGACTGGTGCCCGGCCAGCCGGATGCCGCCTTCCGACACGCCGTGGCGCGCAAGCAGGTCATGAATGGACACGTCATGGTCGCTGAATCGCGGGTCCAGCCAGTCGTCCAGTTCGTTCAGCGGATTGAGCCGGGCCAGCATGGCCGCGGCGAACTGAACGGCGGGGACTTCGCGCTCGTCGCCGACCGTCCTGTTGTGCGGAGAGTCGGGCCATTCCGACCCCTTGATCAGCGTGCCGTCCAGGTGATAGGCGAACGGCAACACCGTCCGGTCCTCGTCCAGCGTCGGGAGCTTGAGACGATCGATCGCGTAAAGGACGCGGGCATATGAAGGACCCACTTGCGAGGCCCCAAGCTCGATCGGCACCTCGCCCGCGTTCGTTACCCATTTTTCGTCGGCCGACCATACGCGGCCGCCAATCCGATTGCTTCCTTCGAGCACCAGAACGTCAGCGCCGGCCTCGCTGAGTATCCAGGCCGCGTTCAGACCGGACAGGCCGGCTCCAATGACGATGACATCGGCCGATTCCCGGGCCCTGGCGCGGCGGGTGTGGACGAAAGGGGCGGCGACGGCCATCGACGCCAGGGCGACCGCCGAATTGAACGTGCGCCGGGTGATCGGATTCTTCGACGGTCTGGCACTCATCTTCGTTGGCTAGGGTAGCACCTCGCTTTTTCGTGCAGAGTGGCGTCGGTTATGCTTTCCGCGCTATATCTGGCTTCGCCATGAAGCCTTTGCTTGCGGCTCTTGTCAGGGCTGCACTGTATGGAGGGGACTGAAGATGAGACGTATTCCGTTTGCGGCCATCGCTGCGGCGATCCCGATGTTCGTGCTTTCGGGCACACCGGCAGGCGCGCAGGAACTGGCGCTGGAAGAAATCGTGGTGACGGCCCGAAAGGTCGAAGAGAACCTGATGGAAGTGCCGCTCGCCATTACCGCCTTCTCCGCCGAGGAACTGGAAGCCATCGACATGGCGGAGTTGAACGACATACAGTTGTATACGCCCAGCTTCAGCTTTACCAACCAGCAGGGTGGTTCGGGGCGTAATGACCGTTCGTCCAATGCCCTGGTGTTCCGCGGCCTGTATCTGAACATCAACGTGGGCGTGAACGCCGGCGGCCTGCTGTTCATCGACGGCGCCCCGGTAGTGGGCGGCTACTCGCCCAGCATCGTCGACACCGAGCGCGTGGAGATCCTGAAAGGCCCCCAAAGCGCCTATTTCGGCCGGTCCACGTTCGTCGGCGCGCTGAACTTCGTCATGAAGGAGCCGGGCGATGAATTCGGCGGCCGAATCTCCACCGATTTTTCAAGCTTCGGGTCCAACGAACAACACATCATGTTCGAGGGCCCCCTCGTCGAGGACAAGCTGTCCATGCGGGTCAGCGGCCGGCACTGGCGTCAGGGAGGATACATCGACAACTATGCCGACCCCTCGGACGAATTGGGCGAACGCACGACCAATTCCATTTCCACCTCGATCGTCTTCACGCCCACCGACTCGCTGAAGGCCAAGCTGTTCGTCAATTTCTTCGTGGACGAAGACTGGTCCGCCACACAGTTCGCGCTCAAGCAGGATCAATACAACGGGCGCGGCAATATCGACGGCAGCTGCGATCCGTTGAGCGCGCCGCTTCGCCCGGGCGTGCAGGAAGGTTCGCGCGCCGCATTCGGCTATGTTTGCGGCGAACTGCCCAGCATGGGCGAACTGGACCCCGCGGTCTTTTCCGCCGATACGGTCATCGATCCGATCCTCGAGAAAACCCTGTTCGATCCGAATCCCAACTGGCTGGTGTTCGATCCCGATTTCCACCGCGAACCGGGGCTGAAGCGCGAGGCGTTCCAGACCAACCTGCGCATCGACTTCGACCATTCGTCCGGCTATTCGTTCACCTCGCTGTCGGCAATCCATACCGACAAGAACCAGAACATCATCGACCTGAATTACCGGGACGGCCGCTCGCGGGCCAACCCGTTCTATCCGCTGTTCGGTATCGTGCTCGGCCGCACCGATGTCCGCCCCGACTGGAACACGACGCTGGCGATCCAGAACGAGCAGGAGGACTGGAGCCAGGAATTCCGCATTACGTCGCCTCAGGACAGGCGCTTTCGCTGGGTCGGGGGCTTCAATTACTTTGACGCGTATTCCCCGGGGCAGTCGGTTTACGGCAACCTGATCGTCGGTCCGTTCTTCGTATCGGCCATCGTGGAACGCGAGGTCGAAACACCGGCCGTGTTCGGCGCCGCCTATTACGACATCACGCCCAAGTTGACCCTGAGCGCCGAAGCCCGCTACCAATGGGACAAGATTTCCGAGAACACGCTGATCGGCGTGAATCAGCTGCCGCCGGAATCCCCGCTGGTTTTCAGTGCGACGTTCAAGAGCTTCGCTCCGCGCATATCGCTGGACTACAAGTACGCCGACAACTCCACCATTTACGTGCTGTATTCGCGCGGTTTTCGCCCGGGTCGCTTCAACGCGGTGCTGGCCAGCGCAAGCCCGACCGTACTGGAAGCACTCAGGGCCGTGGCGCCCACGGCCGGCCTGAACATTCTCGAGGAGAAACTCGACAACTACGAGATCGGCTGGAAAGCCACCTGGCTGGACGGCCGCGCCCGGACCACGCTGGCGCTGTACTACGATGAATGGCTGAACGGGCAGGTCGGCAACAGCATTCCCGTGGTTGCCGACGGCGTCGCGAACCTGATCAACGTCGTTCTCAATAACGGCACGGCGGAACTCAGGGGTATCGAGTTCGAAGGCCGGTTTCAGGCCACCGAGAACCTGACGCTATCCGCCTCGTACGGCCTTAACGACACCGAGGTCAAATCCTTCGTTTGCGGCGACTGCAACCTGGTGTACGGCAGCTTCGACGGTGTGGTGGGGAATGAACTGCCCAGCGCGCCTCGGGTCACCTGGACCGTGTCCGGCCAGTACGACGACAATCTGATGGGCGACTGGGACTGGTACGGCCGGGTGGACTGGGCCCACCAGGGAAGCCGCTACACGGATTTTTCCAACATCGCGAAAACTTCACCCTACGACAACGTGAATGTCCGTATCGGCGCCCGCAATACGAGTTTCTCGGTTGAGGCCTTTATTCAGAACGCGCTGGACCACGATGAATTCATACAGGGCGCCCTGGGCGTTGACCTGTTCACCTTCATTCGGGGCCCCAACAAGAACGAAGTCCGTGTCTCCGCCCCCATACCGAGGACCTACGGCATCCGCCTGTCGTACAACTTCTAGCCGATCCGGATGGCGAGTCTGATCGCCCGTCAAGACGTCTACGATTCGTCTTCGGGGATCACGCAGACTTCGCAGTCGCCGCCCAGGTCCATGTTGCCCTGGCCGGCGACCAGGGCGCCCACGGCGCTGAGGTTGTCGGGGTTGGGTTTGGGGTAGGCGGCGTCGCTGTGGCGCACGCCGAGCGCGAGCAGCGCTTCGGCGGTCTTGTAGCCGGTGCGCATTGCTTCGAAGACGGGCACACTCACCTGCGCCGCGACGTCGGGTCCGACGGGCGCCATGCAGGTGCAGCCGAGCATGATCGTATCGGCGCCGTCTTCGGATACCGCCGCGTTGATGGCGTCGACGATGCGTTTCTTCAGCGATCCGTTCCGATCCTTGAGGCTCGCGGTCGTGGCAGCGGCCTGTTCCACCCCTTCTACTTCACGATCCTCCTGGACGTTGCGGATGGATGCACACCGGTCCTGCATGCCGCAACTGCTCAGCCGCTCCTGCTGAATGAAGTTCAGTTTCGGCGGCCAGACCGTGACGATGGAGAAACGGCGGCCGGTGTTCACGCACATGGCCATGGTCGCTTCGCCGGCCCCTACGACCACCATGCCGGTTGCCGACTTCATCTCGTCGATGCCGTAGTCGCCCACGGTATTGATGAACACGGCGTCAAAACCGGCCTTCTCCGCCTCCAGGGCGCAATCGAGGTAGGCCAGCGCCGTCAGGCCGCGGTCGTACGGCGTCATCGGGAATGTGCGCAGGCGCGGTTCAATCAGCTCGGGCGCGAAGCCGGCCGCGGCGATTTCCCGGATGGGCGCTGGCGGGACGTTGGTCCCGGTCGGCGCGGCGCCGGTTCCGATGATGCCGATGCGCCAGGTCATGCGCTTTCCGAGGGAAGGCGCGCCAGGGCGCGGGCGCCGATGTCGGAGCGGTGGAAGGCGCCTTCGAAGGAAATGTCCGACACCGCATCGTAGGCGCGGTCGCGCGCTTCGGGCAGGGCGTCGCCCAGCGCGGTAACGCACAGCACGCGGCCGCCGGCAGTCACGACCTCGTCGTCCTGCATGGCCGTGCCGGCGTGAAACACCTTTACGGACGAGTTGTCCGCCGTGTCCAGGCCGGTGATCACGTGGCCCTTCGCATAGCCGCCCGGGTAGCCGCCGGACGCCATGACCACGCCCAGCGCGCTGCGCGGGTCCCAGCTCACACGGACCACGTCCAGCCGTCCTTCGCGCGTTGCCTCGATCAGGTCGAGCAGGTCCGTGCGCATGCGCATCATCAGCGGCTGGCATTCCGGGTCGCCGAAGCGGACGTTGAATTCCAGCACCCGCGGGGCGCGGTCCGGAGAAATCATCAGGCCCGCATAAAGCACGCCCCGGAACGGTGTGCCGTTGTCCCGCATCGCCCGGACCACCGGGTGCATGATCTCGTTCATCACCCGCGCTTCCACGTCCCGATCCAGCACCGGCGCGGGTGAGTAGGCGCCCATGCCGCCCGTGTTCGGGCCGCGGTCGCCGTCGTCGCGGGCCTTGTGGTCCTGCGAAGACGCCAGCGGCAATACATGTTCGCCATCCACCAGGGCGATGAAACTGGCTTCTTCGCCCTCCAGAAAGTCCTCCACGAGCACACGCAGCCCGGCTTCACCGAACGCACGGCTTTCGAGCATGTCGCGCAAAGCGGCGCGGGCCTCATCGCGGGTTTCAGCGACAATCACGCCCTTTCCGGCGGCGAGGCCGTCGGCCTTGATCACCATGGGCGCGGGCCGCTCGTCGACATGGTCCAGGGCTGGCTCCAGCGAACTGAATTCCCGATAGCCGGCGGTGGGCGCGCCGGCGGCATCCAGCACCTCCTTGGAAAACACCTTCGAACCCTCGAGCCGGGCCGCGGCCGCCGTGGGGCCGAAGCAGGGCATCCCGGCTCTTTCCATCTGATCGACCAGACCCGCGACCAGCGGCGCCTCCGGGCCGGGTATTACCAGCTCCACGTCTTCGGTAATGGCGAACGCCACCAGGCGTGCGTTTTCGTCCGCCTCCAGCGGCACGTTGCGCACGCCGGGCTCGCGGGCGGTCCCGGCGTTGCCGGGTGCGACCAGGACTTCGCTGATGCGATCGGATTGCGCCAGTTTCCAGGCCAGCGCGTGTTCGCGGCCGCCGCTGCCGGTAACCAGGACTCTCATCAGTGGCGGAAGTGGCGCACGCCGGTGAACAGCATGGCCACGCCTTGCTCATCGGCCGCGGCTATGACTTCCTTGTCCCGGATCGAACCGCCCGGTTGAATGACGACGCTGATTCCCTCGTCGGCGGCCGCCTCGAGCCCATCGGCGAACGGCAGAAATCCATCGGACGCCATCGCCGCCCCCTTCAGGCTGAAGCCGCAGTCCGCCGCCCGCCAGGCGGCGATGCGGGCGCTCATCACGCGACTGGTCTGCCCTCCGCCGATACCGAGCGTCTGTCCGTCACGCGCGTAAACCACGGCGTTGGACGACACGAAGCGGGCCACGGTCCAGGCGAACCCGGCGTCGCGCAGTTCTTCGTCGGTGGGCGCGCGCCGACTTACGACTTCGTGGCGCTCCGCTGCGGAGCTATCGAAGGTCTGCGCCAGAACGGCGCCGTCCAGCACCTTGAGGCCCGGCAGGTCGCCGTCCGGGCCGGAAGATGCCGTGCCCTGCTCGACGATGCGCAGATTCCCGCGCTTCTTCAACGCTTCAAGGGCGCCGGGCGAAAACTCCGGGGCGATCACGACTTCGGCGAACTGCCCGGACACCGCCCCGGCGGCGTCTTCGTCCACGGCGCAGTTGAAGGCGATGACGCCGCCGAATGCCGATTCGGGATCGGCCGCGAACGCGCGTTGATAGGCCTCGCTTGCACTGCCGCTCACCGCCACCCCGCAGGGAGTCGCGTGCTTGATGATGGCGCAGGCATGATCGGGCAGGGCGGACGCACATTGCCGGGCCAGGTCGGCATCGGCCAGGTTGTTGTAGGAGAGGGGTTTGCCGCCGAGCAGGCGCGTCCCGTCGGCGCCCGGCGCGCTTGAAGGCGCATAGACGGCGGCCTGCTGATGTGGGTTCTCGCCATAGCGCAGGTCGGCCTGCTTCAGCAACTCCAGCGACAATCTTTCCGGCAGCATCCCACCGGGGTCGCCGCCGGCGCCTTCCAGCCAGCCGCAAATCGCACGATCGTAGCGGGCCGTGTGGTCGAAGGCCTTGACCGCCAGGCGGCGGCGCGTGTCCTCGCCGAGCTTGCCGGCGGCTTCGATTTCCGACGCAAGCGAATCGTAGTCCGACGGGTCCACCACCACGCCGACGCGCTCATGGTTCTTGGCCGCCGCCCGGATCATGGCCGGGCCGCCCACGTCGATCTGCTCAATTACCTCCGCACGTACGGCGTCGGTACGGGACGCGGCTTCCACAAACGGATACAGGTTGATCACCGCCAGCGAGATCGGCCGGATGCCATGCCGGGCGATGTCCTCGGCGTCCTGCTCCGGGCGGCAGAGCAAGGCCCCGTGAATCGCCGGATGCAGGGTCTTTACGCGCCCGCCCAGCATTTCCGGAGAACCGGTTACGGTCGCGACTTCCTCGACCTTCAGGCCTGCCTCGCGCAACAGCCTGGCGGTACCGCCGGAGGCCACGAGGTCCCATCCTGCGCCGGCAAGTCGGGCCGCAAAATCGCTCGCGCCGGTCTTGTCCGAAACGCTGAACAGCGCCCTGGGCCGCATTACCCCTTTCCTGGTTTGCTGCGGGCCCCGCGGGGCCGCGTTCAGAGACTGTGGCGGCGCAGCTTGGTGCGAAGCGTGCCGCGGTCGATTCCGAGCATCCGGGCGGCCCGGGTCTGGTTGCCGCCGGCATAGTCCATTACGCTTTCCAGCAGGGCCGACTCAACCTCGGTAACCACCATGTCGTAGAGGCCCGTAGGCCAGTGGCCGTCCAGCGTGCGGCAATAGTCGCGCACCGCCTCGCCGGTCAATTCCCGAAGCGTGCGAGATCCGTTTGTAGTGGCCGGCTGCCCGGAAAGATGCGCCGCGCGGCGCGCCTTGTCTACCCCCTGGTTGGCGGTCAAACCAACTCCCCCTCATGCGTTTGTATGGTCGCCCCGAACCCGCCCCGAAGAAGAGCGGGCCGAAACTATAGCACGCAAAATCAG
Organism: Gammaproteobacteria bacterium; assembly: GCA_009845905.1. Classification (NCBI taxonomy): domain Bacteria; kingdom Pseudomonadati; phylum Pseudomonadota; class Gammaproteobacteria; species Gammaproteobacteria bacterium. The sequence goes on along the minus strand of VXYS01000009.1, from coordinate 518,551 downwards.
GACCCCGTGGGGGCCTCCGAAACGGCCCCGGACTGTAGCCAATTCTCGAGGAAATGGATGTCCGCGCCACCGCCCGTAAAGCCCTCGCTTGCGAGGATTAATTGATGCAGTGGAACGTTCGTCACCAGGCCCTCGGTCACGATTTCATCCAGCGCCAGGCGCATGCGCGCGATGGCGGCGTTGCGGCTTCCGCCCCATGCGATCAGCTTGCCCACCAGCGAATCGTAGAAGGGCGGCACGGTGTAGCCGGTATACAGGTGGCTGTCCACGCGCACGCCGGGTCCCCCGGGGGCGTGCCAGAGGGCGACCTGGCCGGGCGAAGGAGCGAAGGTCTCGGGATGCTCCGCGTTGATGCGGCACTCGATGGCGTGCCCGCTGAACGTGACGTCCTCCTGACGGAAGCCGAGTGGCTCGCCGGCGGCGATCCGCAACTGCTCCCGGACGATGTCCAGGCCGGTAATCATTTCCGTGACCGGATGCTCCACCTGCAGGCGCGTGTTCATCTCGATGAAATAGAACTCGCCGTCCTGGTAAAGGAACTCAAAAGTGCCGGCGCCGCGGTATCCCATCTCCAGACAGGCGTTCGTGCACAGGCGGCCGATACGCTCACGCTCCTCGTCCGTGATGCCGGGGGCGGGCGCTTCCTCGACGACTTTCTGATGGCGGCGCTGCATCGAGCAATCGCGTTCGCCCAGGTGGATCGCGTTGCCGTGCGCGTCGGCCAGCACCTGGATCTCGACATGGCGCGGATGAGTCAGGAACTTTTCCATGTACAAGCGCGGATCGCCGAACGCGGCTTCCGCCTCGCCGCGGGTCAGGGGTATCAGGCCGGGCAGTTCGTCGCTCAGGTGCGCAACGCGCATTCCACGGCCGCCGCCGCCGCCCACCGCCTTGACGATGACCGGCAGTCCAATGTCCTCGGCCAGCCGGACGATTTCATCCATGTCGTCACCGAGTACGCCTTCCGAGCCGGGTACCGTGGGCACCCCCGCCGCTTTCATGGTCTGGATGGCGCGCACCTTGTCGCCCATGGTCTGGATGGCGCTGGCCGGAGGTCCGATGAAGACGAATCCGGAGGTCTCGACGCGCTCGGCGAAGTCGGCGTTTTCGGACAGGAAGCCGTAGCCGGGATGGATCGCGTCCGCGCCGGTCACCTCAGCGGCGGCAATGATCGAGGGAATGTTGAGATAGCTCTGCGGGGAGGGAGGCGGGCCGATGCAGACGGACTCGTCGGCCAGCCGGACGTGCTTGAGTTCGGTATCGGCGCTGGAATGCACGGCCACGACCCGGACGCCGAGTTCGTGGCAGGCTCGCAGTATGCGCAGCGCGATCTCGCCGCGGTTCGCTATGAGGACCTTCTCAAACATTGAGAACCGCCGAACGGGTGGCGAAATACGACACTAGGTCCGGATAACGAAAAGGGGCTGGCCGAACTCCACCGGCTCCGAGTTTTCCACCAGGACGGCGGCCACTTCGCCCGAGTACTCGCTCTCGATGTGGTTCATCGTCTTCATGGCCTCGATCACGCACAGCACGTCGCCGGCGTTGACCCGGTCGCCCACCTTGACGAACGCCGGCGAGGTGGGGGACGGCGCCGAATAGAACGTGCCGACCATCGGCGATGTCACCTGCTCCCCTTCCGGCTGCGCCGGTGGGGCCGGCTCCGCCGCTGGCGCCGGCTCCGGAGCGGTTGGCGGTGCAGCCGCCACGGTCACGGCGGGAGCTGCGGGAACGGCCGTGACCGTGCTGGCGCGGCTGAGACGGACCGACTCCTCGCCGTCCTTTATTTCGATCTCCGCCAGTTCCGACTCCTGCAGGAGTTGAATCAGCGTCTTGATTTTCCTCAGGTCCATCCGAACCCCCTTACGGACTGTCCCGCAGTTGCTCGGCGACGAACTGAATCGCGAGCAGGTAACCCTGCGCCCCGAGGCCGCTGATGCAGCCGACGGCGATGTCCGTGAGCATGGACGAGCGGCGAAACTCCTCGCGGGCGTGCACGTTCGACAGATGCACTTCCACGAACGGCAGCGCCAGTCCCAGCAGTGCGTCGCGCAGCGCGATGCTTGTGTGGCCGTAGGCGCCCGGATTGATGATCAGATATTGCGCGCCTGGTGCGTGCTGCTGCAGCCAGTCCACCATCCCGCCCTCGCTGTTGCTCTGGCGGCAGGCAAGTTGGTGGCCCAGCCGTTCAGCCTCGTCGCGGCAGCGCTGCTCGATATCGGCCAGCGTGTCGCGTCCGTACACCTCGGGCTCGCGCTGCCCCAGGAGGTTCAGGTTGGGTCCGTTAAGTAGAAGAATAGACGCCATAGAATGCTATTTGGCTGGAGAAGATGGCATGTTAGACGCAATTGCAACGCTATGCAACGTCTCTGCAAACATGCTCAGCCTGAATTATGCCGAGTACTATACGACTATGCGTAATCTTCCTTCAACATAAGGGGACGGCAGGCGATGAACAGATTTCAGGTCATCCTGGTCGCGATTGCAGGGCTGTGGTTGGCCGCAGCGATCGAGGCTGCGGATGCTTCGGCACCGCCAGGCTTCAAGCGGCAGATCATCACGCTCAACACGGACGATGGACGCGAAGTCCCGGCGGTTCTGACGATTCCAACTGATGGAGTGAACCCGTACACGGCAGGCTTCGTACACCACCATGGTGGACCGGGCGGCCACCCGATAAGCCATCAAGGCGCACCCAGGTTTTTTGCGGAGGGTGCGGCCAAGGCCGGATACGCGAACGTCTCGGTGTTGTCGAACCATTCACGCTGGTATCCGAACGCGAAGATGGAAACGGCGGTGGCGGACATCAAGGCCGCGGTCGACTTCCTCGATGATTACGGGATCGATGACGTGTTGCTGACGGGACACAGCCTCGGTGGCGTTCGCATTGCCAGATACATGACCGAAAGCGGCGACTCGCGGGTAAAGGCGATGATTCAATTCGCACCCACCAGAGACATGCCGGAATGGATGCGCGGAGGCATGGGACGGAATGCGTACGCGGCGCTGATCGAGGAGGCGCAGGGATGGATCGATCGCGGCGAACCGGGCCACCGGATCGTGACGCATTTCGAACCCGAATCGCCGCCTTGGCCAAGCGGCGTCAAAGTCGCGTACTCTCATACGGCCGAGACTTTCCTGGATTGGTGGGGACCGGATGCGAATACGTACAACACTCGACTGATCACGCAAATTCAGCAGCCGATCCTCTTGTTGGCGGGTGACAAGGACGTTTTCGTCTATCCTGAATATCTCAAGGAGTTGAAGGCCGCGGCAACCGAAAGTTCACGCGTCGACACGATTCTTTATGAGAACGTGACTCATGCGTTTCCGGAGAATCGGACCCAGGTCATAGCCGATACGCTCGCCTGGGTTGAGGACATCGGCTACGGGCCGAAACCCGCCGTATCGACCGATCTCGTCGATGCGGAAACCGCGTCGGGGCGAAAAATGTCCGGGGTGCTTTATGCGCCGGCGAGCGGCGAAGACGTCTCAAAGCCGATTTTCCTGCTGCTGCACGGCTGGAGCGGCGATGCGTTGTGGAGCTCGAACCACTGGCTTGGCGTCCGTCTGGCACAGGCAGGATATTCGGCAATCGCAATGCGTGTGCGGGTGAGCGGTCGGCGCGGCATTACGAGTCAGAGCCTGGACACCATTGTCGAAGACCTGGGCGCCTGGTCTGACTTCGCCTCCAGCCGAGGGTACTCCTCGATAGTCGCGGAAGGACATAGCGCCGGCGGCATCTGGTGGACAACCTACCTCAACGACCGGGACGACCCGACAATCAAGGGTGTCGTCTACCTGGCGCCGACGCGAAACATGGCTGATGCCTTGATTGGCTGGATTGGGCAGGAGGCCTACGAGGATCTCGTTCAGCACGCGAACACGGCCGTTGCAGAGGACCGCAAGCTCATGATCAGCAATGATCTCCTGCCTCCTGAACTCAGGGACCGATTTCCGTTCTTCCAGTACGCCGACGCGTTTCTCAGCTATTGGGGACCCCACGCCAGGACGATCCACACGGACGAGGTCGGCAAGCTGCAAATACCGGTTCTGTCGATTGCGGGTTCCGAGGATGCGCTGGTGCCGCTCGACTACCTCAAGCGGTTCGATGCGGCTGCCGGAGACTCGGAGTATCGTTACTACGACGACGGCGCACCGCATTCTTTGCAGGGCTGGGAGGACCGGACCGCCGCCGACGTCATATCGTGGGTTGAATTACAGGGCTTTTGAGCAACCTCCAACAGTTGCTCCGGACGCCACATTTGCCTCGAACCGGCTTGTGCACATTCAGACGGAGGGTACATCCATGAGCGTTGCGCGTGCATTGATGAATATGGCCTTGACGGTGCCATTTGCCGTTTGGCTTTCGGGCTGCGGCGCGCCCGGCGGATCGAATGTTGCCCCTCCGGGCGCCACCAGTCTGGACGAAGACCTGCAGTACTTTTCCGAACTGCTCAACGGTGAATTCGACAATTTCGAACGTGGGACGGGGAATGCTGAGGACGGCACAACGCCCGAAGCGCGGGTGCACTACGTTTATCGACGGCTGAATCTGCCCGCGTTTGGGGAGCACGTTGTGTACGTTCAGCAGTATTTCGGCGCCGGCGACAACGCTGCAGCAGTGTTCCGACAGCGAATTTACGAAAGTTACGCGGACGCCGGTCGCGATGAAGTCGTTACCAGGATCTGGTCGTTCCCCCCGGCCGACGGACCGAACGTCGTGGATTCACAATACGAACCGGGTCGGCTTGCAGGTTACACGCCCGAGAACATGACAACGTTGCCGGAGGGATGCGAGATTTTCTGGCAACGGAACGGAGATCATTTTGTCGGCTACCAGAAGCCGGGCGACTGCGTCATGAACTTCCCGAACACCGAAACCAGGATGATGCTGGCGGACGATTTGATCTTGTCTCCAACGGTGTTCTCAACCGCGACGCGTGCGCATGATCTGGAGGGCGCCTGGCTTTTCGGCAGCGACATACCCAGTCCAAAGACACGCGTTAGCGTCTATCACTGTGCGGTGAATGTTGAAGGCACCGACGCGAGCATCCGAATCCATGACCAGGGGGGAGAGGCGGGCGTCGGCGACCTGCGACTTCGACTGCGCCCGGCGCCCGAATCGGGGGACAATGTGCTCGCGTTTGAAGTGCTGGATGATGACGGCGCGGTCTCCCGGGCGCTGACTTCGGGCAACTTGAAATTTGAGGATGATTCAATTTTCGCGGAATGTCAGATACCCGAGGATCCCTGGTCGTTTCCGGGCCAGCCACGGAGATGAATAAAGTGGTCAAAAATGAAATGACAAAGGACCCATCGAGACGCCGGTTAATCAAGTCGTCCTTTGGGATCGCAGCGTCGTTGCCGCTGGCGAGCGCCTCGCTGCTGGCTGCGGCGAGCAGTGAGGAAGCGGAGGGCGATGCGATTCAATTCGACCCGAATTATCGGCGCCGGGAACTGCGGTCCGATTCGATCGACTACAGGATCATCCAGTCGCCGGACATCGCAATCGATCCGGCAAATCCCGGGCAAGGCCGAAAGGAAAATCTTGAGCGGATGCTGTCCCTGTTGGATCGTTCATCGACGTTCTTCGGGGGCACGCCCGATCTGATCAGCTTTCATGAGATGCCGTTGCACGGCTTCGGTGAATGGGATCGAAAGCAGATGCTGCGCGTAGCAGCCGAGATTCCGGGTGCAGAGACCGAGGCGCTGGGCAGGAAAGCCAGGGAAATGAACTGCTACATCAGCTTTGGAACCTACGCGAAGGACGAAGACTGGCCGGACCACGTCTTGCTGTTGGGCGTTTTGATCGGACCCGACGGCACCGTCGTCGCCCGACATTGGAAGGCTCGAGGGACGCTTGGGGGCCTGGGGCTGTTCACTTCGACAGTCTATGAATGTCTGGAGCGCTATGTGGAGATGTACGGTTGGGACGAGGTCGTTCCGGTTGCGCGCACCGACATCGGCAATATTTGTTTGACCGGCGTTCAGTACGATCCGTTATTGTTCATGACAATGGCGATGAAAGGCGCGGAATTGTTCCTTCGTTTTGCAACCGGCAGCGTTCCTATGGCAGATGCACAGGCAATGTCACGGAGTTACCGCGTCTATACGGGTTATGCAAACAGCAGCGCGTACCCGGATCATCGCTATTATCCCGGTGGCGTGGGGACCGGTGGCAGCGCGATCATCGATCCGTCGGGCGAGCCGATTGCCGTGGCTGGACCGGCGCAGGGCGATATCCGGGCTACGATTCCGATCAAGGCATTTCGCGATGAACACCGTGTTCCGAGCCCGCAGTGGGAACTTTACGAGCCCGTGTTTCGCCAATTCAAGCCACGATTCTCTCCTGGTTGGTTTCTGAAATATCTTCCTGAATCGTGGGCCGACACCAGAGCGTATTTCGCGGACAAGGCGAATTGGTAAGGATGACAGAGACGAACGTCGGAGATGGCTGGCGTTTCTGCTGTCTGCTGCTGGCGGTGTCGATCGCCGGCGGCTGCGCGACGATGTCGGAGTCGGAGTGCATCAACGCGGACTGGCGCGAGGTCGGACGCAACGACGGACTGGAAGGCAAGCGCCAGACGCAACTGGCCAGGCACTACGACGCCTGCGTCAGATACGGAATTGCGCCGGACCGCGACGAATACATGGCAGGCCGCGAGGCGGGCCTGACCGTCTATTGCACGCAGGACAGCGGCTACTGGGAGGGAAGATACGGGGGCGGCTACGAGCGCGTGTGTCCGGCGAGTTCGGAACCGGCGTTCCTGGCCGGCTACCGCGCCGGGCAATCCGTGTATGACGCCATCGAAAACATCCGCTCCGTCCGCGGGCAAATGGACTCGGTAAAAGCCAGGATCGACTCCCTGGAGGATGAGATCAGGAAGCTTGAGTCCCCGGACGACGAGAGCGACACAACGGAAGAGAAGCCAGCAGGAAACATCTCGGACAGAGTCGCGGAAATCAGGACTCTTGACAGGCAACTCGAATCGCTGCGAGTCCTGCGGGCCGCGGCGGCGGCGGAATACCTGCGCGCGATCGAACGAGCAAACAGCCTGGGCTATCCGGAGGAATTTCGGCTTGAAGAAATCCTCTAGATAGCGGTCGCCACGGCAGGTCCGCGCCGGCCGGAAACCGAACCGGCGCGGATGCAGCCTTGCTAGAACCTGACGCGCAGCGTCGCGCCCACCTGGCGGCGGCGCGGATGCGAAACCGTCAACCGCCACGGGAAGAAGGCGTTGAAGCCTCCCTCGGCCCCGCCGCCGGGCAGCGCATTCGCGAACCAGACGTCGCGGAATGCGGCCACCGGCTTGTCGTCATCCAGCAGATTGTCCGACCACAGTTCCACCGTGTAGCGCTCGGCGTCGATTCCTATCTTGAGGTTGACATAGGTATGCGCGGGGACTTCCGCCTGGTTGGCCGCGCCGACCCATTGCTTGCCCGTATAAAGGACGTCGGTGCGCAGGTACCAATCCATGTCGGCGCGAATTGCGCGCCGGTAATTCAGCGTAAGGTTGCCCTGAACCGAGGACTGGCGCAGCAACTCGTTGCCGCTCACGTCGCCGTCCGGCGCATAGCTGGGAAACTCGGCGAACGACGAGATCTGGGCATCGTCGAACTCGGGATCAGTCACCGAGAAGCCCAGGTTGCCAGTCAGATTGTCGGTTAGCGCCATACCGAATGACGCTTCCAGCCCGAGCACCGAAGCGTCTCCGGCATTCGTATCCAGCGCAAGGACGGACGTGAGCGGCACGCCGTCCGGTCCGACGCTGTAGTACTGCGGTATCACGATCTCGGTCCAATCGATGAAAAAGACTGCAATGTCCGTGCTCATGCGGCCACCGAGATAGGTGCCCTTGAAGCCAAGCTCGTAAGAGGTGTTCTCTTCCGGTTCGATCAAACTCACGAGGGACACGTTCACTCCGTTGATGTTTTCCTCCGTATCGAAATCGAAGGCGCCGCTCTTGGCCGCGCCTGCAATCGACGCGTAGTACATCGTGTTCTCGCTGGGCTTGTAGTCCAGCGTTGCCCGCCACGAGATGAAGTCCCAGGAATTCATCAGGTCCGAACCGGATTCGAAATCCTGGCTGTGCTTTTCCTCGTCCGTCCAGCGCAATTCCACCCGTCCCTTCAGACGGTCGGAGAAGTTGGCGTCAACGGAACCGAACACTGACCAGGCATCCGTTTCCAGCACCTGTTCGACCAGGCCAGTGGTGTCGCCGGCGGGATTGGTAAACCAGCTGCGGAAAACCAGGTCTCCCACGGAAGTCCCGGGAAACACCTGTGGCGCGAACCCCACGCCCGGGAAGAACTGGATGCAGGGGCACAAATTCGCGAATATGAACGGCAGCGGACTCCGCGCGGCCACGCCGCTGTTGCTGTCCTCCGTGTCTACGGTGTAGTAGTAGGCGCCGACCGAATACCGCAAGGGCCGGTCGTCGGGGCTGGTGAAACGAATTTCCTGGCTGAACTCCTCGGTTGAATCGGGTGCGCCGAGCTGAAGCAGTTGGGCCTCGAAGGAACCGAGAACGAAGGCGCGGGGAAACGGCGAGATGGACGACTGGTACGCGAAGGTTGTGCTCGGATTGCCGCGGGAACCGTCGTAGAGGAATGTCTGCTCGACCTTGGAGTACCCGGACAGGGCCGTGAACTCGCCGAGCTCGCTGTCCAGCTTCAGCGTAAGGTAGGCATGGTCCACGTCGCGCTCTTCTCCGTTGGCGCCAGCGAGAACGTACAGGTCATTCTTGCCCACGCCCGGCAGTTCACCGCAGAAATTCGCCAGCCGCTGGCCACGGGCCGCGACGTTCTCGCAGGTCGCCGTCAACGAAGTCTGGGCCGACACGTCGACCTGGTCCTTGGACGTGTAGTAGGACAGTCCCGCTTCGAACCGCTCCGTCGGCGTCCAGTAGAGACTGCCCTGCAGGGTCTGGTAATCGAACCCGCCGATGTCCGGACCGTCGGGAACCTGGTTTTCGTAGGAACCGTCCCACTGGTTCATGATGATCGCAACGCGGGCGCGCAGCTTGTCTTCCACGAGCGGACCGCTGATCGCGCCGGACGCGACGATCCGGCCCCGGTCGCCTAGAGTAAGCTCCGCCTTGCCCTGGAACTCGTCCGTCGGCCGCGCGGTGACAAAATTGACCGCTCCGCTAAAGCTGTTGCGGCCGTACATTGCCGCCTGAGGACCCTTGACAACCTCGATGCGTTCGAGGTCGAGCTGACTGAAATTCAGTCCCTGGCGCCCGGAGACATATACGCCGTCAACGAAGATCGCGGCGTTGTTCTCACGGTCCTGAACCGCCGTGGGCGCAATACTGCGAATCACCGGTACCGGCAGAAACTCGCCGATCAGGTTCGAGAAGGTCATGCCGGGCGTCAGGTCCGCCACGTCGTTGAGATTCTCGATGCCCGCCGCCTGGATTTCGCCGGCGCTGAAGGCGGTAATTGCAAGCGGCACGTCCTGCAGCCGCTCCTCCACCCTGCGCGCCGTCACGACGATCTCTTCGAGGGCGATCGCGCCTTCCTGAGCGCTTACTGTTCCAGGGATAACTGGACTCGCCAGCACGAATGCCGCCAGGAGTCCGACTCGCGTTTGGGTAAAAGTCATCACGTCCCCCCGTGATCAACCGGTCCGCCGCTCATCATATACCCTCCGCGCGCGTGTCGCGTAAACACATTCGGTTGCCGGTTCAGGCACTCGCCAACGGGATGCCGCTCGCTGATTCAGTTGCGCCACCCTGCGAATAGGGGCGGAATGTTGGCGAAAAAGGGCCGGGAAAACGAAAAAGGGCCGGTTCGGTCATCGATTTACCGACAAATACGGCCTTGTGTGCCTATTACTTCGCATTTGGCACTTGAAATCGCAACATCCGTCCCTATCATTTACCCGCCCTCTCGATTAGAGGGCCGTTTGATCAGAAATCGCCGCGCCGAGGGGGCGCGGCTATCGGCATTTCCCACGAGGAGAACGCAACATGAAAATTCGACCGCTGCAAGACAGGGTGCTGATTCGCCGTACCGAGGAGGAACGGAAGTCCCCCGGCGGGATCGTGATTCCCGACTCGGCAACCGAAAAGCCGATCCGGGGCGAGGTCATAGCCGCCGGCAAGGGCAAGGTGCTCGAGAACGGCGAGGTCCTGCCCCTGGAACTGAAGGCCGGCGACAAGGTGCTCTTCGGAAAGTACAGCGGCACCGAAGTCAAGGTGGACGGCGAGGAACTGCTGGTCATGAAGGAAGACGACGTCATGGCCGTCATCGAAGACTAGCCGTCTTCACCTTTCACCTTTCTTAATTCACACCCAATCAGAGGAATACAGCAATGGCTGCAAAAGATGTGAAATTCAGCGACGGCGCCCGGCAGAAGATGATGGCCGGCGTCAACACGCTGGCAAACGCCGTCAAGGTTACGCTGGGGCCCAAGGGCCGCAACGTGATTCTCGACAAGAGTTTCGGCGCTCCCACCATGACCAAGGACGGTGTGTCGGTGGCCAAGGAAATCGAGCTTGAGGACAAGTTCGAGAACATGGGCGCACAGATGGTCAAGGAGGTCGCTTCGCATACCTCCGACGTGGCCGGCGACGGAACCACGACGGCCACGGTGCTCGCCCAGTCGATCCTTACCGAAGGCCTCAAGGCGGTCGCCGCAGGGTTCAATCCCATGGACATCAAGCGCGGAATCGACAAGGCCAGCGCCTCGGTGATCGACAGCTTGGAGGGCATTTCCAAGCCTTGCCAGGAAGACACTGCGATCGCGCAGGTGGGAACGATTTCCGCGAACTCCGATGAAGCTATCGGCCGGATCATCGCCGACGCGATGGACAAGGTCGGCAAGGAAGGCGTGATCACCGTGGAAGAGGGTTCCGGACTGGACAACGAACTGGACGTCGTGGAAGGCATGCAGTTCGACCGCGGTTATCTGTCTCCGTACTTCATCAACGACGCCAACTCGCAGAGCGTGGAACTGGAGTCGCCCTACATCCTCCTGCACGACAAGAAGGTCTCCAATATCCGCGATCTCCTGCCCGTGCTGGAGGCCGTCGCCAAGTCCGGCAAGCCGCTTTTGATCGTGGCCGAGGACGTGGAAGGCGAAGCGCTGGCCACGCTGGTGGTGAACAACATCCGCGGCATCGTGAAGGTGGCCGCGGTCAAGGCGCCCGGCTTCGGCGACCGCCGCAAGGCGATGCTGGCCGACATGGCGATTCTCACCAACGGCCAGGTGATCTCCGAGGAAGTCGGTCTTTCGCTTGAGAAAGCTTCGCTGACCGACCTGGGAACCGCCAAAAAGGTCCAGGTCACGAAGGAGCACTCCACGATCATCGACGGCGCCGGCTCGAGCGAGCAGATCCAGGCGCGGGTCGTGCAGATCCAGCGCGAGATCGAGGAATCGACCTCCGATTACGACAAGGAAAAACTGCAGGAGCGCGTCGCCAAACTGTCCGGCGGCGTGGCCGTGGTCAAGGTCGGCGCGGCCACCGAGATCGAGATGAAGGAAAAGAAGGCAAGGGTGGAAGACGCCCTGCACGCCACGCGCGCAGCGGTCGAGGAAGGAATCGTTCCGGGCGGCGGCGTGGCGCTGCTGCGCGGTCAGTCAGCGCTGGACGGCCTGGAAGGCGACAACGACGACCAGGACGTCGGCATCAAGATCATGCGCCGCGCGCTTGAAGAGCCGCTGCGGCAGATCGTCGCCAACGCCGGCGCCGACGCCTCCGTGGTACTGAACGACGTGGCATCCGGCGAAGGCGATTACGGCTACGACGCCGCGCTCGGCGAATACGGCCAACTCGTGGGCCGAGGCATCATCGACCCCACCAAAGTCACCCGGCTGGCGTTGCAAAACGCCGCCTCGGTAGCGGGGCTGTTGCTCACGACCGAAGCCATGGTCACCGAAAAGCCGAAGAAGGACGAACCCTCCCCCATGCCCGCTCCGGGCGGCATGGACGGCATGATGTAGTTCCTCCCGGTGGACGCCGCCGCCGCAGCCCGGCGGCGGCTGAAGCCATGACGCACGAAGCCCTGCCTTTCCAACGAAAGGCAGGGCTTTTTGCTTTCCACGTGATGTAATCTTTGCCGCCTCCGATTACCAGCCGCCAACCGATGTGAACGCCGACAAGCTTCCAGTCCCCGATCTTTTGCGCGAAAGCGCCGACAAGACGCTCGCCGTGTTGCGGGAAGACGAGGCGCTGGCGCCCAGGCTCGAGCAGAGTGAACTTCTCGCGCCGCTCACAAGGGTATTGGCCTGTTCGCCGTTCGCGGCTCGCAGCTTTTCCCGCAGGCCCGGGATCCTCGACCACCTGCTGTCCGGCGACCGGATCGGCCGGCCGCTGGAGGCGGGCGAACTGGGCCGACTGGCCGGCGAAGCGCTGGTCGAGTGCCGTCAGGAGTCCTCGTTCATGCGCGAACTCCGCTGGTTTCGGCACCGCGAGATGTGCCGGATCCTGTGGCGCGATGTGAACGGGCTCGGCAGCCTGGAAGAGAGCCTGGAGGAACTGTCCGAACTCGCCGAGGCCTGCATCCTTGCCGCCCTGGAATTCGCGCGGGCCAACGTGGCGGAACGGCACGGCCTGCCGCTCACGGCGGAGGACGGGCCCAGCGAGATGGCCGTTATCGGCATGGGCAAGCTCGGTGGCGGCGAACTCAATTTTTCTTCCGACATCGACCTCATCTTCGTCTATTCCGAGGACGGACGAACGAATGGATCCGTCCCGATCGACGCACTGCGTTTCCACACTCTGGTCTGCCAGCAATTGATCCGGGCGCTCAACCAGCGCACGGTGGACTCCTTCGCGTACCGGGTCGATACCCGGCTTCGTCCCTTCGGCAACAGCGGACCGCTGGTAATCAAGACCTCGTCGCTGGAGAGCTACCTTGCCCGCTCGGCCCGCGACTGGGAGCGCTACGCGTGGGTCAAGGCGCGCGTGATCAATCCCTGCGGGATGAGCGAGGCGCTCTACGAGGAAATCATGCGGCCTTTCGTCTACCGTCGCTACCTGGATTACAGCGTGTTCGAGTCCCTGCGCGACATGAAGGGCAAGATCGAACGGGAGGCGCTGCGCAAGGACAAGGCCAACGACATCAAGCTGGGCCGGGGCGGAATCCGTGAAATCGAGTTCATCACGCAATCGATGCAACTGGTGCGGGGCGGCGCCAACCCCGACCTGCGCGGCCGCAGTCTGCGCGGAATGCTTGCGCGCCTGGGCGAGCGGGGCTTCCTGGGCCCCGGCACGTCCGGCGAACTCGACCGGTCCTATTGCTTCCTGCGGCAGCTTGAGAACCGGCTGCAGGGGATGGACGACCGGCAGACTCAGGAATTGCCGGACGACGACGAGGGCCGGGCCCGCCTGGCCTACGCCATGGGTCATTCGGATTGGGAAAGCCTGGCGGAGAAGACCGATTCCCACCGCGAGACGGTAGCCAGGCATTTCTCGACCATCGTGTTTCGCCCGGACGACCTGCCGGAGGCCGAGAGCGGCCCGCCGGGGGACCTGGCCGCCGTGTGGACGGGAGATGCCGAAAACGCCGACGAAGTGCTGAAAGCCTACGGTTTTGCGGATCCTCAGGTTGCGCTGGATTCCATGCAGACGGTCCACCAGGCCTCCGATTACGCGCGACTGGACCAGACCGGAAGGAAGCGGCTGGACATGCTTATTCCGCGGCTGATCGAAGCCGCTGCCAAGGAGCCTGAACCGGGCCTGACGCTGGCCCGCACGCTCAAGGTTATCGCCGCCATCGCCAGGCGCTCCGCGTACCTGGCGCTGTTGTATGAAAACGGACCGGCCCGCGACCGCCTCGTGCATGTCTGCGGCCTGGGCGAGACGCTCGCCAAACAACTGTGCACGGTCCCGGCGCTGGTGGACGAGTTGCTCGACGCCCGCATTACGCAGCAGGTAATGGATCTCGAACAGCTTGAAGAGGAACTGGACTTCCGGCTGGTCAGGACCGCCAACGAATCGGAAGAACTGCGGCTGGCGGCGATCAGCGAGTTCAAGCAGGCGGCCGCCTTTCGGGTGGGGGTGCTGGACCTGGCGGGCGGCCTCCCGCTGATGCGGGTGAGCGACCTTCTTACCGGAATCGCCGAACTCGTGATCGACCGGTCGCTGGAGCACGTCTGGGAAGAACTCGCGGAGCAGCACGGATCGCCCGGCTACACGGTCGACGGCGAGCGAAAGCCGGCCGGTTTTGCAGTCATCGCCTACGGCAAGCTGGCCGGCCTGGAGATGGGCTACGGCTCGGACCTGGACCTGGTGTTCGTCTACGACGCGCAGGGCGAGGACCAGGTGACCGATGGCCTCACGAGCATCGCCAATTCGGACTTCTTTTTCCGGGTCGCGCGCAGGGTGATTTCGGTGCTCACGACGCGGAGCATCACCGGAAGAATGTACGAAGTGGACACGCGCTTGCGTCCGAGCGGCCGCTCCGGAATGCTCGTGTCCTCGCTTCAGGCCCTCGACAAATACCAACGCGAGTCCGCCTGGACCTGGGAGCACCAGGCACTGCTCAGGAGCCGGGCCATCGCCGGCGCCGCCCATGTGCGCGAAGCGTTCGAGGAGCTGCGCGTGAGCGTTCTGCGCGAGTCGGTGCGGCACGAGGATCTGCGCGACCAGGTCATCGAAATGCGCCGGCGGATGCTGGGCGAAGCACCCGTTGTGGGCAAGGGACGCTTCGATATCAAGCATGCCCGCGGCGGATTGCAGGACATCGAGTTCATCGTGCAATACCTCGTGCTGAACCACGCCCACGAACATCCCGACCTGGTCGCCTGGCCGGACAACGTGCGCCAGCTGGAAGCTCTGGCGCGGCACGAGGTGCTGCCCCGGGAAGACGCCGATGTCCTTACGCGATGCTATCTCGAGTACCGCGAGATCCTGCACCATCGCGCGTTGGCCGAACGGCCGCCTCATACTCCCGCCGGCGAAGTCGCCGAGCGTGCGGAAACGGTTTCCGGCCTGTGGCGACGCTATCTGGGCGAGTAACCGAAATATACTCTCGTTATGGCCCAACAAAGTAGCGGACAGAGAGTGACTTCCAACATGGAGCGGCGATATACCGTGTCCGAGAAGGACCTGCCGGTATCCTGCCCGCTCCCCTGGACCGTTCGCTGGAACTCTCATCCGCGGGTTTACCTGCCGCTTGAGCCCGGGACCGACGCCACTTGCCCCTACTGCGGGGCCGTTTTCTCGCTGGCCCAGGCGGATCCCGGCGATCAGGGCTGAACCCAGGCGCGCTCAACCATTTCGATCACGCTGCCCACGGCGATTTCGTTCATCGCTTCGGCGGCGTGCAGGCGGCGGCCGAAGCGCACCTCATCGACTCCCTTGTCCAGCGACATGCGCACAGCCTGCGGGTAGCGGTTCACGGTGTATTCCCGGTTTCCCCAGGGGCCCGAGCGGTCCGGATTGGAACCCGCATACAGGCCCACCACGCGCGTTCCCAATGCCGCGCCGATGTGCGCGGGCCCGGAATCCGGGCAGACGACCAGCCTTGCAAGTCCGATCAGCGCCGCGAGCTGCTTGAGCGTCGTGCGTCCGTTCAGGTCGGTGACGCCCGGGTGAGCGGCGATCACCGCGGCGTAGTCCCGCTCCATCGGACTCCCCGATCCCGTCAGCAGGACCTCGCCGCCGAGCTGGTCCACGACATGCCTGGCCACGCTCGCGTAGCGCTCCGCCGGCCAGTTCCGAAACGCGCCGCGGCGCTGGCTGCTCAGCGGACTCATGACGCAGAAGGGACGGTCGGGCGCCATTTCTGCAGCCGCCTGCAGGTCTTCGGCGCTCAAGGGAAAGTCCCAGCGCGGCGCCGCCGGTCGCTCGATCCCGAGGTGTTCGGCAAACCCGAACAGCGCTTCCATCACGTGTTGCCGGGGCCGATGGGCGATCCGTTCGGTAGTGAACAGCCACTGGAAGTCCCGCGCCCGGCGCCGGTCGAATCCGACGCGCCGCCGGCAGCCGGTCATCAGCGCAACCCGGCTGGCCCGCAACGAATCCTGCATCTGCAGCACCAGGTCGAACCGGCGCGCCTTCAATTTCTTCCTCAGCTCGCGCATTCCGCGGCTCCCGGACCGCTTGTCCAGCACCAGAAAGTCCACCCCGGCAAGCCCCTCCAGCAGGGAATGCTCGACTTGCCCGATAATCCAGGTAATGCGGGTCTCCGGCCAGGCGCTTCGGATGGCCTGCACGACAGGCAGCGCGTGACAGCAATCCCCGATGGCGGACAAGCGGATCACGCACAGGCTGCGCGGCGGGCTCGACATGCTTGAAGAAATACGGACAGCGGGGAAGGATCGCATCCTACACGAAGCGCAAGTCGCCGGAACGGTGACGCCCGAGTGGTTCGAGCATGGCTTTTGGCACCAACGACAGCAGTGGACGGCCGTTTCCGGCGGACGCGGCGCCGGCGGACGAATCGGCGAGGACGGGAAGTGGTTTCTGCGTCACTACCTGCGGGGCGGCAAGGCCGCATTGTTCAGCAGGGACCGATATCTTTTCCTGGGAACGCGGCGCGTTCGCTCGTTCGCGGAATTTCGGTTGCTGGCCAGCATGCACGAAGCCGGGCTGCCGGTGCCGCGGCCGATCGCCGCGCATTTCAGGCGGCGCGGCATCACCTACTCGGCCAACCTGATCACCGAGTGGATCGAAGGGGCGCGGTCGCTGTCCCGCGCGTTGCGCGAGCGGAAAGATGCGCTGGAGATCATGGGGCGCGTGGGCGCCATCGCGGCGCGCTTTCATCGCGCCGGAATCTGTCACGCCGACCTGAACGCAAACAACATCCTGATCGGCCCGGACGGTGGCGTCTGGCTGGTCGATTTTGATCGGGCGCGCCGCCGCTCGCCCGGGGGCTGGCCCAATGCCCGGCTGCGGCGGCTCAAGCGATCGCTGGAAAAACTCGGGCTCTACGACCATCGGGCTTTTCAATTCTTGTGCGAACGCCACGACCGCACCCTCGCGGGCACTTGAAGGCGGAATATCTCCTGGGAGCGAGGGCATGACCCTCGCAGCGTCCCGACCTCCCGCGAGGGCGGGACGCCCTCTCTCCCGGATCACTCGTAGGGATCGGGCAGCGGCGCCGGGCGGCGCTTGAAGCGCCGGTGTATCCAATAGTACTGCTCGGGCGCCTTGCGCACCTCCCGCTCGACCAGCGCATTGACGCGCTCCGCTTCTTCCTGCGGAGAATCTCCGGACAGGCCTTCAAGAGCGGGGAACATTTCCACCTGGTATCTGCCGTCGTGCAGTCGGCGGGTAAACCAGGGCACGACGGGCGCGCCACTGATCCGCGCCAACCGGCCGAGCGCAGTTCCGGTCATCGCGGGTTCTCCGAAGAACGGCGCCAGTTCGGCGGATTTGGCGTCCGTCATCTGGTCGCCCGCGTACCAGAGCACCGCCCCGGAACGCAACGCCTTTACCATGCCGCGCACGTCGTATTTGGAAAGCGTGTCGGAAGCGGTCCTCAACCGGGCGCGATTGACCAGGTAAGCGAATACGGCGTTGCCGCCCGGCCGGTAGACAGCCACCAGTCCCGAAGGCGGAAAGTTCAGCGCCCGGGCGGTGAATTCCAACGCCGGGAAATGCCCGCTCATCGCGATGACGCCCCGGCCCTCGCGGAGCGCGTGGCCAAGATGCTCGTCGCCCTTCACCTCGACCAGTTCGCGTACCTGTTGGTCGGAACACCAGGCGGCCATGGCCAGTTCCACCAGTCCCATTCCCAACGACTCGAAATGCGCCCTGAGCACCGCCTTCCTCCGCGCATCCGACCACTCGGGAAAGCACAACTGAAGATTGCGCAGTGCAATAGCCCGGCGATTCCTCATGAACCGCATGGCCAGACGGCCTGCCACGCGGCCAATGGCAAGGCGCAGGCGGTGGGGCAAGGCTGCCGTCATGCGTATCAGCGCCAGAACCAGCAGTGCCGGCCAGTTGGAGGGATTGTTCAGGGGAAGCGCCACGGTGTGCCCGCTCTATGCGGGCGCATTCTATACAGCCCGGCGCGCAGGCGGCCCCCGGAACGACGGTGGTATAGTGCGGGGCGATTCGTCGGGTGAACGGGAAGCCGGTGCAATTCCGGCGCTGCCCCCGCAACGGTAATCGAGTCAAACGCCGCTCACGCCAGCGTAATACGCGTGAAGGCAGCCACTGTCTCAGGGCAGGAAGGCGAGCGGCGTGGATTGCAGGACCATCTGTAATCCGCTCGAAAGCCCGGAGACCGGCCCGAGCGAACCACGTTGGCAGCGCGGCGGGCGCGAGCGGCGTAAGGGATATCCCTTCGGCCCGACACCCGTTCCTGCCTTGGGCAAGAAATGGAACGGGAGGTTCCCATGGTCTGCATCAAATCCGCGGCGGTACGCCAACTGCCGATATTCCCATTATTTCTGCTGCTTATTGCCGCATATGCGCACGCCCAGCCACAGGGCGCACCGGAGGAATCCGGAGACGATGCACCGGAGACCATTGTGGTCACGGCATCGCGCATTCCGATTGCTTCGGAACAGGCCGGGGCATCGTTCACGGTGCTGGACGAGGAGTATCTCGACCGGCGTCAGGCGCTGACCGTGGAGGAACTGCTGCGTGGAACTCCCGGAGTGGCCGTGAGCCGCAGCGGCGTGCTGGGAACTTTTTCGCAGGTCCGCATGCGCGGCGCCGAAGCCAATCACACGCTGGTCCTGTTGGACGGAATCGAGATCGCCGATCCGGCCCTGGGCGGAGAACTCGATTTCTCGCATTTCCTGGCCGCAAACCTGCGCCGTATCGAAATCGTTCGAGGTCCCTTGAGCGCGCTTTGGGGCAGCGACGCGGTGGCCGGAGCAATCAACCTGATCAGCGCCCCCGAGGCATTCGGGCGATCGCTCACGACCTCCGTCGAGGCCGGGCAGTTCAATACGCGCAGCGGAGCCTTGAGCGGATCAGCCGGTGGCGATGGCTGGGGGGTCGGCGTTTCGCTGGACCACCTGAGCAGCGACGGACAGAACATTTCCCGCACCGGCGACGAGGACGACGGCTACCGGAACAACACCGGCCACGTGGTCGCCCGGTTTAACCCTACCGACCAAATCTCGCTGCGCCTCATCGCGCGCCGATCCCAATCCGAAAGCCAGTTCGACGCGACCTCGTTCCTTACGGGCGTTCCGGCGGACTCGGACAGTTCCACGAAGCGGATCCATACCGTGGCGGGCCTGCAGGGCCTGGCGACCACATCCGGCGGGCGCTGGACGCACCGTGCAAGCCTTACGCATACCGGATCGGAAAACCGCAACTTCGCTTCCGGATCCGAGATCGGCGAAACCAGCGGAGACAAGCTGAATCTCAGCTATCAATCCACATTTCTTTTCCCGCGGCGCAACGAGGACGCGGGCGTATCGCCTTCCCTCACGATCGGGCTGGGACATGAGCGCGAGGACTATCTGCAGCGCGCAGAAGCCTCTTTCTTCGGCGATCCCAACCGCGACCTGAGCACGCAGTCAACCGACGCATTGGCGGAATTCCGCCTGGACGCGAGGGGCGACTGGGCGGCGGCGGCGGCATTGCGCTACGACCGCAACAGCGACTACGACGATGCCTTTTCCTGGCGCGTCAGCGCGCTCAAGCACCTGGGCCTGGGCGTCGGCCTGCACGCAGCGTACGGAATCGGCGTCAAGAACCCCACGTTCATCGAACGCTTCGGTTATTTCACCAATTTCATCGGCAATCCCGACCTGCTTCCGGAATCCTCGCGCGGATGGGAACTGGGCGCTCGCTACGGCAGCAGGGCCGGGACGCTGACCGGCAGCATCACCTGGTTCAGCGAACGGCTGGAGGACGAGATCAACGGCTTCGTGTTCGACCCGGCTTCCGGCGGTTTCACGGCCGGCAACCGGCCCGGCACCAGCCGCCGAAGCGGCATCGAATTACAGGGGCAAGCGAGTATCCTGCCCCGGCTGACGCTCGCCGGCGCGTACACCTGGCTTCGCTCGCGGGAACCGGCTCCCGGCGACACGATGATTCAGGAGCTCCGCCGGCCGCGACATTCCGGCAGTCTGAACGCACATTACGAGATTGCCGACCCGGCGATCGGCATCAATCTGCACCTGGCGTATACCGGCGAACAACCGGACATCTTCTACCCGCCGTGGCCCAATCCCTCGCGCCGGGTGTCGCTGGATTCGTTCCTGCTCGCGAGCCTGACCGCGACCTGGCAGGCCAACTCCCGCGTGCGCTGGCACATCCGCGCGGAGAACCTCGGCGACACCCGCTTCGAGGAGGTCTATGGTTTCCGTGGACCCGGCCGCAGCATACACTTGGGCGTGCAGTTCTCGTTCTTCGAGGAAGCAGACCGGAAATAAGCGACGTGGGACACCGTCTTTCGAAAATCTACACGCGAACCGGCGATGCCGGCGAAACGGGCATCGACGCGAAGCGCCGTTACCGCAAGCATCATCCGCGCATCGCCGCTTTCGGCGACCTCGACGAGCTGAACGCGGCGCTGGGCCTGTTACTGGCCGAACTTCAGCCGGGCGATATCCCTGAGCTGCTGCGCGACGTACAGCAACGCCTGTTCGACACCGGCGCGGAGCTGTGCGTGGACGAGCTGAAGTCCACGTCGCCGGAACACGTGCGCTCGCTGGAGGACGCGATCGACGAACACAACCGCGAACTGCCCCCGCTGAAGGAATTCATCCTGCCCGGCGGCGGACCGACCGCGTCCGCCTGCCACTTCGCCCGCGCCGTGTGCCGGCGCACGGAGCGCTCGCTTTGGGCCCTGCAGGACGAGGAAGGGGGGCTGAATCCCGAGTCGCTGAAGTACCTGAACCGCCTGTCCGACCTGCTGTTCGTCCTGGCCCGGCGCCTCGCCGAAAGCGAGACCGAGTGGCGCGGGACCGGACGCCGCCGCTAGTAGCCGGCTTCCAGCGCCTTGAGCAGCATCTCGCCCACCTCCGGCGTTAGGCGGGCTCAGGGGCGTACTAGCGGATTGGAGCAGACTTCAGCTTAGTCCAGACCCAAGTCATATCCGATAGCCAGCTCTTGGTCAGAGAACGCTCTGAACGCGATCAGGGTCTCCGTTTCGACGATTCCTCGCTGCTTTCGCATATCGTCACTGATGCATTCGGCGAGCTCGTCCATTTGCTGTACCTTGACCACTACAACGAGATCGTATCTGCCGGCCACTGAATAGACTTCAGCGACCCCTTTCACCTCAATGAGCCCCTTAGCCAGAGATGAAATCTGGTCTCGTTCCGACTTAATTAGGACAATCGCTGTCACCATCATCGTACTCCTAACCCGGATATTTCATGAGTAGGGGATAGAGAAACGGCGGAAAGTCCACGGAAATAAGGGTTTTCCACAAGCCTTAAGGGACCAAGCACCGTGACAGAATGGTACCGTACTTCGCTGCAATTTCCATCCGTTAAACGCCGCAAGGTCGAAGCCGATTTCAGCGGTAGCGACATCACCGGCAATGGCGGCATAACGCTATTGTCGAGTGTCGACCGCCAGCTGGGTCTGATCCGTGCAGTTGTATGTGTTCTGCGACCGGCATCTGTTGGTGCCGCCGTTTGATATCCAGGTCTTCTCTCCGTTTATCACATAGCTATCGTCGAGCTCCCAGAGGAAGTGTTCAGGATTGATGTCAGTCATTGTCGTCTCACATTACTTCACCACCGGCAACGGATATCGCCTGGCCGTTCATAGATTCCTGCCGGCAAAGCCAAACAACCGCATCTGCTACTTCATCGGGTCGGATAAGCCGACCCTGGGGATTGGATTTGACCAGTTCGGCAAGCGCCTCTTCCCGTGTGCGCCCCGTCGTCTCAACGATCTTATCGAGCGATCGCTGCACAATATCGGTGTCGGTGTAACCGGGGCAGACGGCGTTGACGGTGATGCCTTTGCGTGCGTACTCGAGTGCCAGCGCGCGCGTAAGCCCGATGACGCCGTGCTTGGCCGCACAGTAGGCGGAAACGTAAGCATAGCCTACTTGTCCCGCCGTGCTCGCGACATTGACGATGCGGCCTGAGCCACGCTGGAGCATGCCCTCGACAACAGACTTCGTGCAGTTATAGACACCGGTCAGGTTGATGGCCAGGGTCTGATCCCAGTGATCGTCGCTCGCCCGAGCGAAGGGCGCCGCTTCGGCAACGCCTGCGTTGTTGATGAGAATATCGACCGCGCCACTCTCTTCCACGGCCGCAGCAACCGCGCCGCGCACAGCGTCGCGGTCCGTTACGTCCGCGACCTGGTATGAGGCACCAAGTTCGCTCGCGGCCTTCTCAAGCCGTTCGGCGTTGCGTCCGGTGATCGTCGCTTTTGCGCCCTTGTCCACGAGCACGCGGGCGACCGCCAACCCGATACCGCAGCCACCGCCTGTGATAACTGCGTGTTTGCCCTCGTACCAGCTCATGATCTTGACTCTACCTTCGAGCGACCCGCCTATGCGCCGCCTTGCAGCACCTCACCCCGCCCGACGGCTATGGCAAGCGCCTCGCTTGGATTTGGGGGTTTAGCAGCAGTTCGTAGTTCGAGCATCTCCTCGTTTTCCTTTTCCGCGAGTGCACCAGCGAGGAACTGGCCGCTCTGATACTGAGGCGGCCAATATTGGCTCCTATTTCCATAGTGCGCTGCAGCCATCAGTACGAAATGGGGCTGATTCATTATCTGGCGGCCAAAGGCCACGATGTCCGTACGCCCTGCGGCAATAAGCGTATTCGCCTGATCGGCTGTCGAGACGTTACCAGCAACAATCGTCGGAATGCCTACCTCGTTACGAATCTGATCCGCAAACGGCGCCTGGAACATGCGACCGAAAATTGGCTCCTCGTCTTTGGTCACCTGCCCGGTCGATACGTTGATAATGTCTACTCCAGCTTTCTTGAGCATGCGAGCAGCGCTCAGCAGATCTTTCTCTGTCAGGCCATTGTCAACCCAATCCGTTGCCGAGATTCGCACGGATAGGGGCCTATCCTCCGGCCACGCGTCTCTGGCAGCAGCAACGACGCGGAGCGGAAATCTCATCCGCGCCTCAATGTCGCCGCCGTATTCGTCAATTCGCTTGTTCGTTACCGGGCTGATGAAACCCGACAGCAGGTAACCGTGGGCGAGGTGAACCTCGATCATGTCGAACCCGGCATGATCTGCGTTGCCGACCGCGTGAACGAAATCAGCGACGACGGAGTCCATGTCAGCAGTCGTCATCTCCCTGGGAATAGCGCTGTGGCCCAGATAGGGCAAGGGCGACGGAGCGATGATTGGCCATGCGCCTTCCTCCAGCGGCTCATCGATTCCGCCGTCCCATGGCACGCAGGTCGCGCCCTTGCGCCCTGCGTGACCGATCTGGGCACAAATCTTGGCCTTACTATTGGCATGCACGAAACAAACGATTCGTTCCCACGCTTCAGTCTGTTCGTCGGACCATATTCCGGCGCATCCCGGAGTAATGCGCGCGTCTTCCGACACGCAGATCATTTCGGTATTTAGCAGTCCCGCACCGCCGATCGCCCGTTGACCATAGTGCACCAGGTGCCAGTCGGCCGGGACGCCATCGACCGCACAGTACTGGCACATGGCGGAGAGCTGAAAACGATTCTCCACGCGCATGCGACCGATCTTGAACGGTTGGAACACGGGGACGACGGGAGTTTCCGTATCGATATCTTCAAAGCCTGTCGTGGCCCTGACATGGTTTGCAAACCACTTGTCAACGCCAGCGACGTAGGCTGGGTCGCGAAGCCGGAGGTTTTCATACGTGATTCGCTTGGAGCGACATATCATGTTGAACGTAAACTGCTCGGGCTCCTGCACCTCCGCATACCGATCGATACGTTCGAACCAGCTCAGCGATACTACGGCTGTGCGCTGAAGCCGATCCGCCTCGTCCTTGCGCACGTCCTGGTACTTCTCAAGCGCTTTGGATACGTCGTCGCCCGTCTCTTGGAAATACCCCGCCAAAGTGATTGCGTCCTCCATCGCGAGCTTGGTGCCCGAGCCGATGCTAAAGTGCGCAGATCTGACCGCGTCGCCCATAAGCACAATGTTCTTGTGATACAGCCGCTCGTTGCGCACGACCGGGAAGGTCCGCCAGATAGAGCGATTGCTGATCATCGGATGGCCGTCGCGATCCTCTTCAAACAATTTCTCACAATAGGCCTTGGTGTCTTCCTCGCTCGCATCTTCCATGCCTGCGTCACGCCAAGTCTTCTCGCTCGTCTCGACGATCCAAGTCGTTGTGCCTTCCTCGTACCGATAGACATGCGCCCACCACCAGCCGTGGTGGTTCTTCCTGAATATGAACTCGAAATCGTCAACGGGCTTTGTCGTCGCTAGCCAGCAGAACTTGTTCTGGCGCCAGTCTATGGACGTGCCGAAATCATCTTGGTGGGCATCACGAATCATCGACGTCAGACCGTCTCCTGCGACGACCAGGTCATGATCCTCCATGTGGAGCTGGTCGAGATCGGTAATGTCTCTGCCGAAGTCGAGCTTCACCCCGAGTTCGTCACAGCGATCGTGAAAGATGTTTAGAAGCTTGAGGCGGGACATGCCACAGAAACCATGGCCCTGAGAGTTGATCGTCCTGCCGTGTATCTTCGTATCGATTCCATCCCAATAGGAGAATTGCTCGACGATTCGTTTGTAGGTTGGCGCGTCAGCCTCCATAAAGCCCTTGAGAGTTTCGTCGGAGAAGACGACGCCGAACCCCCAGGTTGAATCACGATCACCCCTTTCGATAACTGTTATGTCGTGCGCGGGGTTCGCCTTTTTCATCAGAAGCGAAAAATAAAGCGAAGCTGGTCCTCCACCGAGGCAAACGATCTTGAGTCCGTTAGCCATTCCGTTTTCCAGTTTGGTTACGCTTGTCCGCGCCAAACTTTGGCGGGTAAGCGGAAAGGAGCCGATGGGCGCATCAGAAGTACCCTAGTTCCTATTTAAATTATTGGATAGCGGCGCCTTCCACTCGGGCGGCAGAAGGCGCCGTTTGCCGTCATTCGACAGCTTCACGCCTGGGGCATTCTTGTCCTCGCGGTCCCACAGTTCACAAGTCACCTGCTTGTGACGCGTATCGAGCGCTTCGCAGTAGTTTGAGTAGATACAAAGCCGAATATCTTCACCGTGTCCGAGCCGCATTTTCAGAAACCAATCCGGATCCGCAATCGATTGGCGTGCTGAAGCAATGATATCGGCCTGACCACTCTGTAGAAGGCCCTCCGCCTGCTCGAATCCATGAATTCCACCCGCCAAAACAACTGGTGTCTCATAGCCCGCGGCCCGAACAGCGTCCCGGACTTTGGCGGTAGCTGGAACGTTACGGCCGAACGGCCCGCGTTCATCGGAGATGTACTGAGGCATACACTCGTACCCGCTTCGGCCGGTATACGGATACGCAGCCGCGCCGACCTTTGGCTGCTTCGCGTCTTCGAACTTGCCCCCACGCGACAGAGAGAGGAAATCCATGCCGGCGCGCGCGAACGCAACCCCAAAGAACGCCGCGTCGTCGGGCTGATTCCCGCCGTCGATACACTCGCGGGTCAGAAACCGGCATCCCACTGCGAAGCCGTCCCCGACCCTGTCTCGCACCTCGTTGTATACGTTTAGTGGCAGCCTGACTCGATCCTCAGGCTCACCACCAAAGCCGTCGTCGCGCGTATTCAGTGCGGAAAGGAATGAGGCCATCGTGTAGGCGTGGGCATAGTGGAGCTCGACGCCGTCGAAGCCAGCCTTCTTGGCCCGCTCGGCTGCCGCCGCAAACAGTCCGGGCAGCACATCCGGCAGTTCTCTTATGTGCTGCAGGTGAGTGTCTGTGACGCGCTCCCGGTAACCGAACGCGTAGGCCTCGTATTCACGATCTGTGAGAACTTCCACAAGGGCATCGTCCGTCAACTCGCGCAATTTCAAACGAATTTCATCATCACTCAACTGATTGTAGAAGTAAGCGCGGTGCCTATCCGTAACCTGTAAGAAGCGTTCGAAGTACTTTTCCGCAGGCGCACGACGGTTTATGCGGAGGAAGTCAATGAGCTGAATCAAGACCTTTGTCTCGCCGGCGCTTGCTTGCCTGACGGTGTCGGTAAGCTCCTGTAAACCTGGTATGAACCGATCGTCCCCAATGCGCAGCAATGGCCCGCTTGGAATATCACGAATTCCCGTCGCCTCGACGACAATCGCCCCTGGCTTGCCGCGGGCATAACGCTCATACCAATCGAGGATATCCTGCGTCACAAAACCGTCGTCCGATGCACGCCACGGAACCATGGCCGGGACCCAAGTCCGCTGCGCTAACTGCAAGGGGCCCGCATCGACTGGGCTGAACAGCATGGAAGACGCCGCCTCTTCCCGCGTAGGCGACGTGCCCTGTTGCGGCTGATACTTGATGCGCTCTTTAGGCCGCCACATCCACTAACTCCTCCAGAGCTTCACGCATCTCGCAAGGAACGGCCACGCTCTGAATCCGATCGCCGAGACGGTCGGGGCGAATAAACCATGTTCGCATGGCGAGTGGGGACTGATAGACTTGTTGGTTTATTATATACTTAAACTATTAAAGATTAAATATTCTTTGCTCTATAGGGCGTTGCGTGGCAAGCTATCCGGCATTTCAGGTGCCGAGACGTCCTAATCCCATGTCCAATACAGCAAATAGCAAAGATAAGGAGGCGGTCAGAACCTGGCTGCGCATCCTTTCATGCGAAATTGTCGTCGAGCAGAACCTGCGCTCCCGATTCAGGTCCTACTTTTCAAGAACGCTGCCTCAGTTCGACGTCCTGTCGGAACTGGAACGTGCCGACCGCCCGCTGGCGATGTCAGAGCTTTCGCGTGAGCTCATGGTTTCCAACGCCAACGTTACGGGCGTGATCGACCGGCTCGAGAAGAGTGGTCTGGTGGAGCGAAATCGAGCTAAGCACGATCGTCGTGTCCTCTACATTCAGCTCAGCAAAGAGGGTCGTAGACAATTCAACAAGATGGCGAAGCACCATGAACGCTGGCTGGGGGAACTCTTTGGCGGCCTCAACGAGAAAGAGATGTCGCGCCTGCAGTCTCTACTTCTGAAGGCGCGGCAGTCCGCTTCTGCTGCTGCGGCTGATCCTAAGTAGCACGACCGCGAGCGGCTGGTTTCGCGCATGACCGCGGATCTCAAGACTACTCGACAAAAAAGCGTGAGCGGCAGCAGAAGAGAATATTGGCGATCTGACCAGCTATAACGGGAATAAGAATATGGCGGCGTTACAAGAGCGAATAGAAACCCGCGAGATGACAGGGTTTCAGATCCTGACGATTGGGATCTGTACCTTCCTGAATATGCTTGATGGCTTTGACATACTCGTGATGTCTTTTACCGCCCCGGCAGTGGCAGCGGAATGGGGATTGTCGAACAGCGAGATCGGGCTCCTGTTGAGCGCGGGGCTATTCGGTATGGGGGTCGGCGCCTTCTTTGTGGGACCAATTGCGGACAAGGTGGGGCGAAAGCCGATCGTGATCCTGTCTCTTACCCTTATCACATTCGGCATGCTCGCTTCCTACTGGTCGCCATCACAAGATGCACTTGCGGTCTTTAGATTCATCACCGGCATTGGCGTCGGAGGCATGATTGCTAGCCTGAATACGCTGGTGTCTGAGTTTTCTTCCCGAAAACGCCGCAGTCTCGCCGTAACCATACTGCAAACCGGTAATCCGGTGGGCGCTACGATTGGCGGGTTGCTATCCGTTTACCTAATTGCCAACTTTGGTTGGCGCGAGACTTTTTTGTTGGGCGGGTTGATCTCGCTGGCGATGCTGCCAGTGGTCATTTTTGTGCTGCCTGAGTCAATAGACTTCCTGGCATCGAGCCGAAGAAAAAACGCTTTGGAGCGTATCAATAGCATCTTTGGCAAGCTGAAACTCGAACCCGCTACAACGTTGCCCCCGGTTGAGGCGACGGTAACTGACGGCGGCGGGTTTGCCAGCAACTACAGACAGCTAGTTACCGGTGAAAACCTGACCAAAACTGTTCTGATCTCACTGTCTTTCTTCCTGGTCATGTTCAGCTTCTACTACACGATGAGCTGGACGCCGAAGCTCTTGTCCGACGCGGGCTACGCCATGAGCGCGGCCATCTCTGGCTCAGTCCTGCTCAACATCGGCGGCGCGATCGGGGCATTGGTTCTTGGGTTCTATGCCGGTCGACTTGGACTGAAGCGAGGCGTCGGATTTTACATGGTTGCTACGGCGATCTTCATGGCTTTGTTCGGATTGTTCAGCGGCGAACTAGTGACCGCCTTCGTCATCGCGCTTGGCCTCGGGT
Source organism: Gammaproteobacteria bacterium (assembly GCA_009845905.1). Taxonomy (NCBI): domain Bacteria; kingdom Pseudomonadati; phylum Pseudomonadota; class Gammaproteobacteria; species Gammaproteobacteria bacterium. The sequence goes on along the minus strand of VXYS01000009.1, from coordinate 490,318 downwards.
TCTTTTTGTTCGGGTCAATAATCGGGCTCTACGCGGTGGCTCCGGAGATATTCGACGTGCAGCTGCGCGCAACCGGTATTGGTATCGCTATTGGGGTGGGCCGCATTGGTGCAGTGCTTGCTCCGATCCTCGCGGGGGTACTTCTCGATACGGGCATCCAACCGTCAATCATGTTCATGATCTTCGGTTTGCCGATGCTGGTTTGCTTTGCGGCGCAGCGAGCCATTAAGTATGAAGCGTCCTAGCCAGGCGCGGAGATCAAAATGAATTCTACTCAGGTGACCAACGAACCCAAATTCAGGAAGACGACGATTGCGCTGCGCATTGTTCTGGCGCTGTATGGCCTGGTCTCCGGCACCCTGATGCTCCTGGGCATGGCCAACAATTTGCCCAACGATGCGCCTGCGGAAGCGGTAACGTTTTTCCGCGCCATTCAAGAGACGAACTATCTGTTCCAGTTTATGGCCATCTTCAAGATAAGCTGCGCCATCTTGATATTGATACCGAGGACCGCAGCTCTCGGCGTCATTATGTTCTTGCCTTACACAGCGCACATGTTCTTGTGGACGGTATTTCTGCTGGACAATGTCCCCCCCGGCCTGTTCGTCTTGGCCGTCAATGGCTTCCTGATCTACAGTTATTCCGATCGCTACAAGCCGATGCTGGCGACCTAGGAGCTGCGACCACCCGGAAAACAGCAGCTGTTCACAGATCCTGCGGCAGCACGATCCCCAGATCTCTGCGCTTCACTTTCCAGAGTCCGACCAGCTCCTCGTACTTGGCTGGGTGTGATTTAGCGAGGTTGTTAGTCTCACCCGGGTCCGACGCTATGTTGAAAAGCTCGAAATCAGCCTCTTGGAACGGCGGCCCCAGATTCGAGATCTTCCAATCACCCTGCCGCAAGTAGGCGCGACCGAAGTGATACAGGGACGTTACGTATTCCTTCGAGTGGACGGTGTCTGTTTCTCCGGCAAGCAGTCTGGCAATGCTTTTGCCAAGCATTGACTGTACAGTGCCATCGTCCGGATAGTTCGCTTTCGCGAACTCGAGAAACGTCGGGGCAAGATCCATCACCGTTACGTAGGCGGAATTCACGGTGCCAACATTGGAAACGCCAGTCCCCGCGATGATCATAGGCGCAACGATCCCACCTTGGCGCGTAGAACCCTTATGCCGCATGAACGGTGCGGAGCCAGCTTCTGCCCAAGGCACGCCGTATGAAACAAACGAGACAGCTGTTCCCATCGTTTCATAGTCGTTATTGAAGTTTGCCCGGAGGTACTCAGTAGACGGGCCGAAATCGTAGAAGTCTTCAGCGGCAGCGCCATTATCTGACATGAATACAATCAACGTATTCTCGTAAAGCCCTTGCTCCTTAAGATAGCTCAGCAGTCGACCGATGTGATCGTCGAGGTTGTCTACCATAGCCGCATACAGTTCCATCTTGCGTGACTCGTGGCGTTGCTCGTCAGAACTGAGATTTTCCCAAGGCGTAACCGCTTCGTTGCGCGGTGGCAGTGACGACTCCAGCGGAATAATGCCGGCCGCTTTTAGGGCTGCAAAGTTCGTTGCGCGCAGGGCATCGTAGCCATCGTCGTAGCGACCCGCATATGAATCCAGGTACTCGTCGGGTACCTGCAGAGGCCAATGGGGCGAAGTGAAGGCCGCATAGGCAAAGAACGGGTTTCCGTCGTCCTTGTTCGAGTCAATAAACTCGATCAATCGGTCCGTATAGACTTCTGTCGAGTAACGACCGACCGGGTATTCAGAGAAATCCGAGTCCTCCCAATAGGTGGAGCCGCCCTCGAGATACCCGACATCGTCAAAGTGAGAGCCCGCACTTTCGAGCATACTGAATGAGCGTGTAAACCCAGCACTGTGCGGGCTCGTATCAGCGGTCAACCCCAAATCCCATTTGCCGACGGTGTAAGTGTGATAACCAGCATCGCGCAACAACCGGGGCAATGGGGCGATGCGGTCTGACAGACTTCCTTCATACCCCGGCACCGAGTGCCCGGCCAGGCTTCGCGCATTCTGGCGAGCCATACCGGCAACGTGATTATTGTTGCCGCTCAATAACATTGCCCGCGTTGGCGCGCAAGTTGGCGCTGTATGAAAATGGGTGAACAACCTACCCACGGCCGCGAGCCCGTCAATGTTAGGGGTCTGGATAGCGCTCCCGTGGACACCCAAGTCCGCATAGCCGAGGTCATCCGCCACGATCAATAGTATGTTTGGCCGTTCAACCGCGCTGGATGCGTGCGGCCCCTCGTTCCGGTCGCTGCAGCCGCTCAAGGCAATAGCTACCAGCAGGACTAATCCGTTGGGTGGCTTACGCACGTACGCTCCTGATATGACCGCTATGGTCAACACTCGTTAGTCTAAGTCCTCGCGAATCCGGAGACTATTCCGCCACTTTCGGCCGCGCCGAGCTTCAAGACTGAAAGAATAGTTAAAGTATAAAATAAATGCTATTATTGCAACTAAACTAGACTTCCAGCGGGTGCTTCTGGGAGGCTGTCACTGAGGCAGTTGAGGGGTAGAAACATGCTTACACGCGAAGAAAATGAACGGCTAACGCGGGTGGGCCCAGAAACACCCATGGGTAATCTGATGCGTCGGTACTGGATGCCGGCGCTGCTTTCTACTGAGCTGCCGGAACCCGATGGTCCCCCCGTGAGAGTCAGGCTGCTTGGGGAAGATCTGGTGGCCTTTCGGGCGACGAACGGTGACATCGGCCTGATTGACGAATACTGCCCGCATCGGCGCGCCTCATTGTGGCTTGGCCGAAATGAGGGCAACGGGCTACGCTGCGTTTATCACGGCTGGAAGTTCGATGTGAAGGGTCAGTGCATAGACCAAATGAACGAACCCAGATCGTTCGCGCATAAGATTCGCACAACGTCTTACCTCACCGTCGAATTTGGAGGAATCATCTGGACCTACATGGGCCCCCCAGAGCTTGTGCCCGCCGAGCCAAAGTTTGAGTGGACCCAAGCGCCGGAGGAACGGCGTTACGTGAGTAAGGTGCTTCAAGAGTCCAATTGGTTACAGGCTCTGGAGGGTGGGATTGACACCTCCCATTTCTCGATCTTGCATCGGGCTCTCAAGAAGAACCCATCCGAGGAAGGTATTCCTGTTGACTCTCCTGCCATCAAGAGCGCACCGAAGCTCGAGCTTGATAAAACGTCCTATGGCTACCGATATTTCGGAATCAGGCAGCAGGAGGGTAATGATCTTTACGTAAGGGCTTACCACTTCATCATGCCGTTTACACAATTGAGACCGCCTGGCCCGGGTAAGGACCATGTGCACGGGCATTTCTGGGTGCCGGTTGACGACCATCACTGCATGGTGTGGAACTTTTACCGCAGCTATGAGGGACCGATAGGAAGCGAAGCGGAAGCTGTCGATGGCGGAGGGGGCAACGATCCTGAGCACATTGACGCTGAAAACAACTTCTTATCGATTCGCAGAGCACACAACGACTGGCTGATTAATCGCAACGTACAGAGAACCGACACGTTCACCGGGATCAAAGGGATCAACCAACAGGACAGAGCCGTTCAGGAGAGTATGGGGCCGATCGTCGATCGAACCAAGGAGCACCTGGGCCCAGCCGACAAGGCAATTTCTATCGCTCGGCGTTTACTCTTGGCTGCCACTGACGCAGTCGAGCGCGGCGAAGAGCCGCCCGGGCTCCAGCCAGAGTATTGGGACCTACGGCCAGCCGAATCGACTTTTTCTGCGGCAGAGGAATGGAAGGAAAAGATAGTCCCGATGATGCAGGTTGACTAACTTCGATGGGCCGCCGAGGTTAGCGAATGTCTCTTCCTAGATCAGGCACTGCTTCATTACTCATCGCCCTTCTTGCTGTCGCAGGAGCTGAGGCACAGGTACTGGGCATTGGAATAACCAAGGGCGGAGCAAATCCCGCAATAGGTTCCACTATCGCTTCCATTGTCTCCAGACACACAGACATGCGAATGAGAACGCAGGCCTTTTCCAGCGGCACCCGATACGCGCCACTCATGGATATCGGAGAAGTTGAGTTCGGAGTTGGCAACCTGTCGCAATTCGCACTTTTGATGCAGGGAAAGTTCACCCCGAATGACAGGCCAAAGCCCAATATGCGGTTGGTGGCAAGTTTGATGCCCTTTCGCGGAGGTTTTCTTGTAAAGGAGAGTTCCGATATCAGAAGCTTTGCGGATCTCAAGGGGCGCAGGGTTGCTGCAGGCTTTCCCGGTCAACCGCTGGCATCGGGGGTGCACAGGGCGTTCCTCGCCAATGGAGGATTGACTTACGAAGACGTTGTTCCCGTTCCGTCCACGACCATGCGGAGCCATTGGGAGCTGTTCAAGGAGGGCAGAATAGACGGAGTAATGGTCGTTGTCGGTTCTGGGGTGGTGAAGGAGATTCGGGCAACCCTGGGCGAAGAGCTGCGCTATCTGTCCATGGACAATAGCGCGGAGAGTTTGGTAAAGCTGAGAGACACCTTGCCCGGCGCGTACTTCGTCACCATTGGCCCAAACCCGAATCTGGACGGTGCCGCGAAGCAATTCGCAACCCTGGCTTATGACTACGGCTTGTGGTCCGGAGCGGATGTTCTCGATGACACGGTCTACCGTGTTGTGAAGGCTCTGCACCAAAATTCAGACGAGTTTCGATCGGTAGGCCCGTTGATGCGGCTCTACGATGCGGAGGGAATCTCCAGGCCTCAGGTCGTCCCTTATCACCCTGGTGCGCTGAGTTACTTCAAAGAAGCAGGGCTGCCGCTAGTCCGAATTAACTGACCGGGATCGGCTTCGCGCAGGCCCCCGAACCTTTCGTCAATGAAGCGCAACCAATTGGGTCGGAGGGCTCGCGCCACTCAAGATGGTCATGAAGAGCGAAACACAATCTAAGGTCGACCGGTTTGCCGGTGTGGTGATTGTGCTCACCGCCGTCGCACTTGCCTTCGACCTATTTGGTCGTGTCGGCCTCGTCGTTTTTCCCGAGCAGCTACTGATAGTCGTTCTCGGGGTGAGCCTGTGGTTGGTTTTCACGAAAATCTCTGCGCGCGGTCAAAGGGCGCACTCTCTTCGCTGGTATGACCTGTCGGCTGCGCTGTGCTCGGTGATCGTTTGCGTGTATGCGGCGATCAGGTACCCGGTAATTTCCACAGACTTTTTTTACCTGCCGACTGAAACAACGGTGATCGGAGCCGTACTGATCCCCCTCGCATTAGAGGCTCTAAGACGATCCGCAGGAACCCTGCTGTTTAGCCTTACCTTGGTCTTTGTGGTCTACGGACTAGTCGCGCACTGGGTCCCAGGCCCGCTGGCGGGCAAATCCAAAGACCTATCCAGCCTCTTGGGATTTCTTGCTTTGGACAGCGTGGGCATTCCGGGCATGGCGCTTACGGTGGTAGTGAAGATTGTCGTGATTTTCATACTGATGGGCCAACTATTGTCCGTCACTGGGGGCTCCCAGTGGTTTACCGACATTGCGAACGCGGTCATGGGCAGGTTTCGCGGCGGATCTGCGAAGACTGCCGCAGCTGCTTCCGGTATATTCGGCAGTATTTCAGGAAGCGCGGTGGCGAATGTGGCGGCCACCGGCGTCATTACGATTCCGCTAATGAAGAGATCCGGGTTCAGACCGGCGATGGCAGGTGGAATCGAGGCCGTGGTTTCTACTGGGGGGCAGTTTGCACCACCGGTGATGGGGGCGGCTGGATTCCTGATGGCGGAGTTCCTCGAGGTGCCCTATCAGGACGTGTTTCTGGCAGCGATCATCCCCGCGGTATTGTGCTATCTGGCAATTTTCGTCCAGATCGATCTGGAAGCAGCAAAGTCAAAAATTCTGGGGCTGGAATCGAGCGAACTGTTGCCCGCTGGAGAGGTCTTCCGACAGGGGTGGCATTTTATTCTTCCGTTCGTTGTCTTGCTGCTGTGGCTTTTTATGTTGAATCGACGCGCTGAGGAGGCGGCGCTTGCCGCTTGCGTAGCAGTGTCAATAGTTGGACTTGTCCGGGGTTACAAGGGAAGCAGGGTTCGCTTGGCAGACATCGGCCGAACTTTGGGCAGAGCTGGTGTGGCAAGTGCCGACATCATAATGATCGGTGCAATGGCAGGAATTATTCTCGGCGTTGTCGAAGGAAGCGGTTTGGGATTTGGGATCACTTTCTCTCTGCTACAGCTTGGTGACAACAGTACGTTTCTACTTCTTCTTATGACCGGAGTGGTTTGCATCGTCCTGGGAATGGGAATGCCGACGACCGGGATATATCTGCTTCTGGCTGCACTCGCGGTTCCTGCTCTCATCAACGCAGGGGTATCACCCAAAGCCGCACACTTCTTCGTTCTATACTGCGGCTGTATGTCTATGATCACTCCGCCGCTCGCCGTTGCAGCGTTTACTGCCGCTTCGATAGCCGACGCCAAGCCGATTCAAACATCGTTGGCCGCTTGCAAGTTAGGCTGGGTCGCATTCGTGATTCCATTCTTATTCGTTTACTCACCGGAGCTGCTGTTTGAGGGCGACATTGGTAATGTAGTGCTGGTATTTCTGTCGGCAATTCTTGGCGTCTGGGTAGTTTGCCTCGCGTTAGCCAAATACTGCTTTGGTTCGATTTCTACTGCTCTGAGCGCGCTCTTGCTGTGTAGCGGTCTAGCGCTGCTGCTTCCATACTCACTGGTTCCTTCCGCACCCTATGTGAATATGGCGGGCTTCGTGCTGGCGTCATTTGTGTGTGTTTATTCTTATCTTAGATCAAGATCTAAGGAGCGCAGCTATGCGTAACCCATCGCTTCTTTCTTGTGTCGTTCTCCTGGCGCTGGCCTCGGCTGCGTCTGCCCACCATTCAAAGACCGCTCACTACGATACGAGCAGAACGGTGGCGATTACTGGCAAGGTCGTGCAATGGCGGTTTCGAAGCCCCCACGCCGCCCTCATTCTTGAGGTAACGGCCGAAGATGGTTCGACTGAGCGATGGTTGGTTGAGGGCAGCGCGGTGCCGACGCTGAAACGGCAAGGGCTCGACCGGACGACTTTTGCGCGCGGCGACATCGTTGACGTGCGGGCCGAGCCTAGCCGGGACCCCGAAAAGCGCGTGGTGTTCGGGCTCACATACAGGAAGGCGGACGGCACGGTCCTGGGTGAGCGCCGGGAAGTTGACGAAGCGGCTGAGCTGGACGCCCACATTCAGGGCGTACAGAGATTGGCGGGTCGCTGGGAAGGTTTGGGTTTTGGCGAAAGGTTCCCGATGTCGTTGAGCGCCGCGGGCCAGGAAGCGAGAGACAACTATGACGATGCACGCTCTCCAGCGAACACCTGTGAGCCTGTCAACCTGCCGACGATTCTACATGTGCCCAACTTTCTGTTTGATATTCGCATAAACGACGATGAAGTGATTCTCTATCATGAGATCTACCAGGTGGTCCGCAAGGTTCCGCTGGGCTCAGAGGCGCAGCAGGCGGAGCCGACGGGGGCATTCGGGTCCGTCCGTGGCCGGACCGATGGGGACGTGCTTGTGGTTGAAAGCAGCGAGTATCCTGCATCGCTGTGGGGGCTTGGTATTGCGGCCATTAAGGGAAGCGACATTCCTGCCAGTGACCAGAAGCGCGTTACGGAGCGCTATATCTCGCGGGACGATGGTCAGACGCTTCGAGTTGAGTATACGGTCGAAGACCCCGTTTACCTTTCAGAGCCGTACCAGGGATACCGAGACTTCGGCCGCATTTCCGACGATACGCCGATGCACCCGTACGGATGCGACACTGAAAGTGCTTCGCGCTTCACGGAGTCGCTAAAGCAGGAGTAGTGCGTTAGTGAGGACAGTGAGTCAGAAGGTCTACGGCATTATCTTTGGCTTTTCAGTCAGCGTGGTCATGTCAACTGCCATGTCTTTTGTGCTAGTGATCCTGAATGTCGGTTTTGTTGAGGACTTTATGGTCGTTTGGATCAAGAGCGCCGGGCTCGGTTTTCTCGTCGCCTTTCCTGTTGCCTCTATCTCGATCCCTCTAATTCAGCGATTACTGACAAAGCATCTAACCGTAGCGGCCTAAAGCTCCACAGAGTGCGCGCAGCCCGACTGACCCAATCAGGCGGCGCTGCGCAGCCATTAAGTGCTGAAGCTAGAGATCAGTGTCTTCTAATTGGAAACGCCCGCCAGCCCAAGCACTGTTGCCAGCACAATGCCGTTCGCCTCGAGCGTTAGTTCTGGATCAACGTCCGTCCATGCCTCAAGCGATCGCCCGCTGTATACGTGACCTGGGCCAATCGCAATTGCCGGAATGCCCAAACTCATCGGCACATTTGCATCGGAAGGCGCGGTTCTGGCTACGGGTTCGAGCCCAAACGCCTCCGCGGAGGCTGCTGCGATTTGATAAATGCGCGAGCTGGTCGCCGTAGATCCGGCGGGACGATCAACTACCAGCTCCGTATTTACCTCGACCGAGGATTCCGTTTGGGACGCCCTTGCGTTTTCGGCCGCTACAGCTTCGTCGAGCGCCGCCAGGAACGCTCTATTGAGTCGAGCTAGCTCCTCGCCGGACTCGGAGCGCATGTCCACGTCCATGGTCACTTCGACGGGAATCGAAGTCGCGGAGCTACCGCCGGATACGATGCCGACGTTGTGGGTGGTCTTCGGGCTGCCGGGAACGGGGATGGCCGCAACGCGGGAGATCGCTTCTGCCATGGCGTTAGCCGGATTCGCGCGACCAAAATGCCTGAAGCTGTGGCCACCCTGTCCCTTAAAGGCGACTCGGTATCTAAGTTGCCCAATACCAGCGTTGGTAATCGGCCATTGTCCGGGAGCGCCCGCCGGCCCACAGATCGTGACAAACTGTTTGATCTTGTCGCGGTAGGACCCCTTCAGCAGCAGATGCTTCGAGCCTCTCAGATTCCCCAAGCCCTCCTCTCCAACATTCCCAACAAACAGAATATCGCTCTCCGTATCGATGTCCGCATGGTCGAGAGCGCGGATGATTGTCAAAATCACGGCCAAACCACGCGCAGGGTCACCGACGCCCGGAGCAAACAGCTTGTTGCCTTCTCGTCTGACCTTTGCAGCAGTGCCTTTCGGGAAAAAAGAGTCCAGGTGCGCGAGGACAGCAACCACGGAACCGTTGCCAGAACCGCGACGGACACCCATCGCGTTACCTTCCGCACCAATTCTTACGTCCTCAAGCCCATGGGACTGGAGCAGATCGCGGTATGCCTTGGCGCGCGGACCCTCGCCGAATGAGGGCGCCGGGATTTCATTGATGTAGATAATGTCTTCTACAAAGCGTTCATGGTCCGCACGAAGGTAGGCTACCGCCTCTTCAAACTTATCTGACGAAACGATTGACTCGATAGTAGTGTCAGGAGATTGCGCGACCGCCGAGCCAACTGAGAACGCGGCCAGCAAAGCAATCCAAGAAGCCACTCTTCGGGGGGCGCGTGGACATTGATACATTGTCTTTACCGAGAGTTCGGAAGTCTGGCTGGTGTTGAGTCAGTCTGCCGTGTAGCTCAGATCTTCGCGAAACGAATACAGGTAGTATTCCTCGCCCACAACCATTGCAGCGCCCCTGTTAAGCATGCTTTGGTCCAGGCCTAGCCTCTTGCCTGGCCAGCTGTCCATGAAAGTGAGGTGAATCCAGGTCCCTGGGCCCCAGCCCACCACGGCTCGAAGTGTTCGGGCGTCGTCTACGCCGGCATCCCTGTACGCCGGGGATAGCTCGCCCGCCAACCACTGGCCATAACTATTGCTTTGGTCCGCAGCAGCGGTGAATCGCCGAGCAAGCATGAACGGCTCGGCTGGATGCGACCAGCTGTTCGTTGGCGGACCCGTGTAGTTTATGGCTGTAATGAGAGACTGGCTGGCAACCGTTTTCTGAAGGTCTTCAAGCCAATAGGTGTTGGCCCGTTCGCTCGCTGGGGTGCCCACCGGGGTATGCGGAGTCACAATAAGATAGACACCCAATGGACCTCGCAATCGTTGAAACACATGAAAGAATGCCATTCCCTGCTCTTGGACGACATCGCGTCTTTTACGAAGTAGAGGCGCCCATTCAGTTTGCTGATCACTCGCGACGGTGACGAACCTCAGGTCGACGTATTCCGGGCTTCCATCTTGAGCTTGCAGGGTCGGAGTAATAAGGAGGATCGCAAGTGCGACTATTCGTCTCAATCTCAATCTGGTCATTGCCGCTACGGTCATAGACGCTTCTCCAGTTTCATATCGTGACGCAGCCCACTTACCCGACTGATGGACTCGCTCCAGGCCAACGCGGATTACGCGGCGCACAGGGTTGGTCACTCATTCGTATCTGTTCGGTTGTTGGGAGGTACTCTGATTGTCGGCCCTGCCTTCTAAATCAACAATCGTGCGCACTATGGCCTTAAGGCCGTTGTCCTCCCAGAACATAGTGGATGAGGCCCCCTCGATCACCTGGCCAGGCTTGCCGAAGACAATGACATCGGCCCTCTCCTGGCCTGGAGGGTGGACAGCGCCGTAGATGTATCTGCACTCGTTGGGTCCCCCTTTAGCCTGGCAGCCGGGGTCGACCACGGTTGTGAGCTGCTTATCCAAATACTCATCGATGACCGGTCCATGGCTGCGCATTACCAGATGGATATTGGCACCCGTAACGTTCAGTAGCCCTTTACCGAACGGCTTCAGTAGCCCGTCACTGAAGGGTGCCGGCCCGGAATCACCAAGGTCAGCGTCTGTGGGGTAGAGGGAAGAGACCAGCATCACCTTTCCTTCCTCATCGGTCACCTGGCCAGTGCCGTACACCACTGAAGCTTTGACTTTCTTATCATCCGCGAGCCCCGGCTCATCTGCGAGGTCGTTTGCGCCACATGAGCCATCCGAGCAGTTTTCCGGGTAGTTGAAAATAACCCACCACAGGGTCATGACCACCGGTTCGCCGTCGCTTTCCTCCGCTGCGACTGATCTGGGAGAGCCCATACCGATGGCCAGGCACACTAGGGTTGTCGGCACCAACACCCATTTGAGCCCAAGGGTCTTGAACATCTCGTCCACCATCCAGATTCATTTTAAGTATAAAGTAATTTGATGTATAATTCCTCCAGGGCGCTTGGAAGGTGGGAGAAACGTAAACAACGGTCCTGCAGGTGGTCACCCAAGTGGAGTTGGGCTCCCAGATATTGCGGTGAGTCCCGACAAGATTCCGCAGGTGAGTCAAAAGCGCGGCGGGATTCCAAGCATTCTTCGCGGGGACTGCAGCCTGTGAAAGACAGCCTTGCTTGCATTCACCGAGTTATGAAAAGGACGACTGTGAAGCAACTTCTACCTCAATTGACCCTAGCGTCGGTACTGGCGTTGTCCCTCACTGCCAGCGGCGAGGGGCAGCAGTTTGAGGCAGGCTGGGTCAGCGATGCCGCAGCGCTTGCCACACCTATAGAGAAACCCACTCCAGAAGATCTGGAGATGACAACAGATGTCGTCATAGTAGGCGGTGGTGGTTCAGGTATGTCGGCAGCAGTGGCGGCAGTCGAGGCCGGCGCCAGCGTCATAGTAGTCGAGAAAGGCGGCTCTACAGGCGGTCATACTGCAATATCCGGTGGGGCATTCAATTCTTCTACCCCTGAAGAGAAAACGCACTATCACTTCGACGAGCGTCAAATTGGGGTGGAGTCTTTGATTACCGATGCTTTGAGCGAAACGCCAGTTAGCGCTGAGCATAAAGCCCTGCAGGATGAAGTCAGGGCAGAGTATGAGGCTTACCTGCAAACAGATCACACGATGTTTGACAGTCCCGCATGGCATGCGCTGCAAACCTGGAATGGCGGAGATAAGTTAGGCTCGATACCCCATATTAGACAGATGACAGAATTCAGCTACGACACCGTCAAGTGGCTGGAGAACATGGGCGTCGAATTTCATGATGGGGTGACGTCAGGTCCCGGCGCCATGTATGCGAGAGCCCATCGGCCTGTTCGAGCAAGAGGATCCGCCTATCTACTAGCTTTCGAAAACTTCCTTGAAGACAAGGACGCCACCGTTTTACTGGAGACCACAGGCAAGAGCCTGATTATGGATGGCGATCGAGTCGTAGGCGTCAATGCTCTGGGTAAAAACGGCAACAAAGTGACGTTATACGCCAATAAGAACGTCATCCTTGCAACGGGCGGTTTCGCCGGCAATGTAGAGCTACGCCAACAATACGGCGAAGGCGGGCAGTGGTCTGACCTCGGCCCCACCTTGATAACTACCAACCTAGCCACTATCACCGGCGACGGTCTCTTTATGGCGCGTGATGCCGGAGCGACTCTGGTCAACATGGGGCAGATCCAGCTTGCTCACATTGTTGACCCTGTTTCCGGGTATACCGGCGGCTACCTTCCTGGAACTACCCTTTCCGTTTTTGTAAACAGGGAAGGGCAACGTTTTACCAGGGAGGACGGACGTAGGGATCGGATGGCTGCAGCGATATTGGAACAGACTGGTGGATCTATATTCGTTGTCTCGTCCTCTGACGTAACGGGTGCTATAGAAAAGGACGAGCTACCAACTTTCAGGCCGGTGCCCTATGTCGCAGACACCTTGGAGGCGTTGGCGGAAATGATTGGTGTGCCTGCGAGGGCTTTGACAGAGACCGTCGAGAACTACAATGCACACGCACTCGCCCAAACTCCAGATGAATTTGGGCGTGTGGTTTATACCGCGCCTCTCGAAAACCCACCCTTCTATGCTCAGGAGAGAGCACCGGCTGCCCATCACACTATGGGCGGCGTAAACATCAATTTGGAAGGCCAGGTTTTGAAAGCCGACGGCACGCCACTTGAAGGACTCTACGCGGTAGGCGAGATTACCGGCGTCATTCACGGAACAAACCGTCTAGGGGGAAATGCCATACTAGATGTTCTCGTAAACGGCAGAATATTCGGCACCAATGCCGCCAGGTGATGCGCCTGATTTCTTCGGGCCATTTCGTGAGCGAGCATGGAGATTGATCGAGCCTTCTGGGAGGAGTGATGGTTCGCTACGTAAAAATATTCCTTGTGTTCTCTATCGGTCTCTTTGGCGTGGCCGGAGCAATAAGCAACTTCCTGGAGATTCCCGCCATTTATGGATCAGTAGAGAATGTGGCCAGCATGGCGCAAGTACCAGAGCCATTGCGTCAGCCGTGGCAGACAACAAATCCAGTCGTTGTATGGGCCGGAGTGTTGCTCATCATTCTGGGGAAGATCGTCGCGGCGCTTGGTGGATGCGTTGGCGGCGCGATAATGTTGAAGCATGTCAACGCATCCAAAGAGGAGTTCGCAAGGGCGAAACGGTGGGCCGTCGCGGGTTGTGGCCTAACCTTCGGGCTTCTGATACTCAGTTTTACGGTTATTGCCGAAGGGGGCTATTTCATGTACTACAGCCCGAGCTTGGAAGGAGCCGCCGCCTTTGCCTTCAGGCTCGCTGGATCTTTCGGACTGATTACGATATTTCTTGCTCTCCCGGAATCTGAATAGCGCGAAATGACCTCATCACCCCCCTTTTGAGATCAATCGAATGAGAGAAAAACAATGATTATTGACTGCCACGCACATGTAAGCGCGCCCGCGGAACTATGGGCCTATAAAGCGCTGATAACTTCGCATCGAGGGGCGCATGGTCGGGGGGGAGTGTCGGTCACTGATGATGAGATCAGAGAATCAGTCGAGAAGGAAAAGTTCCACAAGTCAGATCATAGCCACATGGACTATATCGACTTGGTGAAGACCGATATGCAGTTGCTATCTCCCCGACCTTTTCAGATGATGCACAGTGAAAAACCATCGAAGTTGGTGCAGTGGTTTGTCGAAGAAAACAACAACATGATTTATCGTCAAACCCAGATGTACGATCGGTTCATAGGCGTAGCAGGTCTACCCCAGGCGGCAGGTGAGCCGTTGGACATGGCAATTGCCGAGCTTGAAAGAGCTGTCAATGAACTGGGTTTCAAAGGTTGTTTGCTAAATCCGGATCCGTACGAGAATTCGGGTGTCGAACCGCCGGCGTTAGGGGATAGGTACTGGTACCCGTTATATGAAAAACTCTGTGAACTGGACGTTCCCGCCCATATTCACGGCACCGGGTCCAAATCGGAGCGGGAGCCGTACAGCTTAAGATTCATTAACGAAGAAACCACAGCGGTATACGGTTTGCTTCACTCCGATGTTTTTGTCGACTTCCCTGATCTCAAGATAATAGTGTCTCATGGCGGCGGTGCGATTCCCTTTCAGTTAGGTCGATTCAGTGCGCCTTCAATGTACGGGCCGCGATCAGAGTGGTTTTCTGAGCGAATCAAGAAGCTCTACTTCGATACGGTTCTCTACACACCCGAAGCTGTTGAATTCTTGCTTAAGGTGATCGGTCCCGAGCAGAGTTTATTTGGCGCTGAGTGCCCTGGAGTAGGGTCGACAAAGCATCCGGATTTCGGGCACAACATGGATGATGTCGCTAGATACGTTAAGGACATTGATTGGCTCACAGAGCAAGAGAAAGAGGACGTTCTGTATAAGAACACGGTCAAACTGTTCAAGCTGGATCCAGCTAAATTGACCGCAAAGTTTAGCTAGGAGAAAGCGATGGCTAAGATTGTCCTGGGAATAGGCACGTCTCATGGGCCCATGATGCTGATGGAGCCGGAGTACTGGAATGAGAGGGTAGAGTTCGACAAGACTCAAACTCACTCATATCAGGGGGCTTCCCATTCTTTCGGCGAATTGGTGAAACTCAGGCGCGACGAGGGCCTCGCCGAGCAGATCACCCTGGACGTGCAGAACGAGAGGCTTCAGGCTTGCCACAGAGCCGTTGATCGCTTGGTGGAGACATTCAATAGGGTGCAGCCCGACGTGGCAGTCATCGTTGGTAACGATCAAATGGAGGCCTTTACGAAAGAGAACATGCCTTGTCTTGCTGTCTACTCCGGCGAGGAGATCGTGAACATACCTGCAAGTCCTGAACAGCTAGCCAAGATGCCGCCCGGGATTCCGAAGGCGGCTCCGGGCTACTGGGGCAGTGAACGCGCGCAGTGGTCGGGTCAGGCCGATCTCGGCCAGCACATTATCGCGCGAATGATGATTGACGGGTTCGATGTAACTGAACTGTCGACGATGCCCCAGTCGTGTGATTGGATGAGCGGAGTCCCGCACGCGTTTGGCTACGTTTATCAGAAGATCATGCAAAAGAACGTGATTCCGAACGTCCCGGTTTTTGTCAATACGTTCTATCCGCCCAATACGCCTACAGCGCAACGTGTCTATGAATTTGGACTCGCGTTACGGCGCGCTATCGAGAGTTGGGAAAGCGATTCACGGGTCGCGATCATTGCCTCCGGGGGGCTCTCGCACTTCGTGGTTGATGAAAAGTTCGATCGCGCGATTTTGGAAGCGATGGAAAACAATAGTCGGGAGGATCTCCTGCAATGGCCGGAGACGTTTTATCAATCGGGGACCTCGGAAGTGAAGAATTGGATTCCGGTGGCCGCGGCTGCGGGAGATGCAGGACTAACGATGAGCCTTATCGACTATGTGCCTTGCTATCGGTCGCTTGCGGGGACCGGTAACGCGATGGCTTTCACGGTTTGGGAGTAAGCCTGATTTGCACTAGGAAAAACCGTCGCGTGACCCTTGTCGGGACCCTGTTAACAGTCGCTGTTCTGGGCGCACCCCTATCGTCGGCTTCCGATAGCGGCCAGAAGCAGCCAATCATTCTGGAAGATCAGGGCAGCTTCGCGGTCGGAGGAACCGTTATCGAGACTCCTGGCGAGTTCCAGCCCACGGGATTCCCCGCGCCCCCAGGAGGGCAAACGCTCCATGGAGATCATGCCTACGTTCAATACCAGATTCCCATTCGGGCTCGAGAGTACCCGCTCGTGATGTGGCATGGTGGGGGGCAGTCTGGCAAGACGTGGGAATCCACAGCTGACGGACGGGATGGCTTCAAGAACATCTTTGTGCGTCGCGGCTTTTCTACCTACATTATCGATCAGCCGCGGCGTGGCCGAGCCGGAACGAGCACCGAAATGGTAACGATTCCGCCCATGACTCAGGATCAATTCTTCTTCAACCTCTACCGCCTGGGCGAGTGGCCAGACTACTTCCCCGGTGTTCAGTTTCCTCAGGACAAAGAGTCGCTCAATCAGTACTACCGCCAGATGACGCCGGACGATATGCGCACGGAAGACCCGAATAGAGATGCGACGGTTGTTGCAGAGTTGCTTGAGAGAATTGGTGAGGCAACTCTCATTACGCATTCAGCTTCCGGCGGACGAGGTTGGCTCACCCGGCTTGAGAGCGACAAGGTGAAGGGCATCGTGAACTACGAGGGGGTGCAATACGTATTCCCTGAAGGAGAGGCCCCGCCTCCGGCAGTGGTCCCCCCAATTGAAGTACCGCTTGCGGAGTTCAAGAAGCTCACAACAATCCCGATCCAAATCATTTTTGGCGACAATATCCCACAGGGAACTGACCCCGCCTCCAGCGCCCCACTGGAGGCGTGGCGGCAGATCTTCATTACCGCCAAGCTGTTTGTAGACACAGTGAATGCGCATGGCGGAACAGCCGAGCTTTTGTATCTTCCCGATATCGGAGTCACGGGCAACACCCACTTTCCTTTCTCCGATCTCAACAACGAGAAGATCGCTGACTTGCTGTCCGGATACCTGGCGGAGAAGGGATTGGACCGCATGGGCAGTCACTAACCTTCTGATCTTCCCCCCATAAACCGGACCATTCGGGCTGAGGATTTTCCCATTATCCTGAACCGAGGGAGGTCCTCAGATGAAGCGCAAGCGATTCACCGAAGAGCAGATCATTGCTAACCGCAAGTTGGCCGTGTGTCGCCGTCATGACGATAGTAAGAGATGATTTTCCAGGAGCCTTCGCTCCGCTGCAGCACGTATAGCATCGTCGTCATTGTTTCGAAGGACTCGGGGCCCTTCTTGAAAACACTGGCGTATTGCGTATCGAGCAGGACCAGGTCTTCGGTGAGCACGCAGGATTCTACGTTCTCGAATCGAAACTCCACCCAACCTTGAGCGCTGATTCCCTTGTGGAAGCCGGTGAGCTGTTGGAGCGCGTCTTCCGGCGTTGCCAGAACGTTGTGCTCTGTTCCCAAGCCTTGGTGCAAGGGCGTGGAGTAAATCTCATTGGCTACGCGCTGAAGATCACCGCTGTTGAACGCATCAAAGTAGTTGTCGAGCGTTGCTCTCGCACCCTTGACGCTATCGTCCGCTGCAACGGTCGATGCCAAAGCTGTCATCAACACTAGAATCATCGTCCTCATTCTTTCTCTCCCCGTTATCAGTAGGTTTCGGTACCGGTTCTGGTGCCGTTCAGGATGCGCCAACGCAAAAATTCTAACCGCTGCGCTCGGATTGTTGCAAATAGTTTATGCTTAAAACAAATGCTTCCTTGCCGGCGGCGTCGACGTAGTCACAAGTCTGGGTGCTCGTGCACAACGCTGCCGCCGACCATGGTCATGAGTACAGTCAAATCGTCGATCTGTTCCTCGGGGACAGTCATGATGTCATCGGAAAGCACGACGAGATCGGCAAGCTTCCCTGGCTCGATAGAGCCCTTCAGGTCTTCCTCAAAGGTCAAGTAGGCGTTGTTGATCGTGACCAGACGCAGCGCCTCTTCCCGCGATACCCGTTGATCTTCCCCATAGACACCACCGCTGATCGTGTCGCGGGTGACGAAATGATAGATGACTGCCAAAGGTGGGTAGGGAACCACCGGGGCATCCGTACCGCCGGAAACCGGGATGCCTTCGTCCAAGTACGTTCTGATGGGCGTGGTCCGATTGGCGCGTTCTCGACCCCAGTACTTCTCCAAGCTCGGACCCGCCAGATACAGGTGATGCTGCGCCGACACTACCAAGCCCAGCGCTCGAATTCGTGGGAAATGATCCCCCGCGGGTATGAAGCCGTGCTCGATAACCCAGCGCTTCCCAGTAATTGGAGCCTGTGCGTTGGCCGCCTCGTATCCGTCGAGCACCAGGTCGATGGCGGCATCGCCAATGGCGTGCGTAGAGACTCGCCAGCCGAGCTCATTGAGCTTCAATACTGTTGCGGTAAAGACCTCGGGCAGCATGGTGTTGACACCATAGTAAGTTCCATTCCTTCCCCAGGGCTCCACATAGGGCTCGCGCATCCATCCGCCTTCAAACCCACCGTCCACGCTGAGCTTAATGCCACCGAGCTTGACCCATTCGTCGCCCTCATCGGGTTTGACGCCGGCTGCCTCAATCGCTTGGCCAATGGCCATGGGACTCCTGAATCGGAGTAGGTACGTAACGCGCATGGTTAGGTCACCGCGCCGCTGCATCTCCTGAATAGCGCGGTATTGGTCGATTAGGCCGCTGGCGTGGCGCACACTGGTGAGGCCGGCGGCATGTAACTCCTGGTACTCCGCTATCTGCGCCTTGATCTGTTGCTCTAGGCTGCGTTGTGGCCGCGGGGGTAGCGTAACCAAGTCTTTGGCTTTGTCGATGAGTTCCCCGTTTAGGGATCCGTCCGCATAACGGCCGATTTGTCCACCCGGCCGTTCAGCCGTGGACTCATCGATTCCCCAACGCTCCAGTGCGGCACTATTCAGGACATACTGGTGCCCCCCTCGCACCACCACAACGGGATTGTCAGGAGCAACCGTATCGAGATCATTGCGCAGCGGCAGGCGCTGCTCACGGAGCTGCGCTTCGTGCCAATCGGCGTTGGTAATCACCACTGCGCCAGGCGGAGAGGATTCCACCCGCTTGCGAATTGCCGCAAGCGCTTCGGCGAGCGTTCGAGTCTCGGAGAGATCGACGCCGGGTCCTCCGCCGGCGACGTGGAAATGATTTTCCATCAGTCCTGGGACTACCGTGCGCCCGCTGAGGTCGATCTGCTGGGTCTGCGGTCCTGCGAGTGTACGGACGCCGGAGTTGGAACCAACGGCAGTGAATCGACCGTCGGTGATGGCAACGGCC
This sequence comes from Gammaproteobacteria bacterium, assembly GCA_009845905.1. Classification (NCBI taxonomy): domain Bacteria; kingdom Pseudomonadati; phylum Pseudomonadota; class Gammaproteobacteria; species Gammaproteobacteria bacterium. The sequence goes on along the minus strand of VXYS01000009.1, from coordinate 471,378 downwards.
TGTGCGTAGGAGAACGCCTGATCCACCGTAATGACGTTGCCGTTGTACAGAATCGTGTCGGGCGGGCGGGCAGCGGATGGGGGATCGCTGCGCCCTTGTGCAGCCATAGCGAGCATTGACGCAACTGCAAGGCCGATGATGGGGCGTTTCATAATCGCTCCTGCGCGAAGGTGGATGGCCTGACGAATCAAGGAAAATCTTCGGCGCCAGCCTAGACGCGATGATCTTACCATTTGGTTTATACTTCAAGTAATATATTTTGTACTTAAAATAAGTGTATACTCGGTAGCCGACGTAAGCTACCGAATTAACGAAACACGGAGACGGTACATGGGATCGATTTCGTTGCCCAATCATGTGTTTTTTCGCCGCTCGTTGGCAACAGCTGCGCTGGCACTGGGCTTGGCTGGCGCTGCTCAGGCGACGGTATCGGTAGAGGGGAGTGTGCTGGACATCAACGGTCGACCCGTGGGTCAAGCGCAAGTCACACTCGACTGGGGCCCGGGCGCACACGGTGCCACTGCCGTCACCGTCTTTACGGATGAGAGGGGACGCTTCTCGTTTCCGCGGGCATTTGCCAATGCGTCGAGCGAGAAGCTGCCCGTCACGGTTCGCACGCTCGGGTTCGAGCAGCTGCGTACCGCCTCGTCGTTCAACGGCAGCGATGAGATCGCCAACCTCACCATCGTTATGCGGCGTGTAGCTAATCAAGCCGCGGTTGCTCCCTCATCCGCGTGGCTGGATTCGGTCCAGGACCCTGAAGATGTGGCTGTGATAGTTCAGAATTGCGTCAGCTGTCATCAATTCCCGGCGCCAGAGATTCGCGATTTCGCGAATGCCATCCATGACATGCACGGAAACTCTGGCCCCGCTCTGGAGCAGAGCTGGAGCATGTCAGTGAAGTATATGAACTACCTCTATGTAGAGGAGTTCGCACGAGGAAATCCGAAGCGCAAGGTGGACGTCCAGGCGTCGTACTGGCAGTTTCCCGTTGAGCCGCTGGCAAAGAAAATCACCGAACTTTTTCCTGGCCGCATGGACTATGTGGAGGACTACGATTGGGGTGCGCCGCTGATCGTCACTCCGGATACGGTGATCAGCGAGTACGAAGTGCCCGATCCGAATGCGATTCGCGAAGCGGTGCTCATGGGCTCAGACCTCTGGATTGCCGACGTCAACTCCGACGACTTGATTAGAGTCAACAGATTTACGGGCGAGCAGCGCGTCTTCACCGTTCCGTCCGACGTTCCCGTGGGGCCGCACACTCTGAACAAGGGCTCGGACGGCAGTCTGTGGGTCACGGGACTATTTAATGGAATCGTGGCCCAGCTCGTCGATCCCGAGAATGAAGAGTGGCGGGTCTGGCCCGTACGAGACGAGAAAGTCCGCGGCGTCGGTATCCACGATGTCACCTTCGATCCCAAGCACGAGGCGCTTACTGACACTGAGGGGCGGCTTTGGTACTCCAATATTGCCGCCAATGCGGTCGGCTATTTTCATCCGGAGACCGGCGCAGTCGGAAACTATATCGCGCCGGAAATACCCGGACGGCCAAGTGCTCGAGCCCAGCTCTACGGCGCACTGATGGAATCTGACCGCAAGCATGTCTGGTACAGCCAGCTCGGTATCGGCGCGTTCGGCTCCTTCAATACGGAGACTCTGGAATTTGAAGAGTTGGTGGTAATGCCGTCCATGAACGCAGGCCCCCGCCGATTGACGATTAGCGAAGAAGACATCCTGTATGTGCCGATGTTCGGCGGTGGTCAGCTGGTGGAGTACGACACCCAGGCAAGAAAGCAGATCGGTATCTACGATCTGCCGGATCGCGGCAGCGCGCCCTATGCGGTGACCTGGGACCCTGTGCGACAAGTAGTGTGGATTGCCACCTCCAACGCCGACGTAATTTATCGTTTCGATCCCAGCACGAAGGAATTTGGGGTGTTGCCACTTCCGCGACAGCGTGCCTATTTGAGAATGCTGCAGGTGGATCCGGACACCGGTGTGCTCGTGTCCTCCTACGGCAACGTTCCAATCATGGCCTATGGGCGACGAATGGCCTTCATTATCGACCCGGGTGACGGCGCCTATGACAAGAAACAGCAACTATCCAGAGTGGAGGACTAGGTGATGAGAGAACAAAGACCCCCACTCGGAAAGAGACTTCGCGTTGTTGCTGCTTCCTGCGTAAGTTTGATCCTCGTTGCAGGCCCTGGTCACTCTGAGGGGACCGAAGAGCTACCGTTGTTGCGGGAGAAAGGTTGCCACGCGTGTCACTCTATGGATGTGGTGCTGCTGGGGCCACCGTACACGGCAATTGCCGCCCTTCATTCTGCACGCAAGGAAGTCATGCTCGAGGTGCTCATTGAAAAGATCATTTCCGGCGGCGGCGGAAACTGGGGGATGGCGCCTATGGTACCGAACGACCACGTTACGGAAGACGAGGCACGAGCAATGACGGAGTGGATTTTGAGCCTGGAGCCCCTTCGAGCCAAAGAGCACGCCAAAAAAAGAGCTGAACTGACATGGGAAAGATCTTCGTCACTGATAGAGAAGGAAACTCTGTAGAGGTGGATGGCCAGGAAGGCGTATCCGTCATGGAAATCCTTCGTGATCTGGATAACAGCGTAGAAGGGGTTTGTGGCGGATTAGCCTTGTGCGCCACCTGCCATTGCTTCATTGAACCTGAGTGGCTCGGTAAACTTGCCGCTCGGGGAGAAGATGAAGCCTGGCTGTTGGAAGGGCTCGACAACTTCGATAGTGAGCGATCGCGCCTTACCTGTCAGATCCCTTATACGGACGAGTTCGATGGCCTAACCTTGATAGTCGCTCCAGAGGAATGAACGCCTAGCTCCTGGAGGCATTGCAACAAGTGTCGGTGATCGAGGCGCAACCATGTAGCAGGAAGATCTCTTACGAATCTTCCCGATCGATCGTTCAGCTGGTCTTGCCGTTGCTCGTGTTCGTAGCGGTAGCGCTGGCGCTATTCGCGGGTCGGGCGATCGCGCACGACGTTTCCGACGTGGACAGGGCACTAATTGTCGGCAGGCTGGGCCTGCAGCCCACGCTGTATCTCTGGCTTGGCGCCAAGCACATGGTCACCGGATATGACCACTTGTTGTTTCTCGTTGGCGTCGTCTTCTACCTACGCCGCATCCGTGAAATCGCGATCTTCGTCACCCTGTTCGCGCTAGGACACAGCATCACTTTAATCGGTGGTGTGCTGCTCGGGCTGCATGTCAATCCGTATCTTGTTGACGCGATTATTGGATTGTCGGTTGCGTACAAGGGGTTTGACAATCTTGGGGGCTTCAAGAATCTGTTTGGAGAAGCGCCTGACGAGCACGTAGCTGTATTTGTTTTCGGTTTGTTCCACGGCTTGGGGTTGGCTACAAAACTACAGGACCTTGGTCTACGTCCGGACGGACTGGTCGGTAACCTCGTTGCCTTTAATGTGGGTGTGGAACTGGGGCAGTTCGCCGCTCTGCTCGTGATCGTCCTATTGCTGCGTTTGTTTGCCTGGGATCACAACAATAGATACGCAAGGGTCATCGTGAATGGAGGCTTAGTAGTGGCCGGATTTGCGCTAATGACCTACCAACTCGCTCAATACTTGAGCGGTTGATTCGGATTGAGGAGAAACTAAGTGAAAAAAGCGACCATCGTCCTGATTACTCTCGCCGCTCTTGGTGCAGGGACGCTAATCGGAACAAGCTTCGTAGATAAAAATACCGCCGAATCGCCCGCAGCAGGCAATACGGAGAGCGTGAGCCTGGGATCGACGGGTGGTGCACCCAGGTTTCGCTTCATCGCCCCCGGCGACCTCGAAGTAGAGATGGACGAATTCGGAAGAGCGCAACCTTCTGCCACAAGTGAAAACTTTGTCGGCCAAGACGAGGCTTGGAAAACGGAGACCGTCACCATCGAGCTTCCGGTTGATGGCGAGGTGGAATACAAGGCGATCCTGGAGCAGGGTGCTTCGATCGTATTCGACTGGACTACGAATGGCGGCCAGGTGTACACCGACTTCCATGGTCACGACGAGGACTTCGGCGATGACTTTTTCGTGCGCTACGAAGAGAGGGAAGGGCGTGACCAATCGGGAATGATTGTTGCCGCCTTCTCGGGCGAGCACGGTTGGTATTGGCTGAACCTGGAAGACGGTCCGACGACGATTACGCTCCGAGTTGCCGGCTTCTTCAAGGAGATCATCAGGATCGAGGTGGAAGACTCGTACTAGCCGAAATTAAGGACAAGGACTGGGCGCATAGGATGTTCGAATGGCTCGAGAACACCCCGGTGGCGGTCTGGGTTGGCGAGTCGTTGTGGGCCTACCCGATGTGGCTAAGCCTGCACGTGATCGGATTGGCGATTTTGGTCGGAATTTTCGCAACGCGTGATCTGCGCCTTCTGGGGTATTTTTCGGGATTGACGCCGGGGTCTTTTCTTCCACTCAGCAAATTCGCCTGGATTGGGTTCGCGGTAAATGCCGTATCTGGAGTATTTCTCTTTATCTCTCAGGCCACCATGTTCGTGACGAGCATTCCGTTTCTGCTCAAGATCAGTTGCATCGCCGCTGGTCTTTTCGTGGCTACTGTAGTTCAGCGCCGGCTTCGCGACGAGCTTGCGGATGCAGGGAGCGATGCCGCGATCTCACAATCGACCAAGAGAATTGCCGCGGTATCGCTGTCGCTGTGGGCGCTGGCGATCATTAACGGTCGTCTCATTGCCTACCTAGGTTCAGGTTCAGCCGCAGGGTTTTAGTCGTGGAGGTGTCATTCCTGGAATCAATGGCCGAATCAATAGTTGGGACGCCCCTCAACCTGTGGATTGAAAGCACTGTATGGCTATGGCCGCTGATGGAGATTATCCACTTCATCGGGCTTTCGTTCTTGCTGGGGTCGCTGCTCGTTATTGACCTGCGAATGGCCGGCCACTTTCGCTCATTGAATCCGGGTGCAGTTCACAAACTGCTGCCACTCGTGCTAATCGGGTTCGGTCTCAACCTTGTGACGGGCGTCCTCTTTTTCTGCGGCGACCCGACGCGCTACTCGATAAATATCGGGTTTCAGATCAAGATGTTGCTCGTTGTCCTCGCCGGCATCAATGCACTCATCTACAAGTGGAAGATCTACCCAGTGATGCATACGTGGGACATATACGATGACCCGCCGGCACTAGCCAAAGCCGTGGCGTATGCCTCGATCGGAACCTGGGCAGGTGTTCTCCTATTGGGCCGCCTCATTCCTTACGTCGGCACCGGCTAACCAGTAGATACAATCCAGTCGTTACAGTACTTGCGAATGCTGAGGCTCATGTGGAAAGCCTGACCGAAAGACTAAGATCGCTAGACTGTTGTGCGGTATCCGACGCGCTTGACGCGCTGGGCCTGAAACCTGCTGTTGAAGGGCTGCTGCCGCTTTCAGCGCGTCGGCTCGTGGCAGGCCGGGCAGTGACCGTCAGGCTCGATTCCAAGCCCCCGGATGGTGGATCGAAGCGCCACCTCGGAACCAACGCCGTAGAGTCTGCCGGCCCCGGCGACGTCATCGTCGTAGCCCATCAGTCCCGCGACGATTGTGCGGGTTGGGGCGGTGTGCTGTCGACGGGTGCCAAGTTGAAGGCTATCGATGGTGTAGTCATTGACGGGGCTGCACGGGATATCGATGAGGCCATTGAGCTCGACTTTCCGATCTACGGGCGCAAGGCGATTGCCGTTACCGCGCGAGGGCGCGTCTACGAAACCTCTTTCAATACGAAGATAGATATCGTTGGGGTCGATGTGGACCCGGGCGACTATGTGATTGCCGACTCGAGCGGCGTCGCGTTCATACCGGCGGCAAGGGCAGAAGAGGTTATTGGTACGGCAGAAAAGATTGCCAGGAAGGAAAAACTGATGGTTGCAGAGCTGAAGAAGGGACTGCCGATTACAGAAGTTATGGGTCTTGATTACGAGAAGATGCTCGGCACGCAGTAGGACATTCTAAGGGCTCGCGCAACGCGGGATGCGCTATGTCGATTCGGAGTCTGATATCTGATCGACGCTTTCGGCAGAGTGGATCTGGAACGAACGGATCGCTTAGCTATTCGTCAGTCGGTGTTTGCAAAGAATGATAGGCGTGCTCTTTACGTGCTTCTCGAAGCGTTTTGCCGCTACGTACCGCCTCTCGGATGCGCTCTTCAACGCGCTCGATTTCCTCCGCCAGCGAGAGAATCTCGTCTTCACGATCCTGCGGTAATGCGACCACACCGTCGGCGCCGCCGACGACGATATCACCGGGCTTGACAACAGCGCCGCCGATACGAATGGGGACGTTGGTATCACGGATTTGTACTCTGTCCTTGCCTGTTCGCATCGAGAAACTGCGGGAGTAAATCGGGTATCCGAGATCGAGACAAAGATGCACGTCGCGGCAGGGCCCATCAATCACCGTCCCGGCGATTCCCTTGGTGTGGGCAACCATGGTCATGATGTCGCCCCATACGGTCATATCCTCTCGGCCGTCATTGTCGATCACACAAACGGCGCCCGGCGGTATGTCGTCGATAAAGTCGCCAACCGTGCCCGGGTCAGATTCGTCGATCGGGTCATAGTTCAGCGTGAATGCACGACCGGCCATGACGAAACTGTGATCTCGCGGTTTGATTCCCAGGCACTGGCCAAGGATGCGCAACTTGTCCATTGCATCACTCAAGGATGCCACGTCGAGTTTTAGGGCTCGATTTACGTTTTCGTCAGTCATCGTTTAGCTGAATGGTCGCTTCTTGGCTGCGTTGTCGCCAACCGGTGGGGGAACCGGGGGTGCCCATGTCCGTGCGATTGAAAAGACATCTGCGGAGTCGAAATGGGGAGCATGGGGAGGCGGTAACGGCTGCTCAGTCGATATCCGGGCCCGCCGAAACAATAATTTGCCCGTCCGTACGCTTGTTACGAGATATTGTACAGTCGTGTTCTCTCGCCCCCCGTCCTCAAATTGCAATTTTATGGACAAGAACTAAACTGGTCCGGCACTAATATAAGTGATACCCGAATCTCGGCGCGAGATGTGAGATTCAAGACCGGGGAGTAGTTGAGAATGAGCTATACCGCCCATAAAGACACCTTCGCCCGGGACAGTCTCCCGCCCGTGGACCAGTGGCCGGAGTTTCATTTTGATCTTCCGGAGCTGCAATATCCTGAACAACTGAATTGCGCGCAAGTATTGCTCGATGATGCCATCGACGAAGGGCACGGAGACCGGGTTGCGATATACAGCGAGAGCGGCAACTGGTCTTACGCACAGCTGCTCCAGGAGAGTAACCGGATCGCCCACGTGCTCGTCGATGAGCTCGGCGTAGTGCCCGGCAACAGGGTGCTCCTGCGATCCGCCAACAATCCAATGCTTGCGGCGTGCTGGTTCGCGGTCATGAAGGCGGGCGGTATTGCGGTGACCACCATGTCGATGTTGCGGGCCAAGGAACTGGCCACGATTGCAGGGATTGCGCAGATCGATCACGTACTTTGCGACGCCAGGTTGATTGACGAACTGAGCGACGCCGCGGCGTCTGCCGGTCACTTTCAGAACATCATGACGTTTGGAGACGGTGGGAACCTGGGCGCGGAGGCAGCGAAAAAGCCAGCGAGCTTTGACAATATTCCAACCGCACGAGATGACGTCGCTTTATTGGCGTTCACCTCAGGCACCACCGGGCAGCCGAAGGCTACGATGCATTTTCATCGCGACGTTCTCGCAATGTCTGATGTCGTATCCCGGCACTTGTGTCAAACCCAAGCGGACGACATCTATGTGGGCAGCCCGCCGCTGGGGTTTACCTTCGGGCTAGGTGTCTCTTTGGTATTTCCGCTGCACTTTCGAGCCGCAACGGTGCTGATCGAACAGCCGACGCCGGACGCCCTGTTGGCGGGCATTCAGCAGTACCGAGCCACCGGCCTCTTTACGGCGCCCACCATGTATCGCGTTTTGCTGCAACACCTGGGAAAGCATGATCTGTCGAGCCTGAGACAATGCGTCTCGGCGGGGGAAATGCTGCCCAAACCGACCTCCGATGGTTGGTTCGAAGCGACCGGCATTCGTATTATCGATGGCATAGGCGCTACGGAAATGATTCACATGTTTATCGGTGCTCGCGGCGAGGACATCCGTCCAGGGGCCACCGGAAAGCCGTTGCCAGGCTATCAGGCCTGCATTCTCGACGATCAGAACAACCCCCTACCGAGGGGTGCAACCGGGCGACTTGCCGTCAAAGGCCCAACGGGATGCCGGTACCTCAACGACGCGCGGCAAAAAGAGTACGTCGTGGATGGTTGGAACGTAACGGGCGATGTCTATCATCTGGATGAGGACGGGTATTACTGGTTCCAGGCCCGCGGGGACGATGTGATTCTCTCAGCCGGCTACAACATTTCAGGCCCCGAAGTCGAAGGGACTCTGCTAAGCCACAACGCGGTTGCGGAGTGCGCTGCGGTCGCTGCTCCCGATCCGGACCGGGGAAATTGTGTCAAGGCTTACATTGTGCTAACGGCAGAAGCGAAAGCCAGCGACGAACTCGTCGAGGAGCTGCAGAACTACGTCAAGCAGTCCATTGCGCCCTACAAGTACCCGCGAGCGATCGAGTTCGTGACCGCGCTACCGAAAACCAAGACTGGAAAAGTTCAGCGATTCAAACTGAGAGAAATGGCGGCTGCGGACGCGTAGATTGCGCTGAGGCCGTGACGGCCGAAAACGCGTAACCGTTTGAACTGATCGTACGCAAAAAAATGGGGCGCCTAAGGCGCCCCAATTCATGCGTGCATCTGGCTCTACGCCAGATCAGAAATTGTATCCAAACCTCAAGGACCACTGGGCGGGCGGACCCACCACATGCTGCGTCCAACCGTTTCGTAGAAACGTTTGGCTGCCACTGGTCTTGTAGTACTCGTCCAGAACATTCCGGGCTTGAAGAGCCAGTTCCCATTTTTCCGAGGCGTGAATGTAGGTAAGGCTGACATTCAACAGGCCGTAGTCGTCGAAATGAAACTCGGGCAAATTGTCCGCGTCGGAGAAGTAGTCAGCGGTGCGGAAGTAATCCAGCCGTCCAACCAGATCACCGGTCGAGAGCGGAAACACATAGCTCGCCGATGCATTCACCTGCCAGTCGGTAAGGAAAGGGATGAAGTTGCTTTCGGAAAAAGCTACGGCCGGATCCACGTTCTTGTACTCGCCATCCAGAAGCGACAGGCCAAGCGTGATCGTGAAACGATCTGTGACCCCCGCCAATAGCTCCAACTCACCACCCTGGATCACGGCGTCGGCCGCGTTTTCCGTGGTTCCGCCCAGCTGCCGAACGGTCAGCACCTGCAGGTCCGTGTAGTCGTTATAGAACCATGAGCCCGACAGAGCAATCCGGTCGGTAGACCACTTGGCGCCCACCTCGTAAACCGAGGCAAATTCCGGCTCGAAAGCCGCAATCGTCCCACCCGGCGGAATGCGCTGGGTAAAGCCGCCACCCTTGAAGCCTTCGGAGTAGGAGACGTAGCCCATCAGGTTATCGGTGAAATCATAGGCGAGGTTCAAGTAGGGCTCGAACTTCTCCTGGTCGGAGGAGAACACCGTGTCGTTGGGTATGATGCGCTGCGAGCCAGGAGCGGGTGGCGCAGGTACGGGCACGTAGCCCACGAATCCCGGACCTTGAGGGAAGCACACCGGCGGAGGACCGCCGGGGCAGAACCAGGCGGTGAGGAACGAGGTTTCATCGTCGGCGATCGAGTTGAGATCTTCGTCGGTGTAGCGGCCACCCAAGGTAATGCTCAGCCTATCCGTAGCATCATAAGTGAACTGGCCGAAAACCGCCTGGCTCTTGTTGTCAATCTTCGATCCCGAGAGCAGGTGAAACGAGGGGAACTCAACAATGTTCTGGTTCAGATTCTCCTCAGTGTAATAGTAGAAACCGGCAACCCAATTGATGCGATCGTCCAACGCGGTGCCGGAAAGCTGGAACTCCTGGCTGAGCACATCACCGACGTTGTTGTCGGCGCTTTGGAAAGCAAACCCCGGACTTTGGTCCTGGTCGCCAAACGCCTGGATATCAACGTCACGATAACTCGAGATGGACTTCAATGAGATGTTATTGCCGAAATCCCACTGAATCGTCAGATTGAAGCCCATAATATCTGAGTCGACTTCGCTCAAGGTCCCAGCCAGCGAGGTGTAGGTTTCCGGCCCAAGGTAAGCACTATCCTCGAACAGCGGCCCCCCGAGGAGCGGCGCAACGTTCAAGTTCCAATCGGCAGCATTGGTTGGTCTTGGAAACGTGCTGTTGTTGACCGTTGATCCCAAAACCCGGGGCGCACCGTTGGACTGCTGATTGGTGAAGTCCGCGGCAAAGTCGATCGTCAGCTCGTCGCTGGGAAGCCAGCGCAGTGCGATACGGGCCGCGTTGACGTCATTGGCGCCCAAGCCGTCGTCATCGGGGATGTTGGGGGTGTCAATGTAGCCTTCCCTTTCATCGAACAGACCAGAAATTCTTCCGTAGAACGTGTCGGAGAACGGAATGTTGACCGAACCCTTCACCCGCATACGATCAAACCGGCCTACGAGAAGCTCCACGTCACCGTCGAACTCATCGCTTGGCTTGATAGTGTTGACTTGTATCGCGCCACCGATAGTGTTGCGACCGAACAGGGTGCCCTGTGGACCCCGAAGCACCTCAACACTTTCGATATCTGCCATATCGATCAACGATCCCGCGTTCTGGGCCACATACACGCCGTCGACATAGAGACCGACGCCGGTTTGCTTCGTGGGCGCCCATTCGACTTGCCCTACGCCGCGGATGAGGATTCGCGAACTGTGGCTGTTGACGCCGGTAGTCCTGTCGAACACCAGACCAGGTGTTGCCTGAGCAATCTGATCAAGCTGATCAATGTTCTGCGCTTTCAGCGCATCACCGGTAAACGCAGTAATAGACACCGGTGTTTCCATGAGGCTCTCTTCGCGCCGCCGGGCCGTCACGGTGATCTCTTCGATTCCCATGGCACCTTCTTGTGCCAAAGCCTCGTTGTCGCCGGTCGTTACTAGAGTACCCCCGGCAAAGGCCAAACAAGCCCAAATTCCCAGTGCCTGCGTATTCATTTCCTAACCCCCTTGTTCACGCTCTCTTGGAAGCGCGGCTGATTTCGGGTTGCTTCTCACCGAGTTCATCACGGCAATTCGATATAGTTTAAGCATAAAGTAAAATAATTCAAGTATCTGGACGGGTTCAGGCCAGCGGACACACGTTCTTGTGCGCGCCGAGCGACTGGCCGGAAACTCGTAGGCGGACATCATGAACAAGACGATCACCTCACCCTGCGATAAGGTGATTGTCGATTCGCGCGCCGCCAACAAGCAGGCTGGCGGCGGCTGTCCCGACTGGTCAGGGAGCGAATCCGGATGACTGAAGCGATTCAAGCTCCGCCAGCGCTTGTGCGCGCGCGGCGGCGAATTCGTCTCCCGGGTTCCAGGACTGCATATCGTCCGCCTGGGCGATCAGGTAGGTGGTCAGCAATCCGAAGCGCGTGTCCGCGACCATTCCGTCAAACACCCAGTCATCGGCCAGTTCATCGCTGGGTTGATGGTAGTCCCGGGTGATGTAGGCGTTGATCCGCATCCGGCCCCAACCGTCCGGCTTGTCGATGATCTCGACGCCGCCGTCCAGGTAGATGCCGGGAACGCCGATCTTCGCAAAGCTGAATTGATCCGACCGGTAGTAGTAGCCCTGGTCCGGAAACTGGTCGCCCTGCAGGGTCCTTCCCACGTACGAGGCCACATCGGCGGCGATCCGGTCGAGCGATGATTTCCCCAGGCCGATAAAGATCATGTCGCGCGCCTCGCCCCAGATGCTCACGCCATCGAAGTTGACGTTGGCTGCGATGCGACCCGGATGGAAGGTAGGATGCCGCGCGTAGTAGGCCGATCCAAGCAGCCCCTGCTCTTCCGCCCCCACCAGCGCGAACACGATCGAGCGCCGCGGCGGAGAAGGCAATCCCGCCAGCGCTTTTGCCAGCGAAAGTACCGCGGCCACGCCGGTCGCGTTGTCGAAGGCGCCGTTGTAGATCACGTCCTCGCCTTTGGAAGCGGCGACGCCTTTGCCCAGGTGGTCGTGGTGCGCGGTCACGACAACGGCCTCGTTCTTCAGATTCTCGTCGCATCCGGGCAATACGCCCAGGACGTTGGCGGTCTCCACGCGCTCAAGCCCAGCCTTGAGTTCGAGGCTCGTGCTAATCCCGAGCGGCACAGGCGCGAAGTCACGGCTGCGGGCTGCCTGCACAAGCGCGTCCAGTTCGTGCCCGGCGGAGGCCAGCAACGCTCTCGCCGCCGGTTCGGTGATCCAGGCGGCGACTTCCAGGCGCGGCTCGCCTTCGGCCGGAATTTCGTACTGCGGACCGGTCCACGAGGTTTCTACAACCTGCCAGGGATAGCCCGCCGAAGGCGTCGTATGAATGATGATCGCGCCGGCCGCGCCCAGGCGGGCGGCCATCTCGTACTTGTAGGTCCATCGTCCGTAATAGAGGCGGCGCGCGCCTGCAAACAGGCCGGGATCCCATTCGGGGTCGTTGTTCAGCATCACCAGCACCTTGCCGCTCACGTCCTGCGACTTGTAATCGTCCCATTCGTATTCCGGCGCCTGGATGCCGTAGCCTACGAATACGAGCTCGGCGCCGGCGAGCGATGCCAGGGAGGATTGATTGCCCACGTTGGCGACGAATTCGGTGCCCGGCGCAATGGAAGCGCCGGTGGAAAACGGCCAGACGGCCGGCAGTTCGGTCGTTACGGACACCAGCTCGAAAGGCTGCTGATAGCCCTGGTCCGCACCCGGTGCGATATTCGCCTCCGCGAGTCGCGCCGCGATCCATTCCCGCGCCCTCAGGTCGCCGGCGGTGCCCGGCGCCCTGCCTTCGTAGTCATCGCTCGCCAGTTCGGCGATCACGGCCCGCAACTCCTCGCCTCGAATCAGGTGGGCGACCTGGTCCGCATAGGCCAGGGCCTCGTCCGTTGCCGCGGGACCGCACGATTGAACGGCTTCCTCGCCCACCCGGCCGCAAGCGGACCCCAGGAAGCAGAGCAGAACAATGATTGGCACACGCATGAAGCGCACCTCAGGGCTCAATGAGTTGGCGCCACGATACACGAAAGGCCTAGACGCCCGCGTAGCGGCCGCCTTCGCCGACCCAGCGGCGGATCAGCTGCGTGACTTCGGAGCCGTTTGTGCTCAGCATTTCGTCGGCGATCCGCTGCGCCGGCTCGGCCAGGTCCCCGTCGCGCACCAGGTCGGCCACGCGGAACTGCAATGCGCCCGTCTGGCGGACGCCCAGGATCTCGCCGGCGCCGCGCAATTCCAGGTCCTTGCGGGCGATTTCAAATCCGTCGTTGGTGTTTCGCACCGTATTGAGCCTTTCCCTGGCCATTGCACCCAACGGCGACCGGTACATCAGTACGCAATGGCTCAGGTCCGCGCCCCGGCCCACGCGCCCCCGTAACTGGTGCAACTGCGCCAGACCCAGGCGCTCGGCGTTTTCCACGATCATCAGGCTGGCCTTCGGAATGTCCACGCCCACTTCGATGACCGTCGTGGCCACCAGCACGCCCAGCCTGCCGGCGGCGAACTCCCCCATCACACGATCGCGCTCGCTGGGCGTCGCCCGTCCGTGCAGCAGGCCGACCCGAATGCCAGGCAGTGCTTCGCTCAACTCGCGGTGGGTCGGCTCGGCGGCCTGGGAATCGATGTAATCGGATTCCTCGATCAACGGGCACACCCAATAGGCCTGGCGTCCGGCGCCGCAGGCCGCAGCCACTCTCTCGATGACTTCGTGGCGGCGCTCCTGGGAAATCAGCACGGTGTTGACCGGCTCGCGTCCCGGCGGCATGTCCCGGATGGAGGAAATGTCAAGGCCGGCATAGAAAGTCATGGCCAGCGACCGAGGGATCGGCGTGGCCGTGGTCACCAACTGGTGCGGCGCCTGCCCGCCGACGGAGCCCTTCTCAACCAGGCTCAACCGCTGATGGACACCGAAGCGATGCTGTTCGTCCACCACTACCAGGCCCAGCGACCGGTACCGGACGCCTTCCTGGAACAGGGCATGCGTGCCGATCGCAATCTGGGCATCCCCGCCGGCAAGCTCGGCCTCGAATACCCGGCGTTCGGAGCGCGACATGCCGCCGGCCAGCCAGGCCAGGCGAACGCCCATCGGCGCAAGCCATTCCGAGAACGTGCGCATGTGCTGTTCCGCCAGCAATTCGGTAGGCGCCATGACTGCCGCCTGCCGCCCGGACTGAACGGCAGCCAGTACCGCCGCTGCGATCACCACCGTCTTTCCGCAGCCGACATCGCCCTGCAGCAACCGCATCATCGGCACGTTGCGAACCAGGTCGGCATCGAGCTGTTCGATCGCCTGCCGCTGTCCCGGCGTCAACTCGAAAGGCAGCCGGCGCAGAAAACCCTCGCGGAGCGGGCCGTCGGCGGTCAGCGGATACGCCTCGCGCTGTTGACCCGCTTCCCGCATCCTTCTTAAGCCCAAATACCAGGCCAGTATTTCTTCAATCGCCATGCGCTTGCGGGCGGGATGCGTTCCGGACAGCAGCGTCTCCAGCGCCATGCCTTTCGGCGGCCGATGCACGGTGCGCAGGGCCTCGTGCAGATCCGGAAAACCGAGCCCGTCCAGAAAACGTGCCGGGATCAGGTCCGGCAAGTCGTCCAGTGCATTGTCGAGCGCGTGATCGGTCAGTTTGCGAAGCCGGGGCTGGGTGACGCCCTCGGTGGAAGGATAGACGGGCGTGAGCCGATCCCGGACGGGAGCGGGATCGGATCCCGGCAATCTTCGGTACTCGGGGTGAACGATCTCGTATCCCCTGGGCCCCTGGCGGACATCGCCGTAGCACAGCAGGCGAGTCCCGGCGCTCAGGCCTGACTGCTGCTGCCGGGTGAAGTGGAAGAAGCGCAGCGTGATTTCCGCCGTCTCGTCGCGCAGCGCACAGAGCAGGCTCCGGCGGCGCCCCATGAGGACCCGGGCGTGGGCGACTACTCCCTCGATCTGCGCCCGCTGTCCGGGTTTGACCTCGACGATGGGCCGTGTGCGGGTGCGGTCCTCGTAGCGGATCGGCAGCAGGAACAACAGGTCGCGGACCGTTCGCAGCCCCAGCCGCTCAAGCTTGCCGGCCATGGCCGGGCCGATGCCCGTGAGCGTGGTGAGTTTCGGGCTGTCTTCGACCGGCGGGGAGGCGGAATCGGCAGGCAACGGGCGACGTGTTCCGCTAGCGAGACCGTACTACGGTACGACCAGAACCGCGTCGGCTTCTACCTGCGCGCCCCTGGGCAGGCCCGCCACCTCGATCGCGGCGCGGGCCGGAAAGGGCTGGGCAAACATTCCGGACATGACCTCGTTGACCACTCCGAAATGAGCCAGGTCCACCAGGAAGACCGTGATCTTCACGGCGTCCCTGCCGAGATCGCAGCCGGCGGCCTTGGCCACCGCAGCCAGATTGTCGAAAACCTGCCTGACCTGTGCGCCGATGTCGCCGTCAACCATTTCGCCGGTCTCCGGGTCCAGCGGTATCTGGCCGGACAGATAGCAGAAGCCGCCCGCGACGATGGCCTGCGAATAGGGGCCGATCGCCGCCGGCGCGCGGGACGTGTGTACGGGCGTGCGTTGCATGGGCGACTCGGGGGTCAATAATATGCCAGACAGGGTGTTAAACACGCTGCACGCGATGCACGCTGGGCAGCGTGCGTATCGCCCGGATGACCCGCGCCAGCCGGTCCCTGTCCTTGACCAGCACCGACAGGAACAACTCGGTGCTTTCCTCGGGACGGTCCTGCATGTTCACCTGGGCGATGTTGTGGCCGGTCTCGGCCACGCGGGCCGCGACTTCCGCGAGTACGCCGGGCCGGTGATCGATATGGATGCGCAGCCCGGCCGGAAACTCCAGCCGGATGCGGCGCTTCCAGTTGATCGGGATCCAGCGGTCCTTGTGCTTGCGCTCGGCGCGGAAATTGCCGCAGGTGTTGCGATGAATGACGAATCCGCGCCCGCTGGACGTATGTCCCACCACTTCGTCGCCCGGAATGGGGTAGCAGCATTTGCCGTAGGTCACGACCATGCCCTCGGCGCCGGCGATGTCCACGGGAGTCAGCTTGCGGCGCCGGTCGCCGGATCGGCTCTTACCGGGATTCATGACCACGGCCGCCGCCAGCGTCGCCAAGCGTTCCCCGAGCCCGATCTGCTCGTAGAGTTCCTGGCGGCTCGTTACCCCGAGTTCCTCGAGCGCTTCCTCAAGCGGGCCGCGTCCCATCTTGCGCAGCGAAGATCCCCGGTCGGCGAGCGCCTGGTTCAGCAGCACGGCGCCGACCTCGCGGGCTTCCCTCGTCTGGGTGTTCTTCAGGTAATCGAGGATGGCCGAGCGGGCCTTGGCCGTGGCGACATACTCCAGCCAGCCGGCGTTCGGATGCGCGTTGCGCGACGTGAGGATGTGCACGTTCTGGCCGTTCTTCAGCTGCGAGCGCAGCGGGGTCACCTGTCCGTCCACCCGCGCCGCGACGCAGCGGTGCCCGACGTCGGTATGCACGGCATAGGCGAAATCCAGGCAGGTGGCGCCTCGCGGCAGGCGAAGGATTTCGCCCTTGGGCGTGAACACGTAGACCTTGTCGGGGAACAGGTCCACCTTTACGTGATCGTAGAACTCCTCCTCGTGCGCCGTGGCCTGCATTTCGGTAATGCGCCGCAGCCATTCCTGCGTTCGGAACTGCCCAGGGAGCACGCTCTTGTCCTCGGCCTTGTACTGCCAGTGGGCCGCGATGCCGCCTTCCGCCACGCGATGCATCTCGGGCGTGCGGATCTGGAATTCCAGCGGCATGCCTTCCGGGCCCAGCAGCACCGTGTGCAGTGACTGGTAGCCGTTCACGCGCGGGATCGCGATGTAATCCTTGAACCTGCCCGGCATCGGCCGGAACAACTGGTGCGCAATGCCCAGGCACCGATAACAGGCATCGATGTCCGGAACGATAACGCGCAGGCCGAATACGTCCGCGATTTCCTTGAACGTCAGCCGCTTCTCGCGCATCTTGTTGTATATGCTGTAGGCGGACTTGGCCCGGGCTGAAATGCTGCCTTCCAGGTTGGCCGATTTGAGCGCACGCCGCAGGCGGTCCGATACGCGCCTCAGCACCGCGCGCGGGTGCCTGGGCCGCTGGTTCAGGTGCCGGTTGATCACCCGGTAACGTTGCGGCCAGGCGTAGCGAAAACCCAGGTCCTCCATTTCCCGGCGAATCGTGCGAATACCCAGGCGGTTGGCGATGGGCGCGTAGATCTCCAGCGTCTCGCGGGCGATGCGCTGCTGTCGTTCCCGGTCCAGCGCGTCCAGTGTGCGCATGTTGTGCAGGCGGTCGGCCAGCTTGACCAGGATGACGCGTATATCGTCGACCATGGCCAGCATCATCTTGCGGAAACTGGCCGCCTGGGTTTCCGAATGACCGGCTTTCCTCAAGCGGGTCAGCTTCGTTACGCCGTCAACGATTGCGGCGACCTGCTGCCCGAAATGGTCTTCCAGGTTGACCCGCAGCGTGGGCGTATCTTCGATTACGTCATGCAACAGCGCGGCGATTATGGTTTCCGAGTCCAGCCGCAGCTGGGCGAGGATGGTGGCCACGGCGACCGGATGGGAAATGTACGGCTCGCCGGAACGCCGCCGCTGATCGTGGTGGGCGCGCGCGCCGTATTCGTAGGCCTGCCGAACCTGATCGCGCTCGTCCTCGGACAGATAGTCCAGATCGGCAAGCAGCCTGCGGATGCCGCCCCCGGATACCCGGATTTTTTGCGTGCCGGGCAGAACAACCGCCTGCTGCATGATTCGTGCCGTGTCCCCGGTTACGGGATGGCGGACGCTCGGACCTTGGATTGCCGGTACAAGCGCCGGCCGTCCGACCTAATACTCGCGAACTTCTCCCGGAGTCGCGAATGCTTCCTCGACGGATCGTTCCTGCTCGTTGAGGCTCTCTTCCGTAACCAGCCCGGCCGCGATCTCGCGCAGCGCGACCACCGAGGGCTTTTCGTTCTCGCGCGGAACCAGGGGCTCGGCGCCGTTGGCAAGCCTGCGCGCGCGCGTAGCGGCCACGCGGACGAGGTCGAAAATATTCTCGATCCGCTGCTGGCAGTCTTCTACGGTAATTCGCGCCATTGCATTTGCTGTGTGGAGAAGTCCTTACCCGGAATTCTGCATCACTATGCCTGCCGCCGCAAGGTCCTACCAGTCGCCTGCCCCGACAAGTTCTTCGACGCAGGCCCGGTGCCTTTCGTCGGACACCGCGTACTGCGCCCCGTCGCCCTTGAGGATCTTCGACATCCTGCGGCAGGTCTCATCGATGTCGTCATTGACGAGCACATAGTGAAAGTCGGTCCATTTCCTGACGTCGAGGCGCGCTTCGGAAAACCTCCGCTCCACCACCTCCGGCTTGTCGGTGTTGCGGCCCCTGAGGCGCTTCTCCAATTCGTCGCGGGAAGGCGGCAGAAGGAAAATGCCCTGCGCATCGGGCTTCGCGCGGCGCACCTGCTCGGCGCCCTGCCAGTCGATTTCGAGAATTACCTGGCGGCCGCTTGCAAGTTTCTCCCTGACTTCCCGCCGGCTGGTGCCATAGCGGTTGCCGAATACGTCTGCGTGTTCCAGAAACCCGTCATCGCCGCGGATATCGTCGAAAGCGGTATCGCTGACAAAGTAATAATCCCGCTGGTCCTGTTCCTGTTCGCGGGGCGGGCGGGTGGTGTGGGAAACCGCCAGGCTGACGCCCGGATTCTCCTCGACCAAACGCTTGACGATCGTGGTCTTGCCGGTGCCCGAGGGAGCGGAAACGACAAACAGGCGGGGCGTCACAGGATATTCTGGGCCTGCTCGCGCATTTGCTCGACGAGAACCCGCATATCCACGGCCTCGTGCGTTCCGCGCGCGTCTCCCGACTTGGCGGCCAGCGTATTGGTCTCACGGCCGATTTCCTGGAGAAGGAAATTCACCCGCTTTCCGGCCGGTTCGCTGTCCTTCAGCGCGGACCGCAGCGCCACCAGGTGGGCTTCCAGCCGATCGAGCTCCTCGCTGATGTCGTAGCGCATAAGCAACAGCGCCACTTCCTTCTCCAGGCGCTCGGCATCGACCCGCACCCTGATCGCGTCGAGACGCTCCGTCATGCGCACCATGGCCCGTTCTCTCAGTTCGGGCGTGCGGGAACGGAACTTCTTGAGGATCTTGTCCATCTTGGAGCAGCGGCTCTCGATGGATTTCCTCAGTTTCCTGCCTTCGCTGGCCTGCGTGGCGCGCAGGGCGTCGACCGCCTTGTGCAGCAACTTGCGGACCTCTCCGGACATGTGGCTCTGGTCGGCGGAATGCTCTTCGATCACCCCCGGCCAACGCATGACGTCGAGCGGGCTGACCGCCGCGGGACGGCGCATCTGCTCCGCCAGGACCCGCGCGTATCCGATGACCCGCACCGCCAGGCCCGTATTGACCTTGATCCGGTCGGCGAATTTTTCCGCCGGACGCCAACTCAGGCGAGCGTCAACGTGTCCGCGCCCGACATGGGTCGCCAGCAGATTGCGTATCTCGGGCTCCATCTCGCGAAACGCGCTGGGCATGCGAACCTCGACATCCAGATGGCGATGGTTGACCGACTTCAATTCCCACTGCAGCCAGCCACTCTCGCTGCGGTACTCCTCTTTGGCATAGCCAGTCATGCTGCGAATCATTGAAACGGCCTTTTTCTGCCCCCGCCCAATCAATGCCGGCTAATTTTAGCTTCGCTCCGGTGCCGGAAACGAGGCCCGAATGCAAAACACCCCGGCCGGGGCTAACATATTTGGACAGATGCGCACAAAATCCACTTCCACCGTGCGCCGTCCCAGTGGCCGGGAACCGGACCGTATGCGCGCTGTCGCGTTCGAGACCGGCTACACGAGCCATCCCGGCGGCTCGGTTCTCGCCCGGTTCGGCGAAACGCGCGTGCTTTGCACGGCCAGCGTGGACGCTACGGTGCCGCACTTTCTGCGCGGCAGCGGCCGCGGTTGGGTAACCGCGGAATACGGAATGCTGCCGGGAGCCACGCACACCCGTAGCCGACGGGAGGCAAGCAGCGGCCGGCAATCCGGCCGCACGATGGAAATCCAGCGCCTGATCGGACGCTCGTTGCGCGCCTGCGTGGATTTCGAAGCTCTCGGCGAACATACGATCGTCGTCGATTGCGATGTAATACAGGCCGACGGCGGGACGCGTACGGCCGCGATATCGGGTGGCTGGCTGGCGCTGAGCCTGGCCTGCAGCCGGCGCTCGTGGCGGCGCAGGTTCGCCCGCTACCCGCTGCACGGGCAGGTGGCGGCAGTCTCCGTCGGACTTTATCGCGGGTTGGAAGTGCTGGATCTCGACTACGCCGAGGACTCGGAGGCCGAGGCCGATATCAACGTGGTGATGAACGAGGCCGGGGGCATCATCGAGGTGCAGGGCACGGCCGAGGCCCACGCATTTCTGCGCGAGGAACTGGACCGCATGCTCGACCTTGCGGCCGACGGCATCAAGCAGGTCCTGACGGCACAGGAAGAGGCACTCTAGAGTTCCAGGGCCAGGCGGGCGCCGTCCTGAACCGCGGCCCAGATGGACCGGGGAGCGACGCAGTCTCCTATTGCGCTCACGCCGTCCGGCGATGGGTTGGCGACCGTGCCCATCGACAGCACCAGGGCATCGAAGGGTCCCAACGCCTCGTCGGCCGTCGTTATGACGGAGTCGCCTCTCACCTCTTTCACGTAGGTACCGCCGCTTATCTCGATGCCCGCGGAGTCGAGGCGGCGCGCAACCAGGGGCAGTTCTCCGGTAAGGGACAGCTCCGGGTCGCCGAACAGGGCGCTGGCCGTGACGACGGTCACGCCGGAAACGCCATCCATCGCGGCCAGGTATTCCACCAGGTTGACCGCCGGCCAATTTCCTTCCTCGTCGATCACCAGGACACTTCCCGATACCGACTCCTTGCCGGCCAGGATGTCCCGACCGTGAGGCAGCCGCTCTGCGCCCGGAATGCCGTCGGTCATGCGGGGCCGATTGCGCCAGAGCCAGGTCCAGCCGGGCGAGCCGCCGGTAGCCCAGACGATCTCGTCCGCATCCAGTTCCCCCGGATCAAGAATCTCGTTGTTCAGCCGAACCGTAACTCCCAGCCGGGCAAGTTCCCTCTCCCACCACTGAAGCGCCGGCAGCATCTCCTCGCGGTGCGGGCACAACGCCGCGAGGCGCAGCGCGCCGCCGAGTTCCCCCGTAGCTTCGTACAGGGTAACGGCGTGGCCGCGGCGCGCCGCAACGCGGGCGCATTCGAGTCCGGCCGGTCCGCCTCCCACTACGGCAATGTGCTTGTGGATCGGTGCAGGCGCACTGCGGGGCAGTTCGAACTCCCTTCCCGCCGCCGCGTTGATGTTGCACCCGGCCGGCAGGGCGAGCGTCGCGAATCCCAGACAAACCTGGTTGCAGGACATGCAGGGACGGATGCGCTCCTCCTCGCCCCGGCGCACCTTCAAGACCCAGTCGGGATCGGCGATGAAGGCGCGGGCCATGGCCACGATGTCCGCCTGGCCGTTGGCAACGACGGCCTCAGCTTCATCCGGGCTACGAATGCGTCCGGCCACGGTGACCGGCACCGACAGCGCTTCCGTGAAGCGCGCCGACTGCTCCGCCAGTTGGGCCCGCGGATAGCCCATGGGTGAAATGGTCTCCGCAAAATTGGCGTTCGAACCGCTCATGACGCTTACGTAATCGGTAACGCCCGTCTCCGCAATCGTCACCATGGCGGCCAGGGAATCTTCGATGCCGTAGCCGTCCGGGTCTCCCGGAATGGCGTGGAATACCGAGGTGCGCAAACCTACGGCCACCTTTCCGGTTACCCGTTCTCGTATGGCTTCAAGAACCTCGATGACAAAGCGGCAGCGGTTCGGCACCGACCCGCCGTAGCCGTCTGACCTGTGGTTGAGCTGCGGACTTAGAAACGAACCGAGCAGGTAATCGGACGCGGTCTGGACCTCGATAACATCGATCCCGGCCCTGGCGCAACGCTCGGCCGCGTCGGCGTAATAGCCCACCATGTCCCTGATCTCGGCAACGGAAATGGCCTTGGGCACCTGGCCGATCTGCACGGAAGGAATCGCCGACGGGGCCAGCGCGACCGCGCCGCGCCCGAAAGGTACGTTGTGGCCGCCGTGCCAGAGGATGATGGACAGCCTGGATCCGGCTTCATGGACCGCCTCGGCGGTGCGGGCCAACGGGTCGATGATCTCGTCCCGCCACAACTCCAGCTGGCCGGTCCAGGTCAGGCTGTCGGGATGCACCGGGGCGGACTCGATACCCACCAGAGCGGCCCCTCCCAGGGCCCGCCGCACCAGGTAGGCGTGATAGCGCTCGGTAATCAGGCCGGATGAATCCCCGTGCACCATCGAGTGACCCGGAATGATCACGCGGTGATCCAGTCGCACCGGCCCCAGCGAGATGGGAGTGAAAAGGTGGGGGTAGCGATGCTCGGGAGGCGTCGCGGGGTCCGGCATGCGTTCGTTTCCTGCAGGAACTGGCGGTCGGGCGCAAAGAATATCGCACCCGGCCGCCGTTAAACTTGCTCGCACTGAAATGTCCACTATCCGAAGCGCCGTACTGGCCTCGGGCAACGCCGGCAAGCTGCGCGAGCTGCGCGAATTGCTCAAGGGGCAAATCCGCCTGATTGACATGCGGGAACTCGCTCTTGTGGCGGCGGAAGAAACCGGTTCAAGCTTTGAGGAAAACGCCCGGCTGAAGGCCTTCGCCGCCGCCCGGCAATCGGGCATGCCGGCGCTCAGCGACGACTCCGGCCTGGAAGTGGACGCGCTGGCCGGGGCGCCGGGAATCTACTCCTCCCGCTACGCCGGAGACGAAGGAAACGCCCGCGCCAACATTCGGAAACTGCTTGAGGACCTTGAGGGCGTGCCGGTCGGGAACCGCACCGCCCGCTTCCGCTGCGTGCTGGTCCTGGCCGCGCCCGATAACGAACACGCTCCCCTGATTGCCGAGGGCGTCTGGGAAGGGCGCATTGCCGAAAGGGAGGAAGGACGCGGGGGATTTGGTTACGATCCGGTGTTCCTGGACGGGCGAACGGGCCAGTGCGCGGCGCTGATGAGCGCCGGGGAAAAGGGCCGGAGAAGCCATCGCGGGCGGGCGGCCCGCAAGCTGGCGAGGCTGCTGGGACTACAGGGCGCAGGGGCGGGATAATATGCCCGCCGCAAGGCAGTTATTCACACTCGGCGGAAAATCGTATTGCGCAGTTCAAATTGCGGCTACTTTCGCACAACACATTTGCGAACCTCTACCAAGTTATTGATATTACATGTATTTCCGGAATCTGCTGAAATCTTCCCCCGCTGTGGAAAACTGCAAGAGCCAATAGAGCCAAGGGCTACGGGCGATGTTGTCCACAAAGTTATCCACATGACCCGGGAACGGTAGCTTGACCGGACTGACCGATACGCCCCGTTGGCCCCGGCGCGGCTACGCATGGTACGTCGTGATCCTGCTGGCGGTCCTGTACCTGTGCTCGTTCCTCGACCGCAACATCATCACCCTGCTGGTCGAACCCCTGAAGCACGACCTCGACCTGAACGATGTCGAGATCGGCATGTTGTACGGCTTGGCGTTCGCAGCCTTCTACACGACGCTGGGCCTGTTCGCCGCCGGGATGGCGGACTTGTGGAACCGCCCCGCCGTCATTGCCGCCGGAGTCGTACTGTGGAGCGTGGCCACCGCGGCCTGCGGACTCGCAAGCAACTACGCGCAACTGTTCGCCGCGCGCATGCTGGTCGGCGTGGGCCAGGCGGCCCTCTCGCCCGCCGCCTACTCGCTGATCGCCGATTACTTCCCGCCAAGAGCCCGTTTGCGGGCCACCGCCACTTATGCCACGGGCCTGTACCTCGGCATCGGGCTGGCCACGCTCACCGGGGGACTGGTCATCAACTGGGTGGCGGGCGGAGGCAGCGCCAATCTGCCCGTGCTTGGCGCGCTGAGGGGCTGGCAGATCGTCTTCATCGTAGTGGGCCTGCCGGGCGTTCTTCTCGGCTTGCTCACGCTGGCCTCGGTGCGCGAAACGGCCCGTTTCGGAGAGACGCCCGAAGCCGGGATCAGCGCAAGGTCCTTCGTCCGATTTCTGTGCGGGCCGCAACGGACCTTGTACCTGACCCATTTTCTGGGCTTTACCTGCCAGGTCACCTATTCGTACAGCTTCGGTGCCTGGACGCCGTCTTTCCTGATCCGCGAATTCGGCTGGACCCAGGCCCAGACGGGCCTGGGCCTGGGCGCGGTCACGCTGGTAACCGCGCCGCTGGGTGTTTACCTGGGCAGTGTGGCGGCGCAGCGGCTGCGCCGGCGCCGGCCGCGGGACGCCGAAATCCGGGTTGCGTTCGCGATCGCCCTGATTGCCCTTCCCTTCGCCGTGGCCTTTCCATTCGCGTCCACCGCAACGCTGGCGCTGACGCTGATCGGCGTAACGCAGTGCCTGATCAGCATGCCCTTCGGCATCTCGCCGGTAGCGCTTAACGAGGTGACTCCGAATCGGTTCCGGGCCCGAATCATCGCCGTGTATCTGTTCTGCGTAAACCTGCTCGGCCTGTCGCTGGGTCCGGTGGGCGTGGCGCTGCTGACCGAGCGGGTTTTCGGTTCGCCCGATCGACTGCCCCTGGCGCTGGCGACCATGGCCGTCTGCACCATGCCTCTCGCGGCTGCCATATTCCGGGTCTGCGCGCCCGCCTACCGGCGGGTCGCGCGGAACCGTGGCCAGTAATTGAGTCACAACAACCAGCATGAAGCGGCGAGCGCTGATACTGCTACTGTCGCTGACGGCGCTGCTCGTCGCCGTGTGGATGCTGCCTGCGCGCGAGTGGCTGATCCAGTCGACCGACTGGGCGCAGGCGCACCCGCGCATTGCCTGGGCCGGCTTTGTTGTCGCGTACATCCTGGCCGCTGTATTCATGGTTCCGGGTTCCATTCTTACCCTTGCGGCCGGCGTGCTTTTCGGGGTTGCACTGGGCGTGGCCCTCGTATCCCTGGCGGCCACTCTGGGCGCGTGCTGCGCGTTTCTTGTAGGCAGGTTTCTGGCGAGGGACTGGGTCGAATCCCGGCTGGAAGCCATGCCGCGCTTCCGCGCCCTGGACCGCGCGGTTGCCCGCAGGGGCTGGCTGATCGTGCTGCTCGCGCGGCTTTCCGTAGTGATTCCCTACAACCTGCTGAACTATGCCCTGGGGCTTACCAACGTGAGCTTCGGAGCCTACTTGTTCGGCACGGTCGTCGGCATGCTGCCGGCCATTTTTCTCTATGTCTACCTGGGCTCCGTGGCGGGCAGCCTGGCTTCGCTGGAGCAGACCGGCGCTCCGATGATTCCGCAGCCGCTGTTCATCACGGGGCTGGTCGTCACCGCCCTGCTGATTTTCCTGATAGCCCGCCTGACCGCCCGCGCCCTACGTAGCGAACTCGACAGAGACGGCAGCTAAGAGCTCTGCGCTTTTAGAGGCACGCCAACTGAAGCCCGTCGTTGGTCTCCCTACTCGCGGGAGCGTTGGAGCAGGGACAGCGAGAATCGAGCCAGGATGGCGTCTCCCACGAGGAGGGGGACCAACGACGGGCGAGCAAGCACGAACAGCCGATACGTGTCAGCGCACGCGCCTGAGGGCCGCCTGGGAGAAATCGCCGTCGCCCAGATCGGTGCCGAACTCCAGGTCCGTCCAGTTGAGCACCGTGCTCTTGCCGGTCAGGTGATTCTCCATCGTCATTTCGCCAGCCCGCCAGTATCGATCCAGGTACTGCCGGTACCCCGCGAACACCAGCGTCTTCAGATGTGAGTTCTTGCGGTCGTAATAGTGGACCAGCCAGGTGCGCAGGTGCTCCTTGTCCTGCCAAACCAGTTGGCGGCTGTAGCTCGATTTCGTGTCCACCGGCACCTGTTCGTTGACCGTGCAGATCAAATCGCCGCAGGGTTCCTCGCGCAGGAAACGGTAGGTGTATTTCTCGACTTCCGGATTGCTCATGTCCTCATAGGAGAACTCGCTGCCCATGAAGGACCCGGTGCGGGTCGAGGAACTGATGCGCTTGACCCGCTTCAACGCCGGCAGATACAGCCACTGGTCGTCCTGGGCCGTGAGATGACCGTGGGTCAGCAGCGCCGTCCCCTGGACGTCGCGCGGCTGGTCGAAAACGAACAGGCTCTTGTCGCCGTCGCCCTCGACTTCCAGGACTTTGAAGCGGATCTGGCGGCGGCTCTCCTGACCCTGACGGTTGCGCAGGATCATGGCCAGATTGGCCGTGAAGTTACCGAAACCATCGTTGCGGGCGGCCGCCTCGTACGCGATCGCAAGACCGATTTCCTCCGGCGAGGGATCCTGGGCAAGGGCGGGCGACGATACCAGGCCCGTCAGCGCCAGCAAGAGGGTGAAACGGGCCGCGGTACGGAAGGGACGCGCCCGGCTTGGTACACGAATCATAGTTTTCTCCGATCAAATGCCATCAGCAGGGGTGGCAGAAGCAGGAAGTCGGCGAGGAAGGCGAACATGATCGTCATGGCCACCAGGATTCCGAGCGCCCAACTGACCTCGAATCCGGATGCGGCGAACACCAGGAACCCGGCCGACAACACCGCGGTCGTCGTCCCCAGGGCCTTGCCCACCGTGCTGAAAGCATAACGGACCGCGTCGGCAGCGGAACGGCCCTCGCGACGAACTTTCAGGTACTTCGTCAGGAAGTGAATCGTGTCGTCCACGATGATGCCGAAGGCCACGACAGTAACCACCGAGGCCGCGATCCCAACTCTGCCGACCAGGTACCCCCAAAGGCCGAAGCTCATGCCGGCGGGGATGAAGTTGGGGATCAGGCTCAGCAGGCCGAACCGCAGGCTCTTGAAGACCACGACCAGGACCAGCGAAATCAGCGCCATCGCGATTACGGTGCCCCGCAGCATGGACTTGATGTTTCGCTCGGTGATGTGCGAGACGATGACGCTGAGTCCGGTCGCTTCCGTCGTAAGCCCGGGGGCATTCTTCTCAAGCCAGCCGCGGGCCCGCTCCGCGAGCTCCTGCTGCTCGTTGCTGGTTATGTTCCGCATCACCACCGACATGCGGGTGGACGACTTGCTGATGTCGATGCGGTCGTTCAGATCCATCCCGAACGGCAGGGAAAGCTCGTACAGCAACAGATACTGCGTGGCCAGCGCCTGGTCTTCCGGCAACCGGTAGTAGGCCGGATCGTCCTCGTGCATGTTCTTGTTCAGGCGTTTCATCGTGTCCGAAAAAACGCGAACATAGGTCACTTCCGGCTGGCTGCGGAACCATTCGGCGAAGGCGTCGATCTGGCGCAGGTATTCGGGGCCGGTGATGCCGCCCTCGCCCGGGGAGGCCAGCGAATATTCCTGCGATTCAAGCCCGGTCAGGTTCTCGATGATGTAGTCCGAATCCCGCCGGAATTCATAGCGCTCGCCGAAGTAGTTGGGCAGGCTGTCGTTGAGCTCGATGCGAAAAATGCCGATCAGCAGGAACAGCGTCGGAATCGTGGTCAGCCACAGCAGCGGTTTCCGCCGCGCGACAACGAACTCCCCGAAGCGGTCGAAGAAAGTCACTTCCCCGGCAGACGACGGTTTCACGCGCAGGGGCAGTATGGAAAGCAGGGCCGGCAGCAGCGACATGGAATAGACGAAGGTGCAGGCCACGCCGAAGGCGACGTAGTTTCCGAGCGTGTGAAACGGCGGGGAATCGGAGGCATTGAGGCTCAGGAACCCGATCACGGTCGTGAGCGAAGCCAGGAAGACCGGGAAGGCGTTCACGCGCACCGATTCGGCAACAGCCTCCATCTTGTCCAGTCCCCGGCGCATGGCCGTCAGGGTCATCGTCGTGACATGCACCGACTGGGCAACCGTTATCGCCATGACGATGATCGGCACCCCGGCGTTCACGGGGCTGAAGACCGTCTGGTTCCACCCCGCCAGACCCATCGCCGTGCCTACCGAGAACAGGATCATCACGACCATGCTCAGGGCGCCCGAAATCGAACGCAGGATCAGGTAAGCCACGGCAACGATCAGGAGGAATACGATCGGAGTCAGTCTCTCCAGGTCGTCCTGGGTGGCCTGCGCAAACGCTCGCTGCATCACGATGTCGCCGGTGATATGGAAGTCGATCTCCGGGCTCTCGGCGCGCGCCCGGGCCATCATTTGGTCGAGGTACGCGTTGAGTTCCATGACCGCGGCGTCATGGGTCTCGCTGGGCGGTATGAAATTGATGGCCAGGCCGGCCACCCTGCCGTCTTCGGCCAGCATACGACCGACAAGCTCGATGGAATCGTTCGCGATTTCCTCGATCCGGTCCAGGTCGGCGTCAGTCAGGGACGCGGCGTCCTCCACCAAAGGTCCTACGATCAGGTCGTCCCCCAGCGCCTCGCTGTGGCTGTAGTTGGTCAACGAGTCCACGCGGCTCGAATAAGGCGCCTGCCAGGCCTCTTCCGTCATCCTCTCGATTACGCCGAGCGTCTCGCGGGTGAATACGTTGCCCTGGCTGGGCGACACGGCGATGAGCGCCGTATTCGATGACGTGTAGGTGTCCTCGAGGGCGTCGTAGGCGGCGAGTTGCGGGTTGTCCTCGCCGAACAGAATCCGATGGTCGTTGGAAACCGTGATGAACCGTCCGCCGGCCGCCATCGCCAGCATGAACAGGGTGGCGGCGGCAACAATCAGCCAGCGGAAGCGCAGGACCGCGGCGATATACCGGTCGAGTAGCGCCGGATTCATCGCGCCGGCCCGCAGTTGCTCCGGAGACAGGCCGGTTCGCGTGCTTCGATGAAAATCACGGTCATGCTTACCAGGGATTTTGCTTCGACGTGT
Source organism: Gammaproteobacteria bacterium (assembly GCA_009845905.1). Taxonomy (NCBI): domain Bacteria; kingdom Pseudomonadati; phylum Pseudomonadota; class Gammaproteobacteria; species Gammaproteobacteria bacterium. Next base: position 442,488 of record VXYS01000009.1, on the reverse strand, counting down.
GCCAGTGGTCCGGCATCACGTAGCTCATGCCTTCCTCATCATATTGCGAAACGTCGAGTAACTGCAGGAAATCCGCCAGGTGGGCCGACCGGGTGCCCTTGAGCATGCGCGTAACGATCTGCTTCATGCGGAAGAAATAGAGCGTGCCCAGTCGGTTGCTTCTCGGAAACTGCAGGGCGTCGGCCAGATCGTTGCCGATCAGCGCACGGGAAAGCCGGAAGACCAGGCCGCGCACGGAATCGGCTTCCCTGGGATCCTCGATTCCCGCGACCGTGGGCACGTTGTGCACAAACGCCTGGGCCATTTCGATGGAATGTCGCCCGGGCGGGGGCTCGCACATCAGGGTGATCCTGATGAGATGCCGTGCCTGGGCTTCATTGGCGTACAGAATGGAATCGGGTATGCCCATGAGATGGCCGACGAACCGCCACAAGGCCAGGAAACTGGCGATCTCGTCTTTGGCAAACCTTGCGCCCACCGATATTGCCTGTTCCACGAGACGAATCGAGAATACGCAGATCGCATAGCCGAGGTGGGCCGCACTCAGCGGGGTGCCCCATGCCTGGGCATCCCAGGGCTCCGCTTTCGCCAGCAGGCTGCGGATGCGGGCGTGAACGAATCTGACCCGCACGGAGAGCTTCCACCCGTCGCCGAAACGGTGCAAACCCCCCGGCACGAAGATCTCCATCAATTGCCGGTTGTTTTGTCTCAGCCGTCGGTCTCCGGGCCCGGTCACGGTGCGCGATGTGATATTGAAGGAAGTGGCGATCAGCGAGGAAAAGCCTTCGATCAGTACGCCCGCGACGAATGCGACCAGAACGAAATTCGCGTTTGCATAAAAGGCGCGGATCCCCGCGTTGCACGCCTTGTAGTCGAACCACTCCGGAGGGTGCTCGATTTCCTCAAAGAAATCGCGCATGACCTTCGGCGCCTGCTTGAGTTGGTCCTGCTGCTGCTCTATCCCTGCGTGGATGAACCGATGCAGTGCGGGAGGAGGTAAATCGGATATTTCCTCCATCACCGGGTCCAACTGTGGATCGCCAACGGTCGTGTGCAGGACGTAGTTGTCGGCCGCTGCCTGATCCTCGAGACGGGCTTTTTCGTATCCGGCCCTGTAGGCGGATGGAATCTCAAGTATCGGCTTATTCGTCAAAACCCTGGCGCCGCCCTGCAAGTGTCCGGTCGATGGATTCTACCGTTATGTTCGAACGTCAAGCTCCGACAGTTTCGCAATCACCCGATCATGAACGATGCGATCGTGGGCGTTCCGGGAGGGCAGGTCCCTGGCGCGCTCCAGAAGGCTGCGGGCTTCATCACGGTGTTTGCGCCTGTCGAGAAGCAACAGGCCCAGGGCATATTCCGCGTGAACGATCTTCGCATCCGGCGCAAGCTCAAGCGCGGCGTCGTAGTGCGCGCGAGCCTCATTTCCGCTGGCCCCGAACAGCACCCTGGCCATGAATCCTCCGCCCCGGATGGCCTCCGCATGCCAGGCTCCCAGGCTCAGATGCGCCTCGGCCAGTCCCGGTTTCAGGAACAGCGCTCGCTCCAGCGCCGCCCGCACCCGTCCGGCATAGTCGCGCTTGACCTTCAGCGTGCCCACCGCCTGCGTATAGCGCCCCATGGCATGGGCGTGCTGAAGGTGCGCTGCCGGATTCTCCGAATTCTTACGAATGGCCTCCTGTCCCAGTTGCATTGCGCGGCCGAGCAGTTCGGCTTTTGTTTCTTCCGCCGCCAGATAATGCCCGTGTATCGCCAGCGCTTCGGCCGCCAGCGCGTATCCGTCGGAAGTGTCCAGGACTTCGGCGATTTCCGCGGCCTCGAGGAACCGGCCCTCGTTCAGCGCGGTGCGCGCCGCTTCAATGGACTGGCCGCTCGCGGCCGCTGCGGCGATCAGGCCAATACCGACCGGCAGGCAGGCCAGCCACCTGACAATACGGGACCCGGTCAGATTCCGCAGCAGCACATGCCGGCCGAAATCGCCTCGAGTTGCTCCTCGTCCAGCACCGGGTCGGGCGGCAGAACGACATGCACGGTGCGCATGTCGCTTTGGTGCACGTGAAACTCAATATGGTCCGGAATCTCGATGCCGAATTCCTGGTACAGCGTGCCCTTGGGGTCCGCTATGAGTCCCCGGCGGAAATCGCTATCGTCAGCCGCCCTCTGAATAAGATGGCGCTGCATGTCCTCAGCGGACAACATGCCTGTCTGCCTTTGTGATCACGGCTCCACGCCCCGCTTGTATTTACCGCAAGTCCAACCAGACTTTCTGATCGTATCACAAAGAAAGCCCCGTATCGCATCCCGGGGAACACCTCGTCAACCTGCGGTGAAGAGCATGTCCAGCGCCAGCCCGGCAAAGAGAAGGAAGCCGAGCAGCGAATTGTTGTTGAAGGCCCGAAAGCACTGCTTGCGGTCCCTGCCTCGAACCAGCGCGATCTGCCGGCCTGCGCACAGCGCCGCGCCGGCTACGCCAGCGAAGTAAGCCGGCCCAAGGCCGACCGCCGATCCCAGTCCGAACATGCCGGCCAGGTACGCCGCATGCGCCACGATGATGAACAGCACATCGTGCCGGCCCAGGAGGATCGCCGTTGACGGCACGCCGATCCGCTCATCGTCATCCCGATCCACCATGGCGTAAACGGTGTCGTAAATCACCACCCACAGGAAAGTCAGCGGCCAAAGCATCCACAGTGAGGGATTGCCGAGATCCGAAACGGCGGCGTACGCCATCGGAACGCCCCACGAAAACGCCACGCCCAATACCAGTTGGGGGGCCGGCATGATCCGCTTCGCGAAGGGATAGAAACCGGCGACAGCCGCGCCAATCACAGCCAGCACGATCACCAGCGCCGGCAGGCTGAAAACCAGCCAGGCTGCGCCGGCAGTCAGCAGGCCGGCCACTGCAAGGGCCTCCGCGGGCCTGATCGCTCCTGTCGCCAGCGGCCGCGAGCGGGTGCGCTTTACCAGGCGGTCCACGCGGCGGTCGGCGTAGTCGTTCACCGCACAGCCGGCCGAACGCATCAGGAAAGTGCCCGCAACAAAGACAAGCAGGATGCGGGCCGGCGGATCGCCGCCGGAAGCCAGCCACAGTGCGAACAACGTGGGCCACAGCAAAAGCAGGGTGCCTGCCGGACGATCCAGGCGGATCAGCCCGCCGTACGCCTTGAGGCGTTCGATCAGCGCCCCCTGCATCCTGTCCGGCGGTCCGTTCATGCGCCAGCCGTAAACGCCATCAGTAGCTGTATGTGATATCCAGCCCCACGAAACTGTCTCGCCGACCCGCGTATGTCATATCCAGCGGATCCACCCGCAATTGCGCGATCACTTCCAGGCGCATCGACCAGTTGTCCGTCAGGCGGCGATTCATTCCCACGTTCAATGCGCGGTAATCGCGGCTCAAATCCCCCAGGACGCCGACGATGAACTCGGTGCTCTGCACGTCGTTCAAAGCGACCGAGGCCCCGACAAACAGGTCATTGGCCCACGCGGTCGTTGCCAGCGAACCGCGACTGTCGTCGTGCCATTCCGCAAACACGATCATGTCCGCCGCGGAGCCGAAGACTCCGTAGAAATTGCGCTCCAGGCCGAGAATGAAGGCGCGGTAGTTCTCCTCCAGGCCTGCGAGGTTGCGGGCGCCGCTGCGGCGAATCGCTTCCAGCTTGTAGATCCAGTCCCCGGTCGTGAGTTGCGCGTCCAGGCCGAATTGCCGGATCTGTTCGTAGTAGGGAATAAAGGGGGTGTCCGGGCCGGGAATCAGGCCGGGCGGGAGGGCCGGAACGAAAAAGGGCTCACGATTGGTTCCCACGAACGCGCTCAGGCCAAAGTCCAGCAGCCCGACGGTGTTGCTGTAACGGGCGGCCAGATCGATGTGGCGCTCTTCGCCGCCACTTTCGTACAAGGCGTCGTCAACAAGCGGCACAGGGCCCCGAAAGCGTCCGTGAGACCCCGGAAACGTGCGCTTGCGATGGTAGGGCAGCACCAGCCACTCCGCCATGCCCCAGCCGCCGGAGAGCGTCAGGTACGCCATGGGCTGACCCAGTTTGGCTTCTTCGCGCGGATGCTCGATCAGGTCGAACTGGTTGACGACGTCCACGAGGTTGTGCAGCTCGACCACGCCCCAGAACACGCGATCAACTCCCAGGCGAAGCTCCCAGGCAGTTTCGCCCCAGTCCCCGTACATCAGCAGGTAGGCCTCGCGCAGGTCCGCATGAGTGCGTCGCGAATCGGCGCTGTCGTAGCGGTAAAGCGGGGTAAAGGTAAAGCTGGCCGTTTCCGTGATGTCCCAGTAAAGCGTGGGCTCGACGACCACGCCGCCGCTTCCCGCACGCTGGCCCGCGAAGGCCGGCGTTTCGGGAAACCAGCGGGTCTGCAGGCTCAGGTCGCCGGAAAAATCAAGAGTCTGTGCAGCGGCGCCCCATGGAACCATGAGCGCGAGAGCCGCACAGACGCCGCGGAATCGCATCAGCGCACGCGTCGAAGTGCGGTCCGGCTGAATTTGCTGTGATCCACGGCATCGCCCCGACTGCAAAACGCGCAGTGAATATTGTACGGCATGGTCTGATACAATGAACTTCACCAACGCTGCGATTCTTTAACGGGAAACGTGGCGAAGGCCTCTGAAGCAACTCAATAAGACGGGGGTTTACTATGAGAAGTGGAGAACAGATGCTGCAGCAGATCGTCGAGAAATCCGCTCTGGACGCGGAATTCCGGCAACAGTTGTTGGCAGATCCCAAAAGCACCATCAGCAAGGAATTGGATATCTCGATTCCTGATTCGATGACAATCCAGGTTCATGAGAGCGACATGCAGACCGTGCATCTCGCATTGCCTCCTGATCCGAACATAACCGAAGAGCAACTCGAGGCCATCTCAGCCGGCCTCTGCTGCTGCTGGTAAACCGAACCGGCCGGCCAAGCGCCGGCTAGGTCGCGGAACTGCGGTTCCGCGCCGGTTCGACATTGAAAGCTGTCCCCCGCTCAATACGAGCGGGGGATGGTTCGCGCATATACGTCCTGCGCATTGGGTCAACTAGCCCCCTGGTCCGATACCTCTCCGGACAGCACCATGAACACGTAAGCCTTGGCCTTGCGAAGCTTGTTCCCGGAGATGACCAGCTTGATGTGGTGAATGCCTCTTAACAGTACGTAACGCCCGGTCTTTCCGAACAGCATGGAGGGTTTGGACACCCAGCCGGCAAGCGCACCGAGCTTTTCCGGGACTACCAGATCCTCATGGCCGAGGGCTTCCAGAAACGGGTCCCAATCCGTAAGCCCGTCGAGCCAGTAGCGCGCATCTTTCGTATATCTCTGCTTGACGATGAGCGTGAGACCGAGCGCTGAACCCACGCCATTTTCCTCAACGTCTATGTTCGCGCCGGACCTGACGATGCTGGCCCGTTCCCTGAAGCGTGCAATCACCGACTCCACGGCCGAAATCCGACCCGGCCAGCCAGTGTCCCGAAGAAAGGAACATATTTCCTGCTGCGACTTGAACCCCATGATCGCCAGGCGGATCGCGCGTGAACGGGAAGGGAATACCCCGAAGGAATCCATTCGCGTGTCTTCGGGCTGCGCCCGGTAAACCCGTTCGAGACTCTTCCGCTGAGCATCGTTCATCTTCCAGCCCACGCAGGAAACAAGTGCGCCGACCACCGTGCCCACATCGTTCAGCTGGCCCCCGCCAACGATCGGACGCTCGCCGGGCCGCAGGAAGATTCCGGGTTGCGCATGCTCGTCGCCGCTCGCCGAGCCTATGTCGTATTCCAGCATCAGCTTGCGCCCGACGATTTCACGCAGCGGCGAGCCTTCGGATTCCATTTCCCTGAACAGGCGCACGACCGCTCTCGCCGTTTCATCCGCTTGTCCGCCCCGCGCAGTTTCTTCGAACCAGGCCCCCGCCCGGGTTCCGCTTGCCAGAGAGGCTCCGAAATCCGCTTCCGGCCTGCGGTCGTGCAGTGGCAGTTCGAAGCCGAACGGCAGGGCGGCCATCGTTATCGGAAGTCTTCCGGCGCATTCCAACACCCGCTGCCATTCCCGGTCCCCGATAAGGACCGCCGAAATCCTGTTTCTCAGGTGCCCGAGCAAATCGGCCATGGTGCCGCCCTCTTCCGCAAGCCGGTCCTGGGTCCGCGTTATTGCTTCGTCAATGTCCAAGCTGTCTCCTCAGGCGATCACCGGTGCGGGATTGATGTCGGCCTCGGCCAGCGGGCGGCTGCGGCGGCCCATGCTGACCGGCACGTCATACAAACGCCCCGGAGCGAGTCGTTCCCAGAAATGGCGGAGGCCCGGCACGATGACGCGCACCACGGGCATGCCGATGTCGGGCCGCGTCTGGTCCAGGACCAGGAACTCCATGCCTCCGGCCTCGACTCGCGTCCGGCAGTATTCCACATCCTCGCGCATGTCGGCCGTCTCGATCACCCTGTAATGCGAAGCCTTGCGCAGCGGCGCGTCTTCCGCCGGCGCCAGCCAGGAACAATCGGCCAGCCGGGCGGTTTTCCACCACCAGAGCGCCAGCGGATCGTCGATCATGGGCCGGCCGTCGCGGCTTCCGGGGCGCGGCAGCCAGGTAAGGCACTGGTTCAATTCGCAAACCGCGCGCAGGGCCGCAATACGCGGGTCGGCATGGGCGCCGGCACCGTAGATGATGTCCTCGGTTTCCGCATCGGGCCGTCGCGAGAGCGCAACGAATGCGGGAATTCCGATATCGGAGGTGACGTCGAGCATCCACAGGTCCCGCTCAAACCGTGCGTAGTAGCCCGCAGCCGTTGCGAGGTACTCGTCGTCGAAACTGGCGAGATCCACTGCCGGCGCCTTGAGTCTGTTGTACCACCAGATGGCAAAGGCGTCGCGCTCGGCGAGTTCGTAGAAGCCCTGCAGTATGGCCTCCTCCAGGGTGTTGCCCGCGGCGCAGCCATTGGAGTCGGCAATCAGGTCGCCGGCGGCGCGCTGTTCGGGGGCCATGCTGTAGAGCATCGAGGTGGGCAGATAGCGATGGCGCTGCTGCGTGAACGACCAGACGGGCGTCCAGTCCAGTTCGGCATCGGGATCCATGCGTGGAGGCACGATGTTGTACGGGTGCCCCTTCGCGTTGATGCTCTCGGCGTTGTCAAGCTGGGTATCGCTGAAGAGTTGCGCATCGTTGGGGTGTATTGCCTCATCATCATCCGAAAAATCGGTGAATCGCCTGCGGGCGCGGATCTCGTCACCATGAAGGCAGCCCGAATATCGCTCGAGGGCTTCGCACAGCGCGCTGACCTCCGACTGCTCGCGCGTGCTGCCCTTGCCGGCGCTCTTGCTCCGCAGGCTGCGTCGGAGCGAACTCAGGGTCCGGCTCCTCATGCCGAGATTGCTTCCCGCCCAATAGACATGCAGCCAGGAATCGGCCTCGTCGGTAGTGCGCTTCAGCCAGGTCACGACGCCACTGATCGGGCTTACCAGGTGGCGGTATTTCGCCAGCGTTGCTTCCGGGGCCACGGTGCGCGCGCCACCGCTGTTGCTGACGGCCCTGGGGCTGGACTTCAGCTGCAAGGCCACGGGCGCCCGGTCCGCACGGAAAAGGTCTTCGTCGCCGCAGGCCGGGCACTGCGGCCGGCGCATGACGCGGTGGCGCGAACTCGTGAACGTTCCGATGTCCATCGTCATCGCCTGTTCGTGCAACGGCGCCGCCTCATCCAGCACCAGCCACTTGACGATTTCCGCCGCAATCAGCCCGTACAGCGCATCCAGCAGCACGGGGTCGGCGGCAAACGGTTTGAAGGCGGCCTTCTCGCCCACGACATTTCTGAGAAACTGATGCACTTCCTGGTGACCGCCAAGCCGGTAAGCCAGGCAGGCCCAGCAGGGTCCTTCTCCATCCGCCCGAAATACGGGACCGAACAGCGGCTGTATGCCGCGGGGGCGCATCAGCATCCACGGCACACCTGTTTCAAGCCGGTGTCGATTCACCTCCGCAAGGCGCTCTTGCAGATACTCGTCGCAAACGATCACGGTGAGCTTGGGCGCGGCGGTCCCTGCGGTGACGCCGAGTTCTTCCATATGCCGTGCCAGACGGCCCTCGTCACCCACAATTTCGATGCGCGATTCCGCCAGGCTCTGCTCCGCCCGGCACGGCGAGGCGCCGAGCGACGACCAGTAGGCCGCCCGGCTCCTGTCCATTCCATGCCCGCCGGAGACTACGTAGCCCCTGGCGGCAAGTGAAGCGATGGCCGCGCGAACTTCCGAGGCGGTGTGTCCGGCCTTGAGGACGGCGGCAATCTCTTCCTGCTCGCGCCGGCCATCGAGCACGGGCAGCAGCTTGCAATAGATTTCACCGTGCAGCAGCGTATTGAACGACTCCGAAACCAGCAGGGTCTGCTGTTCGCCGATGACGTGGAATTCCAGGTGCGGCGCAAGCGCGGGCAGCTTGACGATGCCCCGGTCGGCAGCCGTCTTCTTCATTGGGGCGTATTAACGCTATGCGTTTCCGTTCGGGTCTGGATCAACGGACGCCCTCAGGCGCGCGTAAGAAAGGCGTCGAGTTCCGCTTCAGCGTCGGGCGCGGTTTCCGCCACCGTCGATGCGCCCCATTCGGACAGAACGTCGCGCCGCACTTCGTCGAAGCGGCCCCCTATTCTCGAATCGCCGGTCTCGAATACGCAGCGCGCCCTGGTCAAGTCGGGCCCCCTGGCCGCGCCGACACTCCTGCAATGCTCGGCCAGATCGCTTGACGGCAGCACGACACAGCGCTCCGTCCCGTGCGGGACCGGGGAAAACAACAGGCTGTTCTGCGTCAGACCGGTCAGCTTGTCGAGAAACAGCGCGCATAGCCGCCCGCCGTCGCCCGGGCCGTCATGCACAAACAGGAAATCGGCCGCAACGCCCGGATGAGCCTCCCGGCCGGCGAGATCGCCCAGGAGTATCGCGGCGGCCCCACCTTCACTCACGGGCCCGCGCCGGTCCACAAAATCCGCGACCACCGAGGCCAGCACGGTCGCGATCGAGACTTCGGCCAGGTTGGACAGCGCGGTCCTGGCCTCGTCCGCAGACAGGTTTCCGCGCACCACGTGCATTCCGATCTGAAATGCCTTGTCGTTCGACCAGTTACGCACCACTTCCGCGGTGTCATTCGCATCGGTCGCCGGAATCTCGGCTATCAGGCCCTTCATTTCCTCGACGCTCATCTCGAAAGTCCAATACACTCGCGCCAGCCCGCGACGCGCGATCGATTCGACTTCGGGGTCCGACATGAACCCCCTGGGCAGATCGAGATCGGTGAATTCCGGATCCTTGAGATTGTCCAGCAGTTCGGGATTGCGTTCGATCCATCGCGCCAGCCGCGGGGCGGACCCGAAGATTTCAATGATTGCGCTCAGATGCTCGGGCCGTGCTGCGGCAACGGGGCTGTCGTAGGCGCTCCAGTCGTCAATTTCGGGGTAGAAGTGCTTGCGCCATTGATCCACCAGCGGATCCATCTTCTCGAACCAGCGCTTCGGCCGCAGCACGATGTTCATCAGGTCGCTGTAGGTGCCCGGCAGGAACGGCGATTCGTCCGCCCCGGTGATCTGCAGCAGCGGATAGGGTCGGCTGGCCAGCGCATGATGGTCCGCGTGGCGCTGCATGTTGAAGAACATCCAGTTGCTGAACTTCCAGTCGGCGCTCCAGGAATGGCGCGGCGCCACCTTTTCCCAGCGGCCGTTGGGAAGAAGGACCCGGCGAAGACCGTAGTGCTGCAGATAGTTGCTGATCTTCATCGAGAACACGCAACCAAAGCCGAGGAAGACAAAGACCAGGACCGCCCAGATGCCGCCCATCCAGAACACCAGTCCGTACCAGAACGCAATATAGACGCCGTATCGCCAGAACGGATTGCTGTAATGCCAGACGGGCAGGCGGCGGCGCGCCAGGAGCTGGCTTGCCATTTTCCACGAGTTGGTGAGGTTGCTCACGATTTCCTTCGGAAAATAACTCCAGAAACTCTCGCCCTTGGGTGCGGACCCCACATCGTGCGGCGTGCCCACCTGCGCATGGTGGATGTAGACATGTTCCGTGGCGTATTGAGGATAGGAGGCCGAGGCAAGCAGGAATTCGCCCCACCGTCGTTCCCAGGGAGTGCGCCGGTGAACCAGTTCGTGACCGACAATGAAGACCGCCTGCGCCTCCATCGTCAGGATGATCGCCAGTATCACGTTCTCCCAGATTGCAAACGGACTCGCAACCAGAATCTGCCACAGGCCGAAAACCAGAGTGACAGGCCAAAGAAACGCCCAGCACCAGACCGGCAGGTTGTGCCAGATCAGGCGGCGACCCGGCGCTCTGGCCGGATCCATGTTGCGTCCGTCGAGACCCAACGCCCGATCGAGCGGCGTGGCGGCGGCAAAGAACAGAAACGGCGGCAATAACCACCAGCCTCCATAGGCCGCCGCGGCGAGAATCAGAGGAAATACGCCCAGCGGCAGATAGTGCGGCAGGGCCGTTCGGATCGAAGGCTCGATCAGCTTTGAGACATCGGCATTGTGTGGCCCAAAGCCACCGCTTGCGGCTGTTTCCTGCGGCATGGCAGCGTCTCTACGGGATGTTCACCCCCGCTTTACATCGGGGTTCATGTTAGCACCGCATGACATCGTCGCAAATCCTTCATCCGGCCAGGATTTCGATCAGGCGCTCCAATGCTTCGATGCAAAACGCGGTGGTCATGGCCTCGGAGCCATGTCCTATCTGCCCTACCGTGCCCCACCTCAACGTCTGGTCGCCAAATGCCAGCAGTTCCGGCCAGCTGCCGTCCTCGTGCTGTGATCCGATCAACCTTTCCGCCAGGCGTCTCACGTTCGCTGCTTCAAGGCATCCGATGTTATGGAGCGCCGACACCGCCTGAGCGGTCTGCAGGACGTTGCCGAACCCTTCCTCCCCGTCGCACAGTTTCAGGATGGCGTCGGCAAGCACCGGACGCAGACCCTCGAAAGCGGGCCGGGCGCGAACCAGGGCCCGGGCGGTTGCATAGTAGGTCGCAACCGCGTCGGGATACCACTTGGACGAACCCTCGACACGGCCCTCTGTGACCAGGTCCGTCAGCCAGGCTTGAGCGTCCCTGGTTTCGGGATGGTCGCCCAGGCAGGCAATGACATTCGCATTGACCACGGGGTCGGCTTCGATGCGAAAGCGCGAAACGACATCAGGTTCTCCTTCCTCCAGCAACCAGGTCAGGAAACGTCCCTGCTCGTCGCGGTTGGCCAGCATTCGGGAAACGTTCCTTCCAAGAACAATCCAGGGGTGGTCCGCGATAACGAGCGAACAGAGACTGGAGCTGTCAAGGTCCCGGGGCAGATGACGGTAGTAACGCCACAATCCCGGGTATTCGATAGTGTCGACCAGATACTGCCTCGTGCGGCTGCAGATGGCCCTGGCTACCGCCTCCCCGCAACTTTCCAGAGCCAGCGCGCAGAAAGCGGATACGAAAGCCGGCCTCTCGAAATGCCGCGGAATGTCCGGGTCGGCCGTGCTGAACCGGATGCAGTGCCAGGCGCCATTTGAGTCCACTGCGGAATCCAGGAACGCAAGGCCGCGGCGAATGCTCTCCCTGCCCGCTGCCGCAAGCGTCCCGGACGCAGGGGAGCCGCCCGGCATCGTTGCCGGCTGTCCGGCCGGCGGACGAATGTCGGGCGCGGGATCGTACATGGTCTTCCGGAGATACTCGAGCGACGCCACGCCGGTCCTGGCCGCTTCGCGCTCTTCCTCGCTAAGCCTGCTCGGCGGCGGAAGGACGAGATGCGTGACGGTGTTCGTGTTTTCGTGAACATGTATCTCATGGCCGTCGGCCATCGTCACGCCCAGCTCCGTTTCGATCGTTTCTTTCGGCGCCGCCAGCAGGCGTTGGCGAAACGGGCCATCGGAACCGGCTTTTTCGACGAGATATTTCGCTGCGTTGAGGGGTTTCTTCAACGGATTCCGCTTAAGCGATCTGCCTCTTGACCAGGTCCCGGAATACCCCGTCCACCTCCATGAGTTCCCCAAAGGCGCCGCTTTGCACGACCTTGCCGGCCTGCAGCACGTAAATGCGGTCGGCGTGTTCCAGCGTCGAGAGGCGGTGGGCGATGACGATCCGGGTCGAGGTCAACACGGCCAGATTCTGCATGACCTGGGCCTGACTCTCGTTGTCGAGCCAGTTGGTCGCTTCGTCCAGCAGCAGAATCCTGGGTCCGCGCATCAGCGCGCGCGCGATCGTGATGCGCTGACTCTCCCCGCCTGAAAGGACTGCGCCGCTGGTGCCGACCAGCGTCATCATGCCCATGGGCATGGACTTGATCTCGCGCTCGATTTCGGCGGTCTGGGCCGCCTGCCATGCTTCCTCGGTGGACGCTTCGTCGTGGTGGGCGACGATGTTGTCCCAAAGGTCCTGGGGATGAAGTTGAACCGACTGGGGGACCACGCCTATTTTCCGGCGCAGCTGTTTCAGGTTCAGGCGCCGCAGGTCGCGTCCGTCGTAATAGACCGATCCGGAGGATGGCTGGTCCACGCCCAGCGCAAGCCGGAACAGCGTGCTCTTGCCGGCCCCGGATTCGCCGGCAATGGCGACGAACTCTCCGGGACGGGCGCGTATCGTGACGTCGTCGAGAATCAGCGGGCCGTCGGGATCGTAGCGGAAGGAGATATGGTCGAACAGAACCTCCCCGGCCAGGTATTCGATCGGCTCGCCCTCGACCGCGGTCTCGGGAGCCGCGGCGAGCAGGGGGCGCATGTGGTCGAACGCCGGCCGCATGCCGGCAATCACGCCGAATGACTCGCCCAGCCGGGCAACGGCAACCTGATAGGCAATGAACACTGTGTAAACGACGAGAAAATCGCTGACCGGGACAGTCCGGTCGCCGGTCGTCGCCACCGCGAAAAGCAGTGCCGCGCCCGCGAGGAAGGGGAGCGCGGCGCCGAAGGCCTGCAAATGCCCCTGCATCGTGCCCAAATCGTACTCCGCGCGCTTTTGCTCGCGATAATCCCTGGCGGACATGGCGAAAGCCGACCCTTCCGCGTTCTCGACACGCAGCTTGGCGATCCCCTTGATGATCTGGAACAGGTTCCCGGTTGCGCGGCGTACTGCGCCGGCCATGCGGCCGTGGGATGAAACCTGACCCGATCCGAGCGCTACCGTCACCAGCAGCGACGTCAGGCTGAAGACAAGGGCGATGATTCCGAGCGTTGCGTCGTAAAAGAAAATGACGCCAAAAACGGGGAGCAGGAAAATGAGCGACAACACGCTGTCCGCGAGCGCTCCCTGCAATCCGTCGCGCAGATTCTGGAAGGTCATCCCCGACATGGCCAGATCGCCGGCCGGGTAGCGGCGCAAAACGCTTCGGGGCAGCCGCAGAAGGCGGTCCCAGAAGGCGGCCTCGATCCGCGACGACGAGCGGTTCTCCAGCCGCATCATCGCCGTACCCTGAAGCAGGTGCAGCAGTGCGCCGAGCAGGCCCAGACCCGCCAGCGCCAAGGCCACCGCGTAGAGCGCGCCGGGACTTCCGCCCTGGACGATATGGTTCGCGACGAAGCCGAGAGCGAAGGCCGGCGCCAGCTTGATCAGACCGCCCGGCAGTCCCGCAAAAACCAGCCGCACCAGATCCGCGCCCGATCCTCGCAGACCGATGCGGAAAAGATCGGCCGGTTCCGCGCTGCCCGGCGGCAAGGGCGGATAGAACATCCACGCATCGTCCTGCAGTGCGCCCGCGCGCTCCGCCGTTACCCTGCTGCTGCGCTTGCTGACCGGATCGATTTCCCTGTAGCGCCCGAACGCTCCCGGCAGCAGCGCGACGGGACGGCCGTCCTCGGCCCGGAAGGCCAGCATCGCATTGCTGTCGCCCCGCCACCAGTTGTCGTCGGCGCTCAATCGCACCCGCCGGGCACGTACGCCGGAGGCATCAAGGATATCGGCCAGCCCGACCGGTGAATCGAAAGGTCCGGAGCGCGCCGGAACCCTGAATTCGATGCCCTCGCGGCGGCCGACGATCTTCACGGCATCGGCAAGAGCCGTATCGTCCGCGTCCGCGCTCCGATCGTCCGGCAGGTCATAGATATTGAACAGCCGGCGCCGGGCGACTTCCTCGGCCACGCGGCGGCTGCTCGTCCGCGCGCGCTCCAGGTTCGCGCTATCGACTACCGCGAGCCGGCGATTGAGCCGCTCAAGGGCAAAGGCAACGGCGTGAAAGGAAGCCAGCGCCGATAGCAGCGCGCCTTCCGCCGCCAGCGTCTCGGATGATCTGGCGGAAAGTTCCGCGGCTTCGGACAGGGTGAGCCAGCCGGTTTGAGTCAGCGGAATCACGGCCTCTTGCGAGCCGCCTGCCCCGCTGAGTTCCGCACAGTCGATCAGGTCCATGAAAAGGCTGGCGCCTGCGGGCGGCTGGGATACCCATACGACTCCACGCCTGACGGACACCGTCCCCGGGCCCAGGGTTCGTGTCTGATCCGGTTCGACCAGCGCATCGGGGCGCGGACTGTGGGTTGCATAACGGAACAGCGTGTCGGTAACGCCGCTCAGCCAGGCATCGGTCTGTTCGGCCAGTTCGGCCGGGTCCAACCTGGAGAGCATGCTCGCCGGCAGCCGTTTCAGGAACGTACCGGGCAATCCCTTCGCGATCAGGCTGAACGTCGTGTCGTCCTCATCCGGCGCGACGCCCGGCAGAAAGCCGCCGGCCTCCGCGCGCAAGAGATGCTGCGGCGCCGTCTGCTCCACACCGTCCTTGAATTCAATCAGGAACAGATCGACGGCGCCCTGATCGATGAACCAGACGCTGTCCGGGTCGTCCAGCTTCACCGGCATGTTGCCGGCGCAGGGCACGGGTTGGCCGGCGAGTTCCGCAATCGACGTGAATTCCGGACCTGACATCGCTTCAACCAGCCTTGACGAGCTTGTAATAGGTGCCTTCCCTGTCCGCGATCAGCTGGTCGTGGTTGCCACGCTGCACTTCGACGCCCTTGTCGAGCACGATGATTTCGTCGCAGTCCCTGACGGTGCTCAGCCGGTGCGCCACAATCAGGCAGCTCACGCCCCTGCGCCGCAAGGCATCATCTACGTATTCCTCCGTGGCCGCATCCAGCGCGCTGGTGGCCTCGTCCAGAATGAGCACGGTCGGATTGCCCACCAGCGCGCGGGCGATTTCCAGCCGCTGACGCTGGCCGCCGCTGAAATTCACGCCGGCTTCCTCGACCCGGGTGGCATAGCCTTGCGGCCGGCGAAGAATCTCGTCGTGGATGCAGGCATCCCGCGCCGCGGCGATGACGGCTTCGTCCGGTACGGCCGGGTTCCACAAGGTGATGTTGTCGCGCAGGGAAGCGGAAAAAAGCACCACGTCCTGATCCACCATGGAAACGGATCGCCGCAGTACTTCCTCGGGAATCTCATGCCGCGGATGGCCATCGAACAGGATTTCGCCGGACCAGGGCTGATAGATGCCCGCAACCAGCCGCGACAGGGTGGATTTGCCGGAACCGCTGGGGCCGACCACGGCCACCCGGCGCCCCGGCCCGATTACCAGGTTGAAGTCCTTGATCAACGGCGGCCTGGCCTTGTTGTAGCCGAAGGTGACCTCCCGCAATTCGACGCGGCCTGCAAGCTGCAGTCGGCCATTGAACGTGGGGATCGACTCGGACTCGGGACTGCGGCGGGCGAAAACGGGATCTTCCTCCGCCCTGGAGATGTCTTCCAGCCTTTGCATGTCCGTCTCGAGCGCCTGGCGCTTGTCCGTGAGTTCCAGGAAGCGCCCGATAGGCGCCAGAAACATCTCCGCCAGAATGTAGAGTCCGACGAGCGTGCCCAGCGTGATGTCTCCCGCCATCACCCGGGTGGCTCCGATGCCGAGGATCGCCGCGGCACGTAGCGCAGCGATGAGGCCCGGAAGCGCGGCGTCGAGATAGCCCAATTCGGAATAGCGCCGGCGCGCACCGAGTTCGCGCGCCTGCTGGCCGCTCCAGCGTGAAAAGAACCGATCGTCCGTGGCCGTCATGCGCAGGTTGTCCACATGACTCAGCATCTGCATGCCAACGCCGATCAGCATTCCCTGCTCACGCCTCATCGCATGGCTGCGATCGGCGCGCAGCGACTTGACGAAGTAAGCCAGCACTCCGTTCACGATCGCCAGAGCCAGCACGGTCAGCGCCAGCCAGACATCGTAGGCCAGCATCGCCACCAGAAATACCGCGCTCATCGCCATGTCGATAATGAGCACCAGAAGCTGGCCGGTCAGGTTCTTTGCGATCCGGTCGATGGAGGTGACCCGGTCGGTCAGGTCGCCCACCAGCCTGTGCTGGAAGAACTCGACCGGCAGGCGAAGCAGCCGCGTCAAGCCGCTGTTGAAGCCGACCACCGAGATGCGGATCGCCAGACGGTTCAGGAAACGGTGCTTGAGCAGGGACAGTACGTAAACCAGGATGCCGGCGCCCAGAAAAGCCGTCACCAATCCCCCCCAGGGCCGGTTGTTTGCCAGAACATGGTCCACGAAAACACTGACGCTTGCGGGAATAACGAGAGCCAGCAGCGCCAGCATCAGTCCGCAGGCGACCGTCCCGGCAACCACGCCCCAGGATTCCGCGCGCCAGGCCGTCAATTGCCTCAACAGGCCCGGTCTTTCGCCGCCCGGACGGAAATCCGCCGTACGCTCGAATCTCAGGGCAACGTTGCTGTAGCCCTTGTCGAACTCTTCGGCCGAAACCGTGCGGCGCCCGGTGGCGGGATCGTTGAGGTAGAAATTGTCTCTGTCGAATCCTTCGAGAATCAGGAAATGGTGAAACTGCCAGAACAGGATCAGGGGCAATTCCACCTTCTTGAGCGCCTCGCTGGTCAGGCTCAGTCCGCTGCACTTGAGACCATAGTGCCGGGCGGCGCGCAGGATGCTTGCGGCGCTGGAACCGTCACGGCTCACCTCGCATTTTTCGCGCAGTTCGGTAAGCGGCGCCCAGCGCCCGTAATAGGCCAGGATGCTGCCCAGGCAGGCAGCGCCGCACTCGGTTGCGTGCATCTGCAGCAGAAGCGGCGTGGTGACCCTGCGTTTTAGGGGTGCCGATGCGGCCTTCGCTTTCGCCCCTGTAGAGGCGCGCGGCGGCATTTCAGGATTGCCTCCGTACGAAAAAAGCCAGCGGCGATTGACTGCCGAGCTCAATCACGATCCGGCACGCCGGCCCATCGGCGGAAGGGAATTCCCGGCCCTGGTCGAGGGCGATCTCCAGGCGATGCATGGTCACCGGCGCCGCCGACTCGACCGGCGATGCCCCGTCGGCCGGGAGTACGGCGGCGAGGCCCGAGACCACGCCCGGATGACTGCGTGCCCGTCCATCGGCGATATCGACTTCCAGCGAGGCCGGCATGCCGGACTCGATCCGGCGCGCAAGCTCTGTTTCGATCCATACCACCGCCTGCAGGGACGAGCCGTCACCCGGATTTTGCTCGCCGGAAGCTACAAGCACGCCTTCAACCGTGACGCTGCGGGCCACGCTGCCGAACAACAGCCACGCCACGAAAAGGAGCAACACCAGCCCGGTGACCGCCACCAGCGCAAGTTCCCCCGGGGTGGAAATGGTCAGCAGCCGGTCGAGTCGTTCGCGCTCTTTCTTGGCCTTGCCAACGGTCTTGTGAAAGGAGTCGAATGGATTGTTGAACACGGCGGCGCCCGGTGTGACCCGGCGAAATTATGGCACGAGGGCGCTTTTGTGCGCGATTTGTCCGCCGGACGGCTTGTCGATTGCCAGTAACAGCGCGGGCAGCAGGGACAGGTCCGCGATAAGCGCGAAGCCGATAACCATCGCGGTGAGGATCCCCACCTGGGCCGTGGGAAGGAACGGAGAGAATGCGAATATAAGAAAACCGGCCACCAGCACGACCGTGGTCGTAAACAGGGCCCGGCCTGCCGTCTCGAAAGCATAGTGCACGGCCTGCTCGGGATCGCGGCCGTATTCGCGCCGCGCACGGCGGTACTTGGCGAGAAAATGCACGGTGTCGTCCACGACTATGCCGATCGTCATGGCCACCACCACGGACAGCGAAAGCCCGACCTGCCCGACCGTCAGTCCCCAGACACCGAAACCCATCACGGCGGGGAGCAGATTGGGCACGATGCTGACCAGGCCGAGCCGCAGCGAACGCAGGGCGGCCAGGAGAATGGCGGAAATCGCGACAAGCACGACGATGGTGCCCAGCAGCATGGCCCGGATATTGCGCTGGCCGATGTAGGCGAACAGCGCCGAGGGACCGGAACTGTTGACTCCGACAATCCGAGGCGCGTTTTCCTTGAGCCAGGCATCGGCACGCGCGTTCAGATCCAGCAGGTCCTGCGAATACAGCGTCGTGGACGATACCGTCATGCGCGTAGCCGATCGGAGCGTGTCCATCTGGTTGTTGAGATCCAGACCCTGGGGCAGTGAAAGCTCGTAGAGCAACAGGTACTGCGCCGCCAGTTCCCGGCTCTCGGGGATCCGGTAATACGCGGGATCGTCGCCGTGCATGCTCTGGTTGAGTTGCCGAAAGGTGTCGGTGATGACCGAGACATGGCGCACGGAAGGCTGCTCGCGGAACCACTCGGCGAAGGCCGATACCTCGACGAGGAATTCGGGATCGGTTACGCCACCCGCGTCGGCCGCCTCCAGCGAGTAATCGAGCACGGTGTTGCCGCTCAGGCGCTCGTCCATGAAATCGGTGTCGCGTCTGAACTCGACGCTCTCATCGAAGAAATGGACCAGCACGTCATTGAGTTCATTGCGCGGAATGGCCACGATCATTGCGATCACCACCACCACCCATCCCCACAGCAGCACCTTTCTTCTCCGCAGCGCAAAGTCCGCCATGGAGCCAAGCAGCGGCCCGACCAGGCGCCGGTCCGACCCGGGTCGGACCGGGAGCAGCGAAAGCACGGCCGGCAGAAATGTGACGGAAAGAACGAAGGACATGCCGATCCCGAAAGCGACGAAGTTGCCGAGGTGGCGGTAGGGGGGGACCTCCGAAAAGTTCATGCTCAGGAATCCGAGCGCCGTCGTGAGGCTGGCCAGGAACACCGGGTGCAGGTTGAGGCTGACGGAATGGACGATGGCATCGCGCTTCGAGTTCCCGGCGCGCATGTGCTGCTGCAATGTCACCAGCAGGTGAACGCAGTTGGCCACGACAATCATCAACACGATGGTCGGCGCCGGCGAGATGGGCGGGGAAAAAGGCAGGCCGGCCCAACCGCCCAGGCCGATCGACGCGAGAATGGAAAAGACGATCACCGTCCCGGTCGCCGCTACCCCCGCAATGCCGCGGATGAGGACCCCCAGGATCAGGGCCATGAGCGCAAGGCTGGCGGGCAGGAAAATCATCTGGCTCTCGATCGATGCTTCCAGGAAGGTCTGATTGATCATGACCGTGCCGACCACGCGAAGGTCCATGCCGGCAAACTGTTCTTCCGCCTGTGCGGCGATCTCGCGAGCAAAGCCTGCGACTTCGGCGACCGCCTCCAACTGGTCCCCGTCGGGCAGTTCCACCGTTACGTTCACCACGCTCACGTCGCCGCCGGTCGCCAGGATGCTGCCCTCGACACGGGGATCGGCCAGGGCGATTGCACGTATGCGCGATCGCGCGTCGGGATCGGTCAGTTGCTGCGGGTCAACGAGGTCCCGCACATACAGGTCGTCGCCTTCCGCCGTCGTGTACTGGAAGTTCGTCAACGAATCGACCCGTCGGGAATACGGTGTCTGCCAGGCGGCTTCCGTGAGCCAGACTGCCGCCGAGAGCGCGGTCTCCGAGGTCGCGTTTCCATCGTCCGGGACGATCAGGAATACAACGTTTTCGTTCTTGCCGTAGGTGCCCTCAAGCGCTTCCAGCGCCAGGAGCTGCGGATTGTCCTCGTCGAAAAAGATGCGATAGTCGCCCGAGAAACCGAGGCGCAGAATGCCGCTGGACGCGACCGCCACCAGGAACAGCGCGGCCAGGATGACCCGCCAGCGAAAGGCGACCACCCATTCGGCAAATCGGGTCTCGAATCGCCCCTTGCCCGCGTCCGGCCCGCTCACGGAACCTGAAACACGAGCACTGCCGTACGCATTGATTCGCGACGAGAACCGCTCATTCCACCCCCATTGAATGCAGCCGAGTATAGGGTCGGCCGGCAGTCATTGTCCATCGGATGGCCGATTCCACGCGCTCAAGTAGAATCAGCCTTCGGGCATGTTGAGATAGGTGGTTTCGGGGGGACCCCAGCCGTGACGATGCCGGGCAGTAACTCGTGCAGGAAGATCGCCGTGGTCGGGCGCGGGACCGCGGGCGCCCTGGCCGCCGCCAGCGTGTCCCGGCTGCACCCGGACAAGGACCATGAACTGCACCATATCTACGACTCGCGCATTCCGGTCATCGGCGTAGGCGAGGGAAGCTGGCCCAGCCTGGTCCAGCAATTGCATCGGCTGTCGGGATTGCCGCACGAGAAGGTTCAGCAGCGCCTGAACGCGACCCGCAAGTACGGTGTGCAGTTCGAGGGATGGGGCCGGCGGAAGAGCGAGTTCATTCACTATTTCACGCCGCAGGAAGTATCCTACGCCTACCACCTGTCGGCCGACGTGATGGGCGATTTGCTGAGCGAGGGCACGCGCGCCCGCCACATCGACGCCAGGGTGCTGGACATCAAGAGGGTGGACGGCGGAGCGCAGGTGGAGTTCGAGGACCTGCCGCCCGAGCGCTACGACCTGGTATTTGACGCGCGCGGATTTCCCAAGCGACTGGATCCCGCAGAGCACATCGAAATCTCCTTCATCCCGACGAATACCGCGGTGATCCGCCGCTGTCCGGCGATCATCGAGGAACCGCCCGACGGGCCGGTCCTCAAACACACCTACACCCGCGCGATCGCGCGCCCGCACGGATGGGTGTTCGTTATCCCGCTAACCGCGCACACGTCATACGGTTATATCTTCAACCGCGACATATCCGGCCTGGAGGAAGTCGAAAAGGACTTCGACGAACTGCTGGCGCAGGACGGCGTGACGGAATTCGAAAAACGCGCCGTACTGCGTTTTCCCAATTTCGTCCACCGTCGGATCTACGACGGCGCGGTGGCCCGCATCGGCAATGCGGGCGGCTTCATGGAACCGCTGGAGGCCACCGCGATCCGGCTGGCCGAGATGCAGGTCGGGATGATTCTGCAGATGCGGTTCAACCGGCCTGCCGAATACCAGGAAAACGACGTGCCGGTCGTCAACCGCTTCCTGATTAACGACACGCTCACCTGCGGCCTGTTTGTGGGGTGGCACTACAGCTGCGGTTCCCGGTACGACAGCCCGTTCTGGCGCCACGCCCGGGACCGCGCCTGGCCGACCTACCGAAGCGCCACGGATCCGGCGGCCGTGGGCTGTGCCGCATTGAGCAAGTTCGATGAAATGATCGGCCTGATCAACGCGCCGGTGATCGACCAGTCGGATTGGGACCGGAGGTGCGGATTTCCCCTGACCAGCTTTGCGCAGATGTCTCAGGGACTGGGTGCGTAACCGGCGCGGCGCATTGCGAAATTGGCGGCTTTCGTGTAGAAAGTCTGCCCGAATATGAGGGCGCCAGCCAGAACACTCGCCGTGCTGCCGGCGCTTGCCATGATGCTGGCTCTTGCCCTGCACCCGGGAACCGCATTCGCTGCCGGGGGCCTGCCGGTTCCGGAGGGGCTGCGAACCGAAATCGACTTCTGGAAGCGGGTATTCGGGGCCACGGGCCGCGATACGGGCCTGGTGCACGACAACCTGTATGTGGGCGTCGTTTACGGCGAAGTATCCCTGAAGGACCTTTCGCCGCGCGCGCGGCGCAGCGCGATACGGGCGGCCGTGCGCGACTACCGCGATGTGCTGCTGCGACTGGCGGACCGGAGGCCCGGAAAACTCAGCGAAAAGGAACAGCGGGTTCTTGACGCCTGGGGTCCCGACCCGTCGCGCGCCACGCTCAGGGCCGCGGCGGGGCGCCTCCGCGTGCAGCAGGGAGTGGCCGAGAAATTCAGGGACGGCCTGGTGCGATCGGGACGCTGGCGCGACCACATTCTCAGGACGCTCAAGGAAAACGGCGTGCCCGCGGGGGTGGCCGCCTTGCCGCACGTGGAGTCCTCGTTTCAGCCGCATGCTCGCTCGTCGGCGGCAGCCCTGGGGATGTGGCAATTCACCCGGTCCACCGGGCGACGGTTCATGCGCATCGACAACGTCATGGACGAACGGCTGGATCCGTGGCGGGCGACCGTCGCCGCCGCGCAACTGCTGACCTACAACCACAGCTTGCTCGACAGCTGGCCGCTGGCGATCACCGCCTACAACCAGGGAGTGGGCGCGATGCTGCGGGCGGCCAGACAACTGGGCACCAAGGACATCGAGACCGTGGTCCGCCGCTACAAGGGGCGGACCTTCAAGTTTGCCGGACGCAACTTCTACGTCGAACTCATTGCCGCGATCGAGGTGGAGGAGGAAGCCGAACGCTTGTTCGGGCCGGTAACCCTGGATCCGCCGATCGAATACGCGATGGTGCAGGTGCCGGACTACATGCGCCTGAGCACGCTGGCCGGCGCCCTGTCCGTGGATTCCTCCATGCTGGCGAGCCTGAACCCCGGCCTGCGTCAGCCGGTGCTGGGCGATTCCAAATACGTTCCAAGAAACTACCTGCTGCGGGTGCCCCCGATGGCGGACGCCGAAGTCCGCGTCGCGGCGATCTCGAGCGATCAGCGATTCGCTAGCCAGATCCGCGACCGCAACTACGTCATACAACCCGGCGACACGCTGTCGCTGATCGCGCAACGCTACGGGACGAGCGTGACAAGGCTGATGCAAGCCAACAACCTGCGCAACATGCACCGCATCCGCGCCGGCCAGACGCTGGAGATCCCGGGGCTGGCGGCGCGCGAACCGATACCCGACAGCGCCGAAACCTACCGCGTGCGTCGCGGCGACACGGTCGGCAGGATCGCCCGCCGGGCCGGCCTGTCCGAGGACGAGCTGCTTGCGTTGAACGACATAGGGAACAGGAACCGGATATACGTGGGACAGGAACTTCGCCTGACATCGGCACATCTTCCGATTCCGCAGCCGCCGGTGGCCGCGGAGGCGCCGGAACCGGCAGCCGACGACGACAACGGTATCGTGGCTTCGGCGCCGGCGGTGGAGCCCGCCCCCACGGGCCCGTCCTTCGGCGTGGTCAGCCTGGCCGACCCCAACGACTATACGGTGCTGGACGGCGATCGGGTGCAGGTGGAGGCCGCGGAAACGCTGGGACACTACGCCGACTGGCTGGAAGTGCGGACGCAGCGCCTGCGGGACCTGAACGGTTTGAGCTTCGGCAGGCCGGTGAGTATCGGCAAGCGCCTGCGCCTGGACTTCAGCAAGGTCAGCCGGGATACGTTCATTCAGCGCCGCGTGGCTTTCCACCACGAACTGCAGCAAGCGTTCTTCTCCGACTACCACGTCGTGGGGGTCAGCGAGTACCGGGTGCGACGGGGGGATTCGGTCTGGCAACTCATGCGCCGCAACGACGTGCCGATGTGGCTGCTGCGTCAGTACAACCCGGGCCTGGATCCCGACACCCTGGAGGTCGGCGCCGAACTGATGTTCCCCAGGCTGCAGGCGAAGAACGCTCCGGCGCCCTCCTGACCGATGAACGGCTGGAACTTCGATTCCGCCCTTCCATACCCCCTGCCTCCGGGGGACGCATTAACCCATCCATGGGGCTCGGCGGCGGCTCCTGCCGCCGACGCCCCCAGAGGCAGGGGGTATGGAAGGGCTACGGCGGTGCGTCTGGCGTTCTGTCTGCTGCTGGGAATCTGCCTCGGCGCCGCCGCGGCGCCGGCGGCCGAGCCCGCCGTGCTGCCGGTAATCGATTCGATCATGGTTGATAAATCGCTACGCCGGCTATATCTCATCAAGGATGGAGAAACGGTTCGCACATTTCCGATCGCCCTGGGCTTGGCGCCCAGGGGCCACAAGATGCGCGAGGGCGACTACCGCACGCCCGAGGGCGATTACCACATTTCGGCCCGCAAGCCGGATTCCAGTTTCATGCTGGCCCTGCAGATCTCCTATCCCAACGAATCGGACCGGAGCCGCGCCGAACAGGCCGAGGTGCCTGCCGGCGGACTCATCATGGTGCATGGTCGTCCGATCAGGCCCACCAACGGGCGGGACCGCAACTATTACTCGACGCGTGACTGGACCGACGGCTGCATCGCCGTCAGCAACGCCGCGATGCTGGAGATATGGATGATGACCCGCATCGGCACTCCGATCACGATCAGACCCTAGGGCAGCCGAAGATGGCGCAAGACACTTCTGCAAGGAAGACCCGCAGGGCGCGCACCCGCAGCTTTCAGGCCGAGGTCCGCCAGCTCCTGAAGCTGATGATCCACTCCTTGTACAGCCACAAGGAGATATTCCTGCGCGAACTGATCTCGAACGCCTCCGACGCCTGCGACCGCTTGCGTTTCGAGGCCATCTCCCACCCGGAACTCCTGGCCGACGATACCGACCTCGCGATCGCGGTGGACTTCGATGCCGACGAGGGCTGGGTCGAAGTCAGCGACAACGGCATCGGCATGTCCGAGGACGAGGTAATCCAGCAACTCGGAACCATTGCCAAGTCCGGCACCAGCGACTTCCTGGCCGGGCTGTCCGGGGACGAGCAGGAGGACGCCCGGCTCATCGGCCAGTTCGGAGTGGGTTTTTATTCGTCCTTCATCGTAGCCTCGCGCGTGGAGGTGCGCACGCGGCGCGCGGGACTGAACTCCGAGGAGGGCGTGAGCTGGTCGTCCGAAGGCCAGGGCAAGTTCACGGTGCGTTCGGCCCCGCAGGAACAACGCGGTACATCGGTGCGGCTTTATCTCAAGGAGGAAGAGAAGGGATTCGCGGAACCCCATTACCTGCGTTCGCTGATTCGCCGCTACTCCGACCACATCGCCTTCCCCGTGACCATGCCAGGCACGGCAGACGGGGAGGAGCAGGACGACAAGACGGACGCCGAACCGCCCCGGGAAGTGGTCAACACCGCCCAGGCGCTCTGGACGCGACCGAAGCGCGACATCAAGCCCGAGGAGTACCAGGAGTTCTACCGGCACATCGCCCGCGACACCGAGGATCCGCTCTGTCACGCGCACAACCAGGTGGAGGGACGCCGCGAATACGCCAGCCTGCTGTTCGTGCCGCGGCGGGCGCCGTTCGACCTGTTCAACCGCGAGTCGCCGCGGGGGGTAAAGCTGTACGTCCAGCGGGTCTTCATCATGGACGACGCCGAGCAGTTCCTGCCTTTGTACTTGAGGTTTGTCCGAGGCGTAGTCGACAGCAAGGATCTGCCGCTTAACGTTTCGCGCGAACTCCTCCAGCAGAACGACGACGTGCGTGCAATGCGCCAGGCGCTGGCGCGCCGGGTGCTGGACATGCTGGACAGGCTTGCCGGGGACGACGCCGACAACTACCAGGTTTTCTGGGACGAATTCGGCCGCGTGTTCAAGGAGGGCGTGGTCGAGGATCCGGGCAACCGGGACCGGATCCTGGCCCTGCTGCGCTTTGCCTCCACGGACTCGAAAGACGACCGGCAGACCGAAACTCTCGAGGACTACGTCAAACGCAAGCCGGACGATCAGAAGGAGATCTACTACATTGCCGCGGCCGGCCCCGCGGCGGCGCGTTCCAGCCCGCAGCTCGAGGTGTTCACCCAGCGCGGCCTGGAAGTGCTTCTGTTGTCTGACCCGATCGACGAATGGGTCGTGGGGCATCTGGGCGAGTACGAAGGACTGCGATTCCGCGACATCACCCGCGGCGCAATGGCTGCGAACGAGTTGCCGGGAACGGCGCCGGTCGAGACGGCGGACGGCATTGACGGCGAGGATGCCAATACCTTACTGCAGCGGATGAAGAGCGTGCTGGGCGACGAAGTCTCCGACGTGCGCTCCACCTCGCGGCTGACGGACTCGCCGTCCTGCCTGGCGCTGGGAGAATACGAGATGGGCGTGCAGATGCAGCGAATATTGCGCGCCAGCGGCCAGGAGCTTCCGGAAACCAAACCGGTCCTGGAGATCAATACCCGCCACGGCCTGTTCAGGCGCCTGGCCTTGCGCGAAGGCGACGCCGATCTGTTCGAGGACCTTACCCGCCTGCTGCACGAGCAGGCAGTCCTGACCCAGGGGAGAGATCTCGACAACCCGGGCGAGTTCGTCCGCCGCGTAAACCGCCTGCTCGAAGCCTGACCGGGTGCGGGGCCATTGGGTCTACAATCACCCCATGCACAAGGCCCCGAAGAACAATGAACTCAAGACGCGACTGACGCCGGAGCAGTACCACGTCACGCAGGAGAAGGGCACCGAGCGCCCGTTTACGGGGGAGTTGCTCTACAACAAGGAAACCGGCGCCTACGAGTGCGTTTGCTGCGGACATGAATTGTTTCGTTCCGACTCCAAGTTCGACTCCGGGACGGGCTGGCCAAGCTTCTTCCAGCCCGCCTCCGACGGCTCGGTGGCCGAGCACGTCGACAGCAGCCACGGCATGCAGCGGGTCGAAGTCGTCTGCTCGAATTGCGGCGCCCACTTAGGCCACGTCTTTCCAGACGGGCCCCGGCCCACCGGCATGCGCTACTGCATCAACTCCGCGTCGCTGCGGTTCAGCAAGGCGTGAAGCACCTCAAGCCTCCCCAGCCGGACGACGGCCGCGCGCGCGAAGCCAGGCGCAAGCAGCGCACCGCGATCCGCTTCGGCTTCTCGGCCGTCATCGCCAGTTTCGTCGTGCTGGCCATGCTGATCCTCGGCGCAATGTTCCAGGAGGAATACGAAGAAGGTTTCGTGCGCATCGTGAACTTTGCCGTGCGTCTCGCCACCCCCGAGGAGGTGGCCCAGGCCGAAGCCCAGGGCCCCATTCCGGACCCGCTGCCTTCGATTCGTCCCGACACTCCTATCGTGGTCAGTACCGATCCCCTCGCTCCGATCGGCGAGGCGGCGGAAGGCGAAATAGTGCTGCCTGCGCCGGAAGCGCTGATCCCGCTTGACGACGTGGTGATGGAAACGATCGAGGGGCTGGAATTGCCCCCGCCGGACAACCCCGAAACCGAAGCCGAAGCCGAGTAAGACGTCCTTCGTCCAGCCCGGATCTTGCACCGCGCGCAGCAGCATGTGCGCGGGACGGAACTCTAATCCAGTACCGCTCCGTACAAGGATGTGCGCAGGGCCATCTCCAGATCATCCTGGCCAGGGCCAAGGTACTGGGTGAGCGCAACCGCAACGATGGCATTTTCCGGATCGACGAAATACGTGGTGTTGGCGAGACCGTCCCATTTGAATTCGCCCTGCCCGCCGGCGATGGCGTGATCGCCTCCCTCGGCGCGCACGCCGACGCTCAGGCCCCAGCCATAGCCGTTGAGCCGGCTCCACGGGTCGTTGTCGGCAAAGCGTCCCTGGGCGTACCAGTTGAGCGGGCCCTGGTCCGGGGTAAGGTGGTTGCGGGTCATCAACGCAACGGTCTCGGTCTTGAGGAGGCGCGCGCCGTCGAGATCGCCCCCGTTCAGCAGCATTTGCGCCACGCGGAGGTAGTCCATGGCGGTCCCGGCGAGACCGCCGCCGCCTGAGAACATGGTTTCACCGTCGCGGAAGGAATTGATGTTGGGCACGCGCGCCGTGGCGTTCACCAGTCCGCCGTCTTCGCCGGGAGCGTAAACCTCGGCCATGCGGTGCCAGTCGTCATCGGACACCGTGAAACCCATGTCTGTCAGGCCGAGGGGATCGAACACCCGTTCCTGCAGAAATTCGTCGTAGGGCCGACCCGACCAGATCTCCACCAACCGCCCGAGCACGTCGCTGGAATAACCGTAGTACCAGCGGGCGCCCGGCTGAAACAGCAGCGGACGGGTGGCGAGATAGTCCACGCCCTCCTGGATGGTCAACCCGGGCCACAACGTTTTCTCGAACGTCACTTCGAGAGAGGGGTCGTAGTCGAAGGGATAACCTAGACCGGACGTGTAGGTCAGCAGGTGATAGATGGTCAGCGGCGTGGCCTGGGGTTGGGTCTCCGTGCCCTTGCGGTCCTTCAGCACCGGCGTGTCGGCGAAGGCCGGGATGTACTTTGAAACCGGATCGTCGAGGTCGAACCGGCCCTCTTCGTAATTGATCATCGCGGCGACCGTTGTGATGGTGCGCGTCATGGAGTAATAGCGAAACAGGGAGTCCGTCTCCATGGGCAGGCCTTCTTCCTTGTTGCGAAACCCTGCCGCCTTGAGGGTGACCAGTTTGCCGTCCTTGGCCACGGCCCAGACCACGCCGGCGCGCCGCTCGGTCTCCACCAGCGCGGTCATGGCCTTCTCGAGGTGGTCCAGGGCCAACGGAGAAAGGCCCACGTCCCGCGGGTCCGCCGGCTCCATCGCCACGGAAACGCCTGTCGCGGCAAGAGCGCAGACAAGCGCGAGAGTTTTAAGCAGGTGCTTCATGATCCGCTCCTCAACGAACCTAATCCGCGAGCGCACCGTAAACCCCTTCGCGCAGGCGGAAGACCAGCTCGGCGGAGTCGGGCCCGAGGTACTGCGTCATG
Organism: Gammaproteobacteria bacterium; assembly: GCA_009845905.1. NCBI lineage: Bacteria > Pseudomonadati > Pseudomonadota > Gammaproteobacteria > Gammaproteobacteria bacterium. The sequence continues at coordinate 414,001 of VXYS01000009.1, read as the reverse complement.
GCCACGGCGACGATGTTCTCGACCGGATCGAAGAAAAAGGTGGTGTTGGCCAGACCGCCCCAGATCAGGTCCCCCGGCGATCCGGGCACCGTGTGCACGCCGTCGGCCAGGCGCACGCCAATGGCCAGGCCCCAGCCGTATCCGGCAAAGGGTTTGGGCGGGTCGAAACCGTCGCCGAAGGAAACCGTCCCCTGGGTCGGTCCCAGGGCGTTGGTTCCCATTTCCGCCACGGTCCCGGCCTTGAGAATGCGTTCCCCGTCCAGCTCGCCGCCGTTCAGGATCATCTGACCGAAACGGAGATAATCGGGCACCGTCGAAACGAGGCCGCCGCCGGCAGAGAAAAAGATTCCCGGTTCCGTGTAGGAACTGGAGGGCGGAGCATCGCGGCGCACCAGGGCGCCGGTGTCGTCGGGCCCATACACCATGGCCAGGCGGTCATTGGATCCCCGGCGGACCCAATACCCCGTGTCCTTCATACCCAGGGGCGTGAACATGCGACGGTCGAGGAACTCGTTGAGGTCGCTTCCCGACACTTCTTCCGCCAGGGCTCCGAGCACATCGGAATGGAAGCCGTAAATCCACTTCTCGCCGGGCTGGGCCAGGAGCGGATAAGTGGACAACTTGTCGACCATGGCCTCCAGCGTGTGCTCGAGTGACAGAATTTCCCGCTGTTCGATGCCGACGCCGGCGGGCCAGCTGACGGCATAGCCAAGTCCGGCAGTGTAATTGAACAGGTGCCGGATGGTCATGGGTGGGTCCTGCGGCACGGTGCGAACGACCCGGTTACGGCGCAGTTCCGCAATCACCGGCATGGCGGCGATCTCCGGCAGGTAATCGGCAACGGGGTCGTCCAGACCCATGGCCCCGTCGTCCACCAGCGTGAGGATGGCGGCGCCGGTGACCGCCCGGCTTTGGGAATAGATCCGGAACACGGTGTCCGCCTCCATCGGAAGGCCTGCTTCGCGGTCGCGGTATCCGTACGCTTCCAGTTGCACCAGCTTGCCGTCTTTAGCCACGCCCCACACGACACCGGCGCGGCGGCCTTCGTCGACCAGACCGCGCATGGACGCCGCCAGCGCGTCCAGACCCGACCCCTTCATCCCCACATCGGCGGGTTGGGCGCGTGGCAGAGGGTCCTGCGCAAAGGCAGTCGCCGCTCCGAGCACGATGGCCAGTACGGCACCGAAGATCGCGCGTTTCATTGTGCGTTCGGGATCGCCGGTTTTCCGCGGCACCGGGATGGACCACTAGATAGGCGAGAAGCCCGGGGTGCAACTCAGGGCCCGCGCCACTTCCGCGCCCGGCAGAAAGGCCAGCACGAACTGCACGCCCAGGATGAACACCAGCGGGCTGAAGTCGATGCCGCCCATCCCTGGGAGAATGCGCCGGATCGGCGCCAGCGCGGGCGTGCAGATCCGATGCAGCACGCCCACGACCGGGTTGTATCCGCTCGGCGAGAACCAGCTCAGCAGGGCCCAGGCGACCACCGCCAGCAGATAGAACCACAGGACCAGGCGCATGGCGCGGATCAGGCCGAAGCCCACGAGCTGGAACAGCGAGGGCTCGACCAGGCACCCCGCGTTGACCGTAAGCCACACCAGCAGGCATTGCAGCGTCAGAAACGTCAGCAGTACATGCGTCTCCAGCCGTTGCGAAGGCTTCACGAGCAATCTGAACGGCAGAACCACCGGATTGGTCAGGCGCAGCACCACTGCGGCCACGGGATTACGCGGATCGGAGCCGTGCCAGTACAGCGCCAGACGAATCACGAAGCACAACATGTACAGGTCCGCGACCGTGCCAAGCAGAAAAGAAATTGCGCCCATTTACCCGAAGCCCGCGACGAAGGCGGCAATTATAAGATCGGCTTCCGCTGTCTATAATTCGGCCATGGCGAACCTGATAACGCTGAGCCGCCTTGTCCTGTTGCTCGTCGTGGTGGTCATCGCCTACCGGCCGGTTTCACCATTGCAATTGTGGCTGTGGCCCATTCTCGCCGTGGTCTTCATATCCGATGGGCTGGACGGCTGGGTCGCCCGGCGCAGAGGCGAGGAAAGCCTGTTCGGGGCGCTTTTCGATATCGCCGTCGATCGCATCGTCGAACTCACGCTGTGGATCGTGCTGGCGGACCTCGACCTCATACCGATCTGGATTCCGATCGTGTTCGTGGTGCGCGGCGTGCTGGTGGACGCCATCCGGGCCAGCCAGGTCCAGGCCGACCGGCGCAGCCCTCTTGCGCTGCTGAACTCGCCCGCGGCCCGGTGGCTGGTCGCGGGCCGCTTCATGCGCGGGTTTTACGCCACGATCAAGGCTTGCGCGTTTGTCGGCCTGTTCATGATCGAGCCGCTGCCCGTTGGAGTGGAATCGCTGCTGCCTTCGCTGACGGAAATCTGGGCGTTGCTCCAACCGATTTGGGAGTGGCTGGCCATGGCTTTCACTTACCTTGCCGTTGCGCTGTGCCTGTTGCGGGGCATGCCGGTGATCATGGAATTTCTGGCCGAAGAGCGGCGGTCCCTGTTCTCCCGCAATCGCGGAACTCCATGAATGGCGCCAAGTCCGTGCCGCGTCTCGCGCTGTTCGATATCGACGGCACGCTGCTGAACGAGCCCAGCAGCGAAAAGCGCTTCATGCTCTGGCTCTTCCTCAAGGGACGGATCGGCCCGGTCAGGCTGCTGGCCTACGCCCTGTTTGCCCTGCGGCACTATCCCCGATACGGGCTGGGAGTGTTCGCCAAGAACAAGTCGCTGCTCTGGCGGCGCACAGTGGGCAGCGCGGAAAAGCTGGCGCGCGAGTGGGCCGCCGACGGGCTGGACAGGGCGCTCTATGGACCGTGCCTTGAACGCCTGCGGGCGCATCAACAAGAAGGCGATATCGTCGTGCTGCTATCGGGAACGCCGAGCGTCCTCGCCGACGCGATCGCCGGAAGACTGGGCGTCGGCAACGTCGTCGCAACCGAATGCGCGGTGCGCGCCGGACGCTACGGCTTCGCGCCACCGATCGTGCATCGCGTGGGCGAAGCCAAGTTGGCCTCGGCGCGCGACCTCTGTGCGCGGTTCGAAACCAGCCTTGCGGATGCCGTGGCTTACGGAAACTCGCTGAGCGACCTGCCGCTGCTGGGCGCCTGCGGCCTTCCGGTCGCGGTCAATCCGGAATCGGCGCTGGCGGCGATCGCGGGCGAAAAGGGCTGGGAAGTCATCGGATCGCCGGCTCGCGGGCGCATTCGTGCTTCTGCCTAGCAAGTCAGTCCGCGCTCTGGCGCTGAGCGCGCTGCTGTGCTGGCCGCCGGCAGGGGGTGCCCAGGACGCCCTCCCGGCCGCGGTCGATCGCGTCCTCGCGCACTACGGCATCCCGCGCGAAAACTACTCCGTCTGGGTCCGGGACATGGGTGAGGACCAGCCTTTGCTGAGTCACCATGCGGACGTTCCGAGAAAGCCGGCATCGGTAATCAAGCTGCTGACCGGCTGGCTGGCTCTGGAGGGGCTCGGGCCGGAATACCGCTGGATCACGCGCGTCCATCTGGGCGGCGAACTGCGCGACGGCGTGCTTGACGGCCCATTGATTCTGGAAGGGCGTGGGGATCCGCACCTGGTCATGGAACGCGTCTGGCTGCTGCTGCAGCAGTTGAAGCAAAAAGGCCTGCGCCGGATCGACGGACCGCTGGTGCTCGACGATCGGTGGCTGCCGGCCGATGATTCGCCGGTTGCCGGCTTCGAAGCCGACCGTCACCGCTCCTTCAGCGCATCTCCCTACGCGCTGCTGATGAACTTTCAGGCGATCCGGGTAATCGTTGAACCGGACCACGCCCGGGGCCGCGTTCATGCCCGGGTGGAGCCACCGCTGTCCGGGTTGGAACTGGTCAACCGGCTACGGCTGAGCAGCGGACGATGCGGCGGATTTCAGCGCGGAGTGGCAGTGCGCATCGCCGGCGAAGGCGACAGCCGCGTCGAGTTGGACGGGAACTACAGCCGCCGCTGCAACAGCTACTCGATTTCGCGTCGGGCGCTTTCCGGTCCGGCCTACGCCCACGGGCTGTTCGAGGCCTTGTGGCGGGAAGGGGGCGGCGAAATTTCGGGCGGATATCGCCTGGGCAGTGCGCCGCAGGACGCCGAGCCCTGGCTGGAGTTCAAGTCGGAGTTCGCGTTCCAGGCGGTGCGATTCATGAACAAGCACAGCAACAACGTGATGGCGCGCCAGTTGTTGCTGACGCTGGGTGCGGAGATGTTCGGGCCGCCTGCAACGCTGGACAAGGCGCGTAAGGCTGCCGGCGAGATCCTGAAACGTGAAGGACTGGAACTTCCAAGCCTGATTCTGGACAACGGGTCCGGCCTGTCGCGGGTTTCCCGGATATCCGCCGCCGACCTGGGAAGACTGCTGGTGCATGCCGGCCAGGGCCCCCGGTTCCCCGAACTCGCCGCCTCCCTCCCGATCGCCGGGCGCGACGGCACTCTTACGAAAACCTACAGCGACACTGCGTTCGGCGGGCGAGCGCACATCAAGACCGGCAGCCTAAATGGAGTGTCGGCAATCGCCGGCTATGTCCTGGCCGACAGCGGCCGCCGCCTCGCCGTCGTTGCGCTGCTCGAGCACCCCCTGGCGGCCAAGGGTCCGGGCGAGGAAGCGCACGGCCAACTTTTGACATCGCTGAGCCGGCATTGATAGAATCCGCGCCCGGCAATTCACTGCCGCGCCAAGCCGCAAGGAAGGCTTCAATGAAACTAGTAATGGCCATCATCAAGCCGTTCAGGCTGGATCATGTACGCAACACCTTGTCCGACCTTGGAATCAACGGCATGACCGTCTCCGAGGTGCAGGGCTTCGGGCGACAACGTGGCCATACGGAGCTGTATCGGGGCGCCGAATACATGGTGGACTTCATCCCCAAGACCAAGATCGAGGTTGCGTGTACCGACGAATTGGCCGAGCGGGTGGTGGAGGCCATCATGGACTCCGGAAAGACCGGCAAGGTCGGAGACGGCAAAGTCTTCGTGATGGATCTTGAGGAGGCCTTCCGGGTCCGCACCGGGGAGAGCGGTGACTCGGCGCTGTAGCGGGCGTAGCTTATCGGGGCCCCGGCGGGTAGCCGGCGTCCCTTCAAAAGAGGAATTTTCTATGAAGAGAGCGATATTGATCGCTGTGGCCGGGTTGCTGGTGTCGGGCGTGGCGAGCGCCGACACGCTGGACAAGGCAGACACCGCATGGTTGCTGACTTCCACGGCCCTGGTCCTGTTCATGACGCTGCCGGGGCTGGCGTTGTTCTACGGCGGTCTGGTGGGCCGTCGCAACGTGTTGTCGGTGCTGATGCAATGCTTCACGATCGCCGGGATCGTCACGTTCCTTTGGGTCATCGTGCAATACAGCCTGGCGTTCAGCGACGGCGGCGCCATGAATCAGTGGGTGGGCGGCTTCGGCAGCGCGTTTCTGGCCGGAGTGACCGTTGATTCGCTCAGCGGCACCGCGCCTGAAACGATCTTCATCGCTTTCCAGCTCACCTTTGCGATCATCACCTGCGCCCTGATAGTGGGCGGATTCGCCGAGCGCATGCAGTTTTCCGCAATGGTGCTGTTCTCGATACTCTGGTCGCTGCTCGTCTATGCCCCGATCTGTCACTGGGTCTGGGGTGGCGGCTGGCTGGCCGACATGGGATTCCTGGACTTCGCCGGCGGCGCGGTCGTGCATCTGACCGCGGGCGTCGGAGCGCTGGTTGCCGCCATGGTGCTGGGCTCGCGAACAGGCTTTCCGCAAAAGCCGATGCCGCCGCATAGTCTGCCGCTCACGGTAGCCGGTGCCGGCATGCTCTGGGTCGGCTGGTTCGGATTCAACGGAGGCAGCGCGCTGGCTGCGGACGGCGCCGCGGCGATGGCCCTGCTCGTGACCCATATCGGCGCATCGGCCGGCGCCATGGGCTGGATGGCGATGGAGTGGATCAAGTTCGGCAAGCCCAGCGTGCTGGGCGTCGTGACCGGCATGGTCGCGGGGCTGGGCACGATCACGCCGGCCTCCGGCTTCGTCGGCCCGATCGGCGCCATGATCATCGGCCTGGCCGCGGGCGTCGTGTGCTTCTATGCGACGCGCATCATCAAGCGGGTGCTGGTGATCGACGATTCGCTGGACGTGTTCCCGGTCCACGGTGTGGGCGGGTCCCTGGGACTGCTGCTCTGCGCCGTGTTCGTCAATGCCAACCTGGGCGGCGCCGGCTATGCGGAGGGCATGAATCTGGGTTCGCAACTCGGCGTCCAGGCGATAGGCCTGGTGGCGACATTCGCATGGACCGCGGTGGCCACCTGGGTCATCCTCAAGGTCGTCGGACTCATCACGCCGCTGCGCGTGAGCGAAGAGGACGAAATCGAGGGTCTGGATCTCACCCAGCACGAAGAGCGCGGCTACAGCCGCTAATCCCTTTTCCCCGGCTTACAAACTCCACGAGAACGGGGTTGGCTGGGTGGGCGCTGCTGCCGGCATCTCCCGTCCGGGAGTTTGTGAGCCAGGGATGGCGGAACAAAGCCCCATGGACGGGTTCATGCGTCTTCCGGACGGGAGATGCCGGCAGCAGCGCAAGCGCAGGAGGCCATTTCCTGCGTTAGTATTGTGGGATGTTGATACGCAATAAGACCGATATTCCATCCTCGGAAATAACCTCCGAAAGCACCTACCTCAATCGCCGTTCCGTCATCGCCGGCCTCGCCGCGGCAGGCTTGGTGGGCACGGCCCGCGCGGCGCCCGCCAATCTCGCGGCCGGCACCGGTCAGAAGGAATTGCCGGGCGTAACGTCCGGCCCCTTCAGCACCGACGAGCCGCCCAACAGCTACGAGGACATCACCACCTACAACAATTACTACGAGTTCGGGACCGGCAAGGACGACCCGCACCGTAACTCGGGAGATTTCCAGCCCCAGCCGTGGACCGTTCGGGTGGAAGGCGAAGCGGAAGTGACCGGAGAGTTCGATGTCGAGGGCCTGCTTTCGGGCATCGGACTTGAAGAGCGGGTCTACCGCATGCGTTGCGTCGAAGCCTGGTCGATGATCATCCCGTGGGTGGGCGTGCCGCTGGGCGAAGTGCTCAAGCGCTTCCGCCCGACGTCCCGCGCGAAATATGTCGCGTTCCAGACGGTTTTACGTCCCGACGAAATGCCGGGACAGCGGCGTCGCGTTCTCCGCTGGCCGTACGTGGAGGGCCTGACGATCGAAGAGGCGACCAATCCGTTGACTTTGCTGACGGTGGGCGTATACGGGGTCACGCTGCCCAACCAGAACGGCGCCCCGCTGCGGCTGATCGCACCGTGGAAGTACGGTTTCAAGGGCATCAAGTCGATCGTGAGCATCCGCCTGCAGGAACGGCGACCGCCCACCAGTTGGAACATCGCCGCCCCGCAGGAATACGGCTTCTACGCCAACGTCAATCCGGAAGTGGACCATCCCCGCTGGAGCCAGGCAACCGAGCGGCAGATCGGCTCCGGTTTTTCCGGGCTGTTCGCGCGCCGCATCCCGACGCAGATGTTCAACGGATACGGCGAGCAGGTGGCCCACCTGTATTCCGGTCTGGACCTGCGCCGCAATTACTGACCCAACCTCGCTTTTTCGATGCCGAGCTTTTCCTTGTCCCCTGCCTCCGGGGGCTTGTGAGCCAAGGATGGCGGAACAGAGCTCCATGGATGGATTTATGCGTCCCCCGGTGGCAGGGGACAAGGAAAAGCGTGATTGATCGATGAATGTGCGGGTGTACAAGCCGCTGCTGTTCGCCGCCTGCCTGCTGCCCGTGACCTGGCTTGTGCTGCGCATAGCCGGAGTGGTCGAACCGGGACTGGGCGCGAATCCCGCCGAGGAAATTCAGGACGAACTCGGCCTATGGGCGCTGCGGCTGTTGCTGGTGACGCTGTGCGTTACGCCCGCGGCGCGTTTGCTGAAGAAGCCGCGGCTGTACCGCTTCCGCCGGATGCTGGGCCTGTTTGCCTTCTTCTACTGCACGCTGCACCCGCTGGCCTATTTCCTCCTTGATCTGCAGCTCGATTTCGCCCACCTGGGCGAGGACCTGCTCAAGCGGACCTTCATCACCGTGGGCATGGGCGCGGTGCTGTTGCTGATCCCTCTGGCGATCACCTCCACCCGGGGCTGGCAGCGGCGACTGGGCCGGCGCTGGAACCGGTTGCACCGACTGATTTACCCGGCCGCTATCCTGGCCTGCTGGCATTTCTACTGGCAGGTCAAGGCCGACACGATCGAGCCGCTGGTATATTGCGCCATTCTCGCCCTCTTGCTGGGCTTGCGCTTTTGGTGGTCGCCCCTGAAGGGCCGGCTGTTACGGGGAGGATAACAATGCAGGAAGTTTCTTTGCGCGGCCGGATCTTCTACGGCTGGTGGGTGCTCGTCGGGTTGTTTCTGATCTACGCCGCCTCCAACGGCATCCTCCTCAACACGATGCCGCGAATCTTCCCTAACCTGGCGACCGAATTCGGCTGGACCAACGAGCAGGTCACGCGGCCTGCGAACATGTTCTTCGCGCTCGTCGCGTTCCTGAATCCGGTGGCCGGATGGCTGCTGGACCGTTACTCCATACGACGCCTGATGCTGATCGGCACCGTGGGAATAACCGTTGTGCTGGCCCTGTTCCCGATGGTGGCGGAACTTTGGCAGCTAATGGCGCTCTACGTGCTGTTTGCGTTCTCGCTCTCGCTGGCCGGACTAAGCCCCAGCCTGATGCTGCTGTCGCGCTGGTTCGTGCGCTATCGCGGACTGGCGTTCGGAATTCTGATGATGGCCTCCAGCCTGGGCGGCGCGGCCTTCCCCTGGCTGGTCAATTACTTCCTGCCCGATTGGCGGCTGGCGGTGTGGGTGCTCGCCGTGCTGGGCGGCGCGATGATGGTCCTGCCGACGCTGTTTATGGTCAGCAATTATCCGAGGGACAAGGGACTGGCCGCGGACGGTGTAGCCGATCCCGAACCGGAGGTCAGACCCAGGCCCGACCGGTTCGACAAGGTGCTGATGAACCTTCTGCGCTCGCCGCTCTTCTACCTGCTGGCTTTTGCCACCGGCACGCTCTGGTTCTGCATCGTGGCCATGCTCAACAACCAGGCGCTTTTCTTCCGCCAGGAAATGCTGCTGGACGACACCAGCACCACGGGGATTTACAGCAGTTTCTTTTTCGCCGCCATCGTCGGCAAGGTGCTGTTCGGCTACCTGGCCGACAAATTCGACAAGCTGAAGGTCATGATGGCCAGCGTGCTGAACCTTGCCCTCGGCCTGGCGCTGCTGTTCCTGGCGGTCCCCGGCGACGTGACCTGGCCGCTCGCCTACGCCATCGTTTATGGCGTGGGATACGCCGGTGCGTTCACGATGATTCAACTGATGATCGCCGAGTACTACGCCGGGCGCAACTACGGCGTTTACCTGGGCATCTTCCTCCTGATCGACTCCCTAGCGGGCTCCATCGGCGGGGTTTTCCTGGCCTGGTCCGCCGACGAATTCGCATCGTTCACCGCCGGCTTCACCGTAATGATGGTGCTATGCGCAATCGCGGTGGTGTGCGTGTACGTGCTGATGCGGCGGCAAAGGGCATGATGCGGGGCCTGCTTCTTGCTTGCTGCGCGGCGCTGGCTGTCGCCGCGGGTTGCGGGCCGCCCGCCGACGCGCCGCGGGAAGCGGACGAAGCGGCCGAAGTTACGGAAATCACGGCGGCCGGCACGGCATTTCCGAACACGATCGGCGAAACGCACTGGTTCACGTTCCAGCGCAAGGTGGAGGAAGGCACTCAGGGACGGTTCAGGGTCCGCATGCTGGTGCATGGGCAATTTTCCGAGGAGCAGATTGCGGCCGGGCTGCGGCGCGGCCGGGTGCAGATCGGCAACCTGTCGGCGACGATGACCTCCACGCTGGTGCCGGAAGCCGCAATGCTGTACGCGCCGTTTCTGTTCGAATCCGAGGAAGAAGCGGATTTTGTTTATGACCACTTCCTGACCGACGTGTTTTCGTCGCTGCTGGCGGTACAGGACTTGCACCTGGTGTCCTGGAGCGAAATCGGTTTCCACCACATCTACTCGGTCACGCCGGTGCTGTCGCCGGCCGACATGCGGGGGCGCCGTTTCCGCGTTTCGGCGAGCGACGCCTCGCGACTGTTTGGCGAAGCGCTGGGCGCGGACGTCATACCGCTGGGCTTTGGAGAAATCGTACCCTCGCTGCAAACCGGGCTGATCGAGGCAGGCGAAAATTCCCTGACCCTGTATGTGCGAACCGGAACTTCGGGCGAGGCGTCGCACGTTACGCTCACCGCGCACTGCTTCGGCATGTCGTTCATCCTGGCGGACAAAGTCTGGTGGGACGGACTGGCGGATGCGGACCGCGAGATCATCGCCCACGCCTACCCCAGCATCGCCGAAACCCGCAGGGGCACGCGGGAGGAAGCACAGCGCGATCTTGAAAACGCGCAGAGCTTCGGCATTACGCCACGCTGGCCGGAACGGGCCGAACGCGACCAGTGGGCGGCCGCGGTGGACCATGTGCCGGAGGAACTCGCCCGAGCTGTGGGCGGACAATCACGCCTGGTGCTCGATACTATCGCCGAAGGAAAGGCCGCCTTCGCTCAGCAGAAGGCAGCCAACTAAAGCTGCCGACGGGCCGAACAGCCCGGGCGGCGCCAGCTAAAGCCCTTCGTTCGTCCCCCTTCTCTTGGGAGCGTTGGAGCAGGACAGCGAGAATCGAGCCAGGATGGCGTCTCCCAAGAGGAGGGGGACGAACGAAGGGCGAGGAAACGCCGAAAAGGCTACGTTTCGGCCGCGCCCGGAACTTCAAGCGGCCGTTCCTCATCCACCGGCTCCGACGGCGCGGGCATACCCTCGTCAGGTTCCGGGTCGCGCCGCTTGTACCAGCGGAAGCGATGCCGGTAGAGGACCTCCTCCGCGCGCACGGGCTCGCCGTCCCGCATCTGGGGGCGGAACTTGGCGCCCTTGATCAGGGCAACCACGAGATCGTCGATCATGCCGGAGGGTTCGGATTCCATGACCTGCGCCCCCGAAACGGTCCCATCCTGCTCGATCGTCAACTGCAGCACAACGGACCCCGCCCGCGGTTGGGATTCGTATCTTGACGAGTTGGACATTTCGCGGGGCACTTGCACGGGAAGTCTTGCGCTGCGGAGCGGGATCACAGGGTTTTGCAGGAGTTCTGCACGCAAATCCAGCGCCTCGTCATCCGCGCTCAACAGCTCCCAGGCCTCCCGGTAGGTCTCCCGCGCGTTGGGCAGGCGATTGAAGATCGTGTGCGTGTCTCCGATGTCGATCAGCAGCCTGGCCTGCTGCAGAATGTCCTGAATCGGGTGGGCGCGAACGATGCTCAAGGCTCTCCTGAAGAACTCTTCGGCCTTTTCGCGCCGTGACTCCCTCAGGAAACTGCTGGCTTGCCCGCGAAGCGCCTGCACCCGCTCCAGGCTGCCCTCGCCGCTCGCCGACTGGATGATGCGGTCGGCCGCCGCATAGGCACGGCGCTGGAGTGCCGTCTGGCGCGTGCGTTCATACCACTCGCCCAGCTTGTAGAGAGCCGGCACCGTGCGCAGATCGCCCGGGCCGTAGCGCCGCTCGTGCGCCCGGACCTGGACGCGCTGGTGCAGATTTGCCTGCTCCAGGTCGCCTTCGGCCAGCGCCAGGTCACTCAGGAGGTCGCGCGTCGCGCCCTGCTCCAGACTGTAGATGCCGGAATTGGCATGCGTAATCCGTAATGCGCGGGCAAGCGGTTCGATCGCGGCCTCGTAATCGCCCATTCGAATGTGTGTCCGTGCTATTCCATGCAGCGGGTTGAGAAGTTCGAGTGCGTCGTAGCCCAGCCTGCGTCCAGCGATCGCGATATGCCGCTCGTAGTGAAAAAGCGCATCGCTGTAGCGCCCCTGCACACGCTGCACCGTCGCCAGGTTGATGAGCGGCGCAAGCAACTCGGTGGCATCGTAGCCGTAGTTCTCCTCGGCCCTGAGCAGCAGGGACTGGGCAAGTTCTTCGCCTTCCTCGTAACGCCGCTCCCTGAATAATTCCACGAAGCGCTGATTCATGCGGCGCTGCTCGGCCAGCCACACCTGGTTCCTTTCCGTGGAGGCGTCGGGCGCCACCCCCGAAGCGAAAGCCGACGGGACGCCCAGCACCAGGATGAAGATCAATGCCAGGGGCTTCATGATCATTCCGCCAACGCCGCCCTCTCAAGCAAACCGGATCCGAGTTCGCATGCCACGCCGGTTCCGCCAAGACCGCAATAGCCCCCGGGATTCTTGGCCAGGTACTGCTGATGGTATTCCTCGGCAAGATAGAACACGCCCGCGGGGCCAATCTCCGTGGTAATCGGACCGAAACCCGACGCCCGGAGCGCGTTTCCGTAGGCCTCCCGGCTCGCCAGCGCCAGGCCCTGCTGGTCGGCGCCGAGGGTATAGATGCCGGAACGGTACTGGGTGCCGATATCGTTGCCCTGGCGCATTCCCTGGGTTGGGTCATGCGCTTCCCAGAACACGGCGAGGAGCGCCTCGTAGCTGACCGAGGACACGTCGTAGCTCACCAGCACGGCTTCGGTGTGACCGGTAACCCCGGAGCAAACGGAATAGTAGTCCGGATCGGCCTGATGTCCGCCGGTGTATCCCACGGCCGTGCCGTGCACGCCCTGCGTTTGCCAGAACCTGCGCTCCGCTCCCCAGAAACAGCCCAGGGCGAATATGGCTTGCGAAACGCCTGCCGGCGGACAGCCCGTCAGAAGTGAGCCCAGCACTTCATGCCTGACCGCCTCGAGGCTGCCCAGATGGGCCGGAACCTCAATCGGCGCCTGCCGGATTTGTTCGGATTCTCTGTTCATTCCTCAAGTTCGCCTTGCGCTGCGGGCCTTGCGTTTCGCGGTCTTATTCAATTCGATGCAGGAAAATAAACATACCATAGCGCAGCAATGGCGCGATGATGCGCGCTCCTCCGGCAGGTCCGGCCGGATTGAAGACGGGCCGCTATTCGGTTATGCTTCCACCCCGCTCGTGCCGTCGGCCGGGGCCGCAATCCGTGAAGTCCGGAATACATCCAAAGTACAACGAGATCAAGGTCACTTGCAGTTGTGGCCGGGAACTGGTCACTCGCTCGACCTTGAGTGAGGACATTCGGGTGGAAGTATGTTCTGCCTGCCACCCGTTCTTTACCGGTTCGCAGAGAATCATGGAATCGGCCGGTCAGATCGAGAAGTTCCGCCGCCGGTACGGTTCAGGAAAGTCCGCTTAAACCCTTCATACAAGCTGGTTTTTCGCCAATCGGGCGGCTGGGCTATAATATCGGTTTGTGGCGCGAACGCCCAGATTCTGGGCCGCGTCTTTCCTAGGCTGGCGTCACCCCCCAACGGAGCGCCAATCCCGGTGTTCGGAGAGCCGGTTTCGTGACGCCTGCGCCATCCGTCCTGCCGGGTTGGAACAAGGCAGTTGCATGACCGATTCGGGCGACAGACTTGTAAGCCGCGACGGGCACTCCGTGTCCCTTCCACGCCGTGCGGGCGTGCTCGGCGCCGACGCGCTGGAACTGAAAGCCGTCCCACCGGCGACCGGCGCCTACAGTTACGACCCGGGTTTCGCGTCCACCGCCAGTTGCACCAGCCGGATCACGTACGTCGACGGCGAAAAGGGCGTGCTCATGTATCGCGGTTACGCCGCGGACGACCTGGCGCAGCACAGCAACTTCACTGAGGTGTCCTGGCTGCTCCTGAACGGAGAATTGCCGTCGCAGAGGGAACTGGCTTCGTTTTCGGAGGAATTGGCAAACCTGCGGGACTGCGCCCCGGAAGTGCTCGATGCGATCGCCGCGATGCCCGCCGGCGCCCATCCGATGAGCACCCTGACGGTCGCGCTGTCGGTGATGCCGGCCGTATATCCCGAGTGCGCCAACCCGGGCGACGCCAATCACAGGCAGCGCTTCAGCCACCGGGCAATCGCCAATATCGCGACCGTGGCGGCGGCGGCCTACCGGAACGCAATCGGCGAGCCGGCCATAGCGCCGCGCAAGGATCTCGGCTACGCCGCCAACCTGCTCTACATGATGTTCGGCGAAGAGCCCAATCCTGTGGCGGCCAGGGCGCTCGACACGCTGCTGGTGCTCCATGCGGACCACGAGCAGAACTGCTCGACCTCCACCGTGCGCATGGCCGGGAGTTCCGGGGTCAATCCGTTCTCGGCGCTCGCCGCCGGGTGCATAGCGCTGTGGGGTCCCGCGCACGGCGGCGCCAACGAGGCCGTTATCCAGATGCTGGAAGAGATCGGCACCCCGGAGAATATCGGGGAATACGTAGCAAAGGCCAAGAACCCGGGAGATTCTTTCCGACTGATGGGCTTCGGCCACCGGGTCTACAAGAATTTCGACCCGCGCGCGACCATCATCCGGGGCATCTGCCATGAAGTGCTGCAGGAGCTCAAGACCGGCAAGGGGCGGCTGTTCACGCTGGCGCGGCAACTGGAGGAGATCGCCCTGAGCGACAGCTACTTCAAGGACCGGCGCCTGTATCCCAACGTGGATTTTTATTCCGGCATCATCTACCGCGCGCTGGGGCTGCCGGCGACCATGTTTACGCCCATGTTCGCGATCGGCAGGACCGCGGGCTGGGCGGCGCACTGGTGCGAAATGCACGGGGACTCCGAGTCCCGGATCGGCCGGCCCCGCCAGCTTTATCTCGGGCCCACGGCGCGTAGCTACGCTCCATTGGAGGAACGCTGAAGGCTTAGAAGAGTTCCTCTTCTTCTTCGTCGGCGTCGGTGGATGATGTTCCCCTCGAAGCGCCGGGAAGGGCATTCTCCCTGAACAGTTCAAAGATCGCATCGGCCTCTCCCGGCGGCGCCAGCAAACCGGTCTCGGGCGAAACCCGGGCGGAAACGATACGCCGCGGGCGCGGCAGGGGTGCTTCGGGCGCCCCTTCCAGCGCCTCCTCCATGAAGTAGATCCAGATCGGCAAGGCAGTACGCCCGCCTTCCTCGAAGCGTCCCAGCGACCGTTCCTGGTCGAAGCCCACCCACACGGTCGCCAGCAGGTCCCCGTTGAAGCCGCTGAACCAGGCGTCCCGGTTGTCGTTCGACGTGCCGGTCTTTCCGGCCAGGTCCTGCCGCTCAAGCGCACGCGCCCTTCTGCCGGTACCGCGCAGAACCACATCGCGCATCATGTCGTAGACGATGTAGGCGTTCTCGGCGCTCACCACGCGCGGGGCCAGTTTCTGGTCCGCGAACAGTTCGGGCCTGTCGGACACGTCCGGATTGCGCTGCAGGATCGCCGCCTGCATCTGGGCCACCGATTCGTAGGGATCGAAAGAGTCCTCGGCGACGGGGTAAAGCGCCGCAAGCCGATCGACCCGGGCAAACGTATACGCCAGGCGGGTCGGCATACGCGGTTCGCCACCGTTCAGCCACTCGGCGGCGCCGGCCGACCCTGTACCCACGTGTTCCGCCTTCAATTCACAGAATCGGCAGGCAACGGCCGCATCGGCCTGGTAGCGAAGGCCGTCCTGCTCCACGCGCTCGATCAGCCAGGGCTCGACGCGATATCCGCCATTGGCCAGAACAGCGTAGCCGCGGGCAATTTCAAGTGGAGGGACGCCGCCGGAGCCCAGCGCCAGGGAATAGCTTTCCGGCAGCGAGGAATCCGGCAGGCCGAAAGCGCCGATGTGGCCGATGGTGTCGCTCAGGCCCACGCGTTGGAGAACGCGAACCGACACGAGGTTCATCGAACGCACGAGAGCTTCGCGCAAACGGGTAGGGCCGTTGAAACTTCCCGAATTGTTCTTGGGGCGCCAAACCGTCTCGGAAGTGGGGTCCTGTATGACCACGGGGGCGTCGTTCACGACCGTGGCGGCGGTCAGTCCGTGATCCAGAGCGGCCGAGTAAATGAACGGCTTGAACACGGAGCCGGGCTGACGCAGGGCGTCCACGGCCCGATTGAACTTGCTGTGGCGGAAGTCGTAGCCGCCAACAAGCGCCACGATTCCGCCATCGTGCGGATTGATGGCCACCAGGGCGCCCTGGACTTCCGGCCGCTGGGTCAGCTCCAGGCCCCCTTCGTCGGCATTGCGAACCAGTATCAGGTCTCCCACGGCAAACATGTCCGCGGGCCCGTCGGGCTGCGGGCCGACTTCATTCTCCGAGACGTAGGGCCGACGGCGCACCCGCTCCCACGGCAGCTCGGCGCGGGCCGCACCCTGGACCAGGACCTCGACCTCGCCTGCCTCGCCGAAGGACATCACAAGAGCGGGCCGCGCATCCGCGACCTGCGGCAGGGAATCCAGGTATTCCAGCAGTTCCGCGTCCGTCCGCAGCCCCTCGGCCCGCAGATCGCGCAGCAGATCGGCCTGCACCGGGCCACGGTATCCGTGCCGGCGATCGTACTCCCGCAAACCGCGGCGCACGGCCCGTTCGGCCGCGGCCTGCATGCGGGCATCGATCGTGGTCGTTACCCGGTATCCGCCGGTCAGCGCTTCCATTCCATAGCGGGCAATCGCTTCCTTGCGCACCATCTCCAGGACCCAGGGGGCCCCGACCTCCTGGCGCGGGCCGTGACGATTGGACTCCATGGGCACCGCCAGGGCCTCCCTTCGCTCCGCTTCCGAAATGAAGTCCAGTTCCCTGAGCCTGCGCAGGACATACGCCCGTCGAGTCGTGGCGCGGCGAGGGTTCCTTACCGGATTGATGGCCGACGGCGCCTTGGGCAATGCTGCGAGCGTGGCTGTCTCGGCAATATTCAGCTCATCGAGGTTCTTGCCGAAATACACCTGGGCGGCGGCCGCTACGCCATAGGCGCGTTGGCCGAGGAAAGCCTTGTTGAGATACAGCTCGAGTATCTCTTCCTTGCTCAGTTCGCGCTCAAGCCGCCGGGCAAGGAACAGCTCCCTGGCCTTGCGGACGAACGTGCGTTCACGCCCCACGTAGTTGTACTCGCGGGCGAGCAACTGGGTAATGGTGCTGCCCCCCTGGCTGCGGGATTGCGTAAGGATCATGTTCAGGGCGGCGCGCGCCAGGCCTTGGTAGTCGTAGCCCGGATGCTCAAAGAAGCGGTCGTCCTCGGCGGCGATAAAGGCCTGCCAGAGCAGATCCGGCACATCCTCAAGGTCAACCGGAGTCCTGAACCTCTCGCCGACTTCGCCGATCATCCGTCCGTCCCGGGTGTTCGCCTGCAGGGGAATCTCCAGCGGCACCTCGCGGATGCTCTCCACGCTTGGCAGGCCCGGGGCGAGGTAGAAATACGCGCCGGCGATCAGCATGCCCAGCGCAATCAGTCCCATGATGGCGCCCGATGCGCCCAGGACGCATATCTTCACGAATGCGTTGATAAACGATCTGGACTGTAGAAGCCGCGTAATCACAGGATACGTTCCAGGCTGTGCGGGACTCGACTGTCCATTATAGGCAGCCCGCACGAATCTCCCTCGACCCGGACGGTTTCAATACATCAGGCGACCATGCAGGGATTGCGGCCAACACGTGCAGTGCTGGGGCTGGACATCGGCGCGGGCGCGGTCAAGGTGGTCGAACTCAGCCGGGGGGCCATACGATCCTGCGCCCTCTCGCTTCGCTCGCACGCGGAGGACTCCTCGCACGATTCCCATGCAGGCGTGATAAAGGACGCCCTGCGCAGGACCGCCCCGCGCGCCCGGCGGGCCGTGGTCGGTCTCGATGACGCCGACGTCATCGTGCACCGCTTCAACCTGCCGAAAGACCTTCCGCCCGCGGAAGCGGAAGAGCAGGCACGCCTGCAGGCCGGCCAGGCCGCACCCTTTCCTCTCGGCGAGGCCGCCTTCGATTACGTGGCGGAAACGGCAGGCCGACAGACGCAGGGTTTCCGGATGGCGATCGCGCGCTCGGCAACCGTAGACGCGCTGTGCCGGGCAGTCGCGCAGGCCGGCATGTCCGTCGCCGCAGTGGACGTCACGACGTTCGCGGTCCAGGCCGCGATTGCGGCGATGGCCGGCCGGGATGCGCCGCTGGCGGTCCTTGACGGAGGCCACCGGCAATTGCGCCTGACGGTCCACTCGGGAGGCGAGTCCGTCTTTCAGCACAGCCAGCCCTTCGGCTGCGCTCAATTGGCCGGCCGCCTGAGCAGCGCCTACGGGCTGTCGGACAGCGACACGCACAAGGCGCTTGCGGAATGCGCCCTGCCCGGCGGGAGCGCCGCCCGGATCAGGGAGTCGTTCCTCAAGGACCTCGCCCGGCATGCCGCGCGCGCGATGCAACTGCATCAGGCTGCGCGACCAAACACCGCGCCGCCCCGGAGGATGCTTCTCTGGGGCGGCGCCGCCTTGCTTCACGGCGCATGCACCGCCCTGAGCGAGGAACTGGACCTGCCCGTTGAAGCAATTGGGCCCCCGGTTTGCGGCACCGGCGACGGCGCGAAGGAATTCGCGCCCGCATTGTTCGGGGCGTATGCCCTGGCGCTAAATGATCACGCCTGAGCGGCAAGCATGGCTACCCTGAGCGTAGAAAGGGCGATGCGTTCGCTGAACCTGCTTCCCTGGCGCGACCGGATGCAAAGGACGCGGCGGCGCGACGCCTGGACCGCCCTGCTCTGCGGGCTTGTCGCCGGAATGGCGGTCGTGGCCGCAACCGAGTTCCATTTCGCCCGGAAATTGCGCGAAGTCGAGCGCCGGGCGGCGCAATTGCAGGCCGCCATCGCCGTTCACCGGGGAACCGCCGCCGAACAGCGAAACCTGCAGGCAAGAAATGCCGACATGGGCGCAGTGCTGACCGAAATGCAGCGAGTCCGTCGCCACAACCGGGCCGTGCGGGCCTGGCTGGAGGAATTGCCCGAAGCGGTCCCTCCCGAATTGCGCCTGACGCGGCTCTCGATCAAAGGAACGGTTTGGGAATTGCAGGGCGTGGCCGGCAACCTGGAACCGGCGGCGCAACTGCTTCAAACGATCCGGGCCATGCCCACCGTATCGGAATCCCGCATTGAACATTTACGCAGCGAATCGGGCCAGGCACGCGAATTCGCGCTTACGGGAGTGTTCGCGGAATGACGCTGCTTGATGAACTGCGCAACGTGGAGCCCGGAAAGCCGGGCCAGTGGAGCAGGCGGGTAAGCGTCACGCTGGCGTGCTCCCTCCTGATACTGATAACGGCAGTCGGGCTTCAGGTCCGCGTACGGGGGAAGCTGCTGCCGCAGTTGTCCGGGACTGCGGAGACTCTTCCCGATCTGGAAGAAAGGTTGCAGGAAGCGCGCCGTGCGCAGCGGCGATCGCAACTGCTGCGCATGGAACTGGAACAACTCGAAGAGCAGCTTCGGCAAACAGGGGTCAGGATACCGCGCGGCGCCGGGTCTGTGGACCTGGCGGTGTCGCTTGCGGCTGCCTGGGCCGGGTCGCCCGTGGAGGAAGTACGGCCCTGGGAGCCGCCTGGTGAATTGTCCCGCCGGTTCCCGCACCTCGGCGCGGAAATGCAGTTGGCCGGCGAATACGGACAGATCATCGGCGCCATCGGCCATGTTCTCACGGCCGGAGAACTGCGTGAACTGGTCGAGTTCACGATCGAATCGGACGGCAGTCCGGACAATAGCCGCTTGCGCGCCGACGCGCGTCTGCTGGCCTACTTTGCCGAAGCGAGAAGCGCCGACTGGCTTCCCGACATCGGCGCGGGCGAGACGACAGGGCCGCAAGCACCGCCCACGAGTGTGGGCCTCCCCTCTCCCTTCGGCGCGCTGCCACGGGAGAACGGCGACCTCGCTGCGGACGTCGGCGGGCAAGAGCGGGAGCCGCTACGGGAAAGCGGCTTCATACGGGTGGGCGACCGACGTTACCGGATCGTGGACGACCCCGAGGGCCGGCCGCGTCTGCAACCGGACACGCCATGACCGGGCGCGGGCGAATGCAGCGGGGAGCAACGCGCCGGTGGCGCGCCGCCGGCCACGGGCTGCTTGCGGTCTTGTCGATCGCCTGCGCCGGTCTCTCGCAGGCGGACGAAGCCGGGCGCATATCCCTGAGCTTCAGGGAACTGCCCGTCCGCGCCGCCCTGCAGCTTCTGGCGGAGGCCGGAGAAATGCAAATGCTGGTGTCCGATTCCGTGACGGGCAACATCACCCTGGAAATCGCCGATATGGCCCATGACGACGCGCTCGCGCTGGTACTTGACACCCGGGGGCTGAAGGCGCGCATGAACCGCGGCGTCTGGGTGGTGGCCACCCCCGAAGAGTTCCTCGCGCGGGACTCCGCCCGCCGCGATGCCGAGCGTGCGCAGGAATCCCTGGCGACGTTGCAGTTGCGCCAGTTCAGGGTGAATTACGCCGCGGCCTCCGAACTGGCCACCGTGATCGCCGGCGGTCAGTTTACGCTGCTTTCGGAACGGGGGACGATACAGGTGGACGAGCGGACCAATAGCCTGATCGCTCACGATACTCCGCACCGCCTGGAGAAGCTGGCGCAATTGCTGGCCGAACTGGACCTGCCAGCCAGGCAGGTGCTGATCGAGTCGCGCGTGGTGGTCGCCAACCGGAATTACGGACGCAACCTGGGCTTGCGCTGGGGCGTTACGGCGGCGGACCGCCGCGGCGAGGGCCGCTCGCTCGTGCTTTCCGGAACCGGGGAAGCCACCAGCCGCATCGCCGAAACGCTGGAAAACCCCGAGGGCGGGCAAGGAGCATTGACCGCCGCGGATGTCGCCGACCGCTACAGCGTCAATCTGCCGGTTGCGGGGGCCGCCGGAAGGTTTTCCCTTGCACTGCTGCATCCCGACTACATGCTGGACCTCGAACTGGCGGCGATGCAGGCCGAGGGCCATGGCCGGCTCATATCCGCGCCCCGCGTGCTCGCTTCCGACCAGCGCGAAGCGAGCATCCGCCAGGGCGTGGAAATCCCCTACCAGGAAGCGGCTTCCAGCGGCGCCACAACTACACATTTCAAGCACGCCGCGCTGGGGCTCACGGTCACGCCCCGGATTACGCCCAACGGCCGGGTCATCCTCCGTCTGCTCGTAACCAAGGACAGCGTGGGAAAGATCGTCGCCACCGAGCGCGGGGGCGCCGTTCCGTCCATCGATACGCGCCGGATCGAAACCGAAGTTCTGGTGCAGGACGGCCAGACCCTCGTGCTGGGTGGAATTCGGGAAACCGAGAATGCCGACACCCAATCCAGCGTGCCCTGGCTCGGGTCCGTTCCCGGGCTCGGACGTCTGTTCCGCTCAAGCATCAATTCCTCCAACGAGACTGAACTCCTCGTTTTCGTAACACCGACAATCATCGAGCCGCAGCAATAGCAAAGCGGTTTGTGGGTACCATTTGCGGCCAATCCCGCAATCTCCTGCGCCGGGACGACCACAAGCCATGCCAACGTCGCGAAACATATTTCTGGTAGGTCCCATGGGATCGGGCAAGTCCGCGGTCGGAAGCTGGCTGGCCGGGCGCCTCAGTTTGCAATTCGCCGACAGCGACCGGTATATCGAGGAACAGACCGGCGTGGACATCGCGCTGATATTCGAAATCGAGGGCGAGGAAGGGTTCCGGGCTCGCGAGGAGAAGGCGCTCGAGCACTTGTGCGCACAGCGGAACATTGTTCTGGCCACGGGCGGAGGCGCCGTTCTCCGCGAGAGCAACCGCGAAGCACTGCGGGCCGGCGGCAGCGTGGTCTACCTCAAGTGCGGCCTGGACGAGCAGGTGCGCCGGACCCGCGACATCCGCAATCGTCCGCTATTGGCCTCGGGCCCGAAACGTGACATTCTGAAGGATCTGATGCTGCAACGCGGCCCGCTGTACCTTGAGGTGGCCAGCCACGTCGTGGATACCACCGGGCGCCGGGTCAGGCAGGTCGGACAGGATATCCTGCAGTTGTTGAAGGAAAACCAGGAACGCGGCATCGCGTCAAAGCAGGCATGAACGTCGATCGAATAGAAGTTCAGGCGGCATCCGGCACGTACCCCGTGCTGGTGGGCCAGGGCCTCCTCTCCCGTCCCGGAATCCTGGACGAATGGGTCGGGGACGGGGGCGTGCTCGCGGTGACCAGCCGCACTGTCGCGGACCTGTATCTGGATCGCCTGCCCGTGCTTGCGGGCGGGGATCGCTTCGAGTCCCTGGTCCTTCCCGACGGGGAAGAAGCCAAGGACATCAGGCACTGGCAGCGAATCCTGCACCGTATGACCCGCCTGGGGCTGGATCGCGGCTGCACGCTGATTTCGCTGGGCGGCGGCTGTGTGGGCGACGTTACCGGCTTTGCCGCCGCCTGCTATCACCGCGGCGTGGATTACCTCCAGCTTCCCACCACGCTGCTCGCGCAGGTGGACTCTTCCGTAGGCGGAAAGACCGCCATCAATACGGAGTGGGGCAAGAACCTGGTCGGCGCCTTTCACCAGCCGCGGGCGGTAATCTGCGACACCGGCGTTCTCGACACATTGCCCGACCGGGAACTGAAGGCCGGGCTGGCGGAAGTCGTGAAATACGGCGCAATTGCCGACGAGGAGTTTCTCGGGTGGCTGGAAAACAATGCTGGCGCGCTGCTGACTCGCGATCCGGACTGCCTGCGTCATGCGGTTCGGCGCTCGATAGAAATCAAGGCCGCGATCGTCGGCGAGGACGAGCACGACCGCAGCGGACGGCGCGCCGTGCTGAATTTCGGCCACAGCTTCGGGCATGCAATCGAGCACACGGCAGGTTACGGACGCTGGCTGCATGGCGAGGCCGTGGCCACCGGAATGTGCATGGCCGCCAGGCTGGCGGTGGCCGAAGGCAAATTGCAGCGCGGGGAACAACGGCGCCTGGAGGCTCTTCTGACGCGTCTGGGGCTGCCGGTGAATGCGGGCGATCTGGACGCCGGAGACCTCAAGAGGGCGATGCTCGGCGACAAGAAGAATGCCGGAGGGCGGATCCGGCTGATCCTGCCCCGCGGCCTGGGCGACGCGCACCTGACCGGAGACTTCTCGATGGATGCGCTGGACGTCGTGCTGTCGGGACGCACGCCTTGACGACGGCCGCGGCGTGGCGAGGGCGCGACACGACTCTTGCCCCCTGGGCGGTCCGCGATGAGCAGACGCGCGGCCGCGTTCACGCCGAACCCGGCCACCCCTACAGGAGCCCTTTTCAGCGGGACCGCGACCGGATCATCCACTGCCGGGCTTTCCGGCGGCTGATGCACAAGACCCAGGTGTTCGTCGCCGGCGAAGGCGATCACTTCCGCACGCGGCTTACGCACACGATGGAGGTGGCCCAGATCGCGCGCACCGTCGCGGCCTGCCTGCGCCTCAATCAGGATCTAACGGAAGCGATCTGCCTGGGACACGATCTGGGGCATCCGCCGTTCGGCCACGCCGGGCAGACTGCGCTGAACCGTTGCATGGCCGACCATGGAGGCTTCGAACACAATCTGCAGGCCCTGCGCATTGTCGACATGCTGGAGCACCGATACCCGGGGTTCCCGGGACTGAACCTGTGCTGGGAAACGCGCGAAGGCCTGCTCAAGCGCTGCTCGCGACGCCAGGCCCGCGCGCTCGGAGACCTGGGCGAACGGTTTATCCGGCGCAGCCAGCCCAGCCTGGAGGCGCAACTGGCCAATGTGGCCGACGAGATCGCGTACAACCATCACGATCTCGACGACGGTTTGCGCAGCGGCCTGCTGGACCCCGGCGAGCTGATGGACGTGCGCCTGTTCCGCGAATCCCGTGACGAAGCGGCCGGCAGATTTCCCACCGCCGACGGCGGCTCGCTGGCGTCGGAAGCCATACGGGGAATGATCGACCGGGTGGTCTCGGACCTGATCGAGACCACCAGCGCCAATCTGAAAGAGGCCATGCCCGAGGACGCGGATGCGGTCCGCAGCCGTTCGATGCCGCTGGTGGGCTTGAGCGACCCGGCCGACAAACGTCACCGGGAGCTGGCCCGCTTCCTGACCGAGCGGCTATACCATCACCCTCGCATGCAGCAGGAGTACGCGAGGGGAGGCGCCGTGGTCGACGCCTTGTTCAACCACTACATCAACCACCCGGACCAAATGCCCGGCAGGCATTCGCCGGACCGGGAGTGCGGCGCCGGAGCGCTGGCGCGGGCGGTAGCCGACTACATCGCGGGAATGACGGACCGTTACGCCAGCCGGCGTTGCCGGGCCCTGGCGCTTGATTCATGAGCCGGGGCCTTGTTCCCGGGACTGGCGGTCCCGCTCCAGGCTGAGCAGCCGGGCGTTCAGGTCCGGCCACAGCGAGTCCAGCATCCGTCCCTGCGCTTCCGGCGCCGGATGAATTCCGTCCTCCTGCATCATGCCTTCGGTGCTCGCCAGCCCCTCCAGGTCGAACCGCAGCAGAGGAACCTCCTCCCTTTCCGCAATTTGCTCGTACAGCCGTTCGAACTCACCGGTGTAGTAGCGGCCGTAGTTGGGCGGAATCCGCATGCCGACCAGCGCCGGTTGCGCGCCCGCACCGCGTACAACGCCGATCAGGCCACTCAGGTTGGACTCGATAGCGTCCAGCGGCTTGCCCTGCAGGCCGTCGTTCCCGCCCAGTTCGATAATCACCACTTCCGGCGCATGCAGATCCAGCAGCTTCGGCAGGCGTTTCAGGGCGCCCGAGGTGGTATCGCCGGAGATGCTGGCATTGACCACTCGCCAGGGCCGGTTCGCATTACCGAGGCGTTGCTCTAGTAAACTTACCCAGCCCCGGCTCAGGGGCATTCCGTAGGCGGCGCTCAAGCTGTCGCCTAAAACCAGCAATACGGGCGCATCCCTGGCGGCTGCGCCGGCAAACACAAGGCACAAGGCGACCGCTGTAAGGCAACGAATGACTGAAGTCTTAAGCGCTGAGAACCTGGGCATGACCGTGTCCAGCCCCGAGGGGGACCTTGAGATTCTCAAGGATATCAACCTGCGCCTCGAAAGTGGCGAGTCCTGCGCGCTCATGGGTCCGTCCGGAGCGGGCAAGACGACGCTGCTGGCGCTCCTGGCCGGACTCGACCATCCCACCGAAGGCCGGGTCGTGCTGTGCGGCCAGGACCTTTCCCGGCTCGACGAGGACGGACGGGCCCGCTTGCGCGGACAGCACCTGGGTTTCGTGTTCCAGTCCTTCCACCTGGTCGAATCCCTGACCGCGATCGAGAACGTCATGCTGCCACTGGAACTGAACGGCGGCCGGGGAGCGCGCAAGGCGGCCGACGAGGCCCTTGGCCGCGTCGGACTTTCCGAACGGCGGCGCCACTATCCGCGCCATCTCTCCGGAGGCGAGCGCCAGCGCGTCGCCATCGCGCGCGCCTTCGTGACCCGCCCCCAGGTGCTCATGGCGGACGAGCCGACCGGCAACCTCGACGCCGATACCGG
This sequence comes from Gammaproteobacteria bacterium, assembly GCA_009845905.1. Lineage (NCBI taxonomy): Bacteria > Pseudomonadati > Pseudomonadota > Gammaproteobacteria > Gammaproteobacteria bacterium. The sequence goes on along the minus strand of VXYS01000009.1, from coordinate 388,769 downwards.
CCGGAGGGTCGGCGACATCCTGTTCGAGATGAACGAGCTGGCCGGCGCCACGCTGCTGCTCGCTACCCACGATCAGAAGCTGGCCGGACGCTGCGACCGCATCTGCCGCCTTAACGGCGGCCGCCTCTAGCGCGAGGCTTTTCCATTCCCAGACTCCGCCTCGGCCAGGTGGAGCCAGGTATCCAGTACCGAATCGGGATTCAGCGAAAGGCTGTCGATTCCTTTTTCCACCAGCCAGCGGGCCAGATCCGGATGGTCCGACGGCCCCTGGCCGCAAATGCCCACGTACTTGTCCTGCGCCCGGCAAGCATCGATGGCCATCTCCAGGAGGCGCCTGACGGCCTCGTCCCGCTCGTCGAACAGCGACGCTATCCGTCCCGAGTCGCGGTCCAGGCCGAGCGTGAGCTGGGTCAGGTCGTTGGAGCCGATCGACATGCCATCGAAGAATTCGAGGTACTGCCCGGCCAGCAGGGCGTTGCCGGGCAGCTCGCACATCATGATGAGTTTCAGACCGTCCACACCGCGCTCAAGGCCGTTCGCGGCCAGCAACCCGACCACTTCGCGCGCCTGTTTAACCGTGCGCACGAAGGGCGCCATCACCTGGACGTTCTCCAGTCCCATGTCCCGGCGAACCTTCAACAGCGCCCGGCACTCCAGTTCAAAGCAGGGTTTGAAATGCTCGTCCACGTAGCGCGCGGCGCCGCGAAAGCCGAGCATGGGATTTTCCTCCACCGGCTCGTAGCGCGCGCCGCCGATCAGGTTGGCGTACTCGTTGGACTTGAAATCCGACAGCCGCACGATGACCGGCTCGGGAGCAAAGGCCGCGGCGATACAGGCAATGCCTTCGGCCAATTTCTCCACGTAGAAGGAAACGGGATCGGCGTAACCCGCCATCTGCTCTACGATCAGTTCCCGCACATCCGGGTCCTGCCGGTCGAATTCGAGGATGGCATTGGGATGCACGCCGATCATCCGGTTGACGATGAATTCCAGCCTGGCAAGGCCCACACCGTGATTGGGAATGGCCGCGAAGGCAAAAGCGCGATCGGGGTTGCCCACGTTCATGGCCAACCGCACCGGGATTTCCGGAAGTCGGCCCAGCCGCATGGACCGTTCCTCGTAAGGCAGCCTGCCCCGGTAGACGAATCCCTCGTCGCCTTCGGCGCAGGAAACCGTTACTTCCGTCCCGTCCGGAATATCGCTGGTCGCGTTCCCGCAACCCACGACCGCCGGAATGCCCAGTTCGCGGGCAATGATCGCAGCGTGGCATGTGCGCCCGCCGCGGTTGGTCACAATCGCCGCCGCCCGCTTCATGACCGGCTCCCAGTCGGGGTCGGTCATGTCCGCCACCAGCACGTCCCCGGGCTGAATGAGATTCATCCGCTCCACGCTGGATACGATCCTCGCGACGCCGGCCCCCACGCGCTGGCCTATGCTGCGCCCGCTGCTCAGCACCTTTGAACGCTCCTTGAGTTCGAACCGCACCAGGGTCTGGTCCGCCCGGCTCTTCACCGTCTCCGGGCGCGCCTGCAGGATGTAAAGATGGCCGTCTTCGCCGTCCTTGCCCCACTCGATGTCCATGGGCCGGCCGTAGTGCCGCTCGATCGCCACCGCCTGCCTGGCCAGTTCCTCGGCGTCCGCGTCGGAGAGCGAAAACCGGTCGCGCTGCTCCCTCGGTACTTCCACGGTGGAAACGCGCCCGCCGTCGCCGTCGGAATAGACCATCTTCAGTGCCTTGCTGCCCAGGTTGCGCCGGATCACCGCCTTGCGGCCACGGGCAAGACCCGGCTTGTAGACGTAAAACTCGTCCGGGTTGACCGCGCCCTGCACTACGGTTTCGCCCAGTCCGTAGCTCGAGGAAATCAGCACCAGGTCGCGGAACCCCGACTCGGTATCCAGCGTGAAGAGCACGCCGGAACTGGCCAGGTCGCTGCGGACCATGCGCTGGACGGCCACCGAAAGCGAAACCCGGCGGTGATCGAATCCCTGGTGGACCCGATAGGCGATGGCCCGGTCATTGAACAGCGAGGCGTAAATCTCGCGAATTCCCGCAACGACGTGGTCCGGCCCGCGCACGTTGAGCAGGGTGTCCTGCTGTCCGGCGAATGACGCTTCGGGCAAGTCCTCCGCCGTTGCCGAGGACCGGACCGCGACACCGATCTCCGCGCCATCGCAAAGCCGCTCGAAAGCCGATCGGACCGACCGCTCGAGGCCGCCAGGCAGCGGCGCCTTGCCGATCAGTTCGCGTATATGAGCGCCGGTGCGGCCGAGCGTCTCCACATCTTCCACGTCCAGGCCGTCCAGCATGCCGTGGATGGCCTCGCCCAGCCCGTCCTGATAAAGAAATTCCGAGAATGCGTCCGATGTCGTGGCGAAGCCGTCGGGAACGCGTATGTCCAGTTCTTCGAGGTGGGCGATCATTTCGCCCAAAGACGCGTTCTTCCCGCCGACGCGCTCCAGATCGTCCTTCCCGATGGCCGAAAGGCCGATTACGTACTCGCGCAAGCTATACTCCCGCTCGCCCCCAAACCCGATAGCGTAGTATGGCAGAGCGCACGGTATTTTTCGTGTCCGACCGCACCGGCGTCACCGCTGAGACGCTGGGCCACAGCCTCCTTACGCAGTTCGACGGAATCACCTTCGTGCCGATTACGGTTCCGTTCATCGACAGCGTCGAGAAGGCGGTCCAGGTGGCGAGGCGAATCGACTGGGAAGCCGAACGCACGGGCTGCCGGCCGATCGTCTTCACCAGTTTCGTGCATAACGCCAACCGCGCGCCATTGCTGCGCTCCAGGGGTCTGGTTCTGGACTATTTCGCGGAATTCCTGGCGCCGCTGGAGGAGGAACTCGGGGTCAAGTCCTCGCACACACTGGGGCGAACGCACGGGATGTCGGACGCGACCAGCTACAACTCCCGGATTGACGCAACCCACTTCGCAATGGATTCCGACGACGGCCACGGAATCATCCACTACGACGAGGCCGACCTGATACTTACCGGAGTTTCCCGGTCGGGAAAGACGCCCACCTGCCTGTACCTGGCGCTGCAATACGGCGTCTTTGCCGCCAACTACCCTCTCACCGAGGACGACATGGAATCGGGCCGGCTGCCCAAGCCACTGCTCAAGCACCGCGGAAAGCTGTACGGGCTCACGATTTCGGTGGACCGCCTGATCCAGATCCGCCGCGAACGGCGGCCGGACGGCAGCTATTCCTCATCGAGGCAGGTTCGTTTCGAACTGCGCAGCGCCGAGAGAATGTTCAGGCAGCACGGCATCAGCTACATCGACACGACGCATCGCTCCATCGAGGAAATCTCCAGCACCATACTGAGCGAAACCGGCGTCAAGCGCCGCGCCAGTCCCTAGTCGGCCAGCCCCAGCGACCAGAGCATGAAAGCGTATTCCTCGGCAACCTCGTAGAGGGAGTCATAGCGGCCGGACCTGCCGCCATGCCCGGCGCCCATGTTGGTCTTCAGCAACAACGGGCTGTCGCCGGTCTTCAGCCGCCTGAGCCTGGCGACGTACTTGGCCGGTTCCCAGTAGGTCACCCGCGGATCGTTCAGGCCGGCAGTCACCAGCATCGGCGGATACTCGCGGGCGACCAACTGGTCGTACGGGGAATAGGACCGGATGAGCTCGAACGCGGCCTTGTCCTCGATCGGATTGCCCCACTCCGGCCATTCCGTGGGCGTAAGCGGCAGGGATTCGTCCAGCATGGTATTGAGCACGTCAACGAACGGCACGTGAGCCGCCACCGCGCCCCACAGCTCGGGGGCCTGGTTGACGACCGCGCCCATGAGTTCACCGCCGGCGCTGCCGCCGGCTATGGCGATGCGGCCTTTCCCTGCGTGGCCGGCGTCGATCAGAAAGCGCGCCACGTCCACGAAATCGTTGAAGGTGTTGACGCGCCGATCCAGCTTGCCGGCTTCGTACCAGTGGTAGCCGAGATCGTCGCCGCCGCGAATGTGGGCGATCGCAAAGATGAAGCCCCGGTCGAGAAGCGACAGCCGGCTGGTGGAGAATGAGGGCGGAACGGCAAACCCGTACGCACCGTATCCGTACAGGTACAAAGGCGCGGCGCCCTCGGCCGGGGTGTCCTTGCGGCGCACGAGCGATACGGGAATCTCAGCGCCGTCGCGGGCCGGCGCCATGAGCCGTTCGGTCAGATATAGCTCCTTCGCGTAGCCGCTGGGAATCTCGCGAACTTTGAGGGTCTTGAGCTCGCCTGAATCGACCCGGTAGTCGAATACGGTGGGTGGCGTGATCATGGACGAGTACTCCAGCCGCAACGTTCCCGTCCGGTACTCCGCGTTGTCGCCCAGGACCACAGAGCAGACGGTTTCCGGCAGTTCCACGCGGGTCGTGGTCCCGTCCCTGCCGATGAGCCGGATGGCGTTCAGGCCGTTGGTTCGCTCCACCACTGCGACGAAATCGGCAAAAACGTCGAAACCGCGAATGTAGAGCTCCGCGGTTCCTTCAAGCAGCGACGTCCAGTTTTCCTCGGATGGATCGTCGCCGGCAGCGATCACCAGGCGGAAGTTCCTGTGCCGGTCGTTGGTACGGATCACGAACCGGTCCTCCTGGTGGTCCACGAAGTACTCGTGGTCGGCGCGCCGGGGCGCCACCGGCAGCGGTTCCGCGTCGCTTGCATCGGCGGGAATGACGTAGGCCTCGGACGACGTATGCCCGGTGGTGTGGATCAATATGTAATGCTCGGAGGCCGATTCCGACAGGCGCACGAAGAAGCCGGGATCGTGCTCTTCGTAAACGACGGAGTCGCTTTCCACGGGCTGGCCCAGCACATGCCTGCGCACCTGGTAGGGACGCCAGTTCTCGTCCACGACCACATACAGCAACGCGGAATCGTCCGCCGCCCAGACCGCGCCGCCCAGGGTGTTCTCGATGGCGTCCTCCAGCAACTCGCCGGTCTTCAGGTCCTTGACGAACAGCCGGTAACGCTCCGAGCCGTCGGTATCGGTGCTGTAGGCGAGCAGGTCGCCGCCGTGGCTGACCGACAGCGCGCCGAGGCGGAAGTAATCATGCCCGGCCGCCAGCTCCGGTTCGTTCAACAGGGTTTCGGCGTTGGCGCCGGGAGAGTCCGTCGATTCGGCGTCCCCCGCCGGCCAGCGCTGCCAGATGCGGTATTGCCCGCCTTCCTCGAAACGCCACTGGTAGCGCCAGTCCCCGTCCTTGAAGGGAACGCCGGCGTCGTCGGTCTTCTGGCGAGCCTTGATTTCCTCGAACAGGGTATCCACCAGCTCCCCGCGGGGCGCCATCACGCTCTCGAAGTAGGCGTTTTCCGCCTCCAGGTACGCCAGGATGTCCGGATCGTCCACCTGTGGGTAACTCCGGTCCCTCAGCCAGTGGTAGGGGTCCTCGATGGTGACGCCGTGATGGCTGTAGGAGTGGGGACGGCGGTCCGCGACCGGCGGCTCGACGGGTGTCTGGTCTTCGGACATTTGCGAGTCCTCGGCAGCGCAGGCGGTAAGCGCGGCCACGGCCAGGCAGGGCAGGAAATGGACTTTCACTTGGCGCGAGGGCCCCTGAACTTGCGGCTTTGCCTTGAGCGGGCGTGCAGTATATGCGAAAGTTCCCGCCGCGATGACCATTGCACACTCAACGCGATGGCGGAGATGGCTGCGCGAACTCCGCGCCGGCGAATTCACCGTGATGCTCTCGGCGCTCACCGTTTCGGTGGCGGCTGTCGCCGCGGTGAGTTTCCTGACCGAGCGCATAGGCGCGGCCGTGCGGCAGCAGGCGGCGGAAGTGCTTGCGGCCGACCTCGCCGTCGCCGCCCCGGTGCGGCCCGACCCCGGCCGGCTCGAGCGAGCGGGCGCCTATTCTCTGCAAAGCGCCGAGACCTGGTCCTTCGCCACGGTCGCGGTGGCCGATGAAATGACCGCCTTGAGTTCGGTGGTGGCGGTTACCGGCGACTATCCGCTGCGCGGCGAGGTCCGCACTTCGGCGGAACCCTATGGCGCCGACAGCGTCGCGGAAGGCATCCCGCCGCCGGGGGAAGCATGGGTGGACGCTGCCCTGCTTGCACAACTGGACATCGACGTGGGAGCGATCATGCGGGTCGGCTCCAGGGACCTGCGCGCGACGCGCGTGTTGCGCTATCGGCCGGATCCCGGAACCGGCTTTCAGCAGCTCGGCCCGACGGTGCTGGCCAACCTGTCGGACGTTCCCGAGATGGACGTGGTGCGCCCGGGCAGCCGGGTCTCCTACCGTCAGTTGTTCGCCGGGCAAAAGGACCGGGTGCTTGAATTCCGCGCGGCCGAGGAGCCCGGCCTGCGTTCCGACGAGCGCATCCAGAACCTTGAGGAGGCGAGTCAGACCCTCGCTTCCGCCGTGGACCGGGCGGGAAGCTTCCTGGCGCTGGCCGCGCTTGTGAGCGTGATCCTGTCGGCCGTCGCCACGGTCCTCGCCGCGCGCAGCTATACCCGCCGACGGCTGGTGACCGCGGCGCTGGAGAAATGCCTCGGCGCCACGCAGGGCCAGGTCTTTCGGCGTTCCCTGATCCCGGTACTCATCGTGTCGGCGCTGGGTATCGGCATGGGCAGCATTGCCGGCTACGCCGCCCACCTCGCGCTTTCGGCCTACGCGCGTGAAGTCATCAACCTGAGCCTGCCTCCGGCCAGCCTGCGCAGCCTGCTGCCCGGCGCGGCGATCGCCATTGCGGTCACCGGCGCCTGCGTCGTCCCCTGGCTGCGCAGCCTGGCGAGGACTTCGCCGCTGCGCGTTCTTCGGCAGGACCTGCCCATGCGCGGGCCGGGACCGCTGCTGCGCCAGGGCGCGCCGATTGCGGTCATCCTGCTCATCGTCGCGCTTCTGGCCGGCGATGCTGAACTGGCGTTGTGGATGAGCCTGGGCCTGACGCTGACGGCGGGGGCCGGCATGCTGCTCGGCTGGCTGCTCGTTCGGGCGCTGTCGGCGGTGCGGGGCGCCGGCGGGGTGGCCTGGCGGCACGGCCTGGCCAATATCCGCCGCGGCGGTGGAGAGAGCGTGGCGCAGGTCGCGGGGTTCGGCCTCGGCCTGATGGCCGTGCTGCTGCTGGGCCTCATGCGCACCGATCTCCTGGACGCCTGGCGTCAATCCATGCCGGAAGACGCACCCAACTACTTCTTCATCAATATCGCGCCCGAGGAATGGCCGGGCATGCGCGATCTGCTCGGCGAAAGAGTCCCGGACCTGTCCGAAGCGCTGCCCTTCATCAGGGCGCGGCTTACGGAAATCAACGGCATCCCCGCCGCAGAGTGGCCCTTGCCGAACCCCGAAGGCCGCCGCTTCATCGAGCGCGCCTCCAACGTTTCCTGGTCGGCCGGCATCCCGAAGGGCGACCGCGTAATACGCGGGGAGTGGTGGGACGAAGCGCACGCCGGACCGCCGGAATTGTCGGCCGATTCGCAGACCGCGGCCCGCCTGGGAGTGGACCTTGGGGATCGCCTGACCTTCGACGTCGGCGGTGTGGCCCTGCAGGCGGAACTCAGCAACCTGCGCAGCGTCGATTGGGACACCTTCGATCCGAATTTTCAGCTCATGCTCTCGCCGGACGCCGCCGATCTGCCGCATACGATGATCGCCAGCGCCTACATCCCGCAGGAGGAGGGGCAGATTCTGATGGCCCTGCTCAAGCGCTATCCCGGGGTGACCATCATCGACCTGGACGCCATCATCGGTCAGGCGCGGCGGATACTGGACCGCGCCGGCCTGGCGGTGCAATTTGTGTTCGCCTTCAGCCTGCTGGCGGCCGTGGTCGTGGTGCTTGCGGCGGTTCGCTCGAATCGCGGTGAGCGGTCGGTGGAAACGGCCGTGCTGCGAACCCTCGGCGGGCGCAGAGGCGTCATACTGCGGAGCCTGGCCGTGGAGTTCGGCGTGCTGGGCGCCGTGGCCGGGCTGCTGGGAGCAGGCGCCGCCAGCGTGCTGGGGCTATTGCTGGCCGACCGCGTATTCGAACTCGACTACAGCCTCGATCCCCTGCTGCTGGCCTCCGGCGTGGCGGCGGGCGCCGTCCTGATCGGTCTGGCCGGAATGCTTGCCGTGCGCGGCGCCCTCAACGCCCCCCTGATGAGCGTACTGCGCGGCGACTGACCGGTCAGGTGGCTTCCTGCACGCCGCGGGCGATGCCGTAAACGGTGGACTTGAGCGCCGCGTAGAGTTCCCCGGAACAGACTCGGCCGTTCGCCCGCCAGCGGGACAAAAGCCGCACCTGCAGCAGGTTGATGGGATCCACGTAGGGATTCCTCAACCGGATCGAACGCCGCAAGGCGGGCTGGTCCTCAAGCAGGACTTTCTGCCCAAGTATGTTCATCAGGCCGTCCAGCGTTCGTTCATGCTCCTGCTGTATCGCGGCGAAACAGGCTTCGTGCAAATCCCCGGCCAGACGCGAATAGCCTATGGCAATTTCGAGATCGGACCGGGCCAGTACCAGTTCCAGGTCGCGGAGCATGCCTTGCAGATAGGGCCAGTCGCGGGCCAATCCGCGAATGAATTTGAGGCCGAATTCTTCGATGGCGTCAACAAAACCGGCGCCGAACCCGTACCAGCCCGGCAACAGATTGCGGCTCTGGGCCCAGCAGAAGGTCACCAGCGGACGGGGCAGTTCCACGGCCGTTCCCTCGCGCATGCCGCTGCGCCTGGCCGTGGTGGGCATGCGCGCCAGCAGGTCCGCCGGCGTGGCAAGTTCGAAATAATCGGCCATGCCGCGCGGGCCGCCGGGGAACTCGCTGTGGGCCCGCACGCTCGCCTTGGCCAGGCATTCCAGCAATTCCTCCGCTCGCCGGGCCGTCTCTTTTCCCTCGCGGCCGGCCCGGGCCAGCAACAATTCCCCGATCGCAAGCTCCAGCGACCGCAGGACGATACCCCGCATGCCATAGCGCAGTCCCGCCCGTTCTCCCGCCTCGGCGTACCGGAAGGGTTGCCGAAGCTGCTCGGACGGAATGTCGGCCAGCAGGCTGCGGCGGCCGCTGCGTTCATAGGCGCTTCCCCGCGCCTGCAGCAGCACCGGCGTAATTCCCGAATTCGCCACCGCCCCCACCGCGGCCTTCTGCAGCCCGCGGATCGACCATTGCTCGGACGGAAGATCGAACACCAGCCTTGAGCGGGCGTGATCCACCATCAAGAACTGCCGCCGGTTTCGCCTCTCCAGGTGTCGGCGATACGCAGGTTCCTTCAGCAACTGACCGAGCACGCGAGCGCACTGGCGGGCGTCCATATCGCTTTCGAACACCGGAATCAGGTCCAGGGGCGTGTGTCCGTCGGCCCGTTCAAATCCGGCCCAGCGCGCCAGCAGCAACGCGCCGAGCACGTCCGCCGGCTCCTTGACGCCGCCCAGCAGCAGCCCGCCCAACGCTTTCCTGCCGTAGCGCCCCCTCAGGTAACGAAGGGCGTCGAACACCGCCAGTGCGCGCAAGCCCTCGTTGCCGAGACCCTCCGGACGGCCCAGATCCTGCTCCAGCGCCAGGCGCAGGCATTTCAGCCGCGACGCGGGAGTCTCCCACCGTTTACCGCCGAACGCCTTCCCCAGAACACGGCGCAGGACCACGGCCCGCTGGCGAAATTCCACCGACAGCAGGTGAAAACCGAAGGTTTCCACGCGCCGGACCAGCCGCTGCACGCCCCGGCTTCCGGCGAACATTCCTCCCTGCTCGATGAGGCTGTCCGTGAGCACCTCCAGGTCGTCAAGCAACTCATGCTCGTAGTCGTAGTGGAAAGCGCTGTCCAGCGCAGTAGCCTCCAGGCGCGCCGCCATCAGCAGCAACAGGAGCCGATAGGGCATGTCCCGCTGGTCCGGTCCGAGTTCCGCGTATATGTCCGGGAAATGCTCCCGATAAACCCTGATCCGGCGCCGGATTTCTCCCCCTGGGTCGATGCGCCGGGCCGAATGGGTAAGTGTCTCGGCAAGCTGCAGGCACTCTTCGCGGTACAGGTTCAGAACCGCCAGCCGCTGACGGTCGAAGAGCTGCCGGATGAAGCGTGGCGTGATTTCCACGTCCGCTTCGAGGTCCCCGCCGATGGCCGAATGAAAGCGAAGCAGGCTCGAGATGTGCGCGTCCCGGGCCTGTTCCCCGAAAGCGATCGCCATGGCCTCCGTCAACGAGTCGTAGAAGTCCGGCAACGCAGGGTAGATCACTTCGGTCACGAAATAGAGCAACTGCTGCAGCTCCGCCGCAATCGTGGTTTCCTCGTGCGGATGTTCCTCGCAGTGCCAGATCGCGGTGATCTTTTGCTGCATCGACCGCAACAGGGCATCGACCTGCCGGGGAGCGGCGTCGGAATTCTTGAGTTCCTCAAGGTTCAATGCGATTTCACGCTGCTGACGCAGCACCGCGGTGGGCGTGGGCTCCGTCGGATGGCCGGTAAACACCGGATGCAGCCGGATCGTGTTCAGAAGTCCGACGGCGCCCGCCAGATTCGTCCCGTCCTTGCGAAGCCGCTGAAATACCGCTTCGGGGCCGCCCCGTTGCGGTTGGCTGGCGTCGTACAGGTAGGCACGGCGGCGGCGAACGCGGTGCAGTTGCTCGGCCGTATTCGTGGCCTGAAACCAGGTGGCGAAGGCGCGTGAAACGTCCTGGGCCCGGCGGTCGTCCAGCCCCGCGAGCAATTCCTGCAGACGGTCGTGCGCGCCGGCGTCGCCATTGCGGCGTGCAATCGCCAGGCTGCGCGCCGATTCAACGGCATCGAAAAGTTCCGCGCCGCCCCGATCCTGGATCATGGCGCCGATCAGGCCGCCGAGCTGATGCACGTCCTGCCGTAAGGAAACTTCCGTCTTGGAAAAGCGGATATTGCGCCGCTTGTCGGCCGGCAGCGAGGCCGGGTGGCGCTTGCGGCTGGCCTGCGGGGTCATCGGATCAGCCCTGGTCCAGGTATCGGGCCAGGAACTCGTCGAACGGGGGTTCGGGCGCGGATTCCATGGCCAGCAGCCTCGCTAGCGAGGCCGGCGCCTCGTCCTTAAGGGCCCGTCGCCTGGCGGCATTGGGCCGAGCCCGTGGCGGGCGCGAGGCCAGTCGGGCCTTCTCCATGCCCCAGGCCTGATGGTCCCAGCCCGCATCGCCGAGCTCGTCCAGCACCCTGGCCGCCGGGGTAAGCCCCGGATCGCGCAGGGAAGCCCTGGCCGCCTTGAGCGCGGACGAATATTCGCCTCCCGCCCCGCCGTCCAGCGCTTCGCACACCGGCCTCATCGCCCTGCACACCTCCAGGCCCCAGTTGTCGAGTCTAATCCGTCGCCGCTTGCGGATCAGGCGGACGCCCCTGGCGCGCCCGCGCCAGGCGGTCTGGTCGAGGTTCGACACGCAGGCCAGGTATTCGTCGGCAGCCATCGGAGGACTTTCCTCCAGCAGGCAGTAAAGAAGAAAAGCCTCCAGGAAACGCATGGAGGCTTCGCTGACGCCCAGCGGCTCGAACGGATCGGCATCGACCAGCCGCAATTCGAGATACTCCGCTCCCCGCCTGCGCAACGCCGTTGCCGCGCGCTCGCCCCTGCGAATCCGGCGCTTGGGCCGCGCCGCCGAGTAGTACTCGTTCTCCACCTGCAGGACGCTGTCGGACAATTGCCGGTACCGGCCGCGCACGCGCACGCCGATCTTGCTGTACTCGGCATGCCGGGCATGGACCGCCGCCTCCAGGTCGCGAACGTACTCGTGAACGCTGTTGGCGGAAATCACAAGGCCCGCCTGCAGCGCGCTGGTATAGCCCAGGCTGCTCATTCTCAGCGATGTCGCATCGGGCGCATAGAGCGTTCCCTTGCGCCCCTTCTTCAGGTCGGCGGTGCGCACCTGTGAAAGGGTGTCGTGAAACGCCGGCGAAGCGCCAAGCAGATACGTGGGCAGCCAGGCCAGCCGCCGCACGTTGCGCATCTGGCCCATGATCCAGGCGGAGCGCTTCGCGACGATTCCGGAGGGCGGGCTCTCAAGGTGCGGCAGCGACCTCCATAGATCGGGCGGCGGCGAGTAATTGAAATGGATGCCGACGATGGCCTGCATGCGCGGGCCATAGCGGTTGGCCAGCCCGAGACGGTAAATATGCTTGAGCATGCCGATATTGGAGCTTCCGTACCGGGCCGGCAAAAGTTGCCGGTCGGAGGAAATCGCGGGCGGCATGCTGGGCGTCCAAAGCTGTTCGCCGTCCAGTTGCGCCAGGACGAATTCGTGCAGCGCCGCCAGCCAGTCGCTGACGTCGTGGGTGGATTTGACGGGAGGAGTTATCAGTTCCAGCAGCGCCTCGGCAAAGTCCGTGGTGATATAGCGGTGGGTCAGGGCCGACCCGAGATCCTCGCCATGCGGCGTGGGCGCGACCCGGCCGGCCGGGGTGACGCGCAGGCATTCCCTCTCGACGCCCCTGAGCCCGCCCGAAAGCTGCTGCCGGGTAAGCCGACTTATTCGTTGCCTGATGACTGCGCCTTGCATTGGCGCTCCGCGCTCCGTGAGACGGACCTACCGGGAGGGCGCCGCGCTGGGAAGATGAGGTTGCATTTCGAGGGGTGACCTGTCGGTGTATCCACGCGATGGCGGCGCTGTGCGGCAGCCAATTGTAAGCGCACCGGGACAGGTGTCGGGTCAGGTTTGCGGCGCCCGGGCTTCGGGCATAATGGGCCGGGCAGCGGCCCTCTGATGGCCCATCGGCCCACAGACAGTGCTGCGCGGCCCGCGGCAAGAGCGGGTAGTCCGAAGGAGGAAACAATGCAACGTATCGCCACACTTTCCGTAATGACTCTGGTTCTGGCAGGCGGAGCGGCCTGGGCCGGGTGCGACTATCCCGACGAGCCCACGACGCCGAATGCGGAGGAAATGACTATCGATGAATTCAGGTCCGCGATCGCCGAGTTCCGGGAATTCCAGACTGCGCTGGAAGGTTATCGGAAGTGTCTTGAGGACGACTTCGAATCTCTGGACGAGGACTCCAAGACCGACGAACGCAGGGAGCTGTTTGTCAGGCGTTATGACGGTTCCGTGGACCGTGAGCAGCAACTGGCGGACCAGATGAACGAGCAGATCCGCCTGTGGAACGAAATCAACCAGAGCGACGACTGAGCCAGCCCGGAACACGCGGGAGCGAGGGCACGTCACGTCCCTCGCGGCGCCTCGCATTCTAGTTCGAAAAATTCAGGAAGCGCAGGACCCTTCGCAGCAAGTTGCGAACAGGCGATTGGGTACCGCTCGGCGTGCCTGCACGGGCGGGCTCAGCGCCTCCGGCTTTTCCGGCCTGGGCGACCGCGGCGGGCGCCGGCGCGGCTCCCGGCGTTTGCACGACGGGCGGGCGGAACAGCGCCGCCGTTGCAGCCTCGCGATTGCTCCCGGTTATTTCCCGGCTGATTTCCGCGGCCAGGTGGCGCGCCGGGGGTATCCCGTGGGCCACCAGCAGTTCCTTGAGTTCCCCGATCTCGTCGCTTGAGATCCGTTCCGTTCCCATTGCCGTTCCGGCGTCCGAAGCCACCCCGGCGCCCGCCGGACTCGCGGCAAGGGCGAACGCGCAAGCCAGGGCGGAGAAAAATGCCGTACCGTAAGTCATCGCTGTGCTCCTCTGTGTCGACGGCGGCCCTTGTTCAGGGCTTCGTGCCGTGTTCCAAACTCGCTACATAGATGCCGCCCGACCCCCAAATGGATGCGTCGGCGATACAATGCCCGTCCTCCGACTGAAGCCTTAGAGAAATGTCAGCATCCACGCAGATCGCCATCACCGGGGCGGCCGGTCAGATCGGCTACCAGCTCGCGTTCCGCATCGCTTCGGGGCAACTCCTCGGCCATGGCCAGTCGATCACGTTGCGGCTGATTGAAATCGCTCCCGCAATGCAGGCGCTCGAGGGCGTCGCGATGGAGCTCGAAGACTGCGCCTTCGGCTCGCTTGAGGCGGTGGTCGCCACGGACCGCCTGGAGGAGGGTTTCCGCGGCGCCGACTATGTTTTCCTCGTCGGCGCAAAGCCACGTGGACCCGGCATGGAGCGCTCCGACCTCCTGACCGAGAACGCGCGCATATTCTCAAGGCAGGGAGCGGCGCTCAACGAGCATGCCGACGAGCACGCCAGGGTGCTGGTGGTGGGTAACCCCGCCAACACCAACGCGCTGATCGCGTCGTCGAACGCACCGGACATGAATCCGCGCAATTTTTCGGCCATGACCCGACTGGACCACAACCGCGCCTGCGCGCAACTGGCGGCGCGCACGGGCCACCACGTCAGCGCCGTCAGGCGGATGACCATCTGGGGCAACCATTCCGCCACCCAGTATCCGGACCTGTCGCAGGCGACCGTTGACGGCAAGGCGGCTGCAGAACTCGTCGACAGGGACTGGGCGCGGGGTGAATTCATAACCACCGTGCAGCAGAGGGGCGCCAGCGTAATCAAGGCGCGCGGCACGTCCAGCGCCGCCTCGGCCGCCAACGCCGCCATCGAGCACATGCGCGACTGGTCACAGGGCACGCCCGAGGGCGACTGGGTAAGCATGGCGGTGCCCGGCGACGGCAGTTACGATTCGCCCGAAGGGGTGTTCTTCTCCTATCCCGTTCGCTGCGAGGACGGCGACTGGGAAATTGTGCGGGGCTTGGACCTGGACGATTTCTCGCAGGAGAAAATACGCATCACGGGCGAGGAATTGCTTGACGAGCGGGCGGCGGCAAGCGATCTCATGTTGTAGTACCCCATGGCCCGGGAGGTCAGGCTATGATCGATTTATCCAAGGCAAGCGCTTTGTCCATGAACAGAACCACTTTCGCAACGCTGCTGGCAGCGGCGCTTCTGTGTTCCTGCGGAAGCCCCGGGCAGCAGGAAGAGGCCGCGCCGGACGCGGATGCGGCGAGCGCGCCGGCGCTGGCGCCTGAAGTCGCACTGCCTCCGCGCAAGCCCTCGCCCGAAGGCGCGAGCGTATGGTTCGTCTCCCCCGGGGACGGCGCCGTGCTGACTTCCCCGTTCACGGTGGAGTTCGGGCTGGAGGGCATGGAGTTGCTGCCCGCCGGAGAGATCGGGGAGCACACCGGACATCATCACCTGCTGGTGAACACCCCATTGCCGCGCATGGACCTGCCAATCATCACCGACGACGCCCACATGCACTTCGGCCTGGCCCAGACCAGCGTCGAGCTGTCGTTGGAACCAGGCACCCATACGCTGCAGTTGCTGCTGGGCGACGACCTGCACATCCCCCACGAGCCGCCGGTAATGTCCGAAGTCATTACGGTTGAGGTGACGAACTAGGGCGTGAAGCGCTACGCGCGGTCGGACTGACGCCGGACCCGCAAGCCCTCCACGCCGAGATCGACCGCCAGCGGCGGGAACCCCGCTTCCCGGACGGCCTCGCGCAAGGCGAGCAGTTTCCCCCGGTCGGTCGAGAAGGCCAGGCCGCAGTCGCCGCCGCCGGACCCGGACGGCTTGTACACGCAGTCGGCTGCGCGCGCCAGACTTTCCAATCGCAGATGCTCGCGGCTGTATACGCCCAACCCGGCCGAGCGATCCAGTTTCCGCCAGGCCGCCGCGTATTCCTGCACCGCCGCGACGATCGCATCCGGGCTTCGATCCCAGACCCGCCGGGCCGCTTCCGCGGCGGCGCACAGCGCGCTGAAGTGCGCGCCCTTCCCGCCCTGCAGCGCTTCCCGGAATCGCCCGATGGCATGGGCGGTGTCCGCATCGCGGCCGGTGAAGATCACCTCGCAATGAAGGCCTTCGGGCCAGTGAAGGCTCTCGACCCGATCACCCTCTACCGCAATCACTCCGCCGTGCAGGCTCGCCGCCACGTCAACGCCGCTCCCTCCCGGGCCCTGAAGTTCCCTGTGCAGGTCATCGGCGATGCGCAACCGGTCGATGGAGGGAGACCGGCGGCCCCGGTCCTGCGAAGCAAGCAGCAAGCCGGTTACCGCTACGGCCACGGCGGCGCTGGATCCGAAACCCAGCTTGATTCCGCCGTCCGAGTACAGCGCCTTGCTGTCGATCTCAAGCGGCCGGCCGGCCGGCGCCGGATCCAGACCGTGCCGGAGCAGAATCTCGCCGGCCGCCAGCCGCCAGCGCGCGGCTTCGGGATCCTCGGCGGAATCGCCGGACAGGAAGCGCGCATCGACATGCCTGCCAATGGCGCAGGCAACGGCCGGCGCGCCCAGCAGCACCGCGTACTCGCCGGAAAGAAACAGCTTGCCCGGGGCCCGGGCCTGGATCCTGGATACCGGCATCGAGGCCAGCTAGCCCGGGACGAGCCGAGCTCCGCCGCCCAGATCGCCGCTGAGCACCTGTTGCACTCCGGGAACCTGGCCCAGCGCATCGCATACTTCGTCGAGCACGTCCGGGAGACAGACCGCCTTGACCTGGGGTCCCGCGTCCACGGTAAAGAACACCGGCCGGCCGTCGCGCGCCAGGGCCTTGACCCGGTGCATGCACTCGATGGTGGCGCCATTGAAATACATCAGGGGTGGCGAAGCGCCCATGGCGGTGGCATGCATTCTCAGGCAATTGCCTTCGGACAGTTCGGCAAGACGCTCGAAATCACGTTGCGCCACGGCGCGGCCGGCATCCTCCAGGTCGGCCTTCTGGCTTTTGAGCCAGGCCTTGTAGAAGGGCGACGAGCGCCGGGTGAGTTCCATGCCCGAGCGGGAGTCCGTTTGCTTGAGCCCGGTTTGCGTAACCGCCACAACCACCTTAAGCGGCCATTCCTCCGGCGCAAGCACTGACGTGCAGGACCAGTTTCCCTGGGGATCGATCGACAGCAACACGACTCCGCCATGCAGTGAGCGGGGCGCGGACCCCGAACCCGCCATTGCCGACCGCCCGACGAGGTCAAGTTCTTCGGCCAGGCCAAGCGCCGATGCGCCGGCCACGGCCAGCGCCGCCATCCCGGAGGCGGACGAAGCCAGGCCCGCGCCGGTAGGAAAATCGTTGCGCGATTCCACCGTCGCGGACCCGGACTCGGCGGCCCGTTGGCGCAGGGGCGCAAGGCAGTCCTGCATCCGTTTGAGGTCCCTGGAGTTTCGCCGGCCGTTCAGCGTCAGCGCGTCCCGACCCCCGGCCGGGTCGAAGCGCACCGTCGTGCGGGTCGCCAGGAACCCCAGCGTCAGCGACAGCGACCCCATGGCCGGCAGGTTGCCGCGGGCCGGCCGCTTGCCCCAGTATTTCACCAGCGCTACGTTGGGGTGCGCGATGGCGCTGCCCTGCATGATGTCCTCGCTTGACACGGCGCTACCTCGGCCGAGAATCTCCTTGCGGGATTTTAGGAGAACACCGGGCGGGCGCGACATAAAATTCGTTCCTTCCTCAGCAGCCGCCCCGTGGCGGCGGGCAGCGCGCGACATGATCACCCGACGCCAGCATGGACTCAAGCGAGAACTTTGAACACAGGCGGGCCGGCTACCAGGCTCGCGTCAACGCCTTGCTCGAGCGCGTGCTGCCGAGCGCGGCGACGACGCCCATGCGATTGCACGGCGCAATGCGCGAAGCGGTCATGCGCGGCGGAAAGCGCCTGAGGCCGCTGGTCTGCTATGCAGCCGCCGAAGCAGCCGGCGTCCCCGACTCGCTCGTCGATGCGCCGGCCGCCGCAATCGAACTGATTCATTGCTATTCGCTGGTGCACGACGACATGCCCTGCATGGACGACGACGACTTCCGGCGCGGCAAGCCCAGCATTCACAAGATGTACGGCGAGGACACCGCGCTGCTGGTCGGCGACGCGCTGCAGACCCTGGCCTGGCAGGTCCTGGCAACCCACTCCTCGTTGAACGGCCACGACGGCGCCCGGGTGCGCCTGATGGATCTGCTGACGGAATGCGCCGGATCGGTGGGCATGGCGGGCGGGCAGGACCTGGATCTGAGCGGCGGCGATCGACCCGATGTAGCGGAACTGGAACACGCGTATCGCACCAAGACCGGAGCTCTTTTCCGCGCCGCGGCGCTGGCGCCGGCTTGCGTGCGCCCCGATCTGGCGGTGCGCCAGAGGCATTCGCTGGAAGTGTTCGCCGACGCCCTCGGCCTGGCGTTCCAGATACGCGACGACCTGGCGGACCGGGATACCGATCGGCGGCAGCAACCACAAGGCGGCGGAGCCAACCTGCCTTCCTGGGTGCAGCGTTTCGGGACGCAGGCGGCGCGAGAGCGGATTGGGGAGTTGACGGCGATCATGCGCTCCGCATGCGAGGATTTCGGGGATCGGGCGGGCGGACTGCAGTGGCTGATCGGCTTCATGCGCGGCACGCACTCCGCCTCTACAATGAAATAGCGCGAAGAGGAACACCAAGGCGGATCCTGGGGGCCATGTACGAGCAATTTCACGGCTTGAGCGAAAGGCCTTTCAGCATTACGCCCGACCCGCGCTACCTGTACCTGAGCACGCGCCACGCCGAGGCCCTCGCCCACCTGTTGTACGGGGTGCGTGAGAACGGCGGCTTCACCCAACTGACCGGCGAGGTGGGTACCGGCAAGACCATGCTGGTCCGGTGCCTGCTGGAACGCTTGCCGGAACGGACCGACACCGCGATCGTGCTGGACCCGCCCGCTACCCGCATCGAGTTCCTGCAAACCATCTGCCGTGAATTGCGAATGCGCACGCCCCGCTGGGCGGAGAATCCCTCCTCCCTGGGCGCGGCGCTCAATCGCAAGCTGCTGCGAACCTATGCCGCCGGAAGGCGGACGATACTGATCGTGGACGAGGCCCAGGCGCTGGGCGCGGACCTGCTGGAGCAGGTGCGGCGGTTGACCAATCTCGAGACTGCCCGGCACAAGTTGCTGGGTATCGTGCTGGTGGGCCAGCCGGAGTTGCACGAAACGCTGGCGAGGCGGGAC
Organism: Gammaproteobacteria bacterium; assembly: GCA_009845905.1. Lineage (NCBI taxonomy): Bacteria > Pseudomonadati > Pseudomonadota > Gammaproteobacteria > Gammaproteobacteria bacterium. Next base: position 370,022 of record VXYS01000009.1, on the reverse strand, counting down.
CTGCGACAACTGGCGCAACGCATCACGGCGCGCTGCCACCTGGGGCCGTTGTCGCGCGCGGAAACCGGCGAGTACCTCCGGCACAGGCTGAAGGTGGCCGGTTCAAGCCGTGAGGTATTCAATTCCCGCGCAAGACGCCGCTTGTACCGGATATCCCGCGGAATTCCCAGGATCATCAACGTCGTGGCCGACCGCGCCCTGCTGGGGGCTTTCGTTCGCAGGGAACATGAGATCGGTCCGCAGCTGGTGCGGCTGGCGGCGCGCGAGATTTACGGGCGCCAGGGCGCACCGGCAGGGGCGCTCTGGAGCGGCGCGACCGGCTGATCCGATGTCTTTCGTCCTCGACGCACTCAAGCTTTCCGAGAAGCGTCGGTCCCGATTCGCCCGGCCGGTGTACGCCCATCCTCCTCCCGCACATCGGATCGGCAGGCGGAGGCGCTGGATTGCCGTGCTCGCGGCCGCCCCGATCATTGCCGGCGTCTTCCTGGCGTGGCGCCTGGTAGCTCCTCCGTCTCCGGCTCCACTCCCCGCGCCGGCCGACAACACCAACATGTCCGCGGCAACCGAACCCGACGCGACGCGCCCCGACACGATCAACGGCCTGGAGATGTCCCGCGGCCTCGGCCCGGCAGCCCCTGGCGGCCCGTCTGCTTCGATCGTAGAGGAACAGCCTTCGCTCGAGGCCCCGATCCCCGCCACCGCGGCCGAGCCGGCGCCTGCGACGCCTACCTTGCTGCCGGCGGAAGAACTTCCGCTGGAAATGGCGCCGCCGGACTGGCCGGAACTCACCCTGCAGATGCTCTTCTACGGCCCGGAAGGCGGTCGCAGTTTCGTGCAGATCAATGGGCGGAACTATCGCGTGGGCGAACGCCTGGAGGACGGTCCGGAGGTGCTGGAAATAGCCCCTCACGGCGTGATTCTGGCCTATCAGGGGAAGAACGTCCTTCTGGCAATGGATCGATGAAGGGCATTCACTATCTCGATGGACGGCGGCTGGCGCGCGCCATCACTGCCGGCATGCTGCAGCTTCAAAACAGCCGCGAGGAGCTGGACCGTATCAACGTGTTTCCGGTGGCGGACGGCGACACCGGCCTGAATATGGCGCATACGGCGCAAGCCGTGATCCTTGCGCTGGCCGAGTCACCGTCGCGGAGCGCCGGCGAAGTGGCCCAGTCCGCGGCCAGGGGAGCGTTATACGGCGCGCGCGGGAATTCCGGCGTGATCCTGGCTCAGTTCCTGCACGGACTGGCCGAGGCCTGGGAGGACAAGGCGCGCCTGGATACGCGCGACGTCGCACTGGGGTTGAAGGCGGCGGCCGAGTCCGCCCGCAACGGCCTGAGCAATCCACGCGAGGGGACCATCCTGAGCGTGATGAGCGCGGTCGGCATCGGCGCGCTTGACGTTTCGCCCGAGGGAGAGCTCACCGCCCTCCTGTCGGCCGCTCGGGAAGCGGCCGACGACGCGGTGCAGAAAACCCCGGAACAGCTCGAAGTGCTTCGGCGCGCCGGCGTGGTCGATGCCGGCGGCGCCGGCCTGGCGCAGCTGCTGGGCGGCATCGAGCAGCTCGTCAGGACAGGGCGGGGCGCCGAGGCGGGCGAGTTTGCCGGCGCGGCAAGAGCCCTGGCGGGCACCGCGCACGCGCACGATCTGGGCGAGGAATCCGAATTCCGCTATTGCACCGAGTGCATGATCTCCGGCCAGGACCTGACGCCGGCCGGCATACGCGAGGAAATCCAGCCGTTGGGCGATTCCATCGTCGTGGCGGGCGGCGCCCGCATCGTGCGCCTGCACATACACACGGACAGGCCGCATGAGGTATTCGCCGTTGCACAGGAGCACGGTGAAGTCAGCAGCGAGAAGGCCGACGACATGCACGTGCAATTCGCGCTGCTGAACGGCTCGAGAGTTCCCATCGGTTGCGACAGCGGCGCGGACATCCCCGCGGAACTGGTCAGGGACCTGCGGATCACGACGGCGCCGCTGCGCATCCACCTGGGCGAGCAAGGCTATCTCGACGAGTTGGGGCTGCCGGCGGACTGGCTGTGGCGGGCGATGGAGGATCATGGCGAGAGGGCGCAGACCGCCACGCCGCCGCGCGGCGACATGGAACGGGTAATGGGATTTCTGGCCGGACATTTCCCCGAGTCCGTGTGGATCACGCTGGCCGGCGCGGTGAGCGGCACCGCCGATGTATCGCGCAGCGTGGCTTCGGAAATGACCGGCGGGAAAGTACGGGTCGTGGACAGCGTCAACGTTTCGATCGGCCATGGCCTCATCGTTCAGCACGCAGCCGAATGGGCGCGGCAGGGGGCGGGCGCGGACGAAATCATCGCGGCACTGCCGCCCTTGCTGGAAGCCGCCCGAACCTTCGGTGTGATCGAGGACCTTTCCCACGGCGTGCGCGGCGGACGCATTTCGCCACGCATCAAGCAACTCAGTGACTTGCTCAAGGTGGACGCCCTGCTCGGCATCGGCCGCAACGGAACCGTGAAGGCATGCGGCGTGCAGCGCCGGTCGGGCGACCGGGTCAAACGCTTTGCGCGGTACGTGCTCAAGCGCTTTCCCACTCACCAGCCGTTGCGGATTGCGGTCGCGCACGCCAACCGCCCGGAATCGGGGCAACGACTGCACGAACTGCTGGTGGAAAGCGTCCCGAACCTCGTGTCGAGCTACGTGACCGAACTGGGCGCGGTCGTGAGCGCCCACGCCGGTCCCGGAGCTCTGCTCGCCGCCGCCATCCCGGCACTGCCTGTCCGCCCGGCCCCTGAGACCCGGGCTGCCTGAAGCTGCAGTCTAGTCGCGGATGCCCACGCCCTTGCGGATCAGCACGGCGCACACCCCGAACAGCACGAACACGAACACGCCCATCATGATGAAGGCGGTGTTCAGATCGACATCCGTCGTGCCGATCATGCCGTAGCGGAAGGCGTTGATCATGTACAGGATGGGGTTGAAGAGGCTGAGCGTGCGCCATATCCCCGGGAGGAGGTCCACCGAGTAGAACACGCCGCCCAGGTAGGTCAGCGGTGTGAGGACGAAAGCGGGAATCAGAGACACATCGTCGAACTTGCGCGCGAAGATGGCGTTGATCATGCCGCCCAGCGAAAACGTGATTGCAGTGCAGAAAAGGGTGAACACGACGATCACGGGAGAACGGATCTCGAGATCGGTAAAACCCATGGCGACGGTCGTTACGATCAGGCCCACGATCAGGCCCCGCATCACGCCGCCGGCGGCGTGCCCCAGGATGATCACGTAGTTGGGCAGGGGCGAGACCAGCATTTCCTCAAGGTGGCGCTGAAACTTGGCGCTGAAAAACGAGGACACGACGTTGCCGTAGGAATTGGTTATCACCGACATCAGGATCAGCCCGGGCGCGATGAACTGGGTGTAGTCGAAGCCGGACATGGAACCGATGCGCTCACGCAGTTGCCCGAAGATGATGAAGTACAGCGACATCGTGATGGCGGGCGGGACGATCGTCTGCACCCAGATCCGCAGGATGCGGCGCGCTTCCTTGCGGAGAATGGTGTACAGGCCGACGGCCTGTTCCCAGCCGGTCATTCCTCCCGCGCTTACCTGCTCAGCCACCGGATCGGGTCCTCGGGTTTGCCGTTACGGCGTATCTCGAAATACAGGCCGGGTTGCGGACGCCCCCCGGAGCTTCCGGCATGGGCGATTACCTGTCCCTTGTCCACCGTTTCGCCCTTCCTGCCCACGAGCCGGTCATTGTATGCATACAGGCTCAGGACGTTCTCTCCGTGATCCAGCACCAGCAGAAATCCCAGTCCGCGCACCCAGTCCGCGAACACCACGCGACCGGCATGCGGTGCCCGCACCTCGGCGCCCTCCGAAGCCTCGAGAAGGATGCCGTCCCAGCTGGCGCGGCCCGCGCCCAGCCCGGCCCCGAAACGCCGCACGACGGAGCCGTCCACCGGCCAGGACAGTTGACCGCGCGCCGCGATGATCGAGGGCAGCGCAGCCGGCGGGTGCGCCTCTATCGCTTCTCCCAGATTCTCGACCAGGGAAGCCAGCGTGGCCGCCCGGCTCCTGAGCCTCCCGATCTCGTCCCCGGCCGCGCCTATACGCCTAGCGAGCTCCGCAACAGTGGCCCTGCGCCGGGCCGCGGCCTGTTCCAGCCTGCGAATCTGTCCGGCACGTCGCGCTTGCAAGCCCGCCAGCTCCTGTTCCACGCTGCCCGATTCCTCGGTCAATGAACGTCTCTCTCCCGCCAATCGGGCCGAATCTCCGGCCCGCCGCGCCCAGGACCGGACCAGCATGCCGGCCCAGGCCAGCCGGCGGTCCACTTCTCCGGCGCTCTCGCCGCTCAGCAGCGCCTTCAACTCTTCCTGCCTGCCGGAGCGCCAGGCAAGGCGCATTGAGGCTGTCAAGGCCTGCCGGGCCTGGCGGCGATCGTCTACGTTGCGGGTCAGGTCGGCTTCCAGCCGGGACTGTTTCTGTCGGCTGGCCGCGAGTTGCCGCTCCACTTCAGCGGACTCTTCCCGCAAGCGCATGATTTCGGTTTCCGCATCCCTGAGTTCGGCTTCCGCCTGACCTTTCGCCCGCATGTCCCGGTCGAGCTCCTGCTCGATCACCTCAATGCGCCCGAGCAGTTCGGCCAGTTCCCGGTCCCCGCCGGCATCCTGTGCGGCGGCCAGGAGCGGAACGGCGAGAAGGCCTGCGATGGCGCCTCTCATTGCGGCGTAGGGACTCGGCTTGGCGATGAGGCGTTTGCTGCGGAATGGGGAGGGGAGGCGCGGAAATTATATCGGTCTCGTTATAATTTCTCCGCCGAAATGGGACGCCTGATCGAATTCGCAACCGCCCACCCCTGGCTCAGCCTGGGCGTGGTGGGCACTCTGCTGGCCGCGCTGTTCAACGAAGTGCGCCTGCGGGCCCTGGGCGTGAGCGCACTCACCCCCGACGTTGCGGTACAGGCCATCAACAAGGGCGCGGCCATATTCGATTTGCGGGAGCCGCAAGCCTTCGGCCAGGGCCATATTCCCAATGCCCGCAATATTCGCGCCGTGGACGTGCCGGCGGCGCCGAAGTTCAAGTCCGGCAAGACGGTGCTGCTGGTGTGCGACAACGGCTCGGCCAGCGGTCGGCTGGCCCAGGATCTGCGCAAGAAGGGTTCCGAACAGGTGTTCTGCCTGAAGGGCGGGCTGGCCGCCTGGCAGCGGGACAACCTGCCGGTGATCGTTGGGCGGGGCCGGCGGAAATAGTCCGCCGAATTCCATGTTCGCGATAATCGGCGCCGGCGCATGGGGCACGGCGCTGGCGGTTCACCTGGGCAAGGCAGGCTGCCCCGGGAAGCTCTGGGACATTGACCGCGGGCACATCGCGAATCTCCTGTCGCACCGGGAAAACAAGCGATACCTTCCCGGCGTTTCCCTCCCGCGCTGCGTGCAGCCCGTGGAGGAACTGGAAACCGCCGTCCGGGGCGCCGAGTGCGTCTTGCTGGTGACGCCCAGCTCGGCCTTGCGGGCGACTTTCCGCCGCCTCAAGCCACTGCTCGCTCGCGGCACGCGGCTGTGCTGCGCCTCCAAGGGCCTGGAGGTCGAAAGCGGGCTGCTCACGCACCAGGTGGCGGCCGACGAGCTTGGCCCCGATTTCCCGCTGGCGGCGGTCTCAGGCCCCACGTTCGCCACCGAAGTCGCCGCCGGTCGTCCTGCCGCGATTACGGTGGCTTCCGGGAGCGCCGAACTGGCCCGCTGGCTGGCCCGAAAGCTCAACTCGGGCGCGGTGCGGGCCTATGTTTCCGGCGACCTGACCGGCGTCGAGGTGGGCGGCGCCACAAAGAACGTGATTGCGATCGGGGCCGGCCTGTCGGACGGCCTGGGTTACGGCGCCAATGCCCGGGCCGCGCTGCTTTGCCGCGGCCTGGCGGAGATCGTGCGCCTGGGCGTGGCGCTGGGGGGGCGCGCCGGCAGTTTCATGGGCCTGGCGGGCCTCGGCGACCTGGCGCTTACCTGCTCCGACGATCAGTCCCGCAACCGGCGACTGGGGCTGAAGGTAGCCCGCGGCACACCGGTCGAGCAGGCGCTGGAGGAACTCGGACAGGTCGCCGAAGGGCTTTATGCCGCCGATGCCGTGCATCGTCTGTCGCGCCGCCTCAAGCTTGACCTGCCGATTTCGGAACAGGTCTACCAGGTGCTGCACCGGGGACGGGACCCTGGAACGGTGCTCAAGGCGCTCTTGAGCCGGCCGCTGAAATCCGAGGACGAAGTGCCGGTGGCGGGAGCATGAGCAAATCCGCGCTCTCCGTCGACTTTTGCGGCCTGCGGCTCAACTCGCCGATCGTGCTGTTGTCCGGCTGCGTGGGCTTCGGCGACGAGTACACCCGCGTCGAAGGTTTCTCCAACGCCGACGCGGGAGCCATCGTGTGCAAGGGAACGACGCTGGAGCCGCGCCTGGGGAACAGGGGCCACCGCCTCTGGGAAACCCCCGGCGGGATGCTCAACGCCATCGGTCTTCAGAATCCGGGTGTGGACGCGGTCGTTCGCGACATTGCGCCCGGACTCGACTACGACGAAACCTGCTGGTTCGCGAACATCTGCGGCAGCACGGTCGAAGAGTACGCCGAAGTGACGCGGCGGTTTGACGATACGCCGATGCAGGGCATGGAGATCAATATCTCCTGTCCCAACGTGCGCGAAGGCGGCGTGGCTTTCGGCAACGATCCGGACATGTCCGCGAGGGTGGTGGAGGCGTGCCGGGCCGCGACCTCCAAGCCACTGATCGCAAAGCTCTCGCCCAACCAGACCGATATCGCCGAAAATGCGCGACGCTGCCTGGAAGCGGGCGCCGACGGCCTGGCCGTGATCAATACGTTGATGGGCATGGCGATCGACGCGCAAAGCCGCCGCCCGGTGATCGGAAACGTGCAGGGTGGCCTGTCGGGACCGGCCATCAAGCCGCTGGCGCTGCTGAAGGTCTACCAGACGTATCAGGTGGCGCGAAAGTACGACGCACCGATCATCGGCCAGGGCGGCGTCATGAATGCCGCCGACGCAATCGAGTTTCTGCTGGCCGGCGCCACCACGGTCGGCGTGGGGACCGCTCTGTTCTACGATCCTCTGGTGTGCAGGAAGATCAACGCGGGCATCGCCGAATACCTCGACGAGCACGGGATCGGCAACGTGAGTGAACTCACCGGAGCGCTCAAGCTGCAACCGGATGTCGAGGACAGTCCGCTGTCCGGCTGATCGACATGCGAACGACCGTCCTGCGCGTTCTGTTCTAGAACTTCGCGTTCCGGCTTTCGGGCGGAAACAGCTGTCTGTCTCCGCGGGCCTGCTCCCCCGGCTTGATCACCGATGCTTCCCGCTTGTAGAAGCGGATTTCCTCGCTGGAGGCAAGTTCCCTGCCCCGTGCGTCAAGCAGACGGGCGCGCAAGCGATGTTCGCCCCGCCAGACCTCGCTTAGCGTCACTTTCGGCGGCTCGCCGCGCCATGCGGTCTCGACGCCGTTCAGTTCCAGCACCAGGCGGCTGCGGGGCTCGAACTCCCGGCCTGCTGCGATCATGACGTCGAGCGCGCCGTCGGGTCCCCGGACCGTCTCTTCAGGAGCAGGCTGCACGATCGCAAGTTCGGGTCCTGCACCTGCTCGCGATCCGACCGCCTTCGGCCCACGCTGCTCATTGCCGGACGCATCTGCTTCTCGCCCGGCCCAGCGGGACGCCTCGGGCAATTCCGCCGGAACAGCCCCCGCAAAGGGCCGGTCCGCATAACGCACGGAACCGCGCTCATCGACATGGCACCAGATTTCCTGCGCCTGCAATGCGGGCGGCAGGCCCGCCATCAACAGCAGGCCTGCCAACCCTGTCTTCATGGTCCTCCCTGGACTCCGTCGTGTAGCGTTCCGACAGGAACTACAGGCTGTAGTACATCTCGAACTCGACCGGATGGGTGGTGGCCCGCAAGCGGGTGCACTCCTCGTCCTTGAGTTCCATATAGCCTTCCAGCAGGTCGTCCGTAAAGACGTCGCCGGCCTTGAGGAAATCGTTGTCGGCGCGCAGTGCGTCGAGCGCCTCCTCCAGCGAAAACGCCACGGTCGGCAGCCCCGCCTCTTCCTCGGGGGGCAGGTCGTACAAGTCCTTGTCCACCGGGTCGCCCGGATGAATCTTGTTCTGAATGCCGTCGATGCCCGCCATCAGCATGGCCGCGAACGCGAGGTACGGGTTGGCCATGCTGTCCGGGAACCGCACTTCAACCCGGCGCGCCCGGGAATCGGCCACAAATGGGATACGCACCGCGGCCGAGCGGTTGCGTGCCGAGTAGGCCAGCAGCGTCGGTGCTTCGAAGCCCTTCACCAGCCGCTTGTAGCTGTTGGTGGCCGGGTTGGTGAAAGCGTTCAGCGCGCGCGCATGCTTGAGGATCCCGCCGATGTAATACATGCCGGCCTCGGACAGCCCGCCGTAGCCGTCGCCCGTAAAGACGTTGTTGCCGTCCTTGACGACCGACTGGTGAACGTGCATGCCGTTCCCGTTGTCGCCGACCAGCGGCTTGGGCATGAAAGTGGCCGTCTTGCCGAACTGATGGGCCGTGTTCATGACTGCGTACTTCAGAATCTGCACCTGGTCGGCCTTGGTCACGAGGCTGTTGAAACGCACCCCGATCTCGCCCTGGCCGGCCGTGGCCACTTCGTGGTGATGCACTTCCACGGGCAGGCCCAGGTCCTCGAGCGCCAGGCAGATGGTGGAGCGGATGTCCTGCAGCGAATCCACCGGGGGCACCGGGAAATAACCGCCTTTCACGCCCGGCCGGTGGCCGTAATTGCCTTCCTCGAATTCGCGCGTGGAATTCCAGCTTCCCTCGATCGAGTCCACGTAATACGAGGCGCTTTCCAGCGAACTGCCGTAGCGCACGTCGTCGAAGATGAAGAACTCGTTCTCCGGCCCGAAATTGGCATCGTCGCCTATGCCGGTGGAGCGTAGGTATTCGATCGCCCGCTTCGCGGTCAGCCGCGGACAGCGCGCGTAGGCCTGCATGGTGACCGGTTCGTATACGTCGCAGCGCAGCAGCAGCGTGGTGTCCTCGGCGAATACGTCGACGACGGCCGTTGCCGCCTCGGGTATCAGGACCATGTCGGACTCGTCGATTCCCCGCCACCCGGCGATGGAAGACCCGTCGAACATCTTCCCTGAAACAAAGAACTCCTCATTGACGACGCTCGCGGGCACGCTGACGTGCTGCTCCTTGCCGCGTGTGTCGGTAAAGCGGAGGTCGATAAACCTCACGCCCTTTTCTTCTATCAATTTAAGAACATCGGATGGTTTCATTGCGATTCGGCCCCCAAACGCCGGATAAGTTTCTCCAGGGGAGCGGCAGTTTGCCCCGCGCCGGTCGCCCACACCCACACCTGATTGGCGCGCCAGAATGCGCCTGAAGAAACCTGGGGACAGACCGAAACCAGCGCCGGGGGCTCCCTCCCGCGGCACGGCCCGCTATTGTAGCGGGTTTGACCCCGCCAGGTCTAGTGTTTCGGCGAAGAACTTGCGTGCTGCGGCACCGGGCGGTGGAGGTTAGACTTGCTTTGCGGACCGGAGAGCTCAGATGAACAGGCGAGCGGGACAGCATGAGATCTGGAACCTGATCCAGGGGGTATTCGACTCCTTTGCCGGGCGCGACGTACAGGGCATGGAAGACTTGCTGCACGACGATTGCACGCTCTGGGACCTGTTCGAGCCCGAGTTGATCGAGGGCAAGGAAGAGCGCGAAGCCTTTCATGAGCGCGACAAGACGCAGTCGATGGCGCGAGGCGGCCTGAGCATCGTCATCGATCCCCTGAAGCTGGACGTATACGACGACGTCGCCGTCGCGCGCTACTGGCTGGAATTCACATACGAGCCGCCCAACGCGACTTCAGGACGGGTTCGCATAACCGACGTGCTTGTGCGCACGCCGAACGGCTGGCGCATCGTGCATCACCACGAGGGAATGGCGCCCTCCGGCGTCCCCCCGATCACCGAGTAGGCGGCTATATCATTGGCGCCGCGCGGCCCGTACTGGAGGCCGGCGGAGAATCCGGATGAATCACGACAATTCAACTGCGCCCTGCGCCCTGTCCCGGCGCGCAATGATCGGAGGGCTGGGAGGGCTTGGCCTGGCCAGCGCGCTGAGCATCGAGGCGGGCGCTGACGACGGGGGCGGATTTTTCCCCGCGGCCGACGACAGGGAGGGCTGGCTGAAGGCTTGGTTGCGCGTTCAGGCGAGCCTCGGGGAGCAGGACTCGCCCTGGTGGTACATGGGACGGATTTACGCCCAGGTGGGCGAGGAACGCCCCAACCACATCCTGAACCTGGAGGGCACGGAAATCTACTGGCCCCGTCCGCTCGGCAACGGCGAGTATTCGATCAGCAGCCGCACCCTGACTTTCTTCAAGGACCCCGCCACCGACGAAATGCTCGACGAGTTCACGAACCCGTATACCGGCCAGACAATTGAAGTCAGCCCCAACATCCTGGGCGGTCCCGACGGCGCCCGCTACACGAAGGAGGGAATGATCTTCGCTGAGCATATCGATCCCTCCGGCGAACTTCGGCGCTGGAACTGGGACTGGAAGGCATCCGGCCCGCACGTATGGCTCATGGCGAGCCGGGGAATGACGCATGCGCCGCAACCATGGCTGGAGGCGATGACCATGTTCTGCCGCAGGGAGGACTTCGCCGATCCCGGCATCGAGAGCCTGCGCAGCAGTTTTTCCTCGACCTACTTTTCGCCCTGGCTCCGCTGGATGGGCATGCAGGACCAGCCCGGCCACCTCATATGGCATTCGTCCGGCTGCAAGCTGAATTCGGTGGACGAGGTGTCCGAAGCCTATCGCGAGCGCGCCGACCGGCTGTTCCCGGGACAATTGACGGCCAACCCCGCTTCCTTCGGCTAGCGGCTGGGCGCGATAGACCTCGTCCGGGAGCGGCTGACCGTCGTGAACAGGCTGGGCATCGTCGATGCGGCCGCCTATGTGCCGTCCATGCGGCTCGACCGGGGCGCCATCTTCGCCGCCAATTCCTGGGCCAACCCGGCGCTCAGGGGACTGGCGAGAGGGTCGCGCAGCATTTGCAACTGGGACGAGGACAGCCTCACCATGGGCGTCGAGGCGGCACGCCGTTGCCTGGCCGGCCGCTCGCCGGACGACGTCAGGCGCTTGTACTTCGCCTCAACGACGCCCCCCTTCGCGGACAGGCAAAGCGCAACCGTTATCGGAGAAGCGCTGAACCTGTCCGGACAACTGGCCGCGGTGGACCTCGGAAACTCCCGCAACGCCGGGATGCAGGCCTTGTGCGAAGCGCTGCGGGGTGACGGGCAGGCTATCGTGGTTGCCGCGGACGCGCGCCGGGCAAAGCCCGCCAGCGTCCAGGAACTGCAATACGGGCACGGTTCGGCGGCGCTGCTGCTGGGCCGCGAAGGCGTCATCGCCGACGTCGTGGCCGAGTACCGGCTGACGCAGGACTTCGTGGACCAGTTCCGCGGCAGCGGGGAAGACTTCGATTACCGCTGGGAAGAGCGCTGGATCCGCGACCGGGGCTTGCGCGAGATTGTTCCCGGGCTGGTTCAGGGCGTTCTGAAGAAAGCCGGAACATCGCCTGGAGACCTGGCCCGCCTGGTCCTGCCGGCTGCGCCGCCGCGAATGACCGCCGCGATGGCGAAGGCGCTGGGCCTGCCGCCTGAAGCGGTGCAGGATGGCCGGCTCGGCGATGTCGGCGACACCGGCGCCCCGCACCCGCTTCTGCTCATGGTGGATGCGCTGGCGGAATCGCGGCCGGGCGACCTGGTGCTGGTAATCGGTTTTGCCCAGGGCGGAATCGCCCTGCTGCTGAAGACCACCGGAAACCTGCCCCAGTGGCAGCAGCGCAACGCCCACCGTCTGGCGCTGTCGCCGCCACGGCCGGAGAGCGCCTACACCAAGTACCTGAATTTCAGCGGCCTGCTGCCGATGGATTTCGGCATGCGGGCCGAAGCGGACGCCAAGACCCAGCTCAGCGTCTTCGACCGGCACCGTGCCGAGCTGACCGGGTTTGCGGGGGGCCGCTGCCCCGTCTGCAATACGGTCCAGTTCCCGCGCAGCGAGCGCTGCGTTAACCCGGACTGCAATGCCGAGGGTGAGCAGGAAGTGGTGCTGCTTGCCGACGAACCGGGCACCGTCACCTCTTTTACGCAGGACTGGCTGGCCTATACCCCGCATCCGCCGCTGCAGTACGGTCTGGCGTCGACGGAAAGCGGCGCGCGGGTGCTGATGGAGTTCACCGAGTGCCCGCTGAAGCAGATGCAGGTAGGCTTGCGCCTGAGGTTCGTGTTCCGGATTCACGCGATAGACTCGCACAGAGGCTACCGGCGGTATTTCTGGAAGGGCGCGCCGGCGCCGACTGAGGAGAGCGCTTCATGACGGGCATATGCGACAAGGTGGCGATCGTGGGCATGGGCTGCTCGCGATTCGGCGAGCGCTGGGATTGCGACGCCGAGGACCTGATGCTGGAAGCGTTCCGGGAGGCCTCGGCGGACGCCGGCGTGGAGGCAGGTGACCTTGACGCCGCCTGGTTCGGTTGCTATTTCGACGACGCCAGCGTGGGCAAGTCGGCCCTGCCGCTGGCCAACGCCCTGAGACTGAAGAACATTCCGGTCACCCGGGTGGAAAACATGTGCGCCACGGGCACCGAGGCGCTGCGGGGCGCGGTCTACGCGGTTGCCGCGGGAGCCTGCGACATCGCCCTGGCCCTGGGTGTGGAAAAACTCAAGGACACCGGCTACGGCGGCCTGCCGGTCGGCACGCCTGGCACCTTTACCGAGCAATGGCGCCCCAACACCAGCTCGCCCGGCTCCTTCGCCCAACTGGCCTCGGCCTACCGGGCCGAACACCGGGTGAAGGGCGAGGACCTGAAGCGCGCGATGGCGCACGTGTCCTGGAAGAGTCACCGGAACGGCGCCATCAATCCCAAGGCGCACCTGCGCCGGGCGGTCGATCTCGACACCATCATCGGCGCCCCCATGGTGGCGGAGCCGCTGGGACTGTTCGATTGCTGCGGCGTCAGCGACGGCGCCGCCTGCGCGATCGTCACGCGTCCCGAAATCGCCCGCGAACTGGGCAGGACCGAGATCGTCACGGTCAAGGCCCTGCAGCTTGCGGTGAGCAATGGCTCGGAGGCGGGCCATGGAGGATGGAACGGAAGCTACATCCACTGCGGCCGCCTGGCCGGACAGCGGGCGCTGGAGGAAGCCGGCGTGCGCAGCGCCCCTGACGAGATCGACCTCATGGAGGTCCACGACTGTTTTTCGATTACCGAACTGGTCACGATGGAAGATCTGGGCTTCGCCGAAGAGGGCCAGGGTTGGCGGACCGTCCTCGACGGCGCCTTCGATCGCGATGGCGCCACTCCGTGCCAGATCGACGGGGGGCTGAAGTGCTTCGGGCACCCGATCGGCGCATCGGGACTGCGCATGGCCTACGAGGTGTATCTGCAACTTCTGGGCCGCGCCGGCGACCGGCAACTGCCGTCGCCCACCCTGGGCCTGACCCACAACCTGGGTGGCGAGCCGGCCCGCTGCGTGGTGAGCGTGGCGGTCTTCGGACGAAGCGATTAGCGTCGTGCCGCCGAAGCGGCCGGCAGATTTCCAGACGCTGATCCAGAAACTGGAGGCGTACTGGGCCAGGCGCGGCTGCGTCATCATGCAGCCGCTCGACCAACCGGTGGGCGCCGGCACATTCCACCCGGCCACTTTCCTGCGAGCGCTCGGCCCGGAGCCCTGGAACAGCGCCTACGTGCAGCCCAGCCGGCGGCCGACCGACGGCCGATACGGGGACAACCCCTTCCGGCTGCAGCATTACTACCAGTACCAGGTTGTCATGAAGCCGTCTCCCGAGAAGTTTCAGGATTGGTACCTCGAATCCTTGAGCCACCTGGGCATCGACCTGAATACCGAGGACGTGCGCTTCGTGGAGGACAACTGGGAATCGCCGACGCTGGGCGCCTGGGGGCTGGGCTGGGAAGTCTGGCTGAACGGCATGGAGGTCACGCAGTTCACCTATTTCCAGCAGGCCGGCGGACTGGACTGCCGGCCGGTAACCGGCGAGATCACCTATGGACTGGAGCGCCTGGCCATGTATCTGCAGGGCGTGGACAGCGTCTTCGACCTCTTGTGGTCGGCCCGTGGGCGGAAAGTGCTGTACCGGGACGTCTATCACCAGAACGAGGTGGAGATGTCGAAGTTCAATTTCGAACTGGCCGATATCGACCTGCTCTTCGGGCGCTTCGAGAGCTGCGAGCGCGAGTGCGCGCGGCTGACCGCCGAACGGCTTCCGCTCGCCGCCTACGAACAGGTGCTGGAGGCTTCACACACCTTCAATCTTCTCGATGCGCGACGCGCCATATCCACGAGCGAGCGGCAACGCTACATCCTCAGGGTCCGGGATATGGCCGGTGCGGTCGCGCAAGGCTACGTCGCCTCTCGGGAAACCTTGGGCTTCCCCTTGATTGGGTCCGGGGAGTAGGCGGCCGTGACCGCGCGGTCCGACTTTCTGCTGGAGATTGGCGTAGAGGAACTGCCGCCCAAGGCCCTGCGCGGGCTGGACAGGGCCTTGCGCAGTGAAATTCGAAAGGGCCTGGAGGAGTCCGGTCTCGAGTTCGATAGAGTGGATTCGTTCGCCACGCCGCGCAGGCTGGCGGTCGTGGCGCGGGAGCTTGCGGCGCGCCAACCGGCACGGGCCGTGGAGAAGCGCGGACCGCCGCTGACCGGGGCGCGCGACCCCGGCGGTGACTGGAGCCGGGCCGCAAAGGGCTTTGCCGAATCCTGCGGCTGCCGCCCGGAGGACCTCGAGACACTGCGCACCGACAAGGGCGAGTGGCTCTTGTATCGCGGGCGCCGGGCCGGCGAGCCGGCCGCGTCGCTGCTGCCCGGAATCGCCGCGCGCGCCCTGAAACGGCTGCCGGTGGGCAGGGCCATGCGCTGGGGGTCCGGAGACGAAGAGTTCGTTCGGCCGGTGCACTGGGTCGTCATGCTGCACGGCAAGCGGGTCGTTCCGGGCCAGCTGCTCGGCCGGCGCAGCGGCCGGCGCAGCAGCGGCCATCGCTTCATGGGGCGGAAGCGGCTGAGCCTGCCGTCGGCGACTGACTACGCCGCCGTGCTGCGCGACCAGGGCAAGGTGATCGCAGGCTTCGCCCAACGCCGGGACGCGATAGTGCGTCTGGCCGAGGAAGAAGCCGCCCGGCTCGGCGGGGCGCTGGTGAGCAGCGCGGAACTGCTGGACGAAATCGCCGGCCTGGTGGAATGGCCGGTGGCCCTGACCGGCCGTTTCGAGGAGCGCTTCCTGAATCTCCCCGACGAAGTGATCGTGGCTTCCCTGCAGGAGCACTTGCGCTTCTTTCCCGTGCGCGACGATTCCGGCGCATTGGCAGCGGGCTTCGTGCTCATCAGTAATCTGGAGAGCCGCGATCCTGCGGCGGTCAGCGCGGGCGCGGAGCGCGTGGTCCGGGCGCGCCTGAAGGACGCCGATTTCTTTTTCGAACGAGACTGCTCCGAACCGCTGGCCGGGCGGATCGAAGGCCTGGACAGGGTCCGCTACCAGCAGGGCCTGGGTTCGCTGGGCGACCGGACCGGGAGGCTGGTGAAGCTGGCGGCGGAGCTGGCCGCCGATACCGGCGCGGAAGTCGCCACTGCCCAGCGGGGGGCGCTGTTGTGCAAGGCGGACCTTCTGACCGGGATGGTGGGCGAGTTTCCCGGCCTGCAGGGTGTCATGGGCGAGCACTACGCCCGTCACGACGGCGAAGACGAGGACATATTCAGCGCCATCGGCGAACACTACGCGCCGCGCCATGCCCGTGACGCCATTCCGGTCAGCCCGGGCGGGAGGGCGCTGGCGCTGGCCGACCGGCTGGACATGCTGGCCGGGCTTTTCGCTATCGGCCGACGCCCGAAGGGGGCAAGCGATCCTTTCGGTCTGCGACGCGCCGCCCTGGCGACGCTTCGAATCTGCATCGAGGGTGGGATCGACCTGAACCTGCCGGCGCGGCTCGGCGAGGCCCTGGCCTTACAGCCGGCCGGGAGCGAGGCCCCCAAGGGTCTGGTCGATGAACTCTACGGCTTTGTCATGGAGCGTCTGCGGGCCTGGTATCTCGACGGATTGCACCCCGAGGCCGATACCGTCGAAGTAAGCGCCGAACTGTTTGCGGCAGTTCGAGCCCGGTCACCGGCTTCGCCGCTGGATTTCCACCGCCGCCTGCTGGCGCTGCAGGCGTTTCTCGCGAGGCCGGCGGCCGCCGACCTGTCGTCCGCCAACAAGCGGATCGCGAATATCCTTCGCTCCGCCTCCGGCGCCGGCTCCGGAGGCGTCGACGCCTCGCTGCTGCGCGAACCGGAAGAACAGACGCTGCGTGCTTCGTTCCTGCTGCTGCTGCCTCAGTACCGGCAGCGGCTGGACGACTTCGATTACGCCGGGGCGCTGGAACTGCTGGCCTCCTTGCGGGGACCGCTGGCTGCCTTCTTCGACAAGGTCATGGTGATGAGCGAGGATGACGCATTGAGGGCCAACCGTCTTGCCCTGCTGGCCGGCATCCGCGAGACACTGCTGCAGCTCGCCGATTTCTCGCATCTTCCCGGCCGAAGCTAGCGCCGTGTCCCGATGCGTCACCGGCTGGTAATCCTCGACCGCGACGGGGTGATCAACGAAGAGCGCCTGGACTACATACGCACGGTCGACCAATGGCGTCCGCTGCCGGGCAGCCTTGAAGCGATCGCCAGCCTGTGTCGTGCGGGACTTGCCGTGGCCGTGGCCACCAACCAGTCGGGCGTCGGCCGAGGATACCTGACCGCCGGCGAACTCGAAGCCATTCACGCCCGGATGGAAGCCGCGGTTTGCGAGGCCGGCGGCGGGCTGGCCGGAGTATTCCATTGCCCGCACACGCCGGCCGACCGCTGCCGCTGCCGCAAGCCGCTCCCGGGCCTGCTGGAACGGATCGAGTCCGACGTGGGACTGCCCGTTGCCGGTGAGTACATGGTGGGCGATTCGATGCGCGACCTTGAAGCCGCCTCCGCGGCTGGCGCCCGGCCGGCGTTGGTGCGCACCGGCTTCGGGGCGGCCACCGAGCAGCGGCTGCCTCCCGGAGGCGCGGTTCCGGTATTCGACGACCTGGCGGAATTTACCGGGTGGCTCCTTCGGTCCGTGGAATGAAACGGCTTTCCGGCCTGCTTTTCACCGCACTGCTGGTCGCCAACACCGTTGCCGGCAGCCTATGGGCGGTCGTTCTGTGGCCGCTGCCCCACCGCGTACGCTACTTCTTCGCGGTGCGTTGCTGGGCCCTGGCGAACCTGTGGTTGCTGCGGGTCCTGTGCGGCGTTTCCTGGGAGGCAAGCGGACGGGAAAACCTGCCGACCGGCCCGTGCGTCGTGCTGATGAAACACTCGTCGGCTTTCGACACGATCGTCCAGACGCTGCTGTTCCCCCGGCAAACCTGGATGCTGAAGCGGGAACTTATGTTCGTGCCGATTTTCGGCTGGGGACTGGCGAGCATGCGCGCCATCGGCGTCGATCGGGCCAGGGGGGCGAAGGGCATTCGCTCGGTCGTGCGCCAGGGCCAGGGGCGAATCAGGGACGAGGGCCTGTGGGTCATCGTGTTTCCCGAAGGAACCCGGGTGGCCCCGGGAGAGGTGGGTCATTACGCGCCCGGCGGCGCCATGATCGCTTCGGCCGCCGGTTGTCCCGTGGTTCCGGTAGCCCATAACGCGGGCGACCATTGGCCCCGGCGCACCGCAACCAAGCAACCCGGCGCCATACGCATCGTTATCGGGCGCCCCTTGGCCACCACCGGCGCCGGGGCCCGAAAAATTACCGAGGAAGCGAAGAGCTGGATCGAATCCGAAGTAAGACAGATAAGATCAGATAAGATCAGATAAGGGATTATAGCTAGTATATAAAGGAATATAGCGGATATTAGAGGTCGCTATATATCCAGATTGACGACGTTCAGCGCGTTGTCTTCTATGAATGCACGCCGGGGTTCGACTTTCTCGCCCATCAGCGTTGCAAACAGCTTACTGGTGGCGCTGGTCTCGAATTCGCTGGCCACTTCCACCCGCACCAGCCGGCGGGTCTCCGGATTCACCGTGGTCTCCCACAACTGCGCCGCGTTCATTTCGCCCAGGCCCTTGTATCTTTGCAGCGTAACGCCCCGGCGGCCCTGGTCCATGAACCAGTCCAGCGCCTGCCCGAACAGTCCCACCTCCCGACTTGAAGAAGCGCGGCGCGCGGCGGCGCCGCCCGCCATCAGCTTGCTCAGTTCGGCCGCCAGGCCTCTTACGGACTGGTATTCGGCGGTGTCGAACAGCGAAAACTCAAGCGCGCTCTCTTCGTCCACGCCATTTTCGGTCCTCACCACGGAGAATGCGGCCGGTGTCCGTCCGTTGGCCTGTACCGAGACCTTCCAGGCTGCCTGCGCATCGTGCTTCGCCAAGGCTGCCTCGAACTGCGTACCCCAGTCGGCCATGTAGCGCGAGTCGTCCAGGCGCTCGTGGTCGACCGGCGGCAACTCGATAAGGCAGGCCAGGACTCGCTCGTCGGCCTTTCCGCGAAACCCTTCCAGGGAGCTTCGCGCCTGCAGGCACCGCTGCGCCAGTTGCCGCAATTCCTCCGCGTGCACGGGCGCATTGCGACCGGCCGCAAGCAGGCTTGCGTCCTTCAATGCCGCTTCCAGCGTCCATTCGCGCAATTCGTCATCGTCCTTCAGGTACTGCTCCTTCCGCCCGCGCGTTACCTTGTAGAGCGGCGGCTGGGCGATATAGACGTGTCCGCGTTCGATCAAGGCGGGCATGTAGCGGAAAAAGAAAGTCAGCAGCAGCGTGCGTATGTGCGAACCGTCCACGTCCGCGTCGGTCATGATGATGACTCGTTCATAGCGCAGTTTCTCCGCGTCGAAGTTCTCCTCATCGCGGCCAACCCCGCATCCCAGCGCCGCGATCAGCGTGGCCACCTCGTCGGAGGAAAACATCTTGTCCTGGCGCGCCTTTTCCACGTTGAGGATCTTTCCCCGCAACGGCAACACCGCCTGAGTGCGCCGGTCGCGCGCCTGCTTGGCGGAGCCCCCGGCAGAATCGCCCTCGACCAGGAAGATCTCGCGCTTGCTCGCGTCCTTCTCCTGGCAATCGGCCAATTTTCCGGGCAGGCCGCCCACGTCGCTCTTCTTTCGGGCAATGTCGCGGGCCTTCCGGGCGGCCTCGCGCGCCGTCGCCGCGTCGACAATCTTCTCCGTAATCGACCGGGCCTGCTTGGGATTCTCAAGCAGGAACTCTCGCAAGGCTTCGGCCACGGACCGCTCGACCGCGGTCTTGGCTTCCGATGACACCAGCCTTTCCTTGGTCTGGGAGGAAAACTTGGGATCCCGCATCTTTACCGAAACGACGGCGGTCAAACCTTCGCGCACATCCTCGCCCCGAAGCGTAAGGTCCTTGGCCCTTTTTCCGCCATGCTGCTCGAGATACGTGTTGAGCGTTCGGGTTAGGGCCGTGCGAAAGCCCTCCTGGTGCGTCCCGCCATGGTTCTGGGGAATGTTATTGGTGAAGAACGAACTGTGCTCCTGGTATCCCGCGTTCCATTGCATCGCCGCCTCGACCTCCATCTCCGTGGAAGTCTCCCTGTTCTCGCCGTTGCCGTCGCCTTCCTCGCGGCGCGCGATTTCCACGATCTGCGCACGTTTCACGTGAAACACCTGCGCATGCAAGGGTTCGCGGGATTGATTCAGCCATTGCACGAATTCGCGGATTCCTCCTTCCGCATGGAAAGTCCGCTGCTCTCCGCCCTCGCGCTCGTCCGCGAACTCGATCGTGATGCCGCTGTTCAGAAAGGCAAGTTCCCTCAACCTCCCGGTCAGGGTGCCGGCGTCAAATTCCAGGCTGGCGAAAACCTGCGGATCCGGACGGAAGCGGATGACGGTGCCGCTCCGATCGCTCTCACCGACGTCCTCCAGCGCGCCGTCCGGAATACCGGTCGAATAGCTCTGACGGTATTGCCGGCCACCTCGGTGGACCACGAGCTCCAGATTTGCGGAAAGAAAATTCACGACCGATACGCCCACTCCGTGCAGGCCGCCCGACACCTTGTACACGCTTTCATCGAATTTACCGCCTGCGTGAAGCGTCGTCATGATCAATTCCGCTGCGGAGCGGCCGGTCTTGGCATGCTTGTCCACGGGAATTCCCCGGCCGTCGTCGCTGATCTCCGCTCCGCCATCCGCAAGCAGGCGAACGGTGATCCTGCTGCAGTAACCGGCCAGGGCTTCGTCTACGGAGTTATCGACAACCTCGTAAATCAGGTGATGCAGGCCGGTGCCGTCGTCCGTGTCCCCGATATACATCCCGGGCAACTTGCGCACCGACTCCCGGTCCTCCAGGACTTCGATCTGGTCCGCGCCGTACGATTCGGAAGCATCCCCCTGGGCTTGCCCCGTGGGCATGGTGCGTTCTTCGGCGGGCTCTTGCATGGTCATCGGCTAAGAAAATCTTCCTTGACAGGGCTGCTGCGGTGTTCCTGCCGGCGCTTAGAGCCTGGCATCGGCGCGTTCCGCGGAAAAAGTGTCGACCCTGAAGCCGTGGACCGCAAAGCGGCCGATGGCAGCGTAGGAATCGCCCTGCACAAGCGGGCGGGAGACGACACTCGGCACGTGTGAAATTATACCAGCGCGCCCTCTTTCAGGCGAATTTCCCGCGCTTCCATCCAACGCCGGTATGGGGTCGTTTCGACCGCAGCGATGAACAGTTGTGCGCCCCGTTCGACAAACGCTTTGAGCAATTCCTGCCCGTGGTCCGCATCCAGCTCGACCAACGGCTCGTCAACCAGCAGAACCGGCCTGTTGGCGCCCTCCGTTTCAAGCACTTCCGCCGCCGCCAGCATCAGTGACGAGGCCAACAGCTTCTGTTGTCCGCGCGACGCAATGTACCGGGCCCGCCTGGACCCCAGCCGCAGAACCAGGTCGGCCCGCTGTGGGCCGAAGCGGGTGTTTCCCTGCTTGCGGTCACCGTCCAGGCCCGCCCTGAGGATTTCCTCCAGAGAATCTTCCCTTGGCCAGCCCGGATGGTAGTCCCAATCCGCCGGCGTTCCGGTGAGCCTGGCCGCGATCTTTGCAAACCGCGGCCTCAGCCGCTCCGCCACTGCCTTCCGCACCGCCTCCATTTCCAGCGCCGCCCTGCAAAACTCGCCGTCCCAGGCCGCAATGGCGTTTGCTCCGGCGCCTTGCCTGAGACTGGCGTTCCGCTGTCTCAACGCGCGCCGAAACCGCCTCCAGGCGGCGTTAAATCCGGGTTCCACGTGAAACGTCACCCAGTTCAGCAGCAGCCGGCGCCGCTCGGGGCCGCGGTCCACAAGGTCCATGAGCCTCGCGTCCAGGTTCAGCACCGGCAGCAAACGGGCAATTTCCGGACGTCGGGCGGCGTCCGCACCGTCCAACCGCGCCCGCGCGCTCCGTCCTGAAATCGTCAGGCCAAGTCGCCGCTCAGCCTCGCCCACTGCCACGGTGCCGCTTATTGCTGCTGCCGGCTTCCCGTGTGCAACGAGTTGCCGCAAGTCGCTGCCCCTGAAAGAGCGCCCTCGCGACAGAAGGTAGATTGCCTCAAGCAGGGTTGTCTTGCCGGCGCCGTTGTGTCCCGTGACGAGGTTGGCCCGCCCGTCGGGGGCCAGGTCAATGTCTTCCAGGGCTCGCAGGTTGCGCGCCTGAAGCTCCGTCAGCTGCGCCACGCCTCACCCGCTGCGTGCGGGCGGCTTTCGCCACCGGCTGCTACAGGCGCATGGGCATGACGATGTGCTGCACGGCCTCTCCGTCGGGCGCACAGACGAGCACGCTGCTGTTTCCGTCGCGCACATGAATCTCAACCTCATCGGATTGCAGGGATCTCAGCACGTCCGTCAGGTAAATGGCGTTGAAGCCCACCTTGATCTCGGGGCCGTGGTAGTTGGCCTCGATCTCGTCCTGCGCCTGTGCGCCCTGCCCTCCCTCGGTGCTGATGCCCACAATGTTCTCCTTGACGAGTACTGACACCAGCGGTATACGCTGATCCCTCACCCCGCGGCTCTCGCGCGCCACCAGCGCCACGCGGCTCAGAGCCGATTCCAGCGCTTCGCGGTTGGCCACGACGGGTTTCTCCTGCCGCTCGGGAATGACCCGCCGGTATTCCGGGTAACGGCCCTCGATGAGCTTTGACGTCATGTGCCGGTCGCCCAGGCTGAATCGAACCTGGTTGTCTCCAATCGCCAGCTCCACGTCGTCGCTGAACGCCAGCAGCGGCCGCAACGCGTTGATGCTGTTGCGCGGGACGATTCCCTTGCTTGAGTCGGTATCACCGGATCCCTTGCATTCAGCCGTTTCCGAGCACGACAGGCGATGGCCGTCGGTTGCCACCAGCCGCAAGCCGTCTTCCGAGATTTCGATCAGCATGCCATTGAGGTAATACCGTGGATCGGATTGCGCCATGGCGAAGTGGGTTTCAGACAGCATCTTCGCGAGCACGGCGGACTTCATCGTGATTCCGTCGACATCGTTTCCCGGATCCAGCCGCGGAAAATCCTCGGGAGGCAAGGTCTCCAGCGTGCCCGAATAGCGTCCGCACTTCACCGATAGCTGGTTTCCGTCAAGCTCAAGCTCGATATTGCTGCCGCCGCGAAGGGACGCGCTTATTCCCTGCAACAGCTTCGCCGGCACGGTTACCGAGCCTTCCGTGGCGATGTCGATCAACTGCGCTCGCGCCACCAGCGTCAGCTCCAGGTTTGTGCAGGTGGCGGTCAGAAACCCGTCAGCCGCATCCAGCAGCGCATTGCGAAGAATTGCCATGGTGTCCGCCTGGCTTTGTGCCGCACTCGTGACCGATTGCAAAAGACTGTGCAGGCCCTCTTGCGGAATGCTGAGTTTCATGAGTCCTCCTTTATCACCATCTCATATATATAAAGACGATGATGATAATGACGTGGGTGGATATGTGTGAATATCCAGAAAGATGTTATAAATCAATAGCTTAATTTCCATATTGGTGTGGATGCATCGGTGTGCTTGCGGTAGCGGCGCCTGTGGGCGGAATGTGGGTGAACGACAGCTCAACAAATCATCCACAAACAGGACCGGCCTTGTCCCCAGGCGACTCCCATGCGGAAGCTACTGTGCAAGGATACTGGCCAGACTCTTGTATTGCTGGTCTAAATTGTGGTCTGAACCTCGCAATTCCTGAATCCGGCGGACCGCATTGATCACGGTCGTGTGGTCCCGCCCGCCGAAGGCCTCGCCGATGTCGGGCAAGCTCAAGTCGGTGTACTCACGCGCCAGCACCATTGCGATCTGCCGCGGTCGCACGATCGCCCGCTTGCGACTGGCGGACCGCAAGTCGGAGGGACGGATCTGAAAGTAGTTGGCGACCAGCTTCTGAATTTCCTCCGGAGTAATGCGGCGCGCCACTGAAGCCACGTGATTCCTGAGGGCCTGCCTGGCCAACTGGAGATCGATCGGCATGCCGCGGAAACGCGACATGGCTTCAACGGTGCGGTAGGCGCCCTCCAGTTCGCGGACGCTGGAGAAGACGTGCTGCGCGATGTACATCGCCACGTCCTCGGGGCAATCCACGCTGGCCGCTTCGGCCTTGGCAAGCACGATGGCGGCGCGGGTTTCCAGGTCCGGCGGTTCGATGTTGACCATCAGGCCGGAACCGAGCCGCGAAATAACGCGGGTTTCCAGGCCGGTCACTTCGCGCGGAAGCTTGTCGCAGGTAAGAACGATCTGCCGGCCGTCCTGCAGCAGCACGTTGAGGGTGTGATAGAACTGCTCCTGCGAACTCTCCTTGCCGGCCAGGAACTGCACGTCGTCAAGAAGAAGCGTGTCCACGCTGCGGTAGGAGCGCTTGAATTGCTCGACAAGCTGGTCGGAGCCCGATCTGCCGTAGGACGCGCGCACCTTGCGCAAGGCGCTCAGGTAGTCGTTGATGAAGGTGTCCGAATGCACATAGGCGACGCGCAGCCCGCGCCGGTCCGCCAGCAGCTGGTGACCGATAGCGTGCATGAGATGGGTCTTGCCCAGCCCGACGCCGCCATAGATGAGCAGCGGGTTGTAGGCCCGGTGGCGGGCCACGTGGCGGGCGGCATCGTAGGCGACCTGGTTGGTCGGCCCGGTAACGAACGCATCGAAAGTGAAGTGGGACGTCAACCTGGAACCCGGCAGCGGCGGCGCCGCTGCCTCGGGTGGCGCCGATGCGGGGGCCCGCCGCGGGATCGGCCGGTCGAGGAGCTCCACATCGGCCTCGGCGCCCTGCCGCTCGCAGGCCTCGGCGAGGAGGTCCATGCAGTTGGATTCGATCCAGCCGCGAACGAAGCGGTTGGGGGCTATGAGCCTCAGCCTGCCGTTGTCGAACTGCGCCTCGAGGGGCTGGATGTAGGTGTTGTACTTTTCCTCCGCCAGGAGGGGTCTGAGTTCCCGACAAACCTCGTGCCAGAAATCAGTTTTCTCACGCGTTGCGCCAGGCATGGGCTTGGTGGTCGAAGGGGTCCCGGATGAGCCTCGTAAGGCACTTTATTCCACAACTCGCCGCCGGAATCAAACCCCTTGCTTTCATTGACTTTGCGCCTGCCAGAGGCTATGCTGAGCGCCCCTTGTGCGGCGGCGGTGACCGCCGCGATTTCATTGAAGAGCAATGAAGCGCACGTACCAGCCCAGCCGCATCAAACGCAAGCGTACTCACGGCTTTCGCGCCCGCATGTCGACGAGGGCCGGCCGGCTGGTTCTGAAAAGGCGGAGGAGCAAGGGACGGGCCAGGCTGTCGCACTAGTCGCCGCAACCGGCGGCTAGCGGTTGCCGGCATTTTGGGCGGGCCGGTAGCAAGCGATAGAATCGCCGGAAAATCAACACTTTGCGGTTCCCACGGCATTTGCACGGCATGACACCAGAACGGCTGCGTTTCACCCGCGAAGCCCGCCTGCTCAAGGCGACCGAGTTTCGCGCCGTATTTCGCACGGGTCGCCGGGCCCGGGCCGGCCTCCTGCATGCCCGTCTTCGCCCCAACGAAAGGGGGCGCGCCCGCCTGGGGCTGGCGGTGAGCCTGAAGGCCACCCGCAAGGCCGTGGTCCGCAACCGGGTCCGGCGCCAGGTCAGGGAGAGCTTCCGGGTCAATCAGCACCGTCTGGAGGGGCTGGATATCGTCGTGAGCCTCTCCCGGCCCCCTGCCGGCGGGGCGATTGATCTCCGGCCCAGGTTGCCGCGCCTTTGGAGCGAGGTTGTGCGGGCGGCCGAAGCGGAGGGCAAATGGAAAGACTGAGGTTCCCGCTCTGGATCATGTTCGGCGCCATGCTGTTGTTCAGCTGGCAGGCGTGGAACCAGGACCAGCTGCGCCGCGCCGCCGAGCCGGCGCCGGTTTCCGGAGACCTGCCGGCGCCGTCTTCACCGGCCGCGCCCGTCGAGACGGACCTGCCGGCTCTTCCCTCGGTTTCAGGCGCCGAGCCCGGGGAGGACCGGGCGGAATCGCCCGCCCGCCTTTCCGCCGCGCCGCCGGCTGTGCGGGTGGTCACCGACGTGTTCGACCTGTCCATCAGCAAGGTGGGCGGCGATCTGGTCGAAGCGATCCTCCTGGACTACCCGGTTGACAAGGACGACGACGCGGCAAAGGTGCGGCTTTTGAGCGCCACGCCCGGGGCCGAATACACCCTGAGCACCGGTTTACGGGCAGTGGATGACGCGCCGGAAGCCAATCACCACCAGCGTTTTGTGAGCGAACTCGGCGAGTACCGGCTGCTTGAGGGCGAGGACGATCTGGTCGTGCCGCTGACCTGGAGCGAGGGCGGCCTCAGCGTGACCAAGCTCTACACGTTTCGCCGCGGAAGCTACGCGGTCGAGGTGGAGCAGGTGGTGCGCAACGGGGGCAGCGAAGCGTACGGCGCGGCGCCCTATGTTCTGCTGCGCCGCGTCCACCTTCCGGAAAAGCGCTCGATGTTCAACGTCGACACCTACTCCATTACCGGGCCTGTCTACTACGACGGCGACAGCTATGACCGGATGGACGTGGACGATATCGAGGACGAGCCGCTCAGCGAGACCGCCACGGCCGGCTGGGTGGGTTCAATACAGCACCACTTTGTCGCCGCGGCCGTGCCCGACGGGGAACAGCCCTATCGGTACGACGGCACGGTTTCCGGGCGTACCTACCGATTGAGCGCGATCGGTCCGGTGCAGACGGTGCCGCCGGGCGGCGAAGAGCGCTTTTTCGCCAGCTTGTTCGTGGGACCGAAGCTGCAATCGCAGCTCAGCGAGACCGCCCCGGGGCTGGAATTGACCGTGGACTACGGGATTTTCACGGTGTTCGCCCAGCCTCTTTTCTGGCTTCTGAAGACCTTGTTCGCGGGCGTCGGCAACTGGGGCTGGGCCATCGTCCTCGCCACGCTGATCATCAAGGCGGTGCTGTTCCCGCTGACGGAGGCCAGCGGCAAGTCCATGGCCCGCATGCGCAAGCTGCAACCGCGGCTCAAGTCGATTCAGGAACGGTTCAAGGACGATCCGCAGGGGCGCAACCGCGCGATGATGGATCTGTACAAGACGGAGAAGGTCAACCCGGCCGCCGGCTGCCTGCCCATATTCATTCAATTGCCGTTCTTCATCGCGTTCTACTGGGTGCTGGTGGAGAGCGTGGAAATCCGCCAGGCGCCTTTCCTGCTCTGGATCAACGACCTGTCCTCGCGCGACCCGATCTTCGTGCTGCCCGCGCTCATGGGGGCGGCGATGTTCTGGCAGCAGAAACTGAACCCCAAGCCGCCCGACCCCATGCAGGCCAGGATCATGACGGCGATGCCGGTGATGTTCACCGTGTTCTTCATGTTCTTCCCTTCCGGCCTGGTCTTGTACTGGCTGACCAACTCGATCTTCTCCACCCTGCAGCAATGGCGGATCAATCGCCGGACCGACAAGGCGCCCGGGAAGCGGGCGGCACGATAGTCGCCTGCGCCACGCCGCCGGGACGCGGTGGCGTGGCGGTGCTTCGCGTATCGGGCGACGCCGTGCGCGCGATGGCTGCGGAAATACTCGGCGAAGTGCCGCCGGCGCGCAGCGCCTGCCTGGTGTCGATCACGGATTCCTCGGGGGAATTGATCGACCGGGGCCTGGCGCTGTTCTTTCCGGCCCCCAACTCCTTTACCGGCGAGGACGTTCTGGAACTGCAGGTCCACGGCAGCCCGATGGTCTGCGACCTGCTCACCGCCCGGATCTGCGAGCTTGGCGCGCGGCCCGCCGGCCCGGGCGAGTTCTCGCGGCGGGCGTTTCTCAATGACCGCATGGACCTGGCGCAGGCTGAAGCGGTGGCCGACCTTATCGACGCCTCAAGCGCCGCCGCCGCACGGGCGGCCGCGCGCAGCCTGCGCGGCGCCTTTTCGGAGGCCGTGGAGGCCCTGGTCTCGCGCCTGACCGGCCTGCGGGCCCACCTGGAAGCGACGCTGGACTTCCCCGACGAGGAGGTTAATCCGCTGGAGGACAGCGCGCTCAAGGAGGGCTTCGAAGAGCTTGGAAGACGTTTCGGACGGGTGTCGGAGGCCGCCGAACGGGGCAGGATCCTTCGCGACGGTCTGAACGTCGTGATATCGGGGCGTCCCAATGCCGGCAAGTCTTCGCTCTTGAATGCCCTGGCGGGTGAACCGGCCGCCATCGTCGCCGACGAACCGGGCACCACACGCGACCTGGTGCGGGCGGAGATCAGCATCGACGGCATTCCCGTGGAACTGATCGACACTGCCGGCTTGCGTTCGGCCGAGGGCGGCGTGGAACGGGAAGGCGTCCGCAGGGCTCGCGCGGCGCGCGACGAGGCGGACCTGGTGCTTGACGTCTGGGACGCCGCGGCGGGGGGACCGCAGCCGCGCCCGGCAGGCCGGACCATCGTCGTGCGCAACAAGATCGATCTGACCGGCGAGGCCCCCGGAGGGGCGGGAGACGGGACCGTTAGCCTCAGCGCCAGGACCGGCGCCGGGCTGGATTCGCTCAGGCGTATCCTGGCGGGGGCGGCCGGCGGGACCGCCGAAGGAGTATTCTCGGCCCGGTCCAGGCAGATCAACAGCCTCAAGGAGGCGAACCGGCGATTTCTGGCCGCGGGGTCCCTGTTCGGCAAAGGACATTCCGCCGAGTTGGTGGCCGAGGAACTGCGGCTCGCCCAGGAGCATCTGGGCGAGATCACCGGGGCGGTGGGCAGCGACGATCTGCTGGGCGAGATCTTCTCGCAGTTCTGCATCGGGAAGTAAAATCCTGTCGGCTGAAGCAGGGTGGGTCTTGAGCAAAAGCTCGCTCTGCCGGAAAGGACAGTCAGTTTCATGCGCCAGGCGGAATTTGATGTAATCGTTGTGGGTGGCGGTCACGCCGGCACCGAGGCGGCGCTCGCGGGCTCACGCATGGGCGCGCGCGTTCTGCTGATTACGCACAGCCTGGACACGCTCGGGCAGATGAGCTGCAATCCGGCAATCGGCGGCGTCGGCAAGGGCCACCTGGCGCGCGAGATCGACGCGCTCGGCGGGGCCATGGCTACGGCGGCCGATCGCGCCGGCATCCATTTCCGCCGGCTCAACGCCAGCAAGGGCCCGGCGGTGCGCGCCACCCGTGCGCAGGCCGACCGCTTGCTGTACAAGGCGGCCATACGGAAGGACCTGGAATCGGCCCGCGGCCTGACATTGTTCCAGGACAGCGTCGACGACCTGGCGCTCGAAGGGGATCGCATTCGCGGCGTAAAAACCCGCTCGGGACTTGAGTTTCGCGCCGGCGCCGTGGTGTTGACGGTCGGGACCTTCCTCGGCGGACAGATCCACGTCGGCCGCGAGCGTCATGCCGCCGGCCGGGCCGGAGATCCGCCGGCCAACCGTCTTGCCGCGCGTTTGCGGTCACTGAACCTGCCGGTGGGGAGGCTCAAGACCGGAACGCCGCCCCGGCTGGACGGAAGAACCGTCGATTTTTCGGTCATGCGCAGGCAGCCGGGGGACCGGCCGCGGCCGGTGTTCTCGTTCATGGGGCGTACTGACGACCACCCTCGCCAGGTGGAATGCCACATTACCCGCACCACCGAAGCCACCCACGAGATCGTTCGGGCCAGGCTGGATCAGTCTCCGATGTACAGCGGCGCCATCGAGGGCGTCGGGCCCCGCTATTGTCCGTCGCTGGAGGACAAGGTCGTGCGCTTCGCGGACCGCGAGTCGCACCAGATTTTCGTTGAACCGGAGGGGCTGACCACCGCCGAGGTCTATCCCAACGGCATATCCACCAGCCTTCCGGAGCACGTCCAGCTTGAGTTTCTTGCCACGATTCCGGGATTCGAGCAGGCTCGCATGACCCGCCCCGGCTACGCGATCGAGTACGACTACTTCGATCCGCGGGAGCTGGGCGCCGACTTGCAGACGCAGGCCGTGGCGGGACTCTACTTCGCCGGCCAGATCAATGGCACAACCGGTTACGAAGAGGCCGCCGCGCAGGGCCTGCTGGCCGGAGTCAACGCGGTGCTGGCCGGGCGCGGCGAGCCGGCCTTCGCGCCCGGACGCGAGGAGGCCTACATGGGCGTGCTGGTGGACGATCTCGTGACCCGCGGCGTCACCGAACCGTATCGGATGTTCACCAGCCGCGCCGAGTATCGCCTGCGTCTGCGCGAAGACAATGCCGACGCCCGGCTGACGCCCGAAGGGAGGCAGCTCGGGCTGATCGGGGAGGAACGGTGGAAGGCCTTCTGCCTGAAGCAGGAAGAGATTGAAAACGAACGGTCGCGGCTTGAGCAGTGCAGGACGCCGGACCCCGGGACTGCTGCGAGCGGCGCCTGCAGCGCACTCAGCCTGCTTCGCCGCCCGGACTGGGGCTACAGTCGCGTGACGGACTTGCCCGATGTGGGCGCACGGCCCGAGGCGAAGAGCGAGTGGCCGGAACTGGCCCGGCAGATCGAAGAAGCGGTCGAGATCGAGGTCCGCTACGCCGGCTATCTCAAGCGCCAGGGGGCGGAAATCAGGCGCAATCGCCGGATGAGGGGCAAGCTGCTGCCCGCCGAACTGGACTACGCGATGGTGCGGGGCCTGTCGAATGAAGTTCGCGAGAAGCTTGCGCTGGCCCGCCCGGACACCATCGGCCAGGCCGAACGCATCCCGGGGATGACGCCGGCGGCGGTTTCCCAGTTGCTGGTCCATCTGAAGAAGCGGGAGTTGCAATGCGCCTGAGAATCCTGATGGCGGCGACCGCGCTCGCGCTCGCAGGCTGTGGCGGCGGCCAGGACCAGGCGCCGGTGAGCTACGGTCCGATCGGCGGCGAATCGGGCGCGGAGCTGGCGGAAGCGCAGATATTGCGCCGGGGCAACGGAACCGAGCCGCAGTCGCTGGATCCGCACCGCGCCGAAGGGGTCCCCTCGTCAAACATCCTGCGCGACCTGTTCGAGGGACTGGTGGCCGAGGCGCCCGACGGCGAGTTGATCCCCGGGGCCGCCGAGTCCTGGGAGATATCCGAAGACGGCCTGACCTATACCTTTACCATGCGTCCGGACGGACGTTGGAGCAACGGCGATCCGGTTACGGCGCGCGATTTCGAGTATGGCCTGCGCCGCAGCGCCGACCCGAATACGCTGTCGCGCTATTCCAGCGTGCTGGCGCCTATCCGCAACGCGCGGGCCGTGATTGCCGGCGAGCTGCCGCCGGAGGCGCTGGGCGTCGAGGCGGTCGACGAGCGCACTTTCGTGATTCGGCTTGAAACGCCCACGCCCTACCTGTTGGGCCTGCTTACCCATTCGACCTGCTACGCGGTGCATCGAGGCGTCGTGGAAACAAGCGGGACGAACTGGGCGCGGGTGGAAACGCACGTCGGCAACGGCGCCTATCGCCTTGAGGAATGGGTCGTGCAATCGCACATTCACCTCGCCCGCAATCCGCACTACTGGGACGACGCCAACACGACGATCGACGAGGTGCGCTACTACGCCATCGAGAATCAGGACGCCGAACTGAAGCGCTATCGCGCCGACGAGCTGGACATCACCAGCATCATCCCGCAAAAGCAGCTCAAGTGGATACGGCAGAACCTGGCCGACGAATTCCGCGTCACGCCCTACCTGGGCACCTACTATTTCGGCTTCAATACCACCCGGTCTCCGTTCGTCGGCCGGCCGGGCCTGAGGCGCGCGTTGTCGCTGGCGGTGGATCGCGACATCATTGCGAACGTCGTGAGCGGAGCCGGCGAATTGCCTGCCTACAGCTGGGTCCCTCCGGTGCGCGGCTACGAGCAGCAGGTGCCTGAGGAGGCCGCATGGACCCAGGCGCAACGCGAGGCGGAAGCCAGGCGCCTGTATGCCGAGGCGGGCTATTCGGAGGAGAATCCCCTGCAGGTGGAGGTCCTGTACAACACCTCCGACAATCACAAGCGCATCGCGATCGCGCTGGCCTTCATGTGGAAGCAGGTGCTGGGCGTGGAAGCCTCGCTGGCCAACCAGGAGTGGAAGGTTTTCCTGGAAACCCGCAAGCGCAAGGAAGAGACCCAGATCTACCGCGCCGGGTGGATCGGCGACTACGAGGACGCCTACACCTTCGCGCAGCTTCTCGAGTCCACCAACGAGCAGAACGATTTCGGTTACGACAGCCCGCGCTACGACGCCCTGCTGGCGGCCGCGTCGGCCGAACCGGACGTGGCGCTGCGGGCGCAGTACCTGCAGGAGGCCGAGCGTGTCCTGCTCGCCGACCAGCCCCTCATGCCGTTGTATTTCTACGTCACCAAGCGGATGGTCAAACCATGGGTCGAAGGGTACGAAGGCAACATCATGGACCACATCTACACCCGGCACCTCCGTATCCTGAAGCACTAGCAGACGGCGCCATATTCCCGCCGGTATGATGCGCGGATGTTCCGTTACGCGATAAGGCGGGTCTTTGCGGCGATCCCCACGCTGCTTATCCTGATCGCGCTGGCGTTCTTCATGATTCGCGCCGCCCCGGGCGGCCCCTTTGACAGCGAGAAAACGCTTCATCCGGAAATCGAGGCCAAGATTCGCGCCGCCTATCACCTCGACGAGCCGCTGTATCAGCAGTTCGTTCGCTACCTTCAGGGGCTGACGCAAGGCGACTTCGGCCCCTCCTTTCAGTACATCGACCGCAGCGTGACCGAACTGATCCGCGAGGGGTTTCCCGTGTCGCTGCAGCTTGGGGCCTGCGCCATGCTGCTGGCCCTGCTGGTGGGCGTGACGGCCGGCGGCTGGGCGGCGTTGCGGCAGAACCGCGCGTCCGACCATGCGGTAATGGCGGCCAGCATGACGGGAATCTCGATCCCCAACTTCGTGGTCGGACCGTTGCTGATCCTGGTATTCGCGGTGCACCTCGATTGGCTGCCGGCTGGCGGCTGGCCCACGGAGGGCTTCTTCGCCCGATTGCCCAACATGGTGATGCCGGTCATCGCCCTGGCGTTGCCGCAGATCGCCTATATCGCCCGGCTTACCCGCGGCAGCATGATCGAGGTGCTGCGCAGCAATTTCATACGCATGGCGCGCGCGCAGGGCCTGGCGCAGTCCACCATCCTGCTGCGGCATGCGCTCAAACCCGGTCTGCTCCCGGTGCTCTCGTATCTGGGGCCCGCAACGGCGGCCGTCATCACGGGCTCGGTGGTCATCGAGCAGATCTTCGGCGTGCCCGGCCTGGGGCGCCATTTTGTGCAGGGCGCGCTGAACCGGGACTACACGCTGGTGATGGGCGTGGTCGTTTTCTACGGAGTGCTGATCATCCTGTTCAACTTCCTCGTGGATGTCTGCTACGGCCTGCTGGACCCACGGGTCCGTCAGCGAGACTGACAGGAATCGAGCGCGCAGCCGTGAGGAAGACCAGTAAGAACCGCGCGGCGATCCGGCAGGCGGCGGGCGGCGGGCGCGGCTTGTGGAGCGACGCCTGGAGGGCCCTGCGCCGCAACCGGGCCGCGATGACCGCCGCCGCGATTCTGGCCGTCGTGGCCATCCTGTGCGTTTTCGGTCCGGCCCTGACGCCGGTCGAATTCGATTATCTCGACTGGGACTACGTTTCGGTTCCGCCCTCGCTGGAAGGCTGGCATTTCTTCGGCACCGACGATCTCGGCAGGGATCTGTTCGTGCGCACGCTGGTCGGAGGCCGTATCTCGCTGATGGTGGGGCTGGTCGCGACCGCGGTAAGCCTGCTGATCGGCATCAGCTACGGAGCCGTGGCAGGTTACCTTGGCGGACGGACGGACCAGGTGATGATGCGCATCGTCGATATTCTGTATGCGATGCCCTTCATGTTCCTGGTCATCCTGCTGATGGTCCTTTTCGGACGCAACATCGCGCTGATCTTCGTGGCCATCGGCGCCATCAACTGGCTGGACATGGCGCGCATCGTGCGCGGCCAGACGCTGAGCATCAAGCGCCGCGAATTCGTCGAGGCCGCCCAGGCAGCCGGCGTGTCCACGCCCCGGATCATCCGGCGGCACATCGTCCCCAATCTCTTCGGCGTGGTGGTGGTGTACGTCACGCTCACGATCCCGCAGGTGATCCTGGTGGAGTCCTTCCTGAGCTTTCTGGGGCTGGGGGTACAGGAACCCATGACCTCCTGGGGCGCGCTGGTGAACGAGGGCGCCAAGGAGCTTGAAAACGCCCCCTGGACGCTGATCTTCCCCGCCGGGTTCCTGGCCGCCACCCTGTTCTGCTGCAATTTCATCGGCGACGGGCTGCGCGACGCGCTGGACCCGCGCGACAGGAGCGCCTGACATGTCGCTGATTTCGGTTCGCGATCTCAAGGTCGATTTCAGCACGCCGGACGGTGTCGTGCATGCGGTGCGCGGCATCGACTTCGACCTGGAGGCGGGGAAGACCCTGGGCATCGTGGGCGAGTCCGGCTCGGGCAAGAGCCAGACGGTGCTGAGCCTCATGGGCCTTCTGGCCGACAACGGCCGCAGCTCGGGAAGCGCCCGGTTCGAGGGCCGCGAACTGATCGGCATGGCCGATCGCGACCTGCGCGGTATCCGAGGCAATCGGATCGCGATGATCTTTCAGGACCCCATGACTTCGCTGAACCCGTACCTGAAGATCGGGGTGCAGATGGCGCAGGTTCTGGAACTGCACGAGGGCATGGGTCGCAGGCAGGCGCTGAGGCGATGCGGGGAGCTGCTGGAGGCCGTGCGTATACCGGACGCGGGCAAACGGCTCCAGTCGTGGCCGCACGAGTTGTCCGGCGGCATGCGCCAGCGAGTGACGATCGCCACGGCGCTGCTGTGCACCCCCGCACTGCTGATCGCGGACGAGCCCACCACGGCGCTGGACGTCACGGTGCAGGCGCAGATTCTTAACCTGATGCAGGAACTGCGCAGCGATTTCAACGCCGCCATCGTCTTCATTACCCACGATCTCGGCATAGTGGCGGGCTTTTGCGATGATGTGCTGGTCATGCAGGACGGCGAGTGCAAGGAGCGCGGCAGCGTGGACCGGGTCTACGCCGCCCCGAAGCATCCGTATACGCAACGACTGCTGGCCGCCGTCCCCCGGCTGGACCGCGACGCCCGTCCGCGCGGCAAGGGCGCGAGCGGCGCCGGGCCCGTTCTGGATGTCGAGGGCCTGGACGTCGTCTATTCACTGAATCGCCCCCGTCTGTTCGCTCCCCGGCCGAAGCTCAAGGCGGTCACGACCGGGACCTTCACGATCTCGCCCGGTGAAACGCTGGGCGTTGTGGGTGAGTCGGGCTGCGGCAAGTCGTCCCTGGCGCGGGCGGTCATCGGGCTGGTTCCCCCAAGCGCCGGGCGCGTGACATTGCTGGGAGGCGACCTGCAGGACGCCGACAAGAAGACCTGGATGGCTGCCCGGCGCAATATGCAAATGGTTTTCCAGGACCCGCTGGCTTCGCTGAATCCGCGCATGACCGCCCGGCAGATCGTCGCCGAACCGCTGGGCGCCTGCCGGCCCGATCTTTCCAGGCCCGAGCGTAATGAGCGAGTGGTCAGGATACTCAACCGCGTCGGCCTGAAGGACGGGCAACTGGACCGGTATCCGCACGAGTTCTCGGGCGGCCAGTGCCAGCGGATCGGCATCGCCCGGGCCCTGGCGCCGGGGCCGGCGGTCGTGATCTGCGACGAGGCGGTCAGCGCTCTGGACGTGTCCATCCGGGCGCAGATCGTGGACCTGCTGATGGAACTGCAGGACGAACTCGGGCTGGCGCTCATATTCATCGCCCACGACCTGGCGGTCGTTCGCCAGATCAGTCACCGGGTGGTGGTGATGTACCTGGGCCGGGCGATGGAAATCGCCGACAGCGGACAGCTGTATGCCCGGCCCATGCATCCCTACACCAGGGCGCTCATCGAGGCCGCGCCGATACCCGACCCGCAGGTGGAGCGCGCCCGCAAGCGCGAGCTGCTTCAGGGAGAACCGCCGTCGCCGCTGAACCCGCCGCCGGGATGCGCGTTCTCGGCGCGCTGCACTTTCGCGGTGGATCGCTGCCGCCAGGAAACGCCGGAACTGCGCAGACTTTCACACGGCATGGTGGCCTGCCACCGCGCGGAAGCGATCGCGGCCGGCCGGGCATGAAGGACAATGCCCGCGGGCGCCGCGAATCCCACCCCCGCCGCGCCGTCCGAGCGGTTGGCGACAGGCCTGGCGGAGCTGGGCCTGCCCGCGGGCGCCGGCGACCTTGAACGGCTGAACGCATACCTGGACATGTTGACCCGCTGGAACCGCACGTACCGACTGACGGCCCGGGCGACCCGCGAAGAACTCGTGGTTCGCCACGTGCTGGACAGCGCGGCGGCGCTTCCCTTCCTGCCTTCCGGACCGAAGCTGGATGCGGGCAGCGGAGCGGGGCTGCCGGGCCTGGTCCTCGCGCTCCTGCGGCCCGAGAGCCCCTGGGTGCTGCTGGACTCGGCCGCCAGGAAGGTGGCTTTTCTTCGCCATGCCTGCTCGGAGCTTGGTCTCGTCAACGTGCGCGTCGTGCGCGAGCGCCTTGAAGGCTATCGGCCCGCCGTACCGCCGGGCGCAATCGTGGCACGGGCCCTGGCGCCGCTGCCGAATCTCGTTCGGCTGGCCGATCACCTTGTGCGTCGGGGGTCGCTGCTGGTGGCCATGCTCGGCCGCCGTCCGTCCGGGCGGCAGTTGCGTAGCCTGCCGACGGTCGAATGCCGATCATGCGATCCGGTTCGTGTGCCGGGCCTGGATGCGCAACGTCATGTCGCCGTCTTTGCATGCGCGACAGGAGCGCCTGCGCGGGGGGTGGGCAACTGAAACGCACTTTCGCAATCGCCAACCGCAAAGGCGGCGTGGGCAAGACCACGACGGCCATCAACCTGGCCGCCTGCCTTGCGCAAATGGACCGCAAGGTGTTGCTGGTCGATCTCGATCCGCAAGCAAACGCGACCACCGGCTGCGGCGTGGGCCGCGACGACATCGGAGAATCCGTTTACGGACTCCTGATGGGCCGGGCGCGGGCGTCGGACAGCGTGATCAGGATCGAATCGGCCGGATTCGACCTGCTGCCGGCAACCGCGGGTCTCACGGCCGCCGAAGTCGAGTTGCTGGAAGTGGAGCAAGGCCGGGAGCTCCAGATGCGCGGGGCCTTGCTGGAAGTGGCGTCGAACTATCAGACGATCCTGCTCGACTGTCCGCCGAGCCTCAACATCCTCACGCTGAACGCCCTGGTGGCCGCCGAGGGCGTGCTGGTGCCGATCCAGTGCGAGTACTTTGCGCTGGAGGGCTTGTCGTCGCTGGTGGGCGTGATCGAGGGGCTGTGCGCCCGCTCGAACCCCGACCTGGAGATAAGCGGCATAATCCGCACCATGTACGATGGCCGAACGCGGTTGGCCCGGGACGTTTCCGAGCAATTGCAGAAGCATTTTCCCAACGAACTGTTCCGTACGATTATTCCGCGCAACGTGCGCCTGGCCGAGGCGCCCGGCTTCGGTTTGTCCGTCCTGCAGCACGACCGGCTCTCCAGCGGCGCGCTGGCCTACGCCGCCCTCGCCGGCGAAATGATTCGTCGGGGGCTTGCCGAATAATGGCCGCTCCCAACCGGGGACTGGGGCGCGGGCTCGAGGCTTTGCTGGGGCCTCGGCGGGAGCCGCAAGCTGCGGATCGCGAACTTCGCGAACTGCCTCTGGACCTGCTGCGGCCCGGGCAATTCCAGCCGCGCCAGGCCATGGCGCCCGAGCGCATTGCGGAGTTGGCCGAATCGATTGGGGCCCAGGGCGTCGTGCAGCCTATCCTGGTGCGCCCTGTCGATGGAGAAGGCGATTCGCAGGCCCGGTACGAGATTGTCGCCGGCGAACGCCGCTGGCGTGCCGCCCAGCATGCCGGCCTGGAGACCGTGCCCGCCGTCGTGCGGCCGTTGTCCGACGCAGAGTCCGCGCTCGCGGCTCTGGTCGAGAACGTTCAGCGGGAGGACCTGAGCGCCATGGAGCTGGCCCGCGCGCTGCGTGCGATTCTGGAAATTTCCGGCGGCACCCACAAGGAGGTGGGCAGGTCGATCGGCATGTCGCGCGCCGCGGTCAGCAACCACCTCAGGCTGCTCGAGCTTGGGGATGCGGCCAAAGAGCTGCTGGGGGAGCGCAAGCTGGAAATGGGTCACGGGCGCGCCTTGCTGGCCGTAACGAACCCGGCCCGGCAGGCTGCGCTGGCGCGGCTGATCGCCGAGAAGGGGCTGACCGTTCGCGACGCGGAGCGCCTGGCGCAAGCGGAGGGCCGGCCCGAGAAGACACCGGCGCCGCGGGACCCCAATGTGGTCAGCCTGGAGCGCGACCTGAGCGAGCGGTGGGGAGCGCCCGTGCGCATCCGCCACGGCAAGCGCGGCGGGCGCCTGGAAGTGCGCTACAAGAACCTGGACGAGCTCCAGTCTCTGCTCTCCCGACTCCCGTAGTTTTCCGCTTCGTTTCCGCCCCTTTGTGTGCCTCCCTCGTGCTGGAGGCGCCATCCTGGCTCGATTCTCGCTGTCCTTGCTCCAACG
The DNA here is from genome assembly GCA_009845905.1 of Gammaproteobacteria bacterium. Taxonomy (NCBI): domain Bacteria; kingdom Pseudomonadati; phylum Pseudomonadota; class Gammaproteobacteria; species Gammaproteobacteria bacterium. The sequence continues at coordinate 332,120 of VXYS01000009.1, read as the reverse complement.
CTCCCGCACGAGGGAGGCACACAAAGGGGCTACGGCAATACGGAAGTCAGATCAGGCGTTTGCGTTTGCGGGCGATGGAGATGTCGGGGTGCCAGGTGGAATTGGCGCCGTGCCCCTGCTGCATGATCCGCGCGTCGATCAGGTAGGCGCCACCGTCCCGGTTGACGAGTTGCGCGCGCTCCAGCGCGGCTTCCATTCCGGCCGGTTCCAGCACGGTCTCCGCTTCCACTCCAAACGCCCGCGAGACGGCGGCAAAGTCCACCAGCGGGTCGCCCAGGTAGCAGCTGATGTCCTTCCACAGGTCGCGGGTCTCGCGATTGCGGGCCAGCGGCGAGAACCAGTAGATGCGCTCCCGCTCGCCGTCGTAGGACTCGTTGTTGAACACCACGATCGTGATCGGAATGTCGTGGCGCGCGGCCGCCCATAGCGCTTCCGTCTGACCGAACAGGAAGGCCCCGTCGCCCACCAGGCAGACGACCTGCCGGTCCGGCTGGGCCACCTTGACGCCCAGCGCCGCGCCCACGCCCCAGCCCAGCGCGAACCCGGTGGTCTGACCGATCAGCCGTTTCCTGCCGGGCGCGAAGTCCATCCAGTGGTAGGGAAGCCGGTTGTCGAGTTCCGAAACGATAATCGCGTCCTCGGCCAGGTGCCGGTCGAGTTCCCAGGCCATGCGCGCCCAGCTGATGGGCGCCGCGTTCCAGTCTTCTTCGGACGTCCTGCGCTGGTCCTCCAGGCGTTTCGCGAATTCCTCTCGGGCCGCATCCATCCGGGGTTCGCGGAGCTTTGCAAGCCTTTCACGGGTAGCCATCCCCTCGATGGCGTCGATCAGCGCGGTGGTGATTTCCCGGATGCCTCCGGCCAGCGCAATATCGGTCGGCTGGAAGTTGCCGATGTCCTCGTATTCCATGCGCGCGTGAATGACGGTCGCCTTGCCCGGCGGCGAAGGGGCCAGGATTCCGGGACCGGGCATTTCCGTTCCCAGGTTGAGAAAGACATCGCTCTGACCCAGGTGTTTCGGGGCGCCCAGGCCGTAGAACCCGGCCCACAACGGGTGTTTGAAAGGAAAGTCGCCGTACACGGAATAGCCCTGGCTGACCCGGGCGCCCAGCGTTTCGGCAAGGCGCACCACGTCGTCCACCGCGCCGCTGCGCGTCACTTCGTGTCCGACGTTGATAAAGGGCGCATTCGACTCCAGCAGGGCCCGCGCCGCCGATTCCAGCAGCTCGGGTTTAGGCGGCAGATTGACGTCAACCCGGAACAATTGCTGGGGATAGACGGTCTGCTTCAGCTTCGGCTCGCCCAGGACATTGATCGGAATGCGCAGGTGCACGGGGCCGCCCGGCGGCGTTCCCGCCATCTTGATGGCGCGCCGGGTGAACTCGCTGATCCGCTCCGGCCGATTGATCTGCCAGCGCCACTTGGTGAACTGCTGCAGCGGCTCCAGCCAGTCGTCCATTTGCTGGAACTGGTTGCGGCCCCCGAAGGTGGTCTGGGCCGAGTCGGAAATGGCCACGATCGCGGAACGGTCCTTCCAGGCGTTGTAGAGGTTGTTCATCGCCGACGGAACCGCGACGCCGGGCACCAGCAGGACCGCGGTGCGGCCGCTGGCCAGTTCGTAGCCGTGCGCCATCGCCGTTGCCTGGCCTTCCTGCAGGGTCAGCAGGAACTTGAGTTCCGGCCGCGACGCCAGCGCGTCGAAGATCGCGGTCATGCCCGTGGCCGTGGTCGCGAACAGGTACTCGACGCCCGCCGCCAACAAGGCTTCCACGAGGACTTCGGCGCCTGTTCCCTCAACGCTGCTGCCCCGTTCCGGCGGCAGCGTCTGGGCGTCGGCCTCGGAAATCATCCGCGTCAGCGACTCCGCCGCCGCGGCGGAAAAGCCGATCGCCGCCAGCGCCTTGCCGAACTGCCGCCGCGAGATCGCGCCGTCGAGCAGACTCTTGTAGTTGCCTTGCGTGGACCGGGAGCCGGCCATCAGCCGCTTTTCGCCTTGAGGTCGGCCATCAGGCCGAGGATCTCGAACATCATGCTGGCGCCCACATGCGCGGTGTTTGCCGAGGGGTCGTACTGGGGCGCCACCTCCACCAGATCGCCGCCCACGATGGGCAATCCCGCAAGTCCGCGCAGCAGGCGTTGAGCCTCCAGCGGCGTCAGCCCCCCGATCTCGGGCGTGCCCGTTCCGGGCGTGTAGGCCGGATCGATTCCATCGACGTCCACGCTCACGTAAACCGGCCCGCCCGCGACCTTCTCGCGGCACATCGATATCACGGCCGGCAGCCCCATGTCATGGAAATCGTCCATGTGGATCACGGTCATTCCGGAATCGTAGCTGAAGGCCCAGGCCAGCTCGGCGCTGCCGCGTATGCCGATCTGAATGCAGCGGTCGGGATCCAGCACGCCGTCCAGCACCGCCAGGCGGAAAGGGCCGCCGTGGTGAAATTTCTCATCGTCGTATGGGCCGGCGGTGTCGCAGTGCGCATCGATATGCACCATGCCCAGCGGCGCTCCGGCGCCCAGCGCTTTCATGATGGGGTAGGTGATCGAGTGATCGCCCCCGGCGGAGATCGGCATGAGGCCGGCGGCAGCGATCTTCCGGTAGAAGGCCTCTATGTCCTCGATGCTCTTCTCGAGGCTGAAGCGCGAGCGGAACGGCACGTCGCCCACGTCGGCGCAACGCAGCACGTTGGCGGGAACGAGGTTGTAGGTGGGATGGTAGGGTCCGACCCGTTCGATCGCGCGCAGCGCCCGCGGGCCGAAACGCGCCCCCGGCCGGTTCGTGACGCCCAGGTCCATGGGCACGCCCACCAGGGCGACGTCCAGTCCGGCCCAGTCCTCGATGTGGGGGAAATCCAGCAGCGTCGGCGGATCGCCGTACGGCTTCTTCTGGTGCAGGTCGCTGTCGACGGCCTGCTTCAGCGCCTCCCTGAAGGGCACATCCGCCTCCAGGTCTCCGTCCGGCCGCCCGTACCTTTCGCGCAGCCGTTCAAGTTTCTTTGCGTCCACTTGCCCGGCACCCAGGAAAACGCTGCATTGTAAGGTCTGGCCGCCGGCCGGACCCGCCTACGCTTATCGGGCCCCGGCGCTGGCCACCTGGGAACTGCGTCCGCCGATGTGCCGGGCGAAGAACTTCTCGAGCTCGCTGTAGAGTTCGATGCGGTTCTCCTCCTTGCGGAAACCGTGTCCTTCCCTGTTCTTGAGCATCGTCTTGTAGTCGATTTCCGTTCCCCTCAGCTTGCGCACCAGCGGCACGTACTGCGTATCGTGCGGCACTCTCGGATCGCGCTTCCCGTGCACCACGTAAAGCGGCACCTTGATCTTGTCGAGATGATTGATGGGCGAGGTCGCCAACAGCCGTTCGCGGTCCGCCCTGCGGTCGCCGATGGCGCGCTTGCCCCAGGCCTGAATGAAGTTGCCGTTGCGGAACCGGTGGTGGTAGTCCAGCAGCGCTATGAGGTCGACGACGCCGACATAGTTGACGGCACACTGATAAAGGTCCGGCGTCTTGGTTATTCCGGCCATCGTGGCGTAACCGCCGTAGCTGCCGCCGTAGATGCAGACCCGGTCCGGGTCGGCGATGCCCTGCTCGATCGCCCACAGCACGCCGTCGGTGATGTCGTCCTGCATCTCCAGGCCCCACTTCTGCCAGGCGATATCCAGGAACCGCTGACCGTAACCTCCGGAGCCGCGGTAGTTGATCTGCATCACGGCATAACCGCGGTTGGCCAGGAACTGCGTCTCACTGTTGTGCCCCCAGAAATCCCGGATGCCGTAGGGACCGCCGTGCGGATTGATGATCAGCGGAAGATCCCGCGCCTCGCTGCCGGCCGGGACGGTCAAATACGCGTGGATCGTCTCCCCGTCGCGGGCCTCGTAGCGCACCGGCGTCATTTCGCTCATGTCGTCCGGCTCGATCCACGGACGGGGCCGCGCGAAGAATTCGAGCGTGCCCGCCGACTTGTCGTACAGATAGAAAGTTCCTGGGTCGCGGTCGCTTCCCGAGTAGATGATCGCCCGGTTCTCGTCGTCGCTCATGCTGCCGATGCTGTTCGCCTTGCCGGGGAAGGCGCCGTCGATGGTGGCTTGAAGCGCCGCGAATTCCTCGTCCAGCATGACCTTTTCCGGCAGCTCGTATTGCCAGGAAACCCACAGCGGCCGATGGTCCTTGGGAGAGAGTCGCAGGCCGGTCAGGTCCGATCGGTCATCGGCGAGGATCAGCTCGCCCAACTGGCCGGTCTCGGGATCGAAAGTGTAGATTGCCGAGGTGTCGCGGCCCTCGTTGGTCGATACGTAGAGGGTCCTGTTGTCCGCCGCGAAAGCCAGCGGCGCGAAGACCGGCCCGTCGAAATAGTGCGTGGAGTGTACGATCTTCCAGTCGCTGTCCGGCGTTGCCCGGTAGTACAGGTTCTGCTTCAGCAGTTCCCCTTCCCTCAGCGCCCGGCCGGTGGCGTCGGGATGCCCCACGGCGATGCGCACGTTGCCGTCCCAGTCCACTCCGTAACCCTGGAAATGCCCGGGATTGGTCTCGATCCGCGACATTCTTCCCGTGTACACGTTCAGCCGGAACACATCGGGATAGAACTTGTTGCGCTCGTTGTTCGTCACCAGCACGTGCTCGGGATCGTGATCCAGCCGGCTGAGCAATCGGGTGTTGGTGGGGAAGAGCACGATGCCGGTAGAGCCTTCGACAAGTGTCTGCGGGTTGGTGCCGTCGCGGTTCACGGCGAACCACGAAAACGACTCGTTGCCGGCCGAGTCCAGGCCGAAAATCAGCCGTTCGTCGTTGGCCCAGAAGAAAAACGCGACGTCCTGGTTGGCTCGGTCCCTGGCCTTGCTCTCGAAGCTCGTCAGGCGCGCGGCGGCCTTGTCGGACAAGCGCATGGTGAAAAGGTTGCGACGGCCTTCGTACGGCCCCAGCGCCGCCAGCCATTCGCCGTTCGGCGACAGCCGCAACGAGGCGAACTCCGAATTCCTGAAGAAGTCGCTGACTGGATACTGTTTTGCCTGTTGCGCCTGGGCGCCGCTTCCGAGCAGAAAAATCGCAAGGAACAGGCCGCTTCTGATTGTTGCCTTCATGAACCGCTCCCGTATGTAGTCTTATCGTCGGCGCGCGTTCCGGCGCCTTTCGTTTGTTTTCGTGATTCTAACGCCTCTGCCCGCTCAATGGGCGCTGCCCCTTCGCGCCGGGCATGGTCTGAAGAATTCCTTCGGCAGAAAAAGAAAGGCCGCCGGCGCGGGGGGTGCCGGCGGCCCGTTGAATTGTAACGGATCGGTTACCGGTTTGGAAGCGGTAACCGATCCGTATTGCGATCAGAAGAAGTGGCGGTAACTCACGTACGGAACGCGCCCGTCCAGACTGTACAGGTCGTATACGGCAGGACGCGGAGACGCGAAGCTGTCGAGCTCCGGATCCTCGTCGGTGACGTTCAGAACGCCGATGGTGACGCGGCCGTCCCACGGCGTGGTCCACCGGTAGATCAGGTCGTACTCCGTGTGCGAGGGCGCCTCGAATCCGGCGTCGGGGCGTATGTAGCCCGCGATGTGGCGCGCATACGCGGAAACCGTATGGTCGGTGTAGTTCCAGCGCACCAGCACCTGGGCCTGGTACTTGGGCCTGGCGCCGTCGCCCAAGCCCTCGCCCAAGGTGTTATTCCACTCCGTGGCCGTGCGTGTCAGGGAGCGGTAGCGTAGCAACCGGGCTCCGAAAATGCCGAACGTGAAATCGCCGGCCGTCGCCGTTTCGAGATCGTAGCGCAACTGCACGTCCAGTCCGCCGATTTCCTGTTTGAAGGTGTTACCCCAGCCGGCTTCGGCTTCCAGCAAGAGGCCGGTGTCCGGATCGCGCTTCAGCACATTGCCCGGTGAGCACTCGATAATTTCCGCACGCGTTCCAGTGTTGATCGTGTTAACGATTTCTCCCGTGGCCCGACACCCCCCCAGCAGTTCCGTTTCGATCAGGTTCTGCAGGCTGCCCAGGCCGATGCCGTCTTCGAGATTCAGGTTCCAGAAATCCACTCTGGCGGAAAACGGTTCCCAGTCCACCACGGCGCCGATGTTGTAGCTGTCCGACAGTTCCGGCGCCAGCAGCGGGTTGCCCCCGGTAAATGTCGGATACTGCTGCTCGACGCAAAACTCCGGGGCAATGCCCGCGCGCTGGCATTCCACCAGGTCGGTACCGCCCTCGAAGCTGACCGATCGGGCGCCATACAGGTTGTTCATGTTGGCCGCCCTGAAGCCTTCACCCCATGAAGCGCGGAACAGCAGCCAGTCGGTGGGCTGGTAGCGCGCCGAGAGATAGAGGCTGGTTTCGTTGCCGGCCGAATCGTCGTAGGAGTCGTAGCGACCCGCCGCACTGACCTCCAGGCTGTTCCAAAGCGGGACAAGAACTTCCGCGAAGCCCGCCTTCACGACCCGTTCGCCCTCACCGCTGTTGCCGGCGCTGCCGATCAGGTCGCCGCCGGCGCTCAACGGATCGTAGATGTCGTAGAACTGCTCGTCGATGTAATCGAAGCCGACGGCCCAGCCGATCGGACCGCCCGGGGCGTTAAGGAAGTCGAAGCTGACGTTTCCGCTGTAGGTGCGGAAGTCCGCGCGTATATCACGGTTCGCATTTGCGGTAATGGCATCGTAGGCGCTGGCATTGTCGGCGCTTAAAGGATCAAACGGGTTGTACAGCCCCTGGGAAACGTATTGGGACGTGGTAAACCTCTTCGCATAACAGCAACTGTCCTCGCGGCCATCGTAACGGGTGTGGCGCGCTTCGAACTCGTAATCGAACATGCCCACCGTCCCGTACGCCAGGACCGCATTCTCGAACAGGGTGTTGGTGGACATGAAGTCGCGATTACCCAGGCCTACGAAGCGATGAACCAGACCGTAGGGCAGAGCTTCGGGATATGGAACGTCAAAATCAAACGCCTGTTTCAATCCCTCGGCCGCGGCGGGTGGAACGAGGAAAAAGCCCACGGCGGGGGCGTAGCGCCCGTGGTTGTTCACGGTGCTGAACATGGATTGCAGGCGCACGGCATGGTCCGGGTTCAACTCATAGTCCGCGTGCAGAAATGCACTGGTGCGCTTGAGATCCGCCGTTTCCCAGGAAAACGCGGTGTAATCGAAACCGCAGTAGGTCTGGCCATTGGCCGCCAGGTAGGGACCCAGCAGCAGGCGTTCGCCGTCCTGATCCACCACCTGTTCGCAATTGGGCGCCGCCACGCGGGGGCTCCAAACCGTGTTGCCCCAACCGCTCACGTTGTTCGTGTTCTCCCAGGCATACCAGGTGGCCTCAAAAGGCGGCTCCTCAAATACCCTGTTTCCTATGGAATATGGGAAAGAAATGGTTCCCGCGTCATAGCCGCTATCACCCTTCGTATAGAAACGGTCCGCCGCCGCGATGTGGCCCTTGTTGCGGAAGTCTGCGGTGAACAGGAAGCGGCCGCGGTTGGTGCTGCCGCCGATCGTGATCACGCCGGCGTCCGAGTCCGCTCCCTCGCGCGTCGGACGCTGCAGCGACGTGCCCACTTCCAGGCCGTCATAGTCCTTGCGGAGAATCACGTTGATCACGCCGCCGATCGCGTCCGAACCGTAAATCGCCGAAGCGCTGTCCGTCAGGATCTCGATGCGGTCCACCGCGGAAAGCGGAATGATGTTGAGATCGTTGGCCTGGTTGGCAGTGACCGGCGAACGTGGCGCACGGCGCCCATCCAGCAGCACAAGGCTGCGGGTGGAGCCGATGCCGTGCAGGTCGATGGTGGCTTGTCCCACAAACGAATTGCCGGACACCTCGCGCGACGAGCCGAAGGTGTTGATCGGACTGTTGCGGAGCACGTCCGCCACCGATTCCTGACCGCTCAACTCAATCTCTTCGCGTGTGATGACGACGACGGGGCGGGCTTCCTCCAGGTCTATGCGCTTGATGCGCGATCCCGTGACTACCTGCCGTCCGAGTTCCAGTTGATCCTCGTCTTCGTCGCCCTCCTCCTGGGCCATGGCCATGGGCGAGACGGCGAAGGCCGTGATTGCGCCGGTGAAAAGTACCGAACGCACTGCTCTCTCCAGAGCATTACTCTCAGGTTTCATCTCTTGTCCCCTCACTGGTGATTGCGCGGGCGGGTGTGGTACCCACACCGCACGGTCGCATTGATGGAAACGGGTAAACCTAGCCGTTTAACCGTATCCGTATGGTGTGGCACTTTATCACAAGCAAGGCCGCCGAACGCAGGAATGACGGCGGAACGGCCGTTTTGAGGCAAACAATGGAGACGGGTCATCAGACACCTAAAAGAACAATAACGAAATCTCATATTCGTTGAAACATGTCGTTTAATCAGTATTCGTAAGCTTTCAAATTAGATATTTATTTCATTGCCTATGCAGAATGGCGTCGCCGCGCGACTTTCATGATCTTGTCCGGGCGGGCGCTAGGGGCCGAAAATAGCCGCTGTGACCAACCGGCAAAGTGCCTTACCATGAGCGTGTCGACGCCGGAACCGTAGACGCTTGCGGGAACCCGGGCGGTGAGAGCAACAAGAGGGGGGACATCATGAGGTCATTTCGCTGGATGCCGCTGATCGCGGCCTTGGCGCTGACTCAAGGCCTGCAGGCGCAGCAGGACGAGGCGGACGACGAAACCGGCGAGGCCTACATCGAGGAGGAGGCGATGGATGAAATCGTCGTGACCGGTTCGCGAATCCGGCGCGACGAGTTCTCGACGGCCGCGCCGGTCCAGATCATCGACGGGCAGGTTTCCCGGGAACTGGGCCTGATCGACACGGCGTCGCTGCTGCAGAGCGCCACCCAGGCGACCGGCACGCAGATCGACAGCACCTTTACCGCCTTCGTCCTGGACAACGGTCCGGGCGCCGCCCAGGTCAATCTTCGCGGCCTGGGCGCGGAGCGCGTGCTGCTCCTGCTCAACAGCCGGCGGCTGGCACCGGGCGGGGTCGGCGGCGCGCCGACTTCACCGGACCTCTCGACGATACCCAACGTGATGATCGACCGGATCGAGTTTCTGCTGGACGGCGCGTCGTCCATCTACGGATCGGATGCCGTGTCGGGCGTGGCCAACGTGATCATGAGAAAGGACTTCGAGGGTCTGGAATTCGAGGCGGAACTGGTAGAGACCGACGCCACGGGAGGCTCGGAACAGACCCTGGGGATTGCCTGGGGCAGGACCGCCGACAACTGGACCTTTGGAGTCGCCGGCGAATACTACAGACGCCAGCGGGTCCGCTTGCGCGACCGGGCCTATACCGAGCGCTGCGACCGCTACTTCTACGAGGACGAGAACGGCAATCCGCTGAGCAACCTGCTGGGCCTGGTGCCCGGGACGACATTGAGCCCCTGCCGGTTGGGGACCATCAACCGGGTGTTCGTGCCGGTCGGCTTCGGCAACATCTGGTACACGCCGGGCGAAACGAACATCGGTATTCCCAACTTCTCCGAAACCGAGGTTCCGGTTGGCTTCGCAAGGTTCAATCCGGCGGCCATCGTGCCGATCGACCAGGACGGCGACGACGTTCCCGACACCGGCCTCGTCGATCCGGACCGCAACGGAATGTCGGAGATCGACCTGCAGACGGACGCCTGGAACTACAACGGTTCGGAACGCGACCGCGCCGGCGACCTCATTCCGGGCTCCGAACGCATCAATTTCTACGCCTACGGCGAGCATGATCTGGGCAATGCCAGCAATTCGCAGGCGTATTTCGAGGTGCTGTACGCCAACCGGAAGACGGTGGTTTTCTCGCCCGGCGCGCAGATCTTCCCCGACGTGCCGCCCGACAATCCTTTCAACCCCTGCAACCAGTTCCAGCCCAACGGGGCGAACTGCCTGGGCTTTTTCGGCTTCAACTTCGGGAATTTCGAGGTAACGCCGATCCTTGCCGTGCGCGGGGACCGGGACAACAACGACGTGGAAATCTCGCAGATCCGCGCCGTGGCAGGGCTGCGCGGCGATCTGCCGGGCTGGCGCAACGACTCGGGGTTCGGCAACTGGGGCTACGACTTCTATTTCAGCCACTCGGCGTCGGAAGGCACCGATTTCCAGACCGGTATCCTGGAGCCTGAACTGACCTTCTCGCTGGAAACTTCGGTCATGGACCCCGTCACCGGCGATATCACCTGCGGCAACGGGCAGCCCTGCGTGCCCGTGAACATGTTCGCCGGTTCGCTGTATCAACCCGGTGGGGGCGACTTCGCCACGCCGGCGGAGCGCGACTTCGTGTTCGGCGTTCGCACCTTCGATACCAAGATCTACCAGTCGATATTCAGCGGCATACTGCAGGGCGACCTGGCGTTGTTACCGTGGAACAACACGCCGGTCCCCCTGGTGTTGGGCCTCGAGTACCGGGAGGACGAAATCAATTCCGTTCCCAACGATGTGGCCCGCGAAGGACTCCTGATCGCCTTCTTCAAGGATGGCGGAGCGGTGGGCAAGCGTGACATCACCGAGCTGTTCCTGGAAACCGAACTTCAGCTGCTCGAAGGCGCGAGCCTTGCCGAGGAACTTTCGCTGAACCTGGCGCTGCGCTGGACGGAAGAGAGCACCTACGGGAGCGACACCACATACAGCGCCAAGACCATATATACGCCGGTAACCGGCATAAGCTTCCGCGGGACCTACGGCACGTCGTTCCGCGCGCCGAACACGCACGAGCAGTTCCTGGCCGGCACGTCCGGCTTCGCCACCATTTTCGACCCCTGCGTGGTGCCGATCGCGGCCCGGACCGAGTCGCTGAACCCCAATGAACCGGCCACCTACAATCCCGAGGACGACCGGCGCGAGCAGGACACGCTCGACAACTGCCGGGCTCAGGGCGTCGACCCGACCATGCTCGGGCTGGACGGATTCAACACCACTTATTCCGTGGAGCGTATTCGCCGGGGCGGCCAGCAGGTTCAGCTTGACATCGACCCGGAAACTTCCACCTCCCATACCTACGGCGTGGTCCTGGATCAGCCGTTTTCGGAGTCCTTCATCCTGCGCGCCGGCGTGACCTATTACGACGTGCACGTGGAAGATACGATCAGCCTGCTGGGCACCGGTTTCATCGTCAACGACTGCTATGTCGAGAGCCCCGATAACACGAGCGCCTTCTGCCGTTTCATCAGGCGGGGCGCCAACGGCCTGATCGACGAGGTGGACGCCAGCTTCATCAACATCAACGCCATTACCTCCAGGGGTATCGACTACAACCTGTATTTCCAGCGCGACTTCGTGGTCTTCGACCGGAACCTGAACGTGGAACTGGACCTGCGGGTCACGCGTCTGCTGGAGAACAAATTCATTTTCCGGGACGATGAGGAAGACGACGCCGGCACTCCGGTGGCGCCGGAGTGGGAAGGCACGGCTCTGCTGTTCGCGAGCTACGGGGATTTCCGCCTGAACTGGCGGGCCAACTACATCCATGGAGAGCACGACGATCCCGGCGAGTTTTTCGAAGGCGCGCCCTGCGACACGCTGGCCGTCCTGTGCCGGCCCATCGCGAGGACCGACTCCTATTGGACGCACACCGCGTCGGTTACGTGGGAGCCGCGCGACTGGTCGATCACGCTCGGAGTGGTCAACCTTTTCGACAAGGAGCCTCCCCTTATGGACCCCGGTGCGCCGGAAGTCCAGTTGAACAACATTCCGCTGGGGGCGGGTTACGACCTGCTGGGCAGGCGCGCCTTCCTGTCGCTGGCCAGGCGGTTCTAGCCGGGCCCGGATGAACCGGTTTCTTCCGCTCGTGTGCGTTGCGCTGCCTCTTTGGAGCGCGGCGCAGGAGCAGCAGGGCCTGAGCGGGTTCGAGGCGTTCGCCCAGGAACCCGCCATGAGCTCCGCGGCGGTTTCTCCCGACGGCGGGCACCTGGCCACGCTGCAGCGCTTCGCGAAGGACGGGAAGCAGTTCCTGCTGGTCTACGAACTGGCCGACATGGCGAAGAGGCCCGTTACGCTGGGTTCCGACAGGATGGACATCGTTTCCGCCGCCTGGGCCAACGACGAGCGGCTGATCGTACGTTTCCGCCAGGACGTGGAAACGCTGCAGCGTCTCGGCGCGGATACGCGCCAGGTGAGCAAGCTGGCCACGGTGGACAGGCAGGGCAGGCGATGGCTGGAAATCCCGCGCAGGCGGGCCGACCGGCGGCGCGAAACGGCGAGGACCATGCAGGAATTCGCAGGCGCGGCGATCTTCGACCTGTTGCCCAGGGACGACGATCACATCCTGATCACCTACGACGACGATCAGAACCGGGTGGCGGACATCTTTCGCGTCAATGTCGAAACGGGTTCGGCGCAGCGCGTGGGCAGAAACAGCAACCGGATCTCGATCACGTACATGGACGATGACGGCGACCCCAGGCTGGCCAACCGTTTCGACGAGGGCGAGGAGGCCATAATCGAGCTGGCGCGCCTGAAGGGCGAGACGGACTGGATCGAGATCGGCCGGACCCAGGCGAACGTGGACAGCGTGAGCAGCATCTTCGAGGCCTTCCGCCTCGCGGGCCCGCCGTCGAGCAACGAGTTCTACGTCCGCTCCAATCACGAGACGGATACCGTGGCGATCTACACCTTCGACCTTGAAACGCGCGAGTTCGGCGAAATGCAGTTCATGCACCCGCAATACGACGCGACCGGCGTACGCACCCGCCTCGACGAAGACAGGAACGACGTGATCATCGGTTTCACCTACACGGGCAGGGCCGGCGATGTCTATCTCGTGGATCCGGACGAGAAGGCGCTCTACGACGCGCTCGGCGCGATCCTTCCGGACACGCACAACCGTATCGTGTCGCGCTCACACGATGGCAAAACGATGGTCATTCGCGCCGAAGGCCCCAAAACGCCGCCGTCCTGGTACTTGCTCAGGGACGGCCGGCTGGACCTGCTGGGCCGCTCGATGCCGTTTCTGACCGAGGACATGCTGGCCGAAGTCGAATGGACGCGCTACGAGGCGCGCGACGGGCTGGAGATTCCGGCGCTGGTGACCGTACCTCGCGGCGACGGGCCTTTTCCGCTGGTCGTTCTGCCGCACGGCGGGCCGGTGGCGAGGGATTACTGGGGCTTCGACGTGTGGGCGCAGTTGCTGGCCTACCACGGTTATCTGGTGATCCAGCCGCAATTCCGGATCTCGGAGGGGTTCGGGCGCAAGCACATGGAGGCCGGCTATGCGCGCTGGGGTCACGAGATGCAGGATGATCTCGAGGACGCAATCGACTACCTGGCCGATCGGGGGCTGGGCGACGCCGACCGCGCCGCCATTTTCGGCTGGAGCTACGGAGGCTACGCGGCTTTCGTGGGCTCGTTCAGGGATCCGAACCCGTTTCATTGTGCGATCGCCGGTGCGGGCGTCGCCGACCTTCCGTATTTTCGGGCCTGGCTGGCCGATTCGGGGACCCTGGCGGAAAAAGCCTATCGCCCCACGGTGGACGGCCTGAACCCGCTTGAGCACGTGGACAGCGTCGATGTCCCCATCCTGGTGATCCACGGCGACATCGACGAACGCGTGCCGGTGGCCGAGAGCCGAAAGTTTGTTGCCGGGCTCAGGGAATACGGCAAGCGCCACAAGTACATCGAACTCGAGGGCGCCAACCACTTCTTCGGCACGATCTATTACCGCCACTACATGGAAATGTATCCGGCCATGATCGACTGGCTGGACAACACCTGCGACCTCAAGGCAATGCCGGCTAGTCGGTAACCGCCCGTACGTTGATTTCGACCAGCAGCCCGGGATACGCAAGCGCCGAGACCCCGATGACCATCGATGCCGGTTTGTGCCCGGCGGGGAAGAAGTCGCGCACGTCCTGGTACACGGGGTTGGGGTCCACGTTTTCCAGGTCCACGATGTAAATCTGGATTTCGACCACGTCCTCGCGCGTGGCGCCTGCCGCCTTCAGCGCGCGGTCGATATTGGCCCAGGTCAGGCGCGACTGCTCGGCCAGGCTCTCGGGAAAGCTGTCGTCGGGGTAGATTCCGGCCTTGCCCCCCAGGTAGATGAAGCGCCCCGGGTTCTTGGCTATCACCACCTGCGAGTAGCCGTCGGGCTGCGAAAGCCCTTCCGGATTGAAGCGCTCGATCTCGGTGGCCGCCGCTACCGGCAGGGCGAATACCAGGCCGGCGAGCGGGAGTGTTCTGCTGTTGTAGGTCATGCTTTGTTCTCCTGATTGTCGGGTCGAAAGGCGCCGACTTGAACCGCCGGACCGTGCCTATTTTCGGTCAATTGTCCGCCGGACTGCGGCTACGGCCTGAAGTCGGCGCAGGACTATAATTTTCGGAAAGCCCCAGGTCTTTCCGCAATGCTCCAGGCCTTTACGAAGATGCAAGCCGCCGGCAACGACTTTATGGTCGTGATCGGGCGGTCGCTACCGGCGCCGTCACGGCAACGGATACGTGCGCTGGCGGACCGTCGCCGGGGTGTGGGTTTCGACCAGCTTCTGTGGGTGGACGAGCCCGGAAACGGCGTCGACGCGGTCGGGTACCGGGTATTCAATGCCGATGGCGGGGAGGCCGGCCAATGCGGCAACGGAGCCTTGTGCATCGCCGCCCTGGTGGCCGATCGCCGGCCGGCCGGCGGAGAAATCTTCCTGAAGTCCCGAGGCGGTGAGGTACGCGCAAGGTTCGTGGGGGAGGATTCGGTCAGTTGCTCGCTTGGCAGTCCCGAATGGAACCCGGAGCGCGTCCCTTTTGCCGCCGGCGGGCAGGAGTCGTCATATGGGATTGCGGTCGATGGAGAGAACTGGCAGGTCGAGGTGCTTTCCCTGGGCAACCCGCACGCGGTCATTGCCGTAGCCGATGCCGCCGCTGCTCCTGTTGCGCGCCTGGGTGCCGGCCTGTCTGTGCATGAGCGATTTCCGCGCGGCTGCAATGTGGGCTTTGCCGAGACGCTTGGCGAGCAGGAACTGAAGCTGCGCGTGTACGAGCGAGGCGTGGGCGAAACTCCCGCCTGCGGCACGGGCGCGTGTGCGGCGGCGGTAGCAGGCATTTTTCGGGGCCGGGTGCGTTCTCCCGTCAAAGTGGCAATGCCCGGCGGCGATTTGCAGGTCGATTGGGCCGGAGGCAGCGAACCGGTCTGGCTTACCGGGCAGATCGATTGCGTTTTCGAGGGCCGGGTGGAGTTATGAGCCCGCCCCGCAAGGCGAATCGCGGCACCGGCCTCAGCCCGAAGAGCGTGGCCGCTTATCTCAGGGACAATCCGGACTTTTTCGAGCGTCATGCCGACTTGCTGCTGGAACTGAGCGTGCCGCACGACGGCGGCGCCGGGGCCGTGTCGCTGGTCGAACGCCAGATCGAGTTGCTGCGGCGGCGCAACGAGGAAATGCGCCGAACGCTCGAAGAGTACGTAGCCAACGGCCGCGCCAGCGATGAACTTGCCGGCAAGCTGAACCGGCTCGTAACCAAGCTGCTGGCCTGCCCCGACCCAGGCGAGAGATTGCGCGCATTGCCAGGGAATCTGCGGGAGATTTTTTCGCTGGATTTCGTTCGCCTGTTGCTGTTCGACACGGCGCCCGGCGACTATGCCGAAGTGCCGGGCCTTTCGGCGACGCCGCGCGAAAACCTGATGACCGAGGGCCTGAGCGCGGTCCTGAAGGCCAACGCGCCGCGCTGCGGCCGCTACAGTTCGGAGCAGCGCGAATTCCTGTTCGGTGCGGACGCCGGCGAAGTGGCGTCGGTGGCGCTCGCCCCGTTGGGGCATCGCGGCAAGCTGGGCCTGCTGGCCCTCGGCAGCCGCGACCCCGATCACTATCACCGCGCCATGAGTACCGAGTTCCTGGGCCGCGTCAGCGCCATCGTGGCGGCGGCGGTATCGCCGGAAAGCGCCTGATGCGGGTCGGGGCGCAACGGCAGGTTGACGCGTTCCTGCACCACATCCGATTCGAACGGCGACTGTCGGAACACACGGTCAGCGCCTATCGCCGAGACCTCGCGGCGCTTGGCGAGTATTGCGCCGAGCGCAATCTCGCAGACTGGTCCGGGCTGTCCACAGGCGATCTGCGCCGTTTCGCCGCGGGCGCCCATCGCCGCGGGCTTGCGCCGCGCACCGTGCAGCGCCGCCTGGCCGGAGCACGGAGCTTCTTCAACTACCTGGAGAGCGAAGGCGCGATAAGCCGCAATCCGGCGCGCGGGGTCAAGGCCCCAAGGCCGCCGCGCAGTCTTCCGCAAACCCTGGACCTCGACCAGGTCACGCGGCTTCTCGACATCCCGGACCGCGACACGGTTGCCTGCCGCGATCGCGCGATGCTGGAACTGATTTACTCCTCCGGATTGCGGCTGGCCGAATTGGCCGGCCTGGACCTGGGGGGCGTGGACGTGCGCGAGGGCCTGATCCGCGTCACCGGCAAGGGCCGCAAGACCCGCATCCTGCCGGTGGGCCGCAAGGCGATCGATGCGCTGAAGGCTTGGCTGCCCCGCCGCGGCGAGCTGGCGGCGGCCGGGGAGAATGCACTGTTCGTGGGCGTTCGCGGCCGGCGAATCAGCTCCAGCAGCGTCCAGGCGCGACTCGATTACTGGGCCCGGCACGCGGGCCTGCCCGGGCGTGTGTACCCGCATATGCTTCGCCACAGTTTCGCCACGCACATGCTGGAGTCGTCCGGCGACCTGCGCGCGGTGCAGGAATTGTTGGGTCATGCCGATATATCGACGACGCAGGTGTACACCCACCTGGACTTCCAGCACCTGTCGAGGGTGTACGATCGCGCCCACCCCCGAGCCCGGCGCAAGGCGTCGACAAAGTCATGAACTCTCCGGACCACACGAAAAGCCCCGCGGCGGACAAAAGGGTCCGCTCCACGACCATACTCTGCGTTCGCAGGAACGATACGGTCGCCATGGGCGGAGACGGACAGGTAAGCCTCGGCGATACCGTCCTCAAGGGCAATGCACGGAAGATTCGCCGGCTGGCCGACGACTCGGTGCTGGCGGGATTCGCCGGCGGCACGGCCGATGCCTTCACCCTGTTCGAGCTGTTCGAAGGCAAGCTCACGCAATACGGAAACCTCACCCGGGCTACCGTCGAACTGGCCAAGGACTGGCGCACCGACCGCCGTCTGCGCCGGCTTGAGGCCATGCTGTGCGTGGCTGACCGGCAGCAAACGCTGCTGGTGTCGGGCTCGGGCGACGTGGTGGAACCCGAGGACGGGCTGCTGGCGCTCGGTTCCGGCGGCGGATACGCGCGTGCCGCGGCGCGGGCGCTGCTGGCGGAAACCGAACTGGGCGCCGAGGAAGTGGTCCGCCGCTCGCTCGAGATCGCGGCGGAAATCTGCGTCTACACGAATTCGGAAATCGTCATCGACACGCTCAAGAGCGAAGCATGACCCAGATGACGCCCAGGGAAATTGTCGAGGAACTCGACAAGCACGTGATCGGCCAGCACGAGGCCAAGCGGGCCGTGGCCATCGCGCTCAGAAACCGGTGGCGGCGAATGCAGCTCGACGACGAGCTGCGCCGGGAGATCACGCCGAAGAACATCCTGATGATGGGCCCCACCGGCGTCGGCAAGACCGAGATCGCCCGCCGCCTGTCACACCTCGCGCGCGCCCCCTTCATCAAGGTCGAGGCCACCAAGTTCACCGAGGTGGGTTACGTGGGGCGCGAAGTGGACAGCATCGTGCGCGACCTCACCGACACGGCCGTCAAGATGGTGCGCGAGGCGGAAATGGACCGGGTCCGCCATCGCGCCCGCGAAAGCGCCGAGCGGCGGGTCCTCGACGCCCTGATGCGGCTCGCGGCGAGCGCGGGCCCGGCCTCCAGGATGCCGATCAGCGGCGACGAGCGGGAACTGAAGGCGGCGCTCAGGCGCGGCGACCTCGACGGCGAGGAGGTGGAGATGGAACTGCAGCTCGCGCCGGTGGGTGTGGAAATCATGGCGCCGCCCGGCATGGAGGAGATGACCAGCCAGTTGCAGAACATGTTTCAGTCGCTCGGGAACCAGCGCTCCCGAACCCGCAAGCTGAAGGTAAAGGACGCGATGCGCCTGCTTACCGAGGAAGCCGCGGCTTCGATGGTGGACCAGGAGGAACTGAAGTCGCAGGCGCTGGAAGCGGTGGAGCAGAACGGCATTGTGTTCATCGACGAAATGGACAAGGTATGCCGCCGGGCGGAGGCCCTGGGCGCGGACGTGTCGCGGGAGGGCGTGCAGCGGGACCTCTTGCCCCTGGTGGAAGGCTGCGCCGTCACCACCAAGTACGGCGTGGTCCGCACCGACCATATCCTGTTCATCGCGTCGGGCGCATTCCAGGCGGTCAAGCCTTCGGACCTGATCCCGGAACTGCAGGGCCGGTTTCCGATACGTGTGGAATTGGGCGCACTCGGGATCGAGGAGTTCGAGCGCATCCTCACCGAGCCGGACGCCTCGCTTACCGAGCAATACACGGCGCTGCTCGGCACCGAGCAGGTTTCCCTGAGTTTCGAGGCGGACGCGGTGCACCGAATTGCCGAGATCGCCTGCTCGGTCAACGACAGCACGGAGAATATCGGGGCGCGCCGCCTGCAGACCGTCCTGGAGCGGCTGCTGGAATCGATTTCCTTCGACGCGGCCGACCGGGGCGGGCAAACGCTGAAGGTGGATGCGGCATACGTCGACGAGCATCTCGGAAAGCTGGCGGAGGACGAGGACTTCCGCCGCTACATACTCTGAAGGTGCACACGGAGCCGCCTCTCGAGTTGCGCTTGCGCGGCAAGCGCCGGATCCTGCGCGTGAGTTTTGCCGACGGCGCCGCCTTCGATCTCAACGCCGAATACCTGCGCGTGAAGTCTCCGTCGGCGGAGGTGCGGGGGCACGGGCGCGGCGGCGGATCTTTGCCCGTCGGCAAGTCCGAAGTCCGGGTTACGGCGGTTGAGCCCGTCGGGCAATATGCGGTTCGCCTGGTGTTCGACGACGGCCACGATTCCGGCATCTACTCCTGGAAATACCTGCGGGAACTGGGCGAGCTCCGCGATGAATACTGGGCGGACTACCTCAGGGAAGTGGCGGCGCACAAGGCTCATGCCGGCAACTGACCCCGGAGAGCGAGACTTCGGCTTCAGCCGGGTAAGCCCGGAAGAGAAGACCCGTCGGGTGCGTGGCGTATTCGACTCCGTGGCGGACCGCTACGATCTGATGAACGACCTGATGTCGCTTGGCGCGCACCGCTTGTGGAAGAGGTTCGCGCTGGCCCGTACCGGCCTGCGCCCCGGTGGTATTGCGCTGGACGTCGCGGGCGGTACGGGCGATCTGGCCATCGGCATGGGCCGGCAGGTCGGACCGCAGGGACGTGTTCTGCTGACCGACATCAATCCCGCGATGCTGGGGGTCGGCCGCGGCCGGCTGCTTGACGCCGGCGCCTGGGGCAACACCAGGGCGCTTCGCGCCGATGCGACCGCCCTGCCCTTTGGCGACGGACTGTTCGACTGCGTGACCATAGGGTTCGGGCTGCGCAACGTCACCGGAAAGCCGGCCGCGCTCAAGAGCATGGCGCGGGTCGTCAAGCCGGGCGGCCGCCTGCTGGTGCTGGAATTCTCGCGCCCGGCGCTCAAGTTCATTCGTCCCGCCTACGACTGGTATTCGTTCGCCGTCATTCCCGCCCTCGGGCGCATGGTCGCGGGCGACGCCGACAGTTATCGTTACCTGGTGGAATCGATACGGGTGCATCCCGACCAGGAAACGCTTGCCGAAATGATGCGCGAGGCCGGATTCGAGAACGTGCGCTGGCACAACCTGTCGGGCGGCGTCGTCGCGCTGCACATCGGTTTTCGTTACTAGGAGGTTTGCGCTTGTTCGCGAAACTGGCCACCTCGCTGGAAGGCGTGCTGAACCGCAATCTACACGCTTCGCTGACCGCGCGCCGCGCGGCGGCCGAACTGGAGGGGCTGTGCATGGATATGGGCGTCTCGGCATCGCAGCCCATGCTGCGAATCAGCATGAAAGACGGCCGCCTGCGGTTCACGGAGCCCGACGAAAAGCCCTCCGGAGTCACGCTGTCCGGTGGCTGGCGCCGGTTGCTGGAACTGCTCGGCGGCGATCACACGGGGCCGGGACTCGACTTGCGCGGTGACCCCGCCGTGGCCGAAGGGTTCGCGCGGCTCCTAAAACACTGCCGGCCCAGCCCGGAAGAGGAACTGGCCCGTTTCACCGGCGATTCCATTGCCCATGAGGTGGGCGATGCCGCCAGGGCCGCTGCCGGGTGGGCCGGGGATGCGGCTGGTTCCCTGCGGCGCAATCTGCGCGATTTCGTCCAGGAAGAGGCGCGCTTTTCGCCGACGCGGGTGGAGTTCGACGCTTTCTCGGGCGAAGTGGAGCGGCTTCGCGACAGCGTCGCGCGTATCGGCGCACGGATCGAGGCCCTGGGCAAGGGCCGGACCCGATAGCCGACGGGGCCGCGGAATCCGGTTCAGGCATGCGCTTGTTGTTCCGAATCATTGGGATCGTGCGCCTGCTGGCGCGCTACGGCCTGTTGCGGGATGCCGGCGTCGCGCGGCCTCTGCGCGTGCCCGCATGGTTGCTGCTGGCGCGGCGCAGGCTGAAGGGAGAATCGCGCGGCCGGCGCTTGCGCGAGGCGCTGCAGGACCTCGGCCCGATCTTCGTCAAGTTCGGGCAGAACATTTCCACCAGGCCCGACCTGCTCCCGCACGACATAGCCGGGGAGCTGACACGGCTGCAGGATGACGTGCCGCCCTTCCCGGCGGACAAGGCGCGCGAGCTCCTGAGCGGCTTCTACGGACGTCCGGTGGAAGAAGTATTCGCCGAATTCGAGCCGGAAGCACTGGCGGCCGCCTCGATCGCGCAGGTTCATGCCGCGCGCCTGCCGGACGGGGAGGAAGTCGTGGTCAAACTCCTGCGCCCGGGTATCCGGGCGCGGATCGGGCGCGACGTGGAGCTGCTCTACGGCGTGGCGCGCCTGGCCAGCGCATGGTGGCCGTCCACCTACCGCCTGCGCCTGGTCGAGGTCGTCGAGGAATACGAGCGCACGCTCGACTACGAACTGGACCTGACCCGCGAGGGCGCCAACGCCGCGCGCCTGAAGCGCAGCTTTGCCGGATCCGACATCATCCACGTGCCGGCGGTGTACTGGGACTACTGCCGCCCGGACGTGCTCGTCCTGGAGCGCATACACGGCGTCCCCATACGCGACGTGCAGGCGCTCAAGGACGCCGGCGTGGACATCCCGGAGCTGGCCGCCCGGGGCGTGCAGATCTTTTTCACCCAGGTGTTCCGCGACAGCTTCTTCCATGCCGACATGCATCCCGGCAACGTGTTCGTGGACATCAGCGATCCGAAGAACCCGCGCTACGCCGCCGTGGATTTCGGCATTGTGGGAATACTCGATGAGCGCGACCATCACTACCTGGGCCAGACGCTGCTGGCCTTCTTCGAGCAGGACTACGCGCGCCTGGCCCGGTTGCACCTGTACTGGGGATGGGTCGCGCCCGATGCGCGCGCCGAGGACCTGGAGGCGGCATTCCGTGTCATCGGGGAGCCGATCTTCGCCAGGCCGCTGAGCGAATGCAGCTTCGGAAGGGTCCTGGGCCGGATCTTCGCCACCGCCCAGGAATTCGACATGCACCTGCAGCCGCAGATGCTGCTGCTGCACAAGACGCTGCTCAACATTGAGGGGCTGGGCCGGGAGCTCTATCCGGAGCTCGACCTGTGGGAAACTGGCTATCCGCTGCTGAAGAAGTGGATGGCGCGCCGGGCCGAACCCGGCCGTGTGATGAAGGAGCTTCGGCGCGACCTGCCGGAGTTGCGCTACGCGGTCCAGCGCCTGCCACGGGCACTGCACCGCCTGCTGGACAGGGCGGAAGGGGCGCCGAGCCGGCGACGCGAAAGCCGCCCGGGAGGGAGGCGAAGGCTGTGGCGGCAGCTGACCGGCTGCACGCTGCTGCTCGTGGGGGCCCTGCTGCTGGGTCTTCAGGCCCAGCCGGCGTTCCTGTCATGGCTGGCCGGCGCCGCCGGCCTGATCCTGGTGCTCAGCGCCCGCCCCCGAGCCTGACCAGCCCTTCGATCCGCCTTCTCTTCAACTCTCTTCTTCCGGGACACGCATAAACTCATCCATGGGGCTTTGTTCCGCCATCCATGGCTCACAAATTCCCGGAAGAAGAGAGTTGAAGAGAAGGCTTACGGAGCGGCCTCTTTCCCGGGAATGCTTCCACCGTAGCCTCTTTGTGTGCATTCCTTTCGAGGGAGCGTTGGAGCAAGGACAGCGAGAATCGAGCCAGGATGGCGACTCCCACGAGAGGAATGCACACAAAGAGGCGGAATCGAAGCGGCTGAGGTCGGAGCGGGAGTCAGGCGCGCAGGGAACGGAGGAAGTCGCCGGCATCCTCGCCGCGCTCGAGGCAGTCCACGACCGCCGAGCCCACGATAACGCCGTCCGCCACGCCTGCCAGCGTGCGCACCTGCTTGGCGCTGCGCACGCCGAAGCCGGCGCAAACGGGCAGCGACGAGAACTCGCCGACTCTCTGCATGTAGGCCGCCATTTCCTCCGACACCCGGCGCTCGCCGCCAGTCACGCCGGTGACCGTCACGGCATAGACGAACCCGCCGCTGCCACGGCACAAGGTTTGCATCCGCTCGGCGGGCGTGGCCGGCGTGACCATCTGTACCAGACCGACGCCGTGGTCCCGAAACAGCGTCCGCACGCGGTCGCACTCCTCCCAGGGCAGGTCGGGCACGATCAGGCCGCCCACATGGCACTCGCCGCAGCGTTGGGCGAGGTTCTCCAGGCCGTAGGCAAGCAGCGGGTTGTAGTAGCTCATCAGCACCAGCGGCGCGCCCGGATCGCCATGCGCCTTCAGTTCCCGCAGGATCCAGTCGAGCGAAACGCCGTTGGCCAGCGCTGTTTCGCTGGCCCGCTGGATCGTCACGCCGTCCGCCATCGGGTCGGAGAACGGAACGCCGATCTCGACCGCGTCGCCCGCATCGGCCAGCTTGCTCAGCGTTGAATGAAAGTGGTCCCTGCTCGGGTGGCCGGCGGTAAAGAACGGCAAAAGCGCCGGGGAGGGCGCGTCAACGATCGCACTTCGGAGGCGCTCCGCGCCGGTAGCAGGAGTATTCACAGGCGTACATTGTCGGGTACGGCGTGCCCGCCCGCAATCCGGCGCGGGCGCCGATGCGACCCCCGGGAGGGCAGCGGCATCTTTTTCCTGTACAGGCCCGTCACGAAGGGAGTTGCTCATGAAACGCCTTGCCTTGCTACCGTGCTTTCTGCTTGTTGCCGCGTGTACGGCAATGAAGGATCCCAGCGGCGCCATCGTCGATCTGCAGGGCGTTGACCGTAATCGGTATGAGGCCGATCTTGCCGATTGCCAACGCTACGCGGATGAGGTGCCGGTCGGCAAGCACGTAGCTACCGGTGCGGTCGGCGGCGCCGCCGTTGGCGCTGTCGGCGGCGCGGTTTCCGGCGGCAACAAGACGGGCATCGGGCAGGCTGCCGGTGTCGGCGCCGTGTACGGTGGAACCGTGGCCGGCGTTTCCGCCGTCGGCGAGCATCGCCAGGTGCTGCGCGAGTGCCTGCGCGGTCGGGGTTATCGCGTCCTCAACTGACCGGCGCCGCCGCGGTGAGCGTGGGCATGTCCTTGTCGCCGCGGCCGGAAAGACCGATCAGCATGCGTTTGCCGGGATTTTCCGCCGCCCAGCGACGTGCGGCGAAGAAGGCGTGGGCCGGCTCCAGCGCCGGTAGTATGCCTTCCAGCCTGCAGCACTCGGCCAGGCTCTCCAGCGCCTCGGAGTCGTCCGCCGTCACGTAACGGACCCGGCCGAGCGCCTGTAACAAGGAATGCTCCGGGCCGACGCCCGGATAGTCCAGGCCGGCGGAAATCGACGAGGTTTCCAGTACCTGGCCGTCGTCGTCGTAGAGCAGCATGGAATAGCTGCCGTGCAGGACGCCGGGTCGCCCGGCCGACAGCGAAGCGGCGTTTTCTCCGGGATCCAGGCTCTTTCCGCCCGCTTCCACGCCGTAGATGCGAACCTCTTCGTCGCCGAGGAAGGCGTGGAAAAGGCCGATCGCGTTGGAACCGCCGCCGACGCAGGCGAATATCGCGTCGGGCAGCCCCCCGGCCTGTTCGGCGAACTGCGAGCGCGCCTCGTCGCCGATGATTCTCTGCAACTCGCGCACCAGCCAGGGATAGGGATGCGGACCCACTGCCGAACCCAGCAGGTAGTAAACGCCCTCGGGATCGGCCACCCAGGTGCGAAAGGCCTCGTCGGTCGCGGCCCGCAGAGTCCGGTCCCCCTTGTCCACGGCCACGACCTCCGCGCCGAGCTGGTGCATGCGCTGGACGTTGGGTGCCTGCCGCTCCATATCGAGCACGCCCATGTAGACGCTGCAGGGCAGCCCCACCCGAGCGCAGGCGGCCGCCGCCGCCACGCCATGCTGCCCCGCGCCGGTTTCCGCCACCACGCGCCGCGCACCCAGCTTGAGCGCCAGGTGCGCCTGGCCCAGGGCGTTGTTGATCTTGTGCGCGCCGGTGTGGGCGAGGTCCTCGCGCTTGAGCCAGACCTGCGCGCCCCAGGCCTCTTCGAGGCCGCGGGCCCGGGTCAGCGGTGTGGGTCGCCCGATCCACTGCCGCCGCTCTCCGTCCAGGGCTTCGCAAGCGCTGGCGTCGGCGAAGAACTCTCGGGCCGCCTTTTCCAGCCGGGAGAGCGCGGGCATCAGCGTTTCCGGCGCGAAGCGGCCGCCGAACGGACCGAAGCGGCCTTCGGCGTCAGGCAATTCGCCGCTGAGCAGGGCGGCGAGCAGGACGGGGCCTTCCGATGTCTCGATCTTCATCAGGCCAGATCCGCTTTTCGGGCAGCGTGAATGAAGGCGCGAACCCGCCGGGGGTCCTTCACGCCCGAGCTCGATTCCACGCCGGAGCTCACGTCAACGCCCCATGGACGCACGCGGCGAACCGCCTCGCCGACGTTCTCGGGATCAAGGCCGCCGGCCAGCATAATGCTGGCGCGGTGGGCCAGGAGCGCCGCCCGCTCCCAGCTCGGCGGTTGTCCCTGGCCGCTGACGGCGCTCTCGAAAAGGCAGGGGATTTCAATCGAAAAACTGTCGGTATCGAATTGCTCATGGTCCCTGTACACAGGCAGCCTCCCGACTTCGTCGGGCAGGCGCAGTGTCGCCAGGCAGTCGGCATCCGCCTGCAGGCAATCCGGTCTGAAACCCTCGAACACCTCGTCCCACTCCGATTGTTGCGGGCGCAGCATAACCGCAACGCGCTGCACATGCGCAGGAACCGGTCCGGCCAGCGCCGTCGCCCGCCGCGGGGAAAGGAATCGCGGTGAGGGCGGGTGGAAGTTGAAGCCGATCGCATCGGCGCCCGCCTCTACGGCCGCCTCCACCGCGTCGGGACGGGTAGCCCCGCAGATTTTCACGAACAGGCTCACGGCTGCCTTCTCCGGCGGCCCTCGGCCAGCATGCCGGCGGCCAGCTTCCGTGGGTCTTTCGCGCGCATCAGGGCCGTCCCGATCAGCAGGCCGTCCCAGCCGCCGCCGGCCAGCTCGCCCGCCTGCCCCGCATCCTCGATTCCGCTCTCGGCAATCATCCGGTAGCCGCCTGCGTTCCGGGGGTCCACGCACCCGAACCGCGCCGGGTCCACCTTCAGCGTCCGCAGGTCGCGGCAATTCAGTCCCAGCAGCACCTTGTCCCGCGGCGCATCAAGGCGACCAGCCAATTCCCGCGCGCGTTCAAGCTCCGCGTTCCCGAAACTCTCCAGCAGCGAAAACATGCCGCAGGCCAGGGCGGTCTCGAGCATCGCTTCGGTGTTGGCGTCATCGGTCATGCCGACAATCAGCAGCACGCCCGACGCGCCATGCAATCTCGCCTCCAGCACCTGGTAGGGATCGACCAGAAAATCCTTGCGCATGACGGGTGTGTCCCCGGCTGCTTCAGCGATGTCCGCCAATAATTCAAGTGACCCGCCAAAGCGGCTGGGTTCCGTCAGCACCGACAAGGCCGCCGCGCCCGCGGCGGCATACTGACGGGCCAGCGCGGCCGGCGAAAAATCGGCGCCCGCCAACCGCCCCTCGCTGGGCGAGCTCGGCTTGATCTCGGCGATCAGGTCAAAACCGTGGGGGGAGAAGCTAATTGCCGGCGGAGGCGGCAGCCGTTCGATGCGGCGGCGCAGCTCGTCCTCGGTCATGCGCTCCTTCGCTTTGGCGGAGCGCCGGCGGCTGGAATCCGCCATGCGCTCGAGAAATCCACCGCTCATGGCGCCGCGTCGCCCCGCATGCCCTCCAGCAGTCTTGCCGCCGCGCCCGACTGCAGTGCTTCACGCGCCGCGCTCAGGCCTTCGGGCAGGCTGCCGGCCGCACCAACGAGTTCCAGCACCAGGCCGGCCTGCAGGACCAGGGCGTCGTTCAGCGCCTCGGCCCCGTCGCCGCGCAGGGCGCCCTCAAGTGTGGCGGCGTTGTAATCGCGCTCGCCGCCCGCCAGGTCGGATGGCTTGCAGCGGGGTATGCCGAAGTCGGCGGGATCCACGGTGCGCCCGCGCACCTCGCCGGGCCGCACGTCGATCAGCAGGAATTTGCCTGCCGGGGTCGGCTCGTCCCATCCGGGTTCGCCGTGGACCACGAAGCAGCGGTCGATGTCGAGGCCGCTCAGCGTATCCGCCATAAGGGCTGCCGCCTCGGGGCTGAAAACGCCGACCAGCATGAAGGGAGGCCGCGCCGGATTGGCCAGGGGACCGAGCAGGTTGAATACCGTGCGCACGCCCAGAGCCGCACGGATCGGCGCGATCGACTTCATCGCCGGGTGGAAATAGGGCGCGAACATGAACGCGAAGCCGTGGGCTTCGAGCGACCGCGTAACCTCTTCGGCCGTACTCGGCCAGGCCACGCCCAACGCCTGCAGCACGTCGGCGCTGCCGGTCTTGCTGGACACCGCCCGGTTGCCGTGCTTTGCGATGCGCACCCCGCAGGAGGCCGCCAGCAGACCGGCGCCGGTGGAGAGATTGATGCTGCCGGAACCGTCTCCGCCCGTGCCCACCACATCGGCAACGGGCCCGCCCTCCGGCAGCTCCGGGCGGATCGCAAGCTCGCGCATCGCCCGCGCGAAACCGCGCAACTCCGCGGCGCTCTCCCCTTTCAGGCGCAGCGTCGCGAGCAGCGCGCCGGCCAGCGCCGGTTCGGCTTCGCCTCCGGCAAGTTCGCGCATTGCGGTCCCGGCCTGGCCCTCGGAAAGGTCCTGGCCGGCCATCAGCCGTTCCAGCATGGAACGGAGCGTTTCGGTCTGGTCGTTCACTGCGTACTTCGAGGAGGCGCCTAGAGCGTGTACATCATGGGCAGCAGCAGCGAGAAGCCCAGCCACATGATCAGCGTGAGCGGCACGCCGATGCGCAGGAAGTCCAGGCGCCGGTAGCCTCCCGCGCTCATGATCAACAGGTTGGTCTGGTAACCGATCGGCGTGAGGAAGCTCATGTTGGCGCCGAATATCACCGCCAGGATGAAGGGCTCCACCGGTGCGCCGAGGCCGGTGGCGAATGAGTACGCGATCGGCGTCCCGATGATGGCCGCGGCGTTGTTGGACACGATGTTGGTCAGTATCGCCATCAGAAGCATCAGGCCGCTGAGTATCAGCGGAATCGGCAGGTCGCCCGAAAGCACCACGAACACCTGCGCCAGCCAGTCGGCCGCGCCGGTCTTGATCAGGGCCTGGCCGAGGCTCAGGCTGGCCACGATGATGATGGTCAGAGGCACATTGAAGGCGTCGCGCACGTTTCTCCAGCTCAGGCACTTGGCCGCGATCATCAGACCGGCTCCGGTGACGGCGGTGAGCACGATCGGTACCCAGCCCAGCGCCGCCGGAACGATGATGGCGGCCATGATCCCCACGGCGGCCTTGGCCCTGCCGGCGCGGGGCAGCTCCACGACCCGGCCCAGCACCAGCATTGCGGACTCCGTGGCGAGGCGGCGAATTTCGGCCCGGGATGCCTGCACCAGCAACACGTCTCCCGTGCTCAGCCGCGCGTTCAGCAGGTCGTGCGTGGGCGCCTCGCGGGCGCCGGCGCGATGGATGGCCAGCGGCACCAGCCCGTAGATCTCGTCAAGGTGCGCCGCGCGCACGCTGCGCTTGTCCAGCGGCGACCCGCGCGTCACCACGAGTTCCGCGATCTGCTGGGGTTCGTCGCGGAACCGGTCTTCGCCATGCGGCAGAGAGGCGCCGAGCGTCTCTTCGTATTCGCTCAAGCGCTCCATCGTGTCCCGTACGAACAGGCGGTCGCCCGCCCTGATCTGCAGCGCGTCAAGCCCGTGCAGGAACACGTTGTTGCCGCGCACGATCCGGGTAATCAGCATTTCGTTGTTGGTGCGGGCCCGAATCTCCGCGACCGTCTTGCCGTCCGCGAATCCGCCGGGTTCGATGATCAGCGTGGAGGTAAAGAGAAGATTGGCCTTGGCCAGCGGCAGCGTGCGCTCCGGCACCAGGCGGGGCGCAACGAGCCACAGGAACACCATGGCAACGCTTCCCACCAGCAGCACCGGCAGGCTGAAGGAGAACATTCCGAAAGTGGGAAGACCCAGGTCCTGCTCGGCCAGCTTCACGACCAGCAGATTGGTGGACGTGCCGATCACCGTGGACATGCCGCCGATCAGCGTGGCGAACCCCATCGGCAGCAGAATCGCGGACGGAGCCTGTTTGGCGTGCAGCGCGGCCGCCGTAAGCACGGGAAGCAACATCACCACCACGGGCGTGTTGTTGACGAAAGCGCTGAAAACGGCCGACCCGACCAGCGTCAGCAGCGCGGCGAGCAGCGGCTGGCGGGTCCAGAGCCGGGTGAAGAACAAGGCCACCGGACGCAGCGCGCCGGTGGTCTCGAGACCCTTGCCTGCCACCAGCAGCGCCGTAATCGTAACGAGCGCTTCATGGCCCAGGTTGAGCAAGAAGTCCGTCGGACGGATGACCTGTTCGCCGTCCTGTTCCAGCGGCCAGAACTGGAACGCCAGCAGCAGCAACAGCAACACGCCCATGCCGGCGGTTTCCAGAGGAATCCGGTCACGGGTAAACAGGTACAGCGCGAACACGGTGAGCAGCATCACCATCAGCGCGTGTGCGCCCGGGAACTCCGGCAAGGCCTGACCCTCCAGCAGAATGGAGGGCGCTATGGTAGCAGCCCCGGTTTCGCCTGCGGTGTTGGCTTCAGGGGCCCTGACCGGCGCGCAGCAAGGCCCAGGTCGAGCGGAGCAGGCGCTCGTAATCGGCCCGATCGAGAAGCGAGCGGACCTGGCTGCCGTGCATCGTGAGATTGTCGGCAACACGGACGAGCGGCAGCAGATTCAGCCACTTGCGGGCCGGAATGGCGTTTGCCCGGCGCGGCAGTACGCAGTACGGCGACAGCGCCAGGAGCTGGCGGTGACGCGGGCTCCGCCGGGAGATGATCCGGCGCGCGCGGACATCCCCGTAACGCGGGGCAAGCGTGCGCACCAGTTGATCCGCGTTGAGCGCCGGGTACGGTCCGCGCTCCTCGGCCAGGCGCAGGGATTCGCGCAGCAACTGGCGCTTGAACAGCGTCAGCCAGCGTTGCAGCAGCCGCAGTGTGGAGAAAGACGCCGGGTCCAGCCCGTGACGCAACACCAGGTCTCCGATCCCGGTGACGTGCGCGGCAAGCCGGCGATTGGCCAGGGCGTCGCGGCGCAGTTGCTCCGAAGGCCATGTCACGGCATCGATCAGGTTGTCGGCCAGCCGCACTCCAACCCGAACCAGCTTTTTCAGGTGTCCCGTGCCACGCTCGATCTGCTCCGCAGGGATCGCGCTCAAGTCGAACTGCATGCCCAGCCAGGCGGTATCGGCGGGTGCCTCGAACAGGCTCAGCGGCATGATCGTGTCCGGCTTCTCGCTTCCCATCAGGTCCGTCAGCGGCTGCTTCCGGCCAGAAAGGACCAGTTCGATTCGCGGATCGGCGT
The DNA here is from genome assembly GCA_009845905.1 of Gammaproteobacteria bacterium. Lineage (NCBI taxonomy): Bacteria > Pseudomonadati > Pseudomonadota > Gammaproteobacteria > Gammaproteobacteria bacterium. The sequence continues at coordinate 302,283 of VXYS01000009.1, read as the reverse complement.
GACTGGCGCGAACCAGTTCTTCCCACAGCGCTGCCTCGCGGAAGGTTTTGCCGTCCACTCGCAAGGCCGCGCGCGTGCCTGCCCCGCCCGAATCCCGTAAGGCCTTCAGCAGGGTGGGGCGCGCCGGATGTTCGGCGCGCAGCGAAAAAACCACAGGAGGAACCGCGGCCCGGACTTCGGCCTGCCTCCGGATCTCGCGGATCAGTGCGTCGAGCCAGGCGCCGAATTGATCCGGGACAATCCCGGACAGGTCGACCCCGATCGCGACGTCCCGTTCTCCGGGTTGCTCCAGGCAGTCGCGAAATGTCCGCAACGCGGGGCCGCCGGAACCGGGCGATTCGTCCGGACCGACCAGAAAACGAAAGGCATATTGTCCGGAGACGGAATGGCTTGTGGTAAGCGCACCCCCGGCATCGAACGGCAGCGGGCCGATGGTTTCGCCGCTGAGCAGCCGCTCGAAGTAGCCGCGCCAGCGCTGCGGCTCCGCTTCGTCGCGTACGGCTATCGCCGCCAGAGCGCGCGCATGCTCCAGTCGCCCGCCATTGCCGATCGCCCGCGGAATCATTCCTCGAATGTGCCGGGTGACTGCCCGTCCCGCAATCGGGAAATCGGCTGCGTTCGCCCCGTTATGGGTGCGGCGGGTCTAGTGTTGCATCACGCTTGGATCAGGTCCTTGAGGGCAACGGATTCGTCGGTCAACAAACCGGCATCGGGGGCGGCGCCCGCGGCGATCAGTTTCTTCCCCGCCATGAATTCCCGCGGACTGGAAACGGCCTCCACCGCGGTCAGACTGCCGTCGCGCAGGCGGAACGCCGCGAAACTGCCGGACGCCGGATCTCCGCGCAGGACGGTCTCGTCGCCGGGCCGGGCGAGTCCCGCAATCTGCAGCTTCACGTGAAACTGGTCCGACCAGAACCAGGGTATGCCGGAATAGGGTTTCGGATCGCCCAGGATTACCGAGGCGGCCACCTGGCCGTGGTCCACCGCGTTTTGCACCGATTCGAGGCGCACGGCGAACCCCAGGGCAGTATTGATCGCGCGCGCGCAGTCGCCTGTGGCCAGCACCGATTCGTCTTCGGTCCGGCAGTGCTCGTCAACCAGGATGCCGTCGTCTTCGCCAAGACCGCACTCGCGTGCAAGGTCCACCGACGGGAGCACGCCGATGCCCACCACCACGGCATCGGCGGCATGCGCGCCATTGGCCGTTTCGACCGCCTCGACGCGGCCCTGCCCCGCGAAGCCCCGGACCTGCTCCCCGACCCGAACGCGCACCCCGGATTGCCGGTGCAGGTCGGTGAGCCAATCGGCAACGGAGACGCTGGCCACTCGGCTCATCACCCGCTCCTCGGCCTCCAGGACGGTGACTTCGGCGCCCGCCTTTACCGCCGTGGCCGCTACCTCCAGCCCGATGTACCCCCCGCCCACAATGACGATCCGCCGGCCCGGAGCGAGCTCTTCGTGCAGCGCGTCGGCGTCGTCCAGCGACCTCAGATAGTGGATGCCGGGCAGGTCCGAGCCTGGAGCAGCGAGCTTGCGCAAAACGCTACCCGTGGCCAGCACCAGGCGGTCGTAGCCGAGCTCATCGCCATCGTCCAGCAACGCGCGCCTGTGGCCGCGGTCCACGGTCAGCACCCGACGGCCCAGGCGCAGCTCCACGTCCCTGGACTCGTAGTACTCCGCCCGGCGAAGGAGCAGCCGCTCGCGCTCGAGTTCGCCGGCCAGGTATTGCTTGGAAAGCGGCGGGCGCTGATAGGGAGGCGCGTTCTCGTCGCTGACCAGCGTTATCGGCCCGCCGTGCCCGCCGAGCCGAAGCGAGACGACCAGTTGGGCCGCGGCCTGGCCGCCGCCGACGATCAGCACCGATTCGCCCGACACTACGAAACCGCCGGCTGCAGCGGCCAGAAGATCGGCAGCAGCAGCATCACGATGACGAACACGAGCAGCGTAAGCGGAATGCCGGCCCGGATGTAGTCCTTGAACCGGTAGTTGCCGGGACCCATGATGAGGATATTGGCCGGATGCGAAATCGGGCTGGTGAAGCTGGCCGACGCCGCCATGGCCATGGCCATCATCGCGGTCGTGGGCGCGATCCCCAGCGAAGCGCTGGCCGACAGCACCACGGGCGACATCAACACCACCAGCGCGGCGGTGGGGACGATCATCGTGGCCAGCGCCGTAACCAGGTAAAGCCCGCCTATCACGTACCACGGTCCCAGCGTCCCCAGCAGATCGACCGCGGTGCCGGCCAGCAGCCGGGCGGCGCCGGTGTTGGCCAGCGCCGTGCCCAGAGGCAGCATGCCCGCGATGAGGAAAACCGCGCGCCAGTCGATCGCCCGGTAGGCGTCCTCCATGCTCAGGCAGCGGATCAGCACCATGAGGGTTGCGCCGATCAGGGCGGCGATAGAAATCGGCAGCCAGCCGGTCAGCACGGCGCCGATCACGCCGATCATGATCAGTCCGGCATAGCGCTTTCTGGGGCGCCGGGGCACGAAGGGGGTAACCTCGATGAACGAGGGGTCCCTGGCCAGCCGGCGGAGATTGTTGCGCGGCCCCACCAGCAGCAGCGCATCGCCGAAGTTCAGCCGTTCCGTCTGCAGGTCGGTGTGCAGGGTCTGCCCGGCGCGCCGGATCGCCACCAGTTCCAGGCCATACTTCTCGTTGAATCCCATTTCCCCCGCAGTGCGCCCGCCAAGGCGCGACAGCGGCGCCAGCGTGACTTCCTCGGTGGCCAGCCGGTCGGTGGCGTAGAGGTTCAGGGCCGGCGTCATTTCCTCTTCGATCTCGAGCTCCTGGACCGCGCGCAGCGTTTCCAGGTCTTCGTTGCGAGTCTGAAGAAGCAGTCGGTCGTCCTCGCGCAGCACTTCATCCGGATCCGGAATGAAATTGACTTCATCCTCGCGGTTGATGGCCAGCAGCCGGAACTCCAGCGCCTCCGCCAGGCGGGATTCGCCGTAGGCAAGGCCGACCAGCGGTGAGCCCGCCGGAACGCGAACGCTGATCAGCCGTTCATTGGGCCGGTAAAGCCGCTCCAGCGTCTCCTGGTCGAGCTCGGTCACCTCGTCGAACTCCTCCGTTCTCCGGGCCAGGTCCGCCGTGTCCACCCGACCCTGAAGAAGGACAAAGTCGCCGGCGCGCAGCGGCTGCCGGCTCAGTCCCGAGCGGCGCACGTCGTTCCCGCGCCGAAGCGCGATGGCCAGTCCGCGTGTCTTCAGTTGCAGGTCCTGCCGGTTTACGGGGTTCTGGATGAGGGGCGAGCCCTCGGCGACGCGCGCCTGCACCATCCGGAGGTTTTCGGTCAGGGGCAGGTTGGCGGGCACCGTCTCGCCCCTGCCGATGACGCTCTGCCATGCGCGCAATTCTTCGATGTACTCGCGCTTGCCCTGCACCAGAAGCCGGTCGCCCGCCTTGAGCGCCGTCTGGCGCGCGGGCAGCCGGAGGATGCGCCGGCCCCGTTCAATGGCGATGACGATCAGTCCCAGCGCCGCTATACGGCTCTCCGCCAGCGTGCGTTCGGCGAGCCTGGAATCGCCGCTCAGGGAAACCGTGAACATGAATTCCCGCAGTCCGTAGAGCGATCTCAGGTTGCGCTGGCTGCGCGTCCGGGTGAACTCGCCCGCCTCGCGGGTCGGCAGCAGCCGGCGGCCGAAGAGCACGAAGAACAGCACGCCCCCGACCAGGGCGGCCCCGCCCACCGGCAGGAAGTCGAACAGTTGGAACCGGAAGTCGCCCTGTTCCGCGAGCGCCGCGCTGACCAGGAGGTTCGGCGGGGTTCCGATCTGGGTGGTGAGGCCGCCGAGCAGGCACCCGAATGCCAGCGGCATCAGCATCCGCGAGGGCGGCACGCGGGCGCGCCGCGCCAGCCCCATGACGACCGGCAGCATCAGCACCGCCACGCCGATGTTGTTCATGAAAGCCGAAAGCCCGCCGGACGCGAGCATGATTACCGCCACCAGCGCCGATTCATTGCGGCCGGCCAGGCGCATCAAGTAGCGCCCGATCAGATCGCCTACCCCGGTGCGCAACAATCCCTCGCTGATGATGAACATGGCCCACAGCGTGATGACGGCCTCGTTGCTGAATCCGGCCACGGCTTCCGCCGGCGTGACCAGGCCGGTGACGGTGAGCGCGCCCACCACGAGCAGCGCCACGATGTCCATGCGCAGGGCCTCGGTGACGAACAGCACCAGCGCGATCACGAGGATCGTGGTGACCAGTGCGATGTCAAACATCGGGCGTATTCTCCGGGGCGCCGTAACCGCCGCCTCCCGGCGTTTCGATCATGAACAGGTCTCCCGGCTCCACATGGGTCCTGTCGCGCGCGGTCAGCTCGGTGACGGAGCCGTCGGAGCGCAGCACCCGGCCACGGCCGGGGGCGCCGTCGCCGCCGCCGGCCAGTCCGAACGGTGTGGTCCGGCGCCGATTCGACAGGATGGCCAGCTCCATCGGCTCGCGGAATTCGATTCGGCGCAGTGCGCCGTTTCCGCCGCTGCGGCGCCCTCTCCCGCCGCTGCCGTCGCGGAGGCCGAATTCGCGCAGCAGCACCGGGAACCGCAACTCCAGCACCTCGGGGTCGGTAAGGCGCGAATTGGTCATGTGCGTATGCACGGCCGAGGCCCCGTCGAATTCCGGCCCCGCCCCGCTGCCTCCGCACACGGTCTCGTAGTACTGGTACCGGTCGTTTCCGAAAGTGACGTTGTTCATCGTTCCCTGGGCCGCCGCCATCACCCCCAGCGCGCCGTACAGTGTGTCCACCACGCACTGCGAGGTCTCCACGTTGCCGGCAACCACCGCGGCCGGCCAGCGGGGATTCAGCAGCGTGCCTTCGGGAAGGATAATGCGTAGCGGCTTCATGCACCCGGAGTTCATCGGAATGTCCGCGCCCACCAGCGAGCGGAACACGTAGAGCACGCAGGCCCGGCAGATCGGCGAGGGCGCATTGAAGTTGCCCTCGGATTGTTCGCTGGACCCGCTGAAGTCGATGACGGCTTCCCGCCGGCGCCGGTCGATGCGGATATCCACGACGATCCGTTCATCGCCATCCATCGTGCATGCAAACCGCCCGTCCTCCAGCCGGTCGATCACGCGCCGCACCGACTCCTCGGCGTTATCGCGAACATGCGTCATGTAGGCGCGCACCGTCGATGCGCCGTAATGCGCAACCAGCGCCTTCAGTTCCCGCGCGCCCTTGGAGTTGGCCGCGAGCTGCGCCTTGATGTCGGCCAGGTTGCGGGCGGGGTTGCGCGCCGGCCAGGGACCGCCCGTGAGCGCCGCATTGAGGCGCGCTTCCTCCAGGCGCCCGCCCGACACCAGCAGGAAGTTGTCGAACAGCACGCCCTCTTCATCGATGTGCCGGCTGTCGGGAGGCATGGAGCCGGGCGTGATCCCGCCGATGTCGGCGTGATGCGCCCGGGACGCCACGAAAAAGTCCGGCGCCTCCGCGTCCTGGAGGAACACCGGCGAAACCACCGTGAGATCGGGCAGGTGCGTGCCGCCGTTATAGGGCGCGTTGACCAGGTAGGCTTCGCCGGGCCGCGGTCCGGACCTGCGGGCCTTCAGGACCGCCTTGACGCTGGCGTCCATCGAGCCGAGATGCACCGGCATGTGGGGCGCGTTGGCCACCAGTTCGGCGTTCGAATCGAACAGCGCGCAGGAAAAGTCCAGCCGTTCCTTGATGTTGACCGAGTGCGCGGTGTTTTCCAGCACTGCCCCCATCTGTTCGGCAATGTGCATGAAGCGGTTGTTGAACACTTCCAGCAGCACCGGATCGGGAACGTCGCCGGTGGTCTCGATCCGGTCCCGGCGCGCGAGGCGGGCAAGGACCAGGTGACCCCCGGGCCGCGCCGATGCCCGCCAGCCAGGCGGAACGACCGTGGTGGCGTGGTCCTCGGAAATGATGGCCGGGCCCGTGATGGAATGTCCGGGACCCAGGTCCCGCCGCCGGTACGCGGGTGTGTCATGCCCGGAGCCCCCGAACACTGTATTCGCCGTAAATGCGGGCCTTGGCTGTTGAGTCGGATCGGGATCGTTGCCGGGCTCCCACCGGTATTCCTCGCCGGTATCGCCGCTGGCCTGCACGCGAATCGCTTCGACGACCAGCGCCGCCCCGGGCGGCTCGATTCCGAAGCGGGCCCGGTGCGCTTCGGAAAACCGCCGTCGCAGATCCTCAAGTCCGATCGGTGAGGAGAACGTGTCGGGCTCAACGGAAATGGGAAGCGTGTTGTCCGAATCCCTCACGCGGATTTCGACCACGTATTCGAACGACAGGTTCCCCGGCTCAATGTCCGCTTCCACCAGTTCCCGCCGGCACTCGTCTGCAAGCCGGGTAAACGCGGCCTTCATCAGCTCGACCGTTTCCGCATCCAGTGACGCTTCCAGCGCCTCCTGCCGGTACGCGCGCAATGGCGCCAGTCCCAGACCCAGGGCCGACAGCACACCCGCCAGGGGGTGAAGCAGCACGGTGTCCATGCCCAGTTCCTCGGCGATGGCGCAGGCGTGCTGCCCGCCCGCCCCGCCGAAAGAACACAGCGCGAACTCGGCCGGGTTCTCGCCCCTCTGCACGGATATCTTCTCGATCGCGGAGGCCATCTGGTTGATGGTGACCCGGAGGAAGCCTTCGGCTGCTTCTTCGACGCTCATCCGCCTGCCGCTGTCTTCGAACACCTCCCCGGCCAGCTTCGCGAATCCCTCCCGCGACGCCTCCTCATCCAGCGGCTGCCTTCCATCCTTGCCGAACACACTGGGAAACATGCGCGGCTGAATGCGCCCCAGCACCAGGTTCGCATCGGTCACGGTCAGCGGACCGCCGTTGCGATAGCAGGCCGGCCCGGGATTGGCGCCCGCGGACAGGGGACCGGAAAGGAACCTGCCGGACTTATAGCGCAGGACGGAACCGCCACCCGCGGCCACGGTGTGGACCTTGAGCATCGGCGCGCGCAAGCGCACGCCCGCGATTTCGTTGTGGGTCACGTACTCGTAGCCGCCGGCGTACAGCGCGACGTCGGTGGAGGTTCCGCCCATGTCGAAGCAGATCAGCTTTTCATGGCCCGCCGGCCGCGCGGTTCGCACGGCGCCCACCACGCCGGCCGCCGGCCCGGACAGGATCGCGTCCTTGCCCCGGAACCGGCCCGCTTCGACCAGCCCGCCGTTGCTTTGCATGAAGGCCAGGTTGCGCGGCGCGATCCCCTTGTTCTTCAGCCCGGCGCTCAATCCCGCGATATAGCGTCGCAGTACCGGCGAGAGATAGGCATCGACCAGGGTGGTGTCGCCGCGGCTTACCAGCTTGATCAGGGGCGACACCTCATGCGAAAGCGACACCTGTTCGAAACCGGCCTGCTCCGCCAGCCGGCCGGCCTGCCGTTCGTGTTCCGGGTTGCGCCAGGCATGCATGAAGCAGACCGCCACCGACTTCAGCCCCCGCCCTTGGGCCGCCTTGAGCCCTTCAAGAAGCGCGCCGGCGTCGAGCGGAGCCAGTTCCCGCCCGTCCGCGTCGATGCGCCCTTCCGCCTCGAGCACGTCCGCGTACAGGGCGGGAGGGCGCTGAATCTCCAAAGCGAAGAGATCCGGCCGGTTCTGGTAGCCGATCAGCAACGCGTCCGCGTAGCCGCGGTTCACCAACAAAAGCGTGGGCTCTCCACGCCGTTCCAGTAGCGCGTTGGTGGCCACCGTGGTGCCCATTTTCAGGTCCCGGACGGCGCCGGGGGCGTCGGCCTCGGCCATCAGGACGCCGATGGCGTGCACCGCGGCGTCGGTGTAGCGGGAAGGATCCTCCGACAGCAGCTTGTGGACTTTCAGCCTCCCATCGGGGGTGCGTGCCACTACGTCCGTGAACGTGCCGCCGCGATCAATCCAGAACCGCCAATCGGACATGCGGAAATTGTATGTCGCCGCTATAGTTGCCCGGATGAACAGCACCGCCACGGTAATCGTCACCCTCGTCCTGTACAAGCTGGTCCTGCTTTCGATCGGCTTGTGGGCCCATCGGCGCAACCAGGATCAGGGCGAGTTCCTGCTGGGGGGAAGGCGCATCGGCGCCTGGGTGACGTCGCTCAGCGCCTGCGCCAGCACCACGTCGGCCTGGACTCTGCTGGGCGTGAGCGGGTTCGCCTTTGCCGTCGGGCCGCCGGCCATCTGGTTGACGCTGGGCATCGTCGGCGGGTTCGTGATCAACTGGTGCTGGGTGGCGCCGCGCATCAACCGGGCGGCCGGGCAAACCGGCGCGCTGACCCTGACAGAACTGCTGCTGGGCGGCGACGATGCCTGCGCGCGCCTGGCCCGCCGGGTCGCGTCGGTGATCATCCTGGTGTGCTTCATGTTCTACGTGGCGGCCCAGTTCCAGGCGGCCGCCAACGCCTTCAACGAATCCCTCGGTCTATCGGTCGAATCCGGCATCGTCGTGGGCGCGGCGGTGATACTGGCCTACACGCTGCTGGGCGGCTTCCTGGCGGTAAGCCTCACCGACAGCGTGCAGGGCGCGCTGATGCTGCTGGTCTCGATACTGTTGCCGGTGGTCACGGTGTTCTTCGTGGTCGCGCTCGGGGGCAGCGATTACATATTCAGCGTCCGCGGAGAGGCCTTCAGCATTGCGCCTCCGCAGGCCGGCCTCGCGGCGCTCGGCTTCGTCATCGGTTCGCTGAGCCCGGCCCTGGGCCAGCCCGGTCAGCCGCATGTCGTGAACCGCTTCATGGCTGCGCGCGACTACCAGGCGGTGCGCCGCGGACGGATCATCGCGCTGGTGTGGGTGGCGTTCGTGTTTACAGGCATGACCGTACTCGGCCTCGCGGGACGGGTGCTCTACTCGGACATCGGCAATCCCGAGGACATGTTCTTCGTCGTGACCCAGCGCTTGCTGCCCCCGATCCTGGCCGGCATCGTGATCGCGGCGGTCCTGAGCGCCATCATGTCCACCGCCGACAGCCAGCTCCTGACCGGGGCGGCCGCCATTTCACGCGACTGGAACCTCAAGCGGGCGCGCCGGGCGGTCGGGCTGAAGTTCACCTATGCCGCCGTCACCGCGATAACCATCGGGGCCACGCTTCTGGCCCTGTTCGCGCCTCAATCGATATTCCTGCGGGTCCTTTTCGCCTGGCATGCGCTGGGCGCTTCGCTGGCGCCGCTGGTCTACATGGCCGTGCTGGGAAGACAGGTCCGTTCCGGCTATGCGCTGGCGGTGCTGATCTGCGGGTTTACCTTCACCGTTGTGCTGCACCAGCAGCCGGATACGCCGGGCGACTGGCTGGAGCGCCTGGTTCCGTTCATCGTCACGATGTGCATCGCGATAGCCGGTTCGCGCCGTATTGCCGCAAAAAATGAGTAGCAACGCGACCGTCATCACGACGCTGATCTGCTACAAGCTGGTCCTGCTCGGCATCGGCCTCTGGGCCTGGCGCCGTTCGCAGAACCAGAGCGAGTTCTTCCTGGGCGGCCGCAGCATCGGCGCCTGGGTCACGTCCATCAGTTCGTCGGCCAGCGCGGCGTCGGCCTGGACCCTGCTCGGCGTGAGCGGCTTTGCGCTGACGCAGGGCCTGCCTGCCGTATGGCTTTGCGGCGGCGTGATCCTGGGATACATCATCAACTGGTTCTGGGTCGGGCCGCGGCTGCGCGTCATTGCGAGCCGGACCGGCGCTCTCACGCTTACCGAGCTGCTCCTGGGCGACGGCGACGACGCGGTCCGGCGCGCCTCGCGCAAGGTCGCCTCGCTGATCATCCTGGTATCGTTCGTGTTCTACGTCGCCGCTCAGTTTCAGGCCGCCGGCGACGCCTTCAGCCAGGCGCTGGGTCTGCCCGGCAACACCAGCATCATGCTGGGAGCGGCCATCATCCTGGCCTACACTCTGCTCGGCGGGTTTCTGGCCGTGAGCGTGACCGACACGCTGCAGGGCCTGCTGATGGTTTTCGTGGCAGTCGCCCTGCCGGCAGTGGCCCTGTTCGCCCTCGCGGACCTGCACGGGCCGGTGCAGGCTGCGCTTGCCGACGATGGGGCGCTGCGGCTGACGCCCGCCAACGCGGGTATTGCCGCCCTGGGATTCGTGATCGGCTGTCTTTCCGTGGGTCTTGCCCAGCCCGGACAACCGCATGTGGTCAATCGCTACATGGCGGCGCGGGACGACAAGGCCATTCGCCAGGGCCGGATCATCGCCCTTTCATGGGTGGTGCTGGTCCTCTCCGGCATGACCGCGCTGGGCCTGGCCGGAAGAGTGCTGTTCACCGACCTCGGAAACCCGGAGACGGTTCTGTTCGAGACCGCCGCGACGCTCTTGCCCCCGGTATTGTCGGGCCTGGTGATCGCGGCGGTCTTGAGCGCCATCATGTCCACCGCCGACAGCCAGCTTTTGGCCGGCGCTGCCGCCGCCTCGCGCGATTGGCGGCTGGAGCGCGTGCGCGAGCGCAAGGGCCTCAGGTCCACGTACGTCGTGGTGACCCTGATTACGGCCGGCGCCACGATGATTGCGCTGTTCGCGCCCGAGGCGATCTTCACCCGGGTGCTGTTCGCCTGGCACGCCCTGGGCGCGTCGTTCGCCCCGCTGGTGGTGATGACGGTGCTGCGCCGCCCCGTGCGGCCCGCCTATGCGCTGGCCGTGCTTTGCTGCGGCTTCGTGTTCACGGTGCTGCTGAACTGGCAGGAAAACACGCCGGGCGACTGGGCCGAACGCCTGCTTCCGCTGATCCTGACCATGGCCATCGCATACTTCGGATCTCGCCGCTGATTCAGTCTTTCTCCGCCCCTCTTCTTCCGGGAGTGTGTGAGCCAGTGAGCGCCGATGCCCCGGCGCGAACAGCGGAACCAAGCTCCATGCATGGATTCATGGTGGATTGCATGAATCCACCCCGGAAGAAGAGGGGCGGAGAAAGACTGCAGCCGCGTGATTGCTATACAATGCCGCCCTCAGTCGGCGCTCGCCGGGGAAATACCATGTCACGCGTATGCCAGGTCACGGGGAAACGGCCCATGTCGGGGAACACCGTTTCGCACGCGCATAACAAGCGTCGGCGCCGTTTCCTGCCCAACCTCCACACGCACCGCTTCTGGGTGGAAAGCGAAAAGCGCTATGTAAAGCTGCGTGTTTCGCGCAAGGGAATGAAGATCATCGACCGCGACGGCATCGAGACGGTGCTGGCGAATCTGCGCGCGGCAGGCGAGCGCGTTTAAGGCGCAGACCGGGAGTTATCGCGATGCGGGAAAAAATCAGGTTGGTTTCCACGGCCGGGACCGGTCACTTCTATACGACTACCAAGAACCGCAGGACGCACCCGGAGAAGATGGAAGTCAAGAAATACGACCCGCGCGCGCGCAAGCACGTTACCTACAAGGAAGCCAAGATCAAGTAGTTTCAGCGCGCATCGCGCACCCCGCCGCGGGTGGCCGCGGGTGCTAGAATGCGAGTAGCGTTGGCTTTTGTAGGGGGCGGGGGGAGCCACTGGTCCGATGCAGATTCGCACCGAGACTCTAGACGGAACGCTGATCGCCTACGCGGCGGGCCGTATCGACGGAACGAGCGCTGTACGCTTCAAGCGTTCCATGCAGGCAGTACTGGGCGACGAAAACACGGTCGTCGTCGATTGCCATGAAGTGACTGAAGTCAGCAGTGCGGGACTGAGCGCTTTCCTCATGATCGCCAGGGAATTGGAGGAGAATGGCGTGAAATTCGCGCTTTGCTCCATGGCGCCGCGCGTCAGGATCGTTTTCGAGATGACCGGGTTCGACAAGATCATCCCGGTACATGCGACCCGCGAAGGGGCGCTGGACTCGCTCCGCGACTGACTTTCTATAGCGCCCCCAGGCGCGCGAGCGAGGCGCATCCGTCGTGTCCGACGATGAAGTGGTCCAGCACCCGCACGTCGATCAGTTCCAGCGCCTTGCGGATGCGCTCTGTAATCAGGTGGTCCGCCTGACTGGGTTCGGCCACGCCGGACGGGTGGTTGTGGGCAAGGATGACCGCCGCCGCATTGCGTTCCATCGCGCGCCGCACGATTTCCCGCGGATAGACCATGGCGCTGTCGAGGGTGCCGTGAAAGATCTCTTCAAAGGCCAGCACCCGGTTCCGGCAATCGAGAAACATGCAGCAAAAGGTCTCGTAGCGGCGGTCCCGCAGCCGGGCCAGCAGAAAGCGCTCGCTGTCGGCCGAATTGCTCAGCCGGCGGCCTGTCGTGATCTTTTCCTTCAGCGACCGGGCGTAGCTCTCGCGGGCCGCCGCGATCACGGTGGCCTTGGCCGCGCCGATTCCGCGCACTCCGGAGAGTTCGCGGGGCGTGGCCGCGAATACCCCGCGCATGCCGCCGAAGCGCACCAGCAACTCCTGCGCAAGTTCCAGCGCCGACATGCCGGCGGCGCCCGATCCCAGAAGAAGGCACAGCAGTTCGGCGTCCGACACGCGATCGACTCCCTCGTTCAGGAACCGTTCCCGGGGTCGGGTGGAACTCGGCCACTGGCTAATCCTTGAACCGGCCATGCCGTGCAGTCTGCAGACTGGAAGGCGTTCCGCAAAGGGCGAATGGCGGCGCGTTTACAAAGAAATGACGCGACACCGGCGTTTGCTGGGATAATGGGCGGTAACCATGCACATTCTCACGAACAAGAAGATCCTGCTGGGCGTGAGCGGCAGCGTCGCCGCGTACCGTGCCCCGGAACTGGCCCGCCGGCTGGCCGAGCATGGCGCCGAGGTTCGCGCGGTCCTGACCGAAGGCGGCGCGAAGCTGATTTCCCCGCTTCTGATGCAGGCCGTTACGGGCGCACCGGCCCGCTGCTCGCTCTGGGACGAGGCCGCGGAGGCGGCGATGAGCCATATCGAACTGGCGAGGTGGGCGGACTGCATCGTCATCGCCCCCGCTACAGCCAACACGATCGCGCGCCTGGCCCGCGGCGAAGCCTCCGACCTGCTCGGCACGCTATGCCTGGCGAGCAATGCCCCGGTGCTGGTTGCGCCCGCCATGAATCGCAATATGTGGAGCAACCGGGCCACGCAGGAAAACTGCGCTGCGCTGCGCGAACGCGGATGCGTGCTGGTGGGCCCCGATCACGGACAGCAGGCCTGCGGCGATGTCGGCGAGGGCCGCATGAGCGCGGTTCCGGACATCATCGAGGCGGTGGAGCGGAGCGTCGGCCTGTCGGACCAACTGGCCGGACAGCGGGTGCTGATTACGGCCGGACCCACGCGGGAACCGATCGATCCGGTGCGCTTCCTGTCCAACCGGAGCACCGGGACGATGGGATTCGAACTCGCCGAAGCGGCGGCGCGGGCCGGCGCCGACGTTCAGTTGGTGACCGGACCCACGGCGCGGGCGACGCCGCCGGGAGTCGAGCGCCTGGATGTGGTTACTGCCGAGGAAATGCTCAATGCGGTGATGGAGCGGGCGAACGGCTGCCACATTTTCATCGCCTGCGCTGCCGTGTCGGACTACGCTCCGGCGCACTACAGCCAGAAGAAGCTGAAACGCCGGGATTCCGCGGAGGCGCTCGAACTGAAACCGTCGCCCGACATTCTGGCCGGTGTGGCCCGACTGCCGGAACGGCCTTTCCTGGTCGGCTTTGCCGCCGAGACACAGCAGGTGGAAGAGAACGCCCGCGCCAAGCTTGAGTCCAAAGGCGTGGACATGGTGGTCGGCAACCGTGTCGGCAAGGATCGCGGGTTCGGTGACGTGGAGACGTCGGCGAGGGTCGTGTGGGAAGGCGGCGGTCGGCGGATCGGGAAGTGCGCCAAGCCGGAGATGGCGCGGCAGTTAATCGGCCTGATCGCCGAACGCTGCGGCCTGGAGAAAGTCACGCTGCTGCGGACCCGGAGTTCGGCGCAGTGAGCCCACCGGCGCGGCCCGCGAATCAGCCGGGTTGCGCGATTCAGCTACGGATTCTCAACAGGAAGGCCCGGCTGCCCCGTTACGAAACGCGGGGATCGGCCGGCATGGACCTTCGCGCCTGCCTGGATGAGCCGCTGACGCTCAAGCCGGGCGAGACTCGCCTGGTGCACACCGGCATCGCCCTGCATATCGCCGATCCCGAACTGGCCGCGGTCATTCTTCCGCGCTCCGGACTTGGCCACAAGCACGGTATAGTGCTCGGCAACCTGGTGGGACTGATCGACTCCGATTACCAGGGCGAGATCATGATGTCGTGCTGGAACCGCGGCGACAAACCTTTCGTGCTGGAAGACGGAATGCGGGTGGCGCAGCTGGTGCTGTTGCCGGTAGCGCGGGCGGGCTTCGACGTGGTCGAGGAATTCACGGCGTCCGAGCGGGGCGAGGGCGGCTTCGGCCACACCGGCCGCACCTGAGGAGGATCAGGGCGCGCCGTATTTCTTTCGGTAGGCCGCGATCCGCTCCTGGGCTTCGGGGTCCAATCCGGTCGCGCGCATCGCACCGAGCAGGCTGTCCAGTCCGAATACGGAGCAGACGCCGATACCGAATACGTCAGCCAGTTCCCCGGCCGCGCTGAGCTTGCCGGAACCGCGTTCCTGCCGGTCCAGCAGCAACAGCAGGCCCACGGGCTCGGCGCCGGCTTCCTGCACCATGCCGATCGCCTCGCGGGCGGAGGTGCCGGCGGTCAGGACGTCATCGACGATCAGTACGCGGCCGGCCAGTTCCGCCCCCACCACGGCTCCGCCTTCGCCGTGGTCCTTGCGCTCCTTTCGGTTGTACGCATACGGGATGTCCAGGCCGTAGCCCTGGACCAGGGCCAGCGACGTAATGGCGGCCAGGGGTATGCCCTTGTAGGCTGCGCCGAACAGCATGTCGAAACGCAGCCCCGACGCGATGGCCGCCTCCGCCAGGGCCTGTCCGGCCACCAGCGAGCCGCGCCCGGTGCACAGCTTCGAGGAGTTGAAGAAGTAAGGGCTTGCCCGCCCGCCCTTGGTCGTGAATTCGCCGAACAGCAAGGCGCCGGTGTCGAGCGCAAGGCGCAGCAGATCGGCCTGGCTGGGACGCAGCACGCTCACTTCCGGTCAGTCTCCCCTGAAATCCGGTCGCTCGCGCTTCACGAATGCCTCGTAGGCGCGCCGGAAATCATTGGTCTGCATGCAGATGGCCTGCGCCTGCGCCTCCGACTCGATCGCCAGATCCAGCGGCATGTCCCACTCCAGGTTGAGCTGGTTCTTGGTCATGGCATGCGCGAAGTTGGGACCTGACGCCAGTTGACCGGCCCACTCGAGGCTTTCGTCCAGAAGCCGTTCCGGTTCCGCGAGGCGATTGAAAAAACCGGTTTCCCGCGCCTCGTCGCCGCTCATCGAACGTCCGGTCAGCAACAATTCCGTTGCCCGCCCCTGCCCGATGATGCGGGGCAGCAGCGCGCAGGCCCCCATGTCGCAGCCCGCCAGTCCAACGCGGGTGAAAAGGAAAGCCGTCCGGCTGCGGGCCGTACCGACCCTGAGGTCGGCGGCCATTGCGATCGCCGCCCCGGCCCCCGCGCAAATGCCGTCGATGGCGGCGATGACGGGAAGTGGACAGGAACGCATGGCTTTCACCAAGTCCCCGGTCATGCGGGTGAAGTTCAGCAGATCCGTCCCGTCCATCTCCAGCAGCGGGCCGATGATTTCGTGCACGTCTCCGCCGGAGCAGAAATTGCCGCCCGCGCCATGAATCACGACTGCGCGAGGCTCCGCCTTGCGGTCCAGCGCCCTGAAGGTGTCCCTTAGTTCCGCATAGGAGTCGAACGTCAGCGGGTTCTTGCGCTCCGGGCGATTGAGCGTGATGACGGCCACGCGCCCGCGCAATTCCATAAGGAAATGCTCCGGACTGAAGTTCATATGTCCGCTTCCTGCAACAGTGCCGCCCGGGCCGCAAGGCGCTCGGCCTGTTCTTTGCCCGACAGGTATTGTATGGGCCAGTGCTGCCGGCCGTAGCCCAGCGACGTGGAGGCGTGCAGCGTCCAGTACGGGTCGCTGAGATGCGGCCTCGCCAGCGCGCACAGGTCGGCGCGGCCGGCGGCCAGGATGCTGTTGACGTGGTCGGTCTCGTAGATGTTTCCGACCGCGATCGTGGGCACGCCGGCCTCGTTGCGGATCCGGTCCGAGTACGGCGTCTGGAACATGCGGCCGTAGACCGGCCGGGCGCGGGTGGAGGTCTGTCCGGCCGATACGTGAATGATGTCCGCGCCGGCCGCGGTCATGGCGCGGGCGATCTCCACCGAGTCCTCGCCTGTGACCCCGCTCTTGACCCAGTCGGTGGCCGAAATCCGCACCGACAGGGGCCGCTCGTCCGGCCAGATTTCGCGTACGGCTTCCAGCACCTCCAGCGGGAACCGCAAGCGGCGCTTGAGCGACCCCCCGTATTCGTCGCGGCGCCGGTTGGACAGCGGCGAGATGAACGAGGACAGCAGATAGCCGTGGGCGCAATGCAGCTCCAGCCAGTCGAAACCGGCCTCGAGGCCGAGCCGGGCCGCATGCCGGAACTGTTCTACGACCTCGTCCATGTCGGTGCGGGTCATCGGGCGGGGAACCTGGCCGCCCCGCCGGTAGGTCTTCTCCGAAGGCCCGATCACCGGCCAGTTCCCGGACTCCAGCGGCTGGTCCATCCCGTCCCACATCAGGCGGGTCGAGCCCTTGGGACCCGAGTGCCCGATCTGCAGCGCGATCCGGGCCTCGCTGTGTTCGTGCACGAAGTCCACGATGCGCCGGTAGGCGTCGGCGTGCTCGCGGCGGTAGACGCCGGCGCAGCCCGGCGTGATCCGCCCCTCGGGCGACACGCAACTCATTTCGGTGAACACCAGTCCCGCGCCTCCCTGCGCGCGCGAACCCAGGTGCACCAGGTGAAAGTCGCCTACGGTTCCGTCCACCGCGCTGTACATGTCCATCGGCGCCACCACCACGCGGTTGGACAGCTCCAGGTCCTTGATGCGATAAGGCACGAACATCGGTGCGAC
This sequence comes from Gammaproteobacteria bacterium, assembly GCA_009845905.1. Lineage (NCBI taxonomy): Bacteria > Pseudomonadati > Pseudomonadota > Gammaproteobacteria > Gammaproteobacteria bacterium. The sequence continues at coordinate 285,440 of VXYS01000009.1, read as the reverse complement.
CGCGCGGGCGCTGCCCGTTTCCCGCCGGCTGTACCAGCGCTCCATCCGCTTGAGCCAGCGGCTGTCGCGCAGCCTCAGGTTCTCGTGGCTTACCCGCTGGCTGCGGGTCAGCAGCGAATAGTTGAACTGCTGCGGCGCGAAGCGCGCATAGCGGGGAACGTTCTCGAACCACTCGGTGGAATTGCGCGCCGCCGACTGCAGCTTGATCACCTCCAGCCGCCGGCTCTCCTCGTATTCCTGAAGCGCCTCGTCGGTGGCGCCGCCGCCGTTCAGCGCCTCGGCCAGCTCGATGGCGTCCTCCAGCCCCAGCTTGGTGCCCGAACCGATCGAGAAGTGTGCGGTATGCGCCGCGTCGCCTGCCAGGATCAGGTTGCGGTAGCGCCACTTTCCGCAATGCACCCGGCGAAAGTTCAGCCAGGCGTGCCCCTTGATATGGCCGGCGTTGCTCATCAGCCGGTGTCCGCCCAGATGCCGCGCGAAGATTTTCTCCAGCACCCGGCAGCTTTCTTCCTGGCCCATCTCGCCGAGACCCAGCCGCTCCCAGGTGTCGGGCTCGCACTCCGGGATGAAGCTGGACAGCCCGTCCTCGAAGCGATAGGCGTGCGCCCATATCCAGCCTTCATCAAGCTCCCTGAAGATGAAGTTGAAGGCCTCGAAGTGCTTTTCCGTGCCAAGCCATTGGAAGTAATTGGCCCGTGTCTGTATCTCCACGTCGAAGTGCGGGGCGTAGGCCTGGCGGAAGCGGCTGTTGACGCCGTCGGTGGCAACTACCAAGTCGTGGTCGCGATACAGGTCGAGGTCCGGTTCCGCCTCGGTCTCGAAGCGCAGTTCCGCGCCGAGTTCCGAAGCGCGGCGCTGCAGGATGCGCAACAATCGTGCGCGGCCGATGCCGCAGAATCCATGACCCCCGGACAGCAGTTTGCGTCCGCGATAGTGCACTTCGATGTCGTCCCAGTGGGTGAACCGGCCGCGAATCTCGTCGGCGGTCTTCGCGTCGTTTTCGGTCAGGTTCTCGAGCGTGGCGTCGGAAAAGACCACTCCCCAGCCGAATGTGTCGTCGGGCCGGTTGCGTTCCAGCACGGTGATTCGGTGACCCGGCGAGCGCCGCAGCATCGAAATCGCCAGGTACAGCCCGGTCGGCCCGCCGCCCACAATCAATAAGCGCATCCGCTCAGTTTATCCGCTAGCCGGCATCGGGCGCGACGATCCGGAGGGCCTTATACTCTTGCGTCCATTCCAGGCATGTGGAGGCGGGAGACAGTGACCAGATTGAATCGGCGCGAGGCGCTATTGGGGATCGGCGCGGCCGCGGCGGTGCTCGCCGGGTGCGCGCGGCGGCCCACTACCGACAGCGACGTCATCGTCATAGGCGCTGGGCTGTCCGGCCTGCAGGCGGCGCGTCTGCTCGAGTCGGAAGGCCTGAGCGTCACGGTGCTGGAATCGCGCAACCGCGTGGGCGGGCGGATCCTGTCCTACCGGCATATCCCCGGTTCGCCGGAAGCCGGAGGCACGAGCTTCGGGGCCGGCTACGCGCGCCTCATGCAAGTGGTGCAGGACCTGGGCGTGGGACTGGTGAACCTGGACGCGATGGTTGAGCTCTTCGGGGTGCGGACACTGGCGCTGAACGGCGAGATCATTCCCACTGAAGAGTGGCCCACGCACGCACTGAATCCGCTGCCGGAGCAGTCCCGCCAGTTCCCGCCCTGGGCCTACCTGGGGTTCAAGATGTTCACGAACAATCCCTATCCGTCGCCGCCGGACTGGGTGTCGCCCGAGTTTGCCCACCTGGACGTGTCGCTGCGCGAATACCTCACCGGTCAGGGCGAGACCGATGCGATCGTGGACCTCTGCTACAACAACAATCCGGGCTGGGGTAACAATGCCGACGAGGTGTCGGCGGCACTGGTGCTGTTCGCGATGCGTTTTGCGGCCGCTGTGCAGGGATTTACCGGGCCGGACGGCGGCTCCGCGTACACGGCCGTGAACGGCAACCAGTCAATACCCGAGGCCATGGCCGCTGCGCTGAACTCCGAGGTGCTGCTGGAGCGCCGCGTTACGGGTATCACCGATACCGGTTCCCGTGTCGAAGTGCATTGCGATGACGGCAGCCGTCATCACGCCGGCCGCGTGGTCTGCTCGCTGCCATGCTCCCTGCTGCGTCACCTGAACCTGGAACCCGGGCTTGAAGGATTGCAGGCCGAGGCGGCGCAAAACGTCGATTCCCAGATACTCAATCAATTGCACATGGTCGCGAAGCGTCCCTTCTGGGAGGACGACGGCCTTTCCCCCAACATGTGGACCGATTCGCTGGCCGGAATGGTGGTCGGCGAGCGCAAGGGCGACACGCCGGAGGAAGTCACCAGCCTCACGAGCTGGACGCGCGGCGCTCACGCGGTGGAGCAGGACCAGTTGTCGGACGAAGAAGCCGCCGCCCGAATCGTTGCGGACATCGAGCGCCTGCGCCCGGCCGCCAAGGGCCAGCTTGAGGTCATGGCCTACCAGTCGTGGTTCAACGATCCCGACTCGGCCGGCGACTGGGCAGTCTGGAAGCCCGGCCAGGTCATGAAATACGCGCCGGAAGTGGGGAAACAGCACGGCCGGGTACATTTCTGCGGCGAACACACGGCCGTGGCCAACCGCGGCATGGAAGGGGCGCTGGAATCCGGCGACCGCGTCGCCTTCGAAGTGCTCGACCTGATCTGACTTCGATGATCGACACCCGGGAGCGAGGGCATGCCCCGCGCGGTGTCCCGCACTCACTCTTGATACGCCACAAATGAGCGCTTCGGCCTGGTCCCCCGCATGCTTCATGTAGCACCCTTCAGCGCGTTGCGTCCCTCGCCGGGACAGGCTTCCGAGACCATCGCTCCGCCGTACGACGTAGTGAGCATAGACGAAGCCCGGGCACGAATCGCCGGCCGGCCCCACGATTTCTTCCGCCTGTCGCTGCCCGAGGCCGCCATGACGGACTCCGGCGATAGCGGGCCGGCGGAGCGCTACGCCACGGCGCGCCGGACGCTTGATGAATTCCTGGCGAACGGCGTGATCGCCCGCGATGCCAAACCGGCCTATTACATATATCGGGTACGGAGCGGAGACCATGCGCAAACCGGAATCGTGCTGCTGGTTTCGGTGGAGAGCTACCGCGCAGGCACGCTGCGCCGTCACGAACTGACCCGTCCCGACAAGGAAACCGTGCGTGCAAGGCTGATCCAGGCGCTGGAATCGCAGACCGGGCTGGTGATGCTGGCGCACCGCGCGCATGACGACCTGGCCGCGCTGATGGCCGAAGCAACTCAGGTGGCGCCCGATTGCGAAGCAACCCTGGAGCAGGGCGGTGCGGTCACCGGGCACAGCGTCTGGGTGGTGGATGACGAGTCCTCGATGGAACGGATCACGCAGGCGTTTGCCGATCTGGGCGAGTTGTACATCGCCGACGGCCACCACCGAGTGGCGGCGGGCAATCGGGCCGCGGCGGCGCATGATGGAAGGCCCGAGGCGCAGTGGCTGATCGGGGCCACGTTTCCCGCCGACGAATTGAGGATCCTCGACTACAACCGCGTCGTGTCGGGCCTGAACGGGCACAGCCCCGCGTCGTTCCTTGAAGCGTCGTCCGCCTGTTTCGAGGTGACCGCATCATCGGCGCCGGCGCGACCCGCTCGATCCCGCGAGTACGGACTCTACCTGGACGGCAACTGGCACCGGGCGCGGCTGCGTCAGGGCCTCGCGCGCGACGACGATCCCGTGGGCAGCCTCGACGTGAGCCTGTTGGGGGAATATCTGCTGGGGCCGGTCCTTGGCATCGAGGATTCCCGCACCGACCCACGGATCGACTTTGTGGGAGGCGCGCGCGGTCTCGAAGAACTGGAGCGGCGCGTGGATAGCGGCGATGCGTCGGTTGCGATAGCGCTCTACCCCACGCCGATGAAGGCGCTGATGGACGTGGCCGGCGCCGGCGAGATCATGCCGCCCAAGTCCACCTGGTTCGAGCCCAAGCTCGCCGACGGATTGTTGGCCTATAGTTGGGCCACGGAGGTGACTGAAAATGTCTGACGACAGTGCTCTGGCGGAAGCCAACGAGATCGACGAAGAGGTGAAGTTCGCGGCGGATGCGGCGCCTTATATCGAGCGCATTCCCGGCTTTGTCCGCGGCGTGGCGCTGAAGGCCATGATCGCCAAGGCCAAGGAAAAGGGCGTCACCCTGATCGACGGCGCATTCATGGACGAGAACAACCCCATGAAGTAGCCCTGGGTGCGAGGGCGTCTCGCCCTCGCAAGAGCCGCGCTATCATCCGTCCCCACCCATGGGCATGCCACAAAATCGGGAGAGGAGGGACAAATGGAACAATTTGCGTTAACCCGGCGGGACGCCATACTTGCGGGCGCCGGAACCGCGCTGACGGGCGGCGTGTTTTCCGGATGCGCGGCCGAGACATCGCCGTCGCTGGACCTCGAAGATCCTGCCGTTCGCGCTCGCGTGCGCGCCAAGGTGTCGGGTTCCGCCGCGGAGGAAACGGTATACAGGTTCTACCGCCTGCACCTTTACGCCTACATGAACGACGGCAACCTCATACCGCTGTTCACGATGAACAACCTGAACGTCACGCAGTGCAGTCCGCTGGCGGACAATCAGTACGCATTCAAGGTGTTCGAGTGTGGCGTCTACTGCAAGTTCGACACCGACGAGGTGCTGGAATCCTGGGAAAACCCGATTACGGGCGAAGTCAGGGAGCCCTGGACGTTCCTCGGCGGTCCCCTCCACGTGAAAATGGGCCCCGACGGAGTGGAGACACCGCCCGAGGCCACGGTCCACCCGACGCCCCTGCGCATGGAAACCTACGGCGGCATGGTCTTCGTGCCTATTGCCTCGCATTTTTCGTATCCCAGTCCTTTCGACCCCGATGAATGGCCGAAGGAATCACCCGGTCGCACCCATTACTGGGACTCCCTGTTCGTTCACGCCGCAAGGCTGGAGGATGTGGTCAATCCGGAAATCAATAACGCGCCGGCCTTCTGCCAGTTTCAGAACCTGGTGAGTTGGGGCCCCTGGGTCGGCATGGGCGGCCACGAGGGTCGCAGCTACGGCCGTGCCTACGGCACAAAGCTGGCCAGCATCGACGAACTGCCGGCCGGGGCCCGGAAGTCGCTGGAACTGAAGGCGCCGAAAATCTTCGACGTGGAGAACTGGACCGAGTACCACGACTACATAGAGGAATACAAGGACACCTACGGGTCGTAGCCGCGCGGGAACGGGCGCGCGCCATGAAAGTCTTTGAAATAGGGGACTACAGCAAGGGCCTGGCCCTGCATGCGGTCGAGCGGCCCGAGCCCGTTCCCGGCCACGGCGAAGCGGTCATGCGGGTGCGTGCCACCGGCATCAACGCCCGCGACCTCACCATCATGCACGGCAGTCTTGGCAAGACCGTCATGCCTTATACCCGCGTCCCGCTGAGCGACAATGCCGGCGACATCATCGCGGTCGGCGCCGGCGTGGAAAACATCCAGGTGGGCGACCGGGTGACCATGAGCCATTACTGGCAATGGCTGGACGGTGACTGGCACGCGTCCATGTCGGAGCAGGACTACTCGGCCACTCTCGACGGTTTTCTGGCGGAGCAGGTCGTGGTGCCGGCGGCGGCGTTGATCAGGCTGCCCGACAGCCTGAGTTACGAAGAGGCCAGCACGCTGCAGAGCCCCGGCCTGACCGCCTGGAACGCGGTGGTGGAGGCGGGCGCGGCCCGGGCCAGCGACACGGTGCTGACGCTGGGTTCAGGCGCCGTGTCCGTGTTTGGAATGCAATGGGCCAAGATGCTCGGCGCGCGATGCATCATCACGTCATCGAGCGACGCGAAGCTTGCCCGCCTGAAGGAACTTGGCGCGGACCTCGGCGTGAACTACCGCACCAATCCCGACTGGCCCGGGGAGGTCCTGGAACTCACCGACGGCGAAGGCGCGGACATCATTCTCAATAACGTGGGCCTGGGCGAAATGGAGAACTGCCTGATGGCCGCCGCCTCCAATGGCCGAATCATGCACATCGGCGCCAACCCGGTGGTCCACAACCAGGAACCGCAGGAGCCCCCGGTCCTGACGAAGCTGCCGAACCTCATTCTCAAGAACCTCACCGTGCGGGGCATCATCGTCGGCAGCCGGCGCATGTTCACGGACCTCATCCGGGCCATGGTCCGCAACGACGTCAGGCCCGTTATCGACCGCGTCTTCGACTGGGACGACGTCTACGGCGCGATCGACTACATGCAAAGCGGCGAAAAGATCGGCAAGATCGTCATCCGCGTAACGTAGCGCGCTGCAGCGAAAAGTGGTGGTGATGGGTGGGCTTGAACCACCGACCTGCGGGTTATGAGTCCGCCGCTCTAACCAGCTGAGCTACATCACCACTGGTGCCGGAAGAGGGACTTGAACCCGCAACCTTCCGCTTACAAGGCGGGTGCTCTACCAGTTGAGCTATTCCGGCCTGACGCGCAATTCTAACGCGAGCGCGGCCAGCCCGCGCAGCACCAGGTCCGGGGCCAATTGTGCTTCCGGCAGTTCACCGGTGGCGATCAGGGCGTCGGCGCCTCCGCCGGTCAGGAGCAGTACCGGCAAACCCCTTCCCTCGCTTGCCAGCCTTTCCATGCCCGAGCGGATCATCCCCAGTTGCGCTGCCAGCGTTCCCTTTTCCATTGCCTCCGCGCTGTCGGTGCCGGGGGCGAGATCGGGCGGCCGGCCGGCATGATCCTTCAGCCGTGAGGCGAGTTCCGCCGTTCCCTTCGCCATCGCGGCCAGACTCATTTCCCGGCCGGGCGCGATGTATCCGCCGAGATGCCGCCCGTCGGCCAGCAGCAGGTCCATGGTTACGGTGCTGCCCGCGTCGACGATGCAATAGTCGGCGGGGCCCAGCGCGTGCGCGCCGATCAGCGCCGCCCAGCGGTCCGCGCCCAGGTTAAGGGGGTTGGCGTAGGCGGCGGTCACGCCGCAGGCGGAGGCTTGCGCCTGCACGAAAACGAGTTCGACGTCCAGTCTTTCCCGCACCAGCCCGGACAGCTTGCGTCCGAGTTCGATGCCCGCGACATTGCAGGCCACCGCCCCGGTTACCTTTTTTTCGCTGTCCAGAAACGGCAGATCGGACAGCCCGTCGCCGGTGCGTGCGGCGCCGGCGCCTTCAGGTTCCTGCCCGTCGCCGGACAGCCAGGCCCACTTGATACGCGTGTTGCCCAGATCGATCAGGAGGACGCGTGAAGAAGCGGCGTTCACAAGCGGATCTCCGCCGATAGGATGCGCCGCTCGCGGCCGGATTCCTCAAGCAGCAGGGCGCCCGACGAATCGACTCCGGCGGCCGTGCCCGCGTGCGTATCGGCGCCGCTCCGTGCCTCGATTCGCCTTCCCGCAAGCCAGTCGCGCGCGTTCCAGTCGTCCATCCAGCCGCCGAAACCATCCACTGGATGCGATTTCAGCACTTGGGCGATCGCGTTGATCATGGCCGCCGCCAGGTCGTTGGGCTCGGGGGCTTTCCGCAGATTGAATTCCGAAAGACCGGCCGGGTGCATGCCGCCTTCCCCGGTGACCAGCTCACGCTGTTCTTCACTTACCCGGATGTTGACGCCCAGGCCCGCCACGACGCGGGTCTCGGCACCGCCCTGCGTGGCGGTCTCGACCAGGATGCCGCCCAGCTTGCGGTCTTGCGCGACCAGGTCGTTGGGCCACTTCAGTTCCACGCGGTCGGATACGAATGTCTCCAGGCCTTCGGCGATCGCGACGCCCAGCGCCAGGGCGAGAGATCCGTCCGGCGCATTTGGCGAGGTCCGGCTCACGCTGAGCAGCAATCCGGCGCCTGCCGGCGCATACCAGCTTTTTCCGTTCCGCCCCCGCCCGGCGCTCTGATGGCCGGCTAGGCATACCGCCACGCTGCCGGCATTCGTCGTTGCGGGAACCTGCAGCAATCGCTGGTTGGTGGACGGCAGCGAGTCGTGAATCTCGAGCAGCGTGATTCGCCGAAGCAGGGCCGGATCGAGCGCTCCCAGCAATGCGTGCCGGTCGTACAGAGCCTAGCCGCCGCTCTTGAACCAATGATCGACCCGCACCCGTACGAAACAATGTTCCGATCCGTCGAGCAGGTTGCGGATATTGTCGCGGTGCGTCATAACCGTAAACGCACCCGCCGCGGCCGCCAGCCAGAAGAGTTCCGGCGGCGCATCGGGCATGAAGAACGCAAGGAACAGCGGCGCGGAGACGGCCGCCACCATGGTCGCCAGTCCCACGTAGCCGCTGAAGATCATCACCAGCACCCAAACGGCCAGCACCGCGCCCACCAGCGGCGCGTGCAGCACCAGGTACGCGCCGAGCAGCGCGGCGAATCCCTTGCCGCCCCGGAACTCGTGCCACAGCGGATAGCAATGCGCCGCGGTCACGGACGCTCCCGTGGCGACCTGGACCCAGGCCAGGGAGAACGTCGGTTCGTCGGCAAACGAGTAGGCCAGGGTGGCGAGCGGACCCACCGCCACGATCGCCTTGCCCACGTCGCCTATCATGACCGCCAGGGCGAACCAGAAACCGGCGGCGCGCAGGGCATTGGTGGCGCCGGCGTTGCCGCTGCCCGTTTCGCGTACGTCCAGGTTCCGGAGCTTGCCGAGCGCCAGGCTGAAGTTGATCGAGCCGATCAGGTAGGCGAAAACGAGGGAGAGGCCGAGTTCAAGCATGCGTGGTCATGTTACGGCGAGGACGGGATGTCCTCGCTCCCGGGGTCAGGGCATGCGTCGTCACGCTCCTCCCTGGATGCTGGGGCGTTCGGATACGCGGGCGTGCCAGGCCGCAAGCGCCGCACGGCCTTCCAGCACGGTGAGATCGAACTTGCCGGCCATGCGCGCGGCCATGTCCACGGCCACCCGCAGCGTGATGTCGGCGATCGTGAAGCGGCCCAGCGCCAGGTATTCGCGGCCGGTCAGCCGCCGGTCCATGAAGTCCAGGAAGTGCCGGGCGCGCTTGCGGCCCCGCTCCACCAGTTCGGGAAGCTGCGCATAGTGCACCGGACCCGGTAACGCATGATCCCGGAAGTTGTTGATCCGATTGCGCAGAGCTTCGGCGAGTCCGGGCATGCCTTCCTGCTCGACGATGTGGTTCCACATCAGGACCTGCGCGCGCTCGTCGGGACCGGACCCGAACAGGTTCGGCTCGGGATGCAGGTCCTCCAGGTAGTGGCAGATCGCCACGCACTCGCTGATGCGCGTGCCGTCGTCGGTCTCCAGCACCGGAACCTGGCACAGCGGATTGACCGCCTGGTATTCGGGGCTCAACTGCTCCTTCTTCGTCAGGTCGATCTCCACGCGCTCCATGTCCAGGCCCTTCTCGGCCAGGAAAATATGCACCCGCCGGGGGTTCGGCGCATAGGCGTAGTCGTAAAGCTTCATGCCTTCTCCAGCGTTTTCTTTGCAGTCTGACCATAGAGCATCTTGCGCTGTTCCTCGGTCAGCGGCTGGTCGGACCGCAGTTCCCTGCCGACGTCCATGCCACGCTCCAGGGCCGGACGCGCGCGGAGCCTTTCAATCCATCCGGCGACATTGGGCAACTCGTCGATGCCCTGACCGAGCCGCTTGTAGGGAGCCGCCCAGGGATAGCAGGCCATGTCAGCGATCGAATACTCGCCGGCGAGGTAATCGCGGTCCCTGAGCCTGCGCTCCATGACCGCCAGCAAGCGCCCGTATTCGTTCGTGTAGCGCTCGGTTGCGTACTCGTGCTTGCCTTCCTGGTAGATGAGGAAGTGCCCCGCCTGGCCGGCCATGGGTCCCAGTCCGGCCATCTGCCAGAACAGCCATTGCATCACGTCGAAGCGCTCGTGCGTATCGGTGGGCAGAAAGCGCCCGGTTTTCTCGGCCAGGTAGACCAGGATGGCGCCGGACTCGAACACCGAAAGCGGTCCGCCGGCCGCGTCGTTGTCGACGATCACGGGCATCCGGTGGTTGGGATTCAGCGCCAGGAACTCGGGCGTGAATTGGTCGCCCGCGCCGATGTTCACCGGCTTGATGTTGTACGGCAGTCCGCACTCCTCGAGCATGATGGTGATCTTGAACCCGTTGGGCGTCGGCCAGTAGTAGAGATCAATCAAGTTGCTGCTCCTTGTGTGTAAAACGGCGGTTATTCGGCGCGCAGCGCCAGAACGGGGTTCATGCGCGCCGCGCGCACGGCGGGGGCCACGCCCGCCAGGATTCCGATCAGCACCGCGATCATCAGGGCTGCAATGGTATAGGCCACTGAAATACTGACCGGTATGACCGGGAACAGAGCGCTCAGCAACCAGGCCGCGCCCTGGCCCAGTACCAGGCCGAGCAGGCCCCCGGCGGCACCAAGCGCAAGCGCTTCGGCCATGAACAGGCGGCGAACCTCGCGGCGGCGTGCCCCCAGCGAGCGGAACAGGCCGATCTCGAAGATGCGCTCCTGAACCGAGATGGTCATGATCGTGAAAATCCCCACGCCGCCCACCACCAGCGATATCCCCCCCAGGGCCGCGACCGCCGAAGTGATCGTGCTCAGAATCACCCGCATGGTGCTGAGCATCTGGTCCTGGGTCGTGATCGAAAAGTCTTCCGAACCGTGCCGCGCGATCAGCAGGCGCGTGATGTCGCCCTCCACCTCGCTGGCCGGCCGGTTTTCGTCGTAGCGCACGTCCACTTCCTGCACGCCCAGCATGTTGTAGATTTCCATCGTGTGCCTGACCGGCACGAAGATGATGTCGTTCATGTCGAAGCCGACCATGGTGCCGGCATCGGCAAGCACCCCGACCACACGGAAGCGCTGCCCGGCGACACGGATGTAGGCTCCGAGCGCGTTGTCCGGTCCGAACAGCCGGTTCTTCATTTCGCTGCCCAGCACCGCAAGCGGTCGCGAGGCCTCGAAGTCTTCCTTCGGCAGGAAACGGCCCGACGCGACTTCCAGCGTGAATATCTCGGGCAGGTCGGGGCCGGTCCCCAGCACCGTCACGTCGCGCTTGATGCCCTCGCGTTCCGCTTCCGCAAATCCCATGACCGCGGGGGCAACGGCCTTGACCGAACTCAGTCGCCCGATCGCCAGCGCATCGTCCAGGGTCAGCGGACGCACCGTATTGGTGTTCAGCCCGGGGGGTCCGCCGATGGTGACGGTCTTTCCGGGCGTGATGACCAGGAAGTGCGTTCCGAAGCGAGTGGCTTCGGTCTCCATGAATTCATACATGCCCTCGCCGATGGACGTGAGCAGAATCACGGCGGCGACGCCGATTCCGGTGCCGAGAGCGGTCAGCAGAGTGCGCAGACGATGCATGGACAGCGCGCGCAAAGCCAGGCGCAACAGATCCAGGGCACTCATCAGATGCGTCCCCTCAGCGCCTGCACCGGGTCCAGACGGGCCGCCTTGCGCGCCGGCAGCGCCCCGAATACCAGGCCGCTGCCCACGGCGGTAATCACCGCCGCCACCACGGCCCACCAGGGCGGCCGGATTTCAATCGCCGGGAACAGTTGCTGCGCGAACCAGATCAGCAGGTAACCCAGTCCCAGCCCGCACACGGTCCCGATTACCGCAAGAAGCGCGGCTTCGCCGATAAACAGGCGCATGATCTGCCGGCGGGCTGCTCCAATGGCCATGTAGAGGCCGATCTCCGAAGTCCGCTGGCTGACCGCCACCAGCATCACGTTCATGATCAGGACCCCGGCCACGATCAGGCTGATCCCGGCGATCCCGCCGAGTGCGGCCGTAATCGCGTTGAAGATGCCGTCGAATACCGACAGGACCGCGTCCTGGGTGATGGTTATGAAGTCCTGCTTGCCGTAATGCTGTTCCTTCAGGCGTTCGGTCAGTCGGCTGATGACTCCGGGCACAGACTCGCGGTCGCGGGCCTGAACCATGATGTTGGTCAGGGCTTCGGTGTTGAACGTGGTTGCCGCGAAAGCCACCGGCACCACCACGATCTCGCCCACGTTGATCCCGATGCTCTGGCCGGTATCGGCCAGCAGTCCCACGATCCGGCAGCGCGAGTCCCCGAGCCGCAGCCAGGTGCCCAGCGCGGGTTCGGACCCGTACAGTTCCTTGACCAGCAACTCTCCCGCCACGCACACCGGTGAAATGCGGTCCATGTCCATGCGCGGAAAGAAAGTTCCGGCGCTCAGGTCGAGCCCCCGGATGTGGAAATAGTCCCGGGTGGTGCCCATCACGAACGTTTCCCGTTCCTTCCCGCCGCGCGAGGCGGGAAGGGCGCCCATCATCATTGGCGCCGCCTTCATCACGCCCGGCACGCGCATCACCACTTCCGCGTCGCGATAGGTCAGGTCCCGGGGGGCCTCGCCCGAAAAACCGAACGGATTGGAGCCGGATTCGCCGGGATTGCCGGGCTGCACGATGATGAGTTCGGTTCCCAGGATTCGGAATTCGCCGGTAACGAACAGGCGGCCCGCCTCGCCCAGCGCGGTCAGCAGCAACACCGACACGATCCCGATCGACGTGGCGAGCATCATCATGGCGGCGCGCAGCCGGTGACGGAACATCGAGCGCGTCGCCATCAACAGCAGGTCGTTGGTTTTCATTTGCCGGGGTCTTCGTGGGCAAATGAATTGTGCCTCATGTGGCTCACGGACGCCGAACGGTTACAGTAGCGGCTTCCGATTGACCGGGGCCCACCATGTTTGCCGGTTTCGAACAACTTCTGCAGGAACACCAGGCCTGGCTGTGGTTCCTGACGGTCATGCTGGACCTGGGATTCGCGATCCTGCTGTACCGGTTCTTCGGGCGCTACGGCCTCTACGGCGCCATCGTGCTGAGCCTGGTGATGGCCAATATCCAGGGCCCGAAACTCACGACCGTCATGGGCCTTGAGACCAGCATGGCGGTCATCCTCTACTCCAGCATCTTCTTCGCCACCGACCTCCTGAGCGAGAAGTTCGGCCGGCGGGAGGCGCAACGGGCGGTCCTGCTGGGGTTTGCCGTGAGCGTGATGGTGGTTGTGATCAGCCGGGTGGGCCTGTTCTATGCGCCCACGTCGGACCCGGACACAGCCTCATACGCGTTGAGAATGCACGAGGCCATGGCGGCGCTGTTCGACTACACGCCGCGTTTCGTGTTCGGTTCGTTGCTGGCCTACCTGTTGAGCCAGAGCTTCGACGTGTGGGTGTTTCACCGGATTCGCAAGGCGACCGGCGTGAAGCACCTGTGGCTGCGCAACACCGGTTCCACGCTCCTGTCCCAGGTCGTCGATACGCTGATCTACGGCCTGGTCGTGTGGTGGGGGATCGTCGACCTCGTGACCGCGCTGCAACTGGCTGCGGCCAAGTACGTATTCAAGTTCCTGATCGCGGTGATCGATACGCCGTTCATCTACTGGGCCCGGACCTGGAAGCGGACCGGGCTCGCGCGCGCCGCGGCCGAGCGTTAACCGCCCGGTTCTTTTCCGAAGTCTCGAGGGAGCGCGACCATGTCGCCGAGGGTGCCCCGGCGACATGGGCGCCCGAGAAATCCTGTTACAAGCTTCCCTTGGATATCAGGTTCCAGGCACGTACGCCCAGCACGCCCGCGCCGCCTGACAGGTAAACGACCGCAACCTGGTCGACGATGGCGTCGAGGAAGCCGCCGACTGCCTGGACGTTTGAAAGCACGTCCGCTCCGCCGGCCGCGGCGACCACCAGTGCGGTGGTAAGAAACGCCTGCGGATTTGCGGCATCAACGTTCATCACGGCATAAGCCACTCCGAGCACGACCATGGCCAGCGGGAGAAGGCCGCCGGGGACCGCGCCGGGCGCAAGGCCCTCTACTACAGCAGCAAGGATCGCAAGACTGTAAACCACACGTGTCGCCATTTCCATTCCTCCCATGTTGGCTAAACAAGCTTCCCAACCTTATCACGCGAAATCGGGAAGCCGGGAAGCGCCGGCTGGGGCAAGGCGATGGCCTTATGGTTGCCCGGAATCAGAGGCGCTCGTCGCCGCCGATACGGCCGTCCAGCATGGTCAGCCGCCGCCGCGCGCGGCGGCCGAGGTCCGGGTCGTGGGTCACGACAACCAGTGTCAGCCCGTCCTCGTTCAGCGATTCCAGAAGCCGGATGATTTCCATGCTCGAGCGCGAATCGAGGTTGCCGGTCGGCTCGTCGGCCAGCAGCAATTTAGGCGACATCACGATGGAGCGGGCGATGGCGGCGCGCTGTAGCTGACCGCCCGAGAGCTGGTTCGGACGGTGCTCCATGCGGTCGGCCAGCTCGACGCGCTCAAGTGCGTGCCTGACCTTCTCGCGGCGCTTGCGGCGGCGCCAGCCGGCCAGCGTCAGCGGCAGTTCGACGTTCTCGAAGGCGGTCAGGCGCGGGACCAGGTGAAAGAACTGGAACACGAAGCCGATCACCTCGCGCCGGGTGCGCGCCAGCTTGTCGTCGGACATCTTCGCGGTGTCTTCGCCGAGCAGGCGGTAGCTGCCGCCGTCCGGCGAGTCCAGCAGTCCGATGATGTTCAGCAGCGTTGACTTGCCGGACCCGGACGGTCCCATGATCGACAGGTACTCGCCGGACTCGACTTCCAGCGTGATGTTGCGCAAGGCATGCACCACCTGCTCTCCGACCGGGTAGTCGCGGAAAACGCTGGTGAGGGCCAACACCGGGCGATACCCTCAGGCCGGAATCGGCTGCGGTCTATTCCGCTGCGCGCACTGCCGGCGCGCCCGGCTCGACGCCCGCGCGGTCCAGGCTCAGGACCACGAGCTCCCCGTTCCTGGCCCCTTCGGTGATTTCGGTGAATTCCCAGTTGCCCAGGCCGATCTCGACCCTGCGTTCCTCGAGACGCCCGGTTTCCGTGTTCAGCACCATGATCCGTTCGTCCTCGATGACCGCCTCCGTCGGCACGCGGAGGGCTTCGTCGCGCACGTCCACGATCACTTCCACGTCGGCGCTGTAGCCGGGCATCAGCCCGTAGCGCTGCGGGTTGTCGATCTCGGCCTCGATCTCCACGGTGCGCGCCTGTTTCTCCAGGTCCAGCACGTAAGGGGCAACGCGCCGCACGAATCCGGGAAAGAACTGGTCCGGGAAAGCGTCGAGCAGGATCCGGGCTTCCTGGCCGGCCTGGACCAGCGGCGCATCGACCTCGTCGATCGGGGCGGTGATGTACAGGCAGTTGTTGTCGATGACGTCCACCGTGGGCAGCGTCGCCACGCCCATCGGCGACGGGGTCACGAACTCGCCCAGTTCGCCGTTGATTTCGGCGATTACGCCGTCGAAGGGCGAGCGCAGTATGGTGCGCTCCAGGCGTGCGCGGTTGACTTCCACACGGGCCTCGGCTGCGCTTGCGGAGTCGTTGGACGCCTTGCAGGAGGCGGCCCGCGCTTCGGCTTCGGCCTGCGCCCTTTCCAGTTCCTCCTCGGAGACCAGGTTGTCGTCACGCAGCTTGGCCAGGCGCACCGCCTCGCGCGCCGCCAGATCGGCGCGCGTGCAGCTCTCCGCCGCCCGCGAGCGCTCCGCGATCAGGTTGCGCTGCGAGAGTTCGATTTCCGAGCGCAGGTCCTCGTTCCAGATCTCAAGAAGAACCTGGCCTTCGGTCACGGAGTCGCCCTCCGCTACGGGAAGACTCGCGATCTGACCCGCGGAAGCCGGCGACATCTGCGCCCGCCGGCAGGCATCCACGGTGCCTGCGCGGGTGTTCAGCACCGTCTTGCGAATCTCCCCGGTGGTCACCTCGGCGACCCGCACTTCGACGCCGTCTTCACCGCGCGAAAACAGCATGAGGGCGCCCACGACCAGGACCGCGGCGATCGCGATCCAGATGCCGTACTTGACTGCCGGGCGCATGGCTGCGTGAGTATAGCCGCGTCCGACCGGCCACCCGCGTTATATTTCCCGAATGACCGCCCGCACCCGAGACACCCTCCCCGAACACGGCCACAACATCCGCGGCCGGGGCGCCCGCGGCAACCTGCCCGGCCGCTTCGAGCGGCAGACCTACGAGCCGGATCCGGGCGTCGCCGAGATGGCCCCGCATCCCGAAACCGAGCTGATCCCCGAACTCAGCAAGACCATCATCAGCCGCAACAAGTCGCCGGATGTCGGCTTCGAACAGTCCATCAATCCGTACAAGGGTTGCGAGCACGGTTGCATCTACTGCTTTGCGCGCCCGGCGCATGCCTACCTCGATTTTTCCCCCGGCCTCGACTTCGAGACCAAAATCGTCCACAAGCCCAACGCCGCCGAGCTGCTCAGGAAGGAACTGGCCAAACCCGGATATCGGTGCTCGCCGATAGCTCTGGGCATAAACACCGACGGCTACCAGCCGTTTGAGAAGCAGTTGCGCAGCACGCGCTCGCTGCTCGAGATCATGCTCGAAACCCGCCACCCGGTAACGATCGTCACCAAGTCCGCGCTGGTGGAACGCGATCTGGACCTGCTGGGCGAACTGGCGCGGCTGGGCCTTACCCAGGTCGCGCTGAGCATCACAACGCTGGACGACGAACTCAAGCGCCGCATGGAGCCGCGCACCGCATCGCCCCGCCGACGGCTGACGACCGTCGAACGCCTCACCGAGGCCGGCGTGCCGACAGGGGTCATGTTCGCTCCCGTCATTCCCGCGCTCAACGACCACGAACTCGAAGCCGTCCTCGAGGCGTCTGCCGAGGCCGGCGCGCTGTGGGCCGGCTACGCGGTACTGCGCCTGCCCAACGAAGTCCGCCCGCTGTTCAAGGACTGGCTGGCCGAGCAGTACCCCCTGCGCGCCGAACATGTCATGAGCCGCGTCCGCCAGATCCGCGGCGGCAGGGAGAACGACACGACCTTCGGCCGCCGCATGCGCGGCCAGGGCCAATACGCCGACCTGCTCCGCCAGCGCTTCGACCGCGCCTGCCGCCGCCACGGCCTGAATCGCGGCACCCGCCCGCAACTCAAGACCACGCTCTTCCGCCCGCCCGCCGCTCCGCCAAAGCCTGCGCGCCGTTCTCGACGGAACACGGTTCCGGAGGAGCAACTCTCACTTCTGTCTTGATCGTTCCCTTGACCCTGTTATCCGCAATTTGGGCGGCGCTTGCCGTTCTCGCGTTCGCAGTGAGCTTCAAGGTGCGCGATATCACCGGCCGGATCGGCGGTAGCGGTTGGGGCAGGCATATCGACGCGCGCTGGGGCTGGTTCTGGATGGAGCTGCCAGCGCTCGTCATGTTCCCCGCGGTTTACTTCGCAAGTGGGAACCTCCACCTCGTCGGAAACATTGCGGTTGCGCTGTGGCTGGCGCACTACGCCCATCGCACCCTGGCTTGGCCCCTCGTCGTACTCAAACCGGGCGCCACGATACCGTCCGGGATGTGGATGAGCGGAGGGGCCTTCAACGTAATCAACGGCGCCTTGCTGGGGTCCTACCTGGCGTTCGCTCCCCAGCTCGGTGAAGCCTGGCTGTCCGATCCGCGATTCATTCTGGGCGTGGTCCTGATGCTCGGCGGCGCCTGGCTCAACCTGTGGTCGGACTACCGTCTGCTCGCCCTGCGCCGTCGCAGCGGGCACCAACGCGTCATGCCCGATGGCGGCGCGTTCAACCTGAGCTGCTGCCCGAACCTGCTGGGCGAAATCATCGAATGGCTCGGCTTCGCCCTCCTGACCTGGTGCCTGCCCGCGCTCGCCTTCGCCCTCTGGAGCATCGCCAATCTCGTCCCCCGGGCACTCTGGCGCCGCTCCTGGTACCGCACCAACTTCCCCGACTTCCCCAGGACCCGCGCCGCCCTGATCCCCGGCCTGCTTTAGCACTCAATAAGCGGACTAAGCCGGCTGCCATTCGCGGAGTTGCTGATCCCGTTTCAGCACCAGTTGCTGGAACATCAGGCCATCGAATACGGACTCGAGTGTGAATCCATCCTCGCCGAGATCAGTTGCGGGCAGGGCGCTTCGCGCCTCGTCCTCGAATGTCGCCTTCAGCCGGAAGTCTTGCTGGTATGCGGAATGCCACCAGTCCAGAAGTCGCGGCTTTGCGCTGTCCAGCGCTTCAGGACTTGGCAGTCGATCGGACTTGTTCTGGTTGGCGCGGCGGTCGCTGGGCAGCAGATTCCATAAGTCATTGCACGGCCAGGCGGCGAAGGGTAAGCAATGATCAATCTCAAACACTTTCGTCAGCCTCTTTCCGGTCCACACGCAATAGAGAAATCCATCAGCGCGCAGAATTTCCGCGCGCCTTCGGGCAATATCGGTGTCGTGCTCGGGAGCAAGCCACTCGAGAGCTTTCCAGTGCGCGTCCCAGGATTGCTTGCCTTCCGTGGTTTTCTGTTCATAAGTCCGCATCATCCGTATCCATTCGTTCAATACCGCCGGCTCCAGCCAGGCTGCATAACGGCCCATGGCCTGCCAGAGATTACGCGGCACCGAAAAGGAACCTAACGACCACAGGAAAGCCTCATCAATGCTGACCGAGTTCCTCACGCGCACCGGACCATTGCGAGTGCACGGAAAAACGGGCTTGTCGCTTCCGGGGTAGGTAATGTAGTTGGCCGGCATACGTCGAATGCAGTTCGCTGCTTCGCGAATCGCCAGAATCAGGTTTTCGGCATCCTTTTCGCTGAAGCGCTGGCCAACGCGCAGATCGAATGGCGATCGGTCCATCAGACCTCGAAAACCTGCCTTTACGAAGCCCAGGTGCTGATTGCCGCGAGGCTGTTGCGGAAGGTCCGCCTTGATCAGCGGCTGGAAGGATCGGATCCAGTAGAGCGCCACAAGTCCGAGGGGCAATACCACGTCATCATCGCCGGCTCCGGGACGCGCGAAGCCTGCGGCGCCGTCGGCGATTCGCAACAGCGCCCGCAACAAGGCCAGTTTGTAGGTTGAAGATTTCTGATCATTGAACACAACGTGCCGAAGCAGCGGCAATGCGCCCGTACCGTCGTCCGGCAACTGCAGCCAAACAGCCTCCCATGAGACTTCCTTTCGCCCGCTCGCGTCATTGCTTTCCGTCACACGGATCACCTGCAGTCCGTGTCGTCGCGCCAGTCGTTCTATTTCCGCAGAGGTGGCGGGCACCATGGGGCGTTCCGGCGAGGGCGGGCCCTGGCGAAGGCTGATCATCATGCTGCCGCCGGGGCTGAGCACCGAAACGAGCTTGCGAAAGGCCCGATGTCTCTGGCTGGCTGGCAAGTGGTGCCAGACGGCGCTTACCCACACGAGGTCGAAAGAGGACTTGGTTTGCAGCAACTTTTCGAGCGCCGGAAGCCGGTCATCAAGCCAACGAATTTTCGACGACTTGTGTCGTGCGTTGCCCGCCTCGCGCATTCCGGAAGAAGGTTCGACCGCCACGACGCTATGGCCCCGCTCCGCAAACCAGGCGGCATCCCGTCCGCTTCCCGCACCCACGTCCAACACATTGCCGGAAGACTCGGGCAGCAGGTCCGCAACCTGCCGATGCACGCTGACAAACGGTATGCGTTCGTAGCCATCGGAGAGCACTGGCGCCCTGGCGTTGTACGCCGCCACGACATCGCGCACTCCGAAGCTCTCGGATCGAGCCGTAGCCGAGATGTTCCCCGGACTATTGTCGGAATGGCCGGACACTAATTCCGTTGGCATCTTTCGCCGGATGAAAAGGCTTGTTCTTGATTCTTGCTGTTGGTCTAAAGCCGCTTACAAGAAGCCTGCAGTAACCGCAGGCGACACGCACGGCGTTTCCTGACAATAGCATGCAGCGACAACTGTTGGCCATGCGCGCCTGCTTGTTCAACAGCGCGCTTTCGCCGAGAATTTATCTTGAATGGAGATCCGCCATCCGGGCGGTGAGGAAGTTCCGAGGAGGGAACAAGAGATGGAGATTCAACTTACTTTGCAGCATATCGGGATGCAGCTGGACGATACGAAGAAGACGTTCTATACGGAACGCAAGGAACTGCAACCTGATCCCGAAATGCTGGGCCAGCTCGTGGAGGATTTCCGCGACGAGCTGGACAAGCTTGACAGTCAGGTGCGCTCGTTGCGCTGCGGACTGCAGCGAATGGAAGACAGCCTGGAAGTTATCGAACTGTCGGAAGCTTGAACGGCGGAGCTACGTGAACAGGCCAAATGCCGCAACGGTCGCGGCCAGTCCGACGGTGGCAGCGTAAAAGTGATTGGTCAGGCGCGTTTCGAGCGCGGCCATTTCGGCGCGCAGTTCGCTACCCAGCTTCGCGAGATCTGATTTCGTTGCGGAGTCTTGGCGCTGCTGTATTGCTTCGGCGATGGCTTCCGCCTGGGCGCGCTCCACGCCCGCGGATTCGAGCGCTCGCGCAGCTTGAAAGGTATCGAAAGCGGCGGCAGCCATGTCGCGCATTGTAACGCTGGGAGGTGTGGCGGCCTGGTCGAAATTGAAGCTCAAGCGTGCCTATTTCCGCACCGTGGGCAACGGGTTGCAACCGCGCTGCTTTTTGCGTCGCGACTCAGGTCGGGGCATCAATGGCTACGGAGCGGAGGAGTTCGACGTTGCCGCCTTTGGCGGTGGTGTTGATGGTGATGGTTTTTTCGACGGCGAAGCGGTGCAGGTAGTGGGGGCCGCCGGCCTTGGGCCCGGTGCCGGACAGGCCCATGCCGCCGAAGGGTTGCACGCCTACCACGGCGCCGACCATGTCGCGGTTTACATATATGTTTCCGACGCGCGCACGCGCGATGACCTCGTTCACGCGGGCGTCGATGCGGCTCTGCACGCCCAGGGTCAGTCCGAATTCGAGGCGGTTGATCGAGTCCACCAACCCTGCCAGGTCGGCGGCGTCGAAGCGCAATACGTGCATGACCGGGCCGAAACACTCGCCCTCAAGCTGCGCCAGGCTTTCCAGTTCGATGATGTGCGGTCGGATGTACGGGCCTTCCAGCGATTCGTTGAGCCGGCCGCCGGTCCAGACTTCGCAGCCCAGCGAGCGCATGCGCTCGATGTGCGCCTGGATCCGGTCCAGGGAAGGCTGGTCGATGATGGGGCCGATGTCCGTTGAAGGGTCGTGCGGGTCGCCGATCGTCAGTTCGGTCGCTGCGCCGCGGATCGATTCCAGCAGCGTGTCGGCCACCTCGTCCTGCACGCACAGCACCCGCAGGGCGGAGCAGCGCTGGCCGGCGCTCAGGAACGCCGAGCGTATGGCGTCGTCGGTGGTCTGTTCGATAAGGGCCGACGAGTCCGCGACCATCACGTTCTGACCGCCGGTCTCGGCGATGAACGGCACGATGGGACGGTTGGACTTGCCGGCCAACGCGGACTGAATGCGCGCCGCGGTGTCCGTGCCTCCGGTAAACGCCACGCCGGCGATTCTCGGGTGATTGACCAGCGCCGCGCCCACGTCCCCGGCGCCGGCGACCAGTCGCAGCACGTCCGCAGGGACGCCGGTGCTGTGCAGCAGGTCCACGGCCAACTTCGCGATGCGCGGGGTCTGCTCGGCGGGCTTGGCCAGCACGGCGTTGCCGGCCAGCAGGGCGGCGGACACCTGGCCCAGGAAGATCGCCAGCGGAAAGTTCCAGGGGCTGATGCACACGAACACGCCGCGTCCGTGCAGGCTCAGGTCGTTGGACTCTCCGGTGGGCCCGTCCTGGGCCATGGGCGATTCAAAATCCCGTTCCGCCTGGCGGG
The DNA here is from genome assembly GCA_009845905.1 of Gammaproteobacteria bacterium. NCBI lineage: Bacteria > Pseudomonadati > Pseudomonadota > Gammaproteobacteria > Gammaproteobacteria bacterium. The sequence goes on along the minus strand of VXYS01000009.1, from coordinate 263,919 downwards.
CGTAGTAGCGCATGAAATCCACCGCCTCGCGCACTTCGGCCACCGCATCGTCCACCGTCTTGCCGGCCTCGCCGGCCAGCACGCGGAAGAACTCGTTACGCCCTTCTTCCAGCGCATCCGCCGCCGTCCTCAATACGTTGGCGCGCCGCCGTCCGCCGAGCGCGTTCCAGGCCGGCTGGGCTTCGGCTGCAGTCTTGACCCAGGCGTCGATCTCACCGGAAGCCGGGTCCGCGGCTTGCGGCTCAGGCATGTCGGCCCGTTCCGAAAGGAGCGCTGAAAAACGTCCCAGCGCGGTTTGCGAGGCCAGGTCGCAACCGGCCGAGTTGGGGCGGTCCGGTCCGTACAGCAGCTCGGGTGTGGGTAGTGTCGAAGAGGTCCGGGCCAGCGAGATCTCGATCGGGTCGGACACGATCGCCTCGGGCGCAAGCTCCTCGTCGTAGAGCCGGTTGACGAAGCTGGAGTTGGCGCCGTTCTCCAGCAGCCGCCGGACCAGGTAGGCGAGCAGGTCCTCGTAGAGGCCGGCCGGCGCATAGACACGAACCGGCGGGAAGTCGTCGAACATCTCGCGCGCGGTTTCGTGCAGGCGCTCGCCCATGCCGTGAATACGCTGCAGTTCCATGTTCGAGCGGTCTTCGTCCGTAAGCGCGAGCACCGTCGTCAGCGTGTGGGCATTGTGCGTGGCGAAGGCGCAGAACAGGTGCGGGCGCTCGGCCAGCATGGCCTCGGCGCAGGATAGGTAGGACGTGTCGGTGTTGTCCTTGGCCGTGAACACCGGGTAGTCGGGCATGCCGGCGATCTGGGCGCGTTTGATCTCCGCGTCCCAGTAGGCGCCCTTGACCAGCCGAACGGAAATCTGCCGCCGGGTGGCCTGCGCCAGTTCGCTCAGCCATCGGATCACCCGCTTGGCGCGCTTGCCGTAGCCCTGCACAGCCAGTCCCAGGCCGTTCCAGCCGCGCAACGAGGGCTCCGCGCACAGGCGCTCGGTCAGCTCCAGCGACAGGATCAGCCGGTCGGCCTCTTCGGCGTCCAGGCACAGCGGGATGTCGTGCTCGCGGGCGAGCTCGCACAGCCTGAGCAGCCGCGGATACATCTCTTGGTGAACCCTTGCGGACTGCCTGGCGTCGTAGCGCGGGTGCAGCGCGGTGAGCTTGATGGACATGCCGCAGCGGCGCGCCGGCTTGTCCGGCTGCCGTTCCCCCACCATCGGAATCGCCTTGCAATAGGCCTGGAAATAGTCGTCGGCGACCCCGGCCGTGCGCGCGCCTTCGCCCAGGATGTCGAACGAATACTCGACGCTATCGTCCAGCCTGTAGGCGCGCTTTACGGCTTCCTCCATGGTCTCGCCCATCACGAATTCCTGGCCGAGAATGCTCATGGCCTGCCGTACGGCCCCGCGGATGACCGGTTCGCCGAGGCGACCCGCCAGCGACTGCAGCACTGCGCCGCCGGACTGGCCCTCGAAGCGGCGCATGGACACCGCCCGGCCGGTGAGCATCAGCGCCCAGGTGGAGGCGTTCACCAGCAATGAACTCGAATGACCCAGGTGCTCGTCCCAGTGCGCCGGACCCAGCTTGTCGGCGATGAGTTCGTCGGCGGTCTGCGGGTCGGGCACCCGCAGCAGGGACTCGGCCAGACACATCAGCGCCACGCCCTCGTCGTTGTGCAGCCCGAACTCGTTGAGGAAGGCGTCCAGCATGGTGGGGCCTTTCGGCGAAGTGCGCACCCGGCGCACCAGTTCGGCGGCCTGTTCGACGATGGACCGGCGCGTGGCTTCGTCGAGCGTGAATTCTTTCGCCAGCCGCCTCACGAGCGGAATTTCCGGCGCAAACTTGTGTTTGTCGATTCGATTCAGTGCGCTGCTCATCTCACATCTCTTCGTGTTCGTTCCTGGCCGCCTATTTCACCACTTTTTTCGCCGCCGTCGGCCCGCCGGAAAGAGTAGTATGCGCGCGCCCTTCCCGCGCGGTTCAGCGCCCGGATCCGGACAAGGTTGTCACGCGGCCCTGGCCGCCGCCCATACCTGCACATGCTCGGCGCCGGCGGCGATAAGCGCCGCCGCCATAGCGTCGGCCGTTGCCCCCGTCGTCACCACGTCGTCCACTATCGCCGGCCGGAGCGGCGACTGCGCGCATGCAAATGCTCCCGCGACGTTCAGGCGGCGTTCCTCGTCGCTCAGGCGGCTCTGCATGCGCGTGTGCCGGACCCGGCGGCAGAGGTCCGGCAGCATCGGCACGCCGATTTCGCGCGCGATGAGGCGGGCGATTTCCTCCGCCTGATTGAAACCACGCTTCGCCAGCCGGCGCGGATGCAGTGGAACGGGAGCCAGCGCTTCGGGCACTTCCAGTACGCCCCGCTCGACTTGCGAGCGAACGCCCTCGGCAATGGCCTGGCCGAGCGCCCGCGCCAGGTGCATCCGGCGGCCGAATTTCAGCCCGAGGAGCAGTCGGTCCACCGGATAGTCGTAGGCAAGCGGAGCAACCATTCGGTGAAAGCCCGGAGGCCGGAACGAACAACGCATGCAAGTGCCCGTGACAGCGGTCCCGGACACGCGGATTCCGCATCGGGGGCAAGCCTGGTCGGCACGGGGAAGGTCCTCGGCGCATGCGTCGCACAATCCCCGACCGTCGCGCGCCACACCGGCGCAGAGCGCGCAACGCCAGGGCAGAAGGAAGCGCGCCAGGCCAGTGTTTCCCGGAGTCATTGCGGTTATGCTAACCCTGCCAGGGAAATACAGGAATCTCTATGCCACGCATCCTGATTACGGGCGCCTCGCGCGGTCTGGGCCTGGAGCACGCCAGGCAGTACCTGGCCAAGGACTGGGAAGTGATTGCCACCGCCCGCAACCCGGAAGCGTCGCCCGGACTCAAGGAGCTCGAATCAAACGGTTCCCGATCGCTGCGCACGGTAACCCTGGATGTCACCGACCACGAGCGCATTGAGGCATTGGCCGGGGAACTGGCGGGCGACTCGCTGGACATTCTGTTGAACAATGCCGGCACCTACGGGCCGAAGTCGGCATTCGAGGGCATGCATTATCAGTCGCTGGAAAGCATGGACTACGAGCTGTGGCGCGAAATGCACGAAATCAACGTCATGGCGGCGTTCAAGGTGGCGGTCTGTTTCAAGCCGCACCTGGAGGCCGCCGCCAATCCGCTCCTGGTGAACATGTCCAGCGACATGGGATCGATCGCCAACAACTCCATGGGACATGCCTACGCCTACCGCAGCAGCAAGTCGGCGCTCAACATGCTGACCAAGGGTATGGCGATCGAGTGGCAGAACATCACGGTCATCGCCATGGCGCCGGGCTGGTGCCGCACCGACCTGGGCGGCCCGGAGGCGCCGGTGGACCCGGTCGAGAGCGTGCGCATGCAGCAGGAGCTGTTCGAGCGGGTCGAGTCTTCCCGATCGGGCGAGTTCATCAACCGTTTCGGAGAAGAAGTCGCCTGGTAAGCACCTGGGCGGGAGGGCGTCCCGCCCTCCGCGAAGGCGAGACGCCTTCGCTCCCGGGATGTTCCACGCAAGTGAGCGCGCCTATTTCTGACTCATGCTGAATTTCATCAACCACCCGCTCACGGGCACGCCGTACGGGACGGCGCTCGATCTTTGCGTCGTGATCTCCATCATGGCCTGGCTCACCTCGGTAATCACCCGCGAGTACTCCTGGGCCGACCGGCTGTGGCCGCTGTGCCCGCCGGTCTATTGCCTCGTCGTTGCGGCGGACGCCGATTTCGCCTCGCCCCGCCTCAATCTCATGGCGGTCCTGGTCGCCCTGTGGGGCCTGAGGCTGACCCACAACTTCGCGCGCAAAGGCGGCTTCTCCAGGGGAGGTGAAGACTACCGCTGGGTGGCGGTGTACGAGAAGATCGGACCGGTCGGATTTCAGGCGCTGAACCTGCTGTTTATCGCTCCGGGCCAGATGCTCATCGTGTGGTTGTTCGCATCGCCCGTGCACCAGGCCTGGCTGTGGCGGGAAACGCCCATGACTTTCCTGGATGGAATCGCCGGTGCGTTTTTCGTGGTGTTCTTCATCGGCGAATGGGTGGCTGACGAGCAGATGTGGCGATTTCAGCGTGACAAGAAGCGGAAGATCGATGCGGGCGAGGATGTGGCCCGGCCATTCGTCACGACCGGCCTGTGGGCCTATTGCCGCCACCCCAATTTCTTCTGCGAGATGGGCATGTGGTGGGTGTTCTACCTGTTTGCGGTGGGCGCCTCCGGCGTGTGGCTCCACTGGACCGGCCTGGGCTTCGTGGTTCTGACGCTGCTCTTCCAGAGCTCGACCCAGCTTACGGAATCGCTGACGCTTGCGAAGTACCCCGCTTACCGCGACTACCAGGCCACCACGCCCCGACTCATTCCCCTGCCTTTCCTGCGCCGCGAAGCCGGGCGACCTCGGCGTACAACTGGTCGGTCGTGATGCCTTCCGGCGCCATGGGCTTGCCCACACGCAGCTCCACCGGCGCCCGCAGCCACTTGAGACCGCCGCGGAACGCGCCGCGCCCCTGGTGCGAGAACAGGCTGCCCCACAAACCGCGCAGCGCCATCGGGATGACCGGAACGGGAACCTGTTCGAGCAGTTTCAGCACCCCGGGGCGGAACTCGTGCATCTTCCCGTCGCGCGTCAGGTGTCCTTCCGGGAAGATGCACACCAGCTCGCGGTTGCGCAGCGCGTGCGCCAGCGAGTCGAACGCCTTTCGGTAGGTCTCGGGATCGTCCTTGCGCGCCGTGATCGGAACGGCGTCCACGCTGCGGAAGATGAAATTCAGCAGCGGCATTTCGTAGATGCGCCTGATCATGACGAAGCGCACGGGCCGGCGAAGCACGCCCAGGATCAGCAGCGCATCGACATAGCTCACGTGGTTGCAGACCAGCACCGCCGCGCCGCGTTCGGGCACGCGGTCGAGATTGCGGAAGCGCAGACGGTAGAGGCTGCGCATCAGGCACCAGATCAGGAAACGGGCAACGAATTCGGGGACTTCCCAGAAGACGAACATCGAAACGCCCAGGTTGACCACCGCCAGCACCAGGAACAATTGCGGGATGCTCATTTCCATGACGACCAGCACCAGGATGCTCAGTCCCGCGCCGGTCACCAGGAACACCGCGTTGACTATGTTGTTGAACGCGATGACCCGGGCGCGGGTCTCCTGGCGCGTGCGCTGCTGGATCACCGAGTACATCGGGACCGCGTAAAGCCCGCCGAAGAACCCGATAAGGAACAGGTCGAGCGCCGGGTTCCAGCCGCCGGCGCCAAGAAACTGCCCCATTCCCGCCGCCGGCGTAACCGGACTCATCGTGGTCAGGGCGAAATGCGCAGCGCAGGCCGACAACCCGAGGCTGCCGATGGGTGTGAGGCCGATTTCCACGCGGCGTCCCGACAGCCATTCGCACACCATGGAACCCACGCCGATGCCGACCGCCAGCGTGGCCATAAGCGAGGTCGTGACCGTTTCGTTGGCGTTGAGGACCTCCTTGCCATAATTGGGCATCTGTGTGAGGACCACGGACCCAAGCAGCCAGAACCAGGAAATGCCCAGTATCGACAACAGCACCGAACGCCTGGCGGCCGAAGCACGCGCCATGCGGGCGACGACGGTGAAGGGGTTCCAGCAGATCCTGCCGGCGCCCTGGGCGGGTGGCGCGGCCGGAATGAAGCGGCTGGCCAGGTATCCTGCCACCGCCAGCCCAACGACGGTGACTGCGATCAGCAGCGGCCGCGATGATTGCGGTTCCGCCGCCGCCAGCGCGCCGCCGAGCACGAGCCCGGCGGGAATGGCCACGAAGGTGCCCATCTGCACCAGTCCGTTGCCGCCGACCAGTTCCGCCTGTCTCAGGTGCTGGGGGATGATGGCGTACTTGATCGGACCGAAGAAGGTGGACTGCGTGCCCATCAGGAACAGCACCGCCATCACCGCCCACACCGAGCCGGACGCCACCGCGAGGCCGCCCAGCAGCATGATGCAGATCTCGGCGATCTTGATCCGGCGCGCCAGGGCCGCCTTGTCGCCGTGGTCGGCGAGTTCGCCGGCCCATGCCGAGAACAGGAAAAACGGCAAGGCGAACAGGCCCGCGCCCAGGTTGGCCAGCGTGTCGGCATTGGCCGCGCCGGCGCCGAACACGATCAGCACGATCACGGCGTTGCGGTACACGTTGTCGTTGAAAGCGCCCAACGCCTGGGTGAAGAAGAAAGGCGCGAACCGCCGCGTGAGCAGAAGCGAGAACTGCCCGCGCTCCCGGGTGGGTGTTACCTCCGCCGCGTCGCCTGCGCTCATCCGGTCTGTTTCCCGCGTTCCGCAGCGCGCCATGTTAACCGCCGCTCCGGCTTGTCGGGCATAGGCGCGCCCGCTTAATGGCCCGTCCTCAACCCTGGCGTGTCCGGCGCGCCTTCGACCGCGCCGCGGCAGGCTTTGCGGAGCATGATTTCCTCCACGCGGAGATACGCCGCCGGATGCTGGAGCAGCTTGACTGGGTGCGTATCGACCCCGCCCGCATCGTCGATGCCGGCGCCGGCGCCGGGGATGCGCGCGATCAATTGGCCCGGCGCTTTCCCGAGGCCCGGGTGCTGTCGCTGGACAGCTCGCTCGGCATGCTGCGCGCCGGGACCGGCGAGCGGATTTGCGGGGACATGCAGCAGATCCCGCTGGCCGACGGCTGCGCTCAACTGCTGTTCTCGAACCTGGCCCTGCACTGGTGTCCTTCCATAGGCGCGGCGCTGGCCGAGTTTCGCCGGGTGCTGGAACCGCCCGGCCTGGTTTTCTTCTCGATGTTCGGCCCGGACACGCTCAGGGAACTGCGCCGTGCGCGTAGCAGCGCAGGCCTGGAGGACGATCCGGAAACGCTTCTGGACATGCACCATCTGGGCGACGCTTTGGTGCAGGCCGGTTTTGCCGACCCGGTCATGAGCGCCGAGCGGTTTCCGGTACCGTACGCGGACTACGCCACGCTGGAAGGCGACCTGCGCCGTTGCGGGGCCGGCGGGGCGATGATGCCCGGCTCTCCGGGCCTGGCCGGGCGTCGGCGCCGGCGGGTCGTGGAGGAGGCCTTTGCAGCGCAACGCGGCGCCGACGGCATGGTCGCCGTCAGCATCGAGGTGGTCTACGGTCAGGCTTGGGTCGTTCCGCCGAAGGGCCGCGGGGAACCAACGGAGGTTCCGTTGGAGGAGATCAGTTTGCGGAGTAAAGCGAAGCGGCCTTGATCGTGGCGTAGATCTCCACGCCGGGCGACAGGCCGAGTTCCCTCACCGAGCGCCGGGTGACGCGCGCCCACAGGGTCTGGCCCACGTCGACGACCACGTCGGCAAGCGCGCCGTCTTCCTGCACGACCCGCTCGACCGTGCCCTTCATCACGTTCAACACGCTGCTTCGGCGTGGCGGTTCCAGAGACAGCGAAACGTCTCCGGCCCGAACCTGCAGCACGATGTCCGCCCCCTGAGAGCGAGCGCGTCCCGCGCTCGGCGAAGGCGGGACGCCTTCGCTTCCGGACTGCAAGTCCAGCCGCGGCAGTAACAGGGTGTGTCCGGAACACGACAGTCGGCTCAAGCCGTCGCCGTCGTCGATTTGCTCGATCCGGCAACGCAGCAGCGCTCCCGCCGTGCGCTGGCCTATTACCGCCTGCAATTCCGGGCGGCCCAGCAGGTCCTGAAGCCCCCCGGACGACCGCACCTCGCCACGATCGATCAGGACCAGGCGGTCGGCCAGCCGCACCACCTCCTCCATGCGATGCGTTACGTACACGATGATCCGGTCGCTGTCCCGCTTGAGCCGCTCGAGAAAATCCAGCACTTCCCCACGGCGCTCTCCGTCCAGCCCGGCAAGCGGCTCGTCCAGCAGCAGCACGTCCGGCGCTGTAAGCAACGCCCGCCCGATCGCCACGCGCTGTTGTTCGCCTCCGGAAAGACTCATCGGCCGCCGCCCGAGCAGCGCCTCGAGTTCCAGTAGTTCGACGACTTGGTCAAGGGCCGGCGAGGACCGCCGTCCGCGGGGGCGGCCGTACTGGAGGTTCCCGCGCACGCTCAGATGAGGGAACAGCCTTCCGTCCTGAAAGACGACGCCCACGGGCCGCCGCTCGGGCGGCAGGTTTACGCCCTTGCGGCTCGAGAACACGCAGGTCCCGCCGATCGCGATCTCGCCTTCGTCCGGCGCGAGCAGGCCGGCGACCATGTTCACCAGCGAAGTCTTGCCCGCGCCGGACTGGCCGAAAAGGGCGGTAACGCCGGGCCGGATCTCGAGCCGGCCCTGCCACTCGAATTCGGCCAGTTTCCTGCGTGCGTCGATCTTCAGCATGGCGCGCGTCCGGTCAGTTCAGGCGCTTGCGCACAGCGCGCGCGGCCAGCTCCGACGCCGCCAGCGCCACGATGGCCAGAGCCAGCGATACCCCAGCCAGCCACGCTGCGGCGGTCTCGCCTTCGGGCGCCTGCAGCAGCGTGTAGATCGCCAGCGGAAGGGTCCGGGTCTGCCCGGGGACGTTGGACACGAAAGTGATCGTGGCGCCGAATTCGCCCAGGCAGCGCGCAAAAGCCAACAGCGCCCCGGTGAGCAGGCCCGGCGCCGCCAGCGGCAGGGTGACGGTAAACAGCGAGCGCGCGGGGGTCGCGCCCAGTGTCCGGGCCGCCTCTTCCAGGCGCCGGTCCACCGACTCGATCCCGAGGCGGATGGCCCGGACCATGAGCGGGAAGGCCATGACCGCCGCGGCCACGGCCGCGCCCTTCCAGGTAAACGTGAATGTGATGCCGAACCAGTCGTGGAACAGTTGCCCCAGCCAGCCGTTTCGTCCCAGCACGATCAGCAGCAGATAGCCCACCACCACCGGTGGCGTGACCAGCGGCAGGTGCACGAGGCCGTCGAGGAGGATCTTTCCCGGGAAACGGCAGCGCGCCAGCACCCAGGCGCAGGCGATCCCCACCGGAAGCGAACAGGCCACCGCCCAAAGCGAAACCTTGAGCGACAGCGCCGCGATTTCCCAGACGGGCGTCATCGCTTCCCGTCGCTCCCGGGTGTGAATCCGTGCTTCAGGAAAACCTGCTGCGCTTCGCCGCTGAGCAGGTATTCGTAGAAGGCCAGCGCCGAGGGGTTGTCGGCCGGCTCAATCAGGGCCAGTTCGTAGCGGATCGGCGAATGGCTTTCCGCAGGGAGCAATGCAGCCGCTTCCAGGCCCGACTCGGCGCGCAGTTCGCTGGCGTAGGTGATGCCGAGCGGCGCCTCGCCGCGCGCCACGCGCACCGTCACGGCGCGCGCGTTGGCGGCAAATGCCAGCCGTCCCTGGAGAGGTTCCCACAGGTTGAGGTGCTCAAGGGCCTCGCGCGCGTACATGCCTGCCGGTACGTGTGACGGATCGGCCAGCATCAGCGGAAAGTCCGCAAGCGCACCCAGCAGCGTCGCGGGGCGGCCGAGGATCACGTTTGCGTTCCCGTCGGCAGGCCGGATCAGGGCAAGCCGATTGCCGGTCAATTCGCGCCGCGAGCCCGCCGCCAGGAAACCGTCCCGCTCGAGACGATCCAGCCATTGCCTGTTGGCGGAAAGGAACAGGTCCGCGCCTGCGCCGTGCATGACCTGCCGGGCCAGCGTTGAAGAGGCGGCGAAGGAGAACCGGACAGGCCGCCCCCGTTCCCGCTCAAATGATTGTGCGAGATCGTTCAGCGGAACCATCGTGCTGGCGGCGGCGAATACCAGGGTCGAAGACGCCGGCTGGGCGGGCGCCGGCACGCTTCCCGCGCAGAACACCGCGCCGACCGCAAGCGCCCGCACGGCCGTGCCCAACAACCGCGCCGTCCCGTTCCGTCCCCTGCCCGAAAAAAGCATGGATGCCAGCATAGCCAATTCGAACCGGGTTTCCCACAAGTGAATCTTTCGGTCCCGGGCGGCACGGATACTCAATGTAGGATGGCCGACACCAATTGAACTACGCCGGCGGACGGGAACGAGCTTGATGCGAGACGGCAAGCACATGGGCTACCCGGGCGACGACCATGACCGCCGCTGGCGGGAACGGGTTTTTCCCGGGAACTACCGCAATCCGGAGCCCCGCCGGAAGTATCACCTGGCCGTGATCGGCGCCGGGCCCGCCGGTCTGGTCGCCGCGATCGCGGCGGCAGGCCTGGGCGCCCGTGTCGCGTTGGTGGAAAGGAAGGCGATGGGTGGAGATTGTCTGAACGTCGGATGCGTACCTTCCAAATCTCTTCTTGAATTTACGCGGCGCAATCCGAACGCCGGCTTCGATGAAGCTTTCGCCTGGCTCCGGCAGGTCCGCTCGGAGATCGCGGCGCATGATTCGGTGGAACGCTATGTTCGAAGCGGCGTGGACGTTTTCCTGGGATCGGCCCGGTTCGCCGGCCGCAACAGCGTTGAAGTGGACGGTCAGCGCCTGGCCGCGCGGCGCTTCCTGATCGCGACCGGCGCACGGGCCGAACTACCGCGGATTCCGGGACTGCAGGAGTGCGATGCGCTCACCAACGACTCGTTCTTCGACCTGGTCGACCGCCCCGGGCGCCTGGCGATTCTCGGCGCCGGCCCCGTGGGTTGCGAACTCGCTCAGGGAATGGCCCGGCTCGGTGTCGAGGTGCACCTCTTCGAGATGGCCGGGCGTGTGCTGCCCGGTGCGGTTGCTCCGGCCAGCGACGCGGTGGCGGCCGCGCTCGAGTCCGACGGGGTGAGGCTGCACCTGGACTCGAAGGTGACCCGGATCAGTTCGCAGGGCGGCCGTCCGACGGTTCATGCCCCCGGCGCTTCGGTCACGGCCGACCGCCTGCTTGTCGCGGCGGGGCGCCGCGCCAACTTGGAGGGTTTGCACCTCGGCGCCGCGGGCGTCGAGGTGCGCGACGGACGGATCGCCGTGGACGACAAGCTGCGCACGACGAACAGGAGAATCTACGCGGCCGGCGATGTCTGCTCCGCACTGCCGTTCACGCACAACGCCGACGCCCAGGCGCGCATCGTCGTGCGCAACGCGCTGTTCGCGCCGACCGCCAGCGCGCGGGGGCTGGTGGTTCCGCAGTGCACCTACACGGACCCGGAAGTGGCCCAGGTCGGACGAACGCAAGCGCAGCTTGCCGAGGAAGGCATCGCCTTCGACCGCTACCGCCTGAATTTCGGGGAGCTTGACCGGGCCAGGACCGCGGGCGAAGGCGACGGCTTCGTCGAGTTGTTGACCGCCGGGGGGAGCGACAGGATCCTGGGAGCTACCATCGTCGGACATGACGCCGGAGAACAGATCGCGCCGCTATGCATGGCCTTGGCCAACGGCCTGGGCCTTGGCGCCGTGGGCAAGGCCGTGCTTCCCTATCCCACCCGCGCCGAATACCTGCGCCGGCTGGCCGACCAGTACGCGCGCACCCGGCTGACGCCCCGCGCGGCGGGCCTGTTGAAGTCCTGGTTTCGATGATGCCTCAGGCGAACGAACCGCGCGGCTACATTCAGCCCGGCGCCCTGCGCGAGCTTTGGTTTCATACCGGGACGGCCTGCAATCTCGCCTGCCCGTTCTGCCTGGAAGGCTCGGGGCCAGGCGACAATCGTCTTCAGCGAATCACGCTGGCGGACGCGAAGCCGCTGCTCGACGAGGCCGCTTCGCTGGGCGTTCGGCAATACTCGTTTACCGGCGGCGAGCCCTTCATCGTCAAGGACTTCATCCGGATTCTGCGTTACGCCTCGGACCTGGGGCCGTGCCTGGTGCTGACCAACGGCACCGATCCGATGATCCGGCGCCTGGGCGAGATCGAGTCTCTGGTCGCCCGGCCCTATCCGGTCAGCTTCCGGATCAGCATCGACTATGCGGACGCGGCGCGGCACGACGCGGCGCGCGGCAGAGGGAACTTCGCGAAATCCTGGCAAAGCCTTGCGGCCCTGCACGCGCGAGGTTTTGCGGTGTCGCTGGCCCGGCAGTCCGATGCCGGCGAGGACGGCGCGGAGGTGGACGCGGCGTTTCGCGCGCTGTTCGTCGAGCACGGCCTGCCCGCGGACACGCGAATCGTGTCTTTTCCGGATTTCCTGCCGCCCGGATCGAACCCCACAGTGCAGCGGATCACGGAACACTGCATGACCACGCATCACGACGAGGAGTCCCGCCGCTCGTTCATGTGCTACTTCTCGAAAATGGTGGTCAAGAAACAGGGACGCATGCGCGTCTACGCCTGCACGCTGGTGGACGACGACGAATCCTTCGACCTCGGCGGCAGCCTCGCGGAAAGTCTCGGCAAGCGCGTCATGCTCCGCCACCACCGCTGCTACAGCTGCTTCGCCTACGGCTCGTCGTGCAGCGAACTGGCATGATGCTTTACTTGTTATCGGGGCGGTCTGCGGTGCATCGTGCGCCGATAAGGAGAGAACGATGACTCAGAGCGACAGACGCAAGTTCATCCAGCGGGCGGCCAGCATGGCGGCGGTCGGCACACTGCCGCTCACTTACGTGAGGCTGGGTCGCAGCGAGCAATCCGCGGGATTCAGCTTCGCCTTCATTTCCGACTCGCATATCCAGCACATCCGCGGGACCGAGTTTGTGCGCAACTGGGACCGCGGGCTGATCCGCGCGGTGGCGGAAGCCAACCTACTGAATCCGAAACCGGACTTCGTGATCTACGGCGGCGACCTGGCGCAGCTCGGGACGATGCCGGAACTGGATCACGGCGCGGAACTGCTCTCGGCGCTGAAGTACGACATCTATCCCATCCTGGGCGAGCACGACTACTACCTCGATCTCGGCGAGTACTGGTCGGACCTTTTCAAGCGCCCCCACTACTACAGCTTCGACCACAAGGGCGTGCATTTCGTGCTGCTCAACTCCATCGTGACGCACGATGAGTGGACGTTCGATCGCTGGCAGACGGCGGAGCAGCGGATGAACGAGATGGCCGGGCTGGACAACCCCAACGGCTCGCCGTTCATGGTGGGCGACAAGCAGCGGGAATGGCTGAAGAACGACCTGGCCGGCGTGGACAAGGACACGCCCATCGTGGTGATTTCCCATTCGCCGCTGCAGAAGATCTACAAGGGCTGGAATTTCTGGACCGACGACGCCGAGCAGGTGCAGGCCATACTCGCTCCGTTCGACAAGGTGACCGTGCTGTACGGCCATGTTCACCAGATCCAGTACAACCAGGTCGGCAACATCGCCTTCACTTCGGCCATGGCTACCGCCTGGCCCTGGCCGTATCCCGGCAGCTACGCGCACGCGGAGCACTACCTGCCGGTGCTTACCGTGCCGATGAACCGCGCCGAACCGCTCTTCGAGCGCGACGCCACCGGCTGGCAGTTGGTGGACGTGCATACGGGCCGCGCCACCGTGCATTACAACCTTCATGACAACGCCGTCCGCACGGTCGCCTGGAATGAAGCCACGAGGCAGCCCGAGGACCTGCAGTTTCAGGATCCCGCCGCGCGCATCCCGAGACGCCGAGGGATGCGGGCCCGCGGCTGAGTTTCGAGAGCCGGGTCGGGCTCCTGTTCCAGTAACAACTATGCCTCCAACCCTCTCGGAAACGCCGACGCTTACTCCGGAAAAGTTGCGGTTCGAATGGGTCGATTACCGACCGGAGTACGCACTGGAGCTCGTCAAGATGTGGCGGCGATCGTTCCAGCGCGCCATGGGGTTGGCAGAACAGGACAACTTCGGAGAACTGAACGGACAGATTGACCTCCTGGCAGCCATCGACCCTGCCCGTATCCATGTCGCCATGGACCCCGGATCGAGCACGGTCCTCGGCTTCATGGTTCTGTCCGGAACCCGGCTGGACCACCTCTACGTTCACGTCGAATGCCAGAGGCTGGGGCTCGGCACAGCCCTGTTGAACCTGGCCAAGCGGAAATCTCCGGCGGGGCTCGAGCTGTTCAGCTTCCAGAGGAACGAGGTCGCACAGGGTTTCTACATACGCAGGGGATTCAAGGAGGTCGAGCGCGGCTTCGCCAGCTTCGACGACAATCCCTGGGCGACGGACAGGGAACAGCTCGCGGACATCAAGTTCAGATGGGAGCCCCGCGCGAAAAGGAAGTAACGCGAACGCGGCTGGCGGCGAGTGCGGCATAATCCCCACGACATTTTCCGGCAGCGCGCCCGTAGCTCAGCTGGATAGAGCGTCGGTCTCCGGAACCGAAGGTCAGGGGTTCGAATCCCTTCGGGCGCGCCAACTCCAGACGGTCCGTTCCCTTGAAGCACAAGCTGATTCTGACTGGAGCCCTGGGCCTTGCGTGGGTCGTGGCGGCGTCCGAGGCATCGGCCCAGTTACGTGTGGATCTGTCTGCCAAGGATCGGGTATGGGGCTCCGCAACGCTTGAAGATGCATCGGAAGGGCTCTACAGGACGAGGATGGACGTCGAGGAACCGGGAATTCGAGCGGTTCGATGCTCGCAAAGCGGTGAATTGCGAGCCAGCCAGGGAACGGTTTCCGTCGATTCAGGCTGCGGCGCCCTGGGCTGGGAGTTCAACCTGCATCCCTATCCGGCCGAAGGCGCAATGGCATCCGGTCAGTTGACTTGGCATTCGGAAGCCCCCGCCTGGTGGATCATCAGCGAGGGCGATGTCATTCTGCAGGCGCCCGACGCCGGCGAAGCGCCACGCGTTTCGTTTCTCCTGGATGGCCGGCCGCTTGAAATCCGCGCCGGCCCGCGGCGCCTCCCTGCATTGAACCAGGCACCGGGGTTCTGGCTGTTGGGCCACCCCGTCCATCTCGACAAGGGCAGTGTCCGTCACTTCTTCGACCGCGAAACCATTCCGCGGCATCTCGCCGGCCTGCTGGACAGCCATTCCGCGGGCATCGGCTATCTCCTGGACATGCTGCCGCATGCTGAACTTCCGCCCGTTTTCTGGATGGGTCTTGCGGAATGGCGATTAAGCGTCGGCGGCGCCGCGGGGACTGGCCTGGTGCTTGCAAACTATCCTTTACGCGCACGGGATTTCGACAGGAGGGCTTACGCCATCACGCTCTATGTCGTGCTGCATGAACATGGACACCACTTGTTCGATGGGACCGGTCCGCTTTGGATCGGGGAGAGCCTCGCAAGCTATCTCGCGATCAAGGCGATCAGGGAAACCGCCCCGGAACTCTATAGCGTGGTTGAAGAAGCGTTTATTGCGCCCGGCCTTGCCCTTGAGGCCCCACTGCCTGTCCTGGGCGAACGAGCGGCTGCCGGCGACGGCCAGGCATACGCGCAGGTATACATGGGGGCGGCCTTCTGGATGGCGATTGATGACGCGATGGTCGGGCAGGGCGGGCATGGCAGTTTCCTGCAAGCTTTGCCGGGCGCGCTTGCGCGAGGTTTTACTCTGGGCGGCGCGCCGCGGCCAGACGAGATTGCGCAAGTTACGGGCCTTGCTCCGGGAACGCTGAGCCCGATCCTCGACCGCTACCTCGGAACCGAATAAATGAGGGCGCACCGTCTCTTGCCTGGAGTGGTGCGAGGCGCTTGTGTATAGACGTACGGGGCACAGCGGCCACCGGGGGCTGTGCGCCGTCGTTCTCGCCGCGGGTGCGTCCCGCCGATATGGTTCGCCGAAGCAATTGGCGAGGTACCGGGGCGAGGCCCTGGTGGCGCGCAGCGTACGCCTGGCGTACGAGGCTGGCGCCGGGACCGTTTGCGTGGTGCTGGGCTATCGCTCCGAAGCGATCCGCCGCGTGCTGCAGCAAGGCCGCGTGCCCGTAGGCGACACGAATACCGTGAGGAATCCACGCTGGCGCGACGGGATGGGGCGCTCGCTGGCCTGCGGAGTGCGTACGCTTGATCCGCGCGCGCGCGCCGTGCTCGTATGCCTGGCCGATCAGCCGTTGCTGGAGGCCGCGGACCTTGCGGTGCTTGTGCGGGCCTGGCGCGGCAGTCCGCAGTGCATTGTGGCATCGTGCTACGCCGGGAAACCCGGCGTTCCCGCCATCTTTCCGCGCTCGCACTTCGCCGCGCTGAAAGCGCTGTCCGGTGACCGGGGAGCCCGGTTGCTGTTGGCGTCTTCGAACAATGTGTTCAGCGTGCCAATGCCTCGCGCCGCTGTGGACATCGATGACCCTCAGGAACTGCGGAATCTTCCGTCTTGAGACCATCTTTGGCGCCTGGCGCCTCGTGTAAAGTTACGCCCCTTGCGATTAGATAAACACTCAAGGAGCGGCCCGATCATGCGGATTCTTGTCAGCGGTGCAGCCTTGCTGGCGTTGTGCGCCTCCATGGCCAGCGCCGAAATCAGCGTCAGCCAAGCCGAACAGGACTACATGGAAGAGCTGTACCTGCACTTCCACCGCAACCCGGAGTTGTCGCTCTACGAGTTTGAAACCGCGGCCCGCATGGCCGAGGAATTCGCAGCCGCGGGTTACGAGGTCACGTCGGAGGTTGGCGGCACAGGCGTGGTGGGCGTGTTGCGCAACGGCGAAGGTCCCACCGTCATGATCCGCGGCGACATGGACGGACTGCCGGTCAAGGAACTGAACCGCGTGCCCTACGCCAGCACGGTCACGACCCTCGACGAGCAGGGCCGTACGGTTCCGGTCATGCATGCCTGCGGACACGACATTCACATCACGAACCTGATCGGCGTGGCCCGCAAGCTGGTATCGATGCGCGACAGCTGGAGCGGCACGGTGGTGCTGGTGGCACAGCCGGCCGAAGAGCGTGGCCTCGGTGCCCGGGCCATGATCGAGGACGGGCTGTTCAAGCGCTTTCCGCGTCCGGACTACAACCTCGGTCTGCACGTCACCGCCAACCTGCCTGCCGGGCAGGCCGGTTACAAGCCGGAATTCGCGATGGCCAACGTCGATTCGGTGGACATCATCGTGCACGGCACCGGCGGGCACGGCGCCGCGCCGCACCTGACCCACGACCCCATCGTGCTGTCCGCCTACATCGTTACCGCGCTGCAGACGCTGGTGGCGCGCAACCTCAACCCGATCGACCAGGGCGTGGTTACCGTGGGATCCATACACGGCGGCACCAAGCACAACATCATCTCCGACCGTGTGGACCTGCAGCTGACCGTACGTTCGTACACCGACGAGAACCGCGCGTTGCTGCTCGAGGGCATCGCCCGCATCGCCAGGTCGCAGGCCCTGGCGATGGGCCTGCCGGAAGACCGGCTGCCCGAAGTGATCGTCAAGAACGAATACACGCCCGCGCTCTTCAACGATCCGGATCTGTCCAACCGCCTGGCCGGCGTGTTGCGCGCGGAACTGGGGGACGCGAACGTGGAGCTCAGCAAGCCGGTCATGGGAGGCGAGGACTTCGCCCGATTCGGCCGCACGGAGGAGCGTATCCCCGGCTTCTATTTCTGGCTGGGCGCCGCGGATCCGGAGCAATATGCCCGCGCGGAGGCCCGGGGCCTCAAACTGCCGGCCACGCACTCGCCGTTCTTTCTGCCTTCCTACGAAAGGACCCTTGAGACCGGTGTCCGCGTAATGACCGCCGCCGCCCTGGAGCTGCTCGCCAAAACCTGAGTTCGCCCCGCCCGCTTGCTGCGCGGGACGGGGTCGGTTTCGTTCATGCCGAAAGCGTGGCCGTTACCGCGCCGGCGGCGCGCAGCGCCAGCGCCGCGATGGTGAGCGTGGGGTTGGCGGTGGAGCCGGTGGGAAACGCTCCTCCGCCCACCAGAAAAAGGTTCGGATGGTCGTGGCAGCGCAGGTCGCGATCAACCACCGAGCGCCGGGGGTCGTCGCCCATGCGGGCAGTGCCGAGGATGTGGCCCGCACCCTGCCAGGTGTCGCTGTGGTGCGTTTCGGATGCGTTCAGGCGGGCGAAAATCCGATCGTGAATCCGACGCGCCTCGGCCAGGCCGGCGCGCGCATAGGCGCCCACGCGGTAGCGCATTTGCGGCAGGGGAACGCCGAAGGGGTCGCGCTCGCGCTCGTCGAGCATTACGCGGTTGTCCGGTTCCGGAAGCTGTTCGGTCAGCGCCGCCAGCCGCACTTCGCGGGCGGCGTGATCGGCGACGGCCGCCCGTAAAGGCTTGCCCCGCATTCCGCGCCGCGCGAACTGCCCGGCAAGCGCAGGGGCGCCGCCGGTGGGCCAGGTCCAGCCGTCGTTGCCGATCTCGATTCGCAGCGCCGACCGCTCGCGCCGGAACGACCCGTCGCGGGTGTTCTCGATGGCCGAAGTCGAGAGCGGCCCGCGATACGGCCATACGAGCCCCTCCGCGAGCGCCCAGCTCAACTGAATGGGATGATCCATCAGGTTGCGGCCCACCTGGTCCGAGGCGTTGGCCACGCCGTCGGGCGTGCGTTCCGAGCGGGAGTGAAGCAGCAGGCGCGGGGTTTCCACGGCATTGGCCGCGAGCACGTAAACCCGTCCACGCGCCACGCCGCGGCTTCCGTCCGGGCGGGCGAAGCGGATCGCCGTTACCCGCATGTCGTCGCCGGTCTCCACGAAGGTGGCGGTGGTCTGCTCATGCAGCGCGGCGCCCTGCGCCTCGGCCCGGCGCAGGTGAACCGTCGCGTCGTACTTGGCGGCCACCGGACAGATGGGGATGCAGCTGGCGCTGCCGCAGCACGCCGGGCGGCCCTGGTGTACTTCGGAGTTACGCGCCTGCGGCGTGGGCCGCACGCGCCAGGGCGTGTCGGCCAGCGCGCGCTCGCACACGCCGTCCAGCCAGCTGGCCGGGATGGGCGGCATCGGGAACGGACCGGAGCGCGGCGAGCCCAGGTCGTCGGCCGAATCGCCCGCCACGCCGAGTTCGCGCTCGGCCACAACGTAGAACGGCTCGATTTCGTCGTAGCCGATGGGCCAGTCCACGCCGCGTCCGAAGCGGCTTTGCAGCCGGAAATCACTGGGCAGGAAGCGCACGCAGGTGCCCAGCCAATGCCATGAGGTGCCACCCACCGCTTTCAGATAGGTGCTCTTGAACGGGTCCGGCCCCGATTGGCGATACCAGTGATCGGGGTCCTCGCTCATCGGAAAGTCGGCCTCCGGCGAGCGTTCGTAGGGACTCTCCGGCGTTTTGACCACCGCGCCGAGAAAAGTCTCGAAGGCGCGCGCCCGATTCACGCGGGGGCCGGCTTCCAGGATGGCGGTGCGGACGCCCTGGGCGGCCAGTCGGTCGGCGAGCAGCGCCCCGGCGAATCCGGAACCCACGACAACCGCATCGGCCTCGATATCACTCACGGCGTGACAGCGGCGTCCGCGCCCGCCGGCGGGCGGCTCCAGTCGTTGAGTTCCGTGCTGCAATAGCCGGGCGCGTGGGCGAACTCCAGCGCCTGCCACACGAGCGCCTCGCGATACGCGCGGGCCGCCGGGCCATCCGCCGTGGGGTGGATGCCCGAATACCAGGCCGCGATGATCTGCGCGGCAAGGCCGCCGAGCGCTCCGTCCGCCGTTCCGTCGGGCAAATCGTCCAGGCCGGCGCCTTCGCCCGTGGCCTTCAGCGCGTCGAGCAGATCGCCCGCTAGCGCCGGGTCGAGCGACGCGGCGGAGAATCCCGTCAGCCGCGCCGACAGCGCCCGAAACCGCTCCAGTGCTTCGTAAGCTCCCGCCCAGCCGCCGATGCCCAGCGCCGGCAGCGCCCACACGCCGCCAATAAAATTCCGCCTCGTCGCGCGCATCGAACTCCCCGCTTACCCGGCGGGAAGTTTACGCGCTGCCGCCGCACACAGTGGCGCCGGAAGTTGTCTGCGGGGACCTGTTGATGCAATATGCGGCCGACCGCCGGGAGTGGTTTCCGGGGAGTGGCGCAGCCTATGACAAAGACCGAAGTCAAGACGATCATGGAGTTTCTTGCGGAAAACCCGCAGGTGGACGTTTCCGCCGCCTGGAAGCGATGCTGGGGGATCCAGACCGGGATCGTCGATCGCGTGCGTGAGCGGTTTCCGTGTGAATTGCACCCGAGTTGCGAAGGGCGGGAGTACTACACCTCGCCGGACGGCGCCATGGAGGGGTCGTTCCAGGCGTACAGCAGCCCGGAGGTCCCGTGGCTGGTTCATTCGTGGATCGGCAACCGCCATGCCAGCATCCTGGACATCAACGCCACGGTGTTCCTGGGCGAACAGAACCGCGTGCCGCACCTGGCGGTGATCTTCGGGACGATTCCGCGGCTGTTCTTCTACGCCGAATACACGCCGCGCGTGGACCTGAGGGTCAATCCGGACTACCTGGAACGCTACTACGAGCCGGCCAACGCCGCCTACCTCAAGTTCCAGGGTAATCCGGCGTTCACCCAGTACGTCAGCCACGGCGCCTACCTGAGGGCGCTGATGTCGCCGGTGTGCATCAGCCACACCGCGGAACTGACCGACGCCAATATCGATCTGTGCGAGCAATATCTGGATGGATTCCTCGATCGTTGGTTTGGTTGGCTGGACGAGGCGGAGCCGGTGCCCGAAGAGGAACGCGCAGCGCAGCGCAATTTCGATTTCAGGGTGCGCGAGTTGGGTTACCGGCTCGATCCGATGAACGTCCTGCCCCAAAAAGTCTTCGGCGAGAAAGAGTTCCAGCGCATGCTCGAACTGCGCATCGGCACCGAGCAGATCCGCGAGGCGCTGGCCGGCTCCTGAGCGCCGGCGTTCAAACGTAACTCAGGCAAGGGGACACGGCCTTGGTCGATGCGACATCCGCGAAGCCACGCAAGCTTGCCGTGGTGATATTCAACCTGGGCGGACCGGACACGCCCGAAGCCATCCGCCCGTTCCTGCTCAACCTGTTCAGCGATCCCGCGATCCTGCGCATGCCCAATCCCTTCCGCTGGGTCGCGGCGCGGCTGATCACGGCCCGGCGCGCCGCCACGAGCGAGGAGATCTACCGAAAGGTGGGCGGCGGCTCCGCGCTCCTGCCGGCAACGGTGGAGCAGGCCGAGGCGCTGAAGAAGGAAATCGCCGACACCGCCGAGCAGGTGGAAGTATTCGTCTTCATGCGTTACTGGCACCCGCTGGTCCGCGAGACCGTCGGCAGGATCAAGGACTTCGGGCCGGACCGCATCGTGTTACTGCCGCTGTATCCGCAGTTCTCGACCACCACCACCGGTACTTCGATGAAGGCCTTCAGAGAGGAGGCCAGCAGGCAGGGACTGTCTGCGCCGCAGGACGTCGTCTGTTGCTATCCGGCGCACCACGGCTTTCTGGGCGCGACGGTCGCCAACATCGGGAAGTCGCTGGACGAGGCGTCCCGACACGGCGCCCCGCGCCTGTTGCTTTCCGCGCATGCCTTGCCGCAGCGCACGATCAACGCCGGCGACCCCTACGAGTGGCAGGTGGAGATGACGTCCGCGGCCATCGTGGAGGCGCTGGACCGCACCGGGCTGGACTGGGCGACCTGCTATCAGAGCCGCGTCGGCCCGGTGCAGTGGATCGGACCGTCCACCGAGGACGAAGTGCGCCGCGCCGGAGCGGCGGGCGTTCCGGTCGTGGTCGTGCCCATCGCATTCGTTTCCGAGCACGTAGAAACGCTCGTGGAAATCGACATGGAGCTGCGCGAGGTCGCCGCGGAGACGGGCGTTCCGTTCTTTACCCGGTGTCCCACCGTGGCGGTGGATTGCGACTTTATCCGGGGACTGGGCGACCTGGTTCGCAGCGCGGTCGGGAGGGACGGCGTGGCGTCGGACATCGGGCCGCGGCGCTGTCCCATGCAGTTCGGTACCTGTCCGAACACGCAAGACTTGCATTAGCAACCCGGGAGCGAGGGCGTCCCGCCCTCGACGAAGGCGGGACGCCTTCGTTCCCAGGAGACGTGTTCGTTCCCGGGTTAAGGGGCGAAGACGAACCTGAAGCCGGAGGCGGTGGACTCGACCCGTCCGTAGTGCGGGTGGCCGAAGTGCGCGGGGAACAGCAGGGTCGAGCGGTCGGCGATGCGTTCCAGCGTTTGCCGGCGCGTTTCGGCCGCCTCTTCGCCTTTGTTGCAGAACACGGTCGTGTACTGCGGTCCGTAGATCTGCATTACCGCGTGAATGAGGTCTCCCGAGAACAGCCCGTGCGATCCTTCCTTGCCGAGCTCCAGGACCGTGTGGCCGGGCGTATGGCCCGCGGCCAGCCGCAACCGAACCCCGTCTTCGATTTCGTATCCGTCTTCGACGCCCTCCAGCAGCCCGGCCTCGACCAGCGGCTGGACGTTCGCGTCGAACACCCCGCTGTTCGGACCCATGTCGTAGTCGTCTTCCTGGACGCTGGACCAGTGTTCCAGCTCTTTTTTGTGGCATAGGTAGCGCGCGTTCGGGAAGGTGGGCTGCCAGCGGCCGTCCACCAGCGAGGTGTTCCACCCGCAGTGGTCGAAGTGCAGGTGGGTGCAGAACACGTAGTCGATGTCTTCCGGCGCCGCGCCGGCGCCCCGCAGCCGGGTCAGGTAGGCCGTGTCGAGCTGGCTGAAGGCCGCCAGTTCCTTGCGTTCGTAGATCTTGTGGTTGCCGATGCAGGTGTCGATCAGGATCCAGTGGTGGCGGGTGCGGATCAGCCAGCTGTGAAAACTGAGCACGATCCGGCCGGTCTCCGCCTGGAGCTGGTGCGCCGTGAGCACGTCGCTATGCTCGTCGAGCAGTTCCGCGGGCATGTCCGGAATGAGGTCGGCGTAGCCGGCGTACGGGAGGATCAGCTCCTCGACGCGATGGATCTCGTAGGGGCCAAGTTTGATCACGGTGCGGCCTCCGTTTACCAGTAATGGGTCCAGCGCGACCGCGCCACGAACTGCTTGTAGGCATCGAGGCGGCTTTCCGGCGGCGATTCCGCGTAACCGTTGGGATCGTAGCGTTCGCGGTACTGGTCCAGCACCGGCCGGTAGAGCGACATGTGCAAATCGGGGATCCGGTGCTTGCGCCGGAATTCGGCGATCGGGATGGTGGCCGAGCGCTGGGTCTCGAAGGCCCCGGCCTTGGCCAGTTCCACCCCGCGCGGGCCGAATATCGCCGACCGGCCCGGCCCGCCGTAGGCCGTGTCTTCCAGGAAGCCCGGGTTGCGGTCGTGCGTTGAAACGGAATTGTTGCAGATCAGCGTGTACAGGCTGTTGTGATACGAGGTCAGGCGCATGTCCTCGTACTCGAACCCGCCGGTGGCCACCCGGCAGATGATCTCCGCGCCCTTGAAGGCCATGCAGCGGAACAGTTCCGGCTCGAACTGCACCGCGGAAAGCGCGATGTTGCCGATACCGGTGCGGGCAACGGGTATCACAGCGTCCTGCCCGTACATTTCCACGAACCGGTCCAGCACGTCGTAGACGGCGGTGGTGTATTGCTCACCGCCGGGGAACATGCCCCGCACGTTGCGTTGCTTCCAGTGGCGCGCGACCAGTTCGCCGTCGGGACCGATCATGATCATCAGGTGCAGGATATGTCCCGGCCAGTCAGCGTCCTTCGCATAAGTGCCGAACACCACGTAGCAGCCGTACTGTCTGGCCTTCTCGGCGATCGCTTCGGTCTCCGGCCCGGGCACCTCGATGGCCAGCCGGTGATGCTGCTCGCGCGTCCACAGGCTGAAGCCGGTGATCGGAAACTCGTGGAACAGCAGCAGATCGCTGCGCCCGCCGTAGCCTTGCGCGGCGTCCATGCACTCCAGCATGTACTGGAGATTGGCTTTCAGATCGGGTTCCGGATTCTCGCCGTTGACCGCCCGGACCCTCGTTTGCACCACCGACACGGTGATCGTGTCCTTGACCAGATCGGCTGCGGGATAGGTGCCGTCCTCCCGCACCATCGGCGTTTCTTCATTCATGGCGCTAATGTAGCATTACGCGATGAAATTTCTGCCGGCAATCCGCCCGATCGATGCGCGTTCGCGTTGACTATTTCGCCATGCTGCGCGACCGCGCCGGACGGGAACATGAAACCCTGGAGACGCGCGCGGCCACTCCGCGGGAGCTCTACCTCGAGCTGGCTCCGAGGCGCGGGCTTCCGGCGCAGACCGGCCTCAAGGTTGCGGTCAACGACGAATTCCGGGCATGGGATTGCCGGCTTGCCGACGGCGACCGCGTCGTGTTCATTCCCCCGGTGGCCGGCGGATGAGCGATTTCCGCATCAGCCGGAGCGAAATCGTGCCGGCGGAGGAAATCGCGGCTCTCGAGGACGCTGCGTCCGGCGCCGTCGTGTCCTTCTGCGGGCGCGTGCGCAACCATAACGAGGGACGCTCGGTGGCCCGGCTTGAGTACGAGTGCTACGAGGAGCTGGCGGTCAGCGAAGGCGAGCGCGTTCTCGGCGAGGCCAGGGAGAAATTCGGCGTCGGCAAGGTGCGCTGCGTGCACCGCACCGGCGACCTGGCGATCGGCGAGCCGGCGGTCTGGGTGGGCGTTGCCGCCGGGCACCGTGAAGAAGCCTTTGCCGCCGCGCGTTTCGTCATCGACGAGGTGAAGAAGCGCGTGCCGATCTGGAAGCGCGAGCATTACCCCGAGGGGCCGGCCGAGTGGATCAACGCGGCGCCGACGGAGGGCGCATGAAAGGGCGGCGGTCCTGGCTGTTCGTGCCGGGCGACAGCGAGCGCAAGCTCGCCAAGGGTCCCTCGACCGGCGCCGACATCCTGATCCTCGACGTGGAGGACTCGGTGAGTCCGGCCCGCAAGCCGGTGGCCAGGAAGATGATCGGCGAATACCTCGGCTCGGCCGCGCGCGACGGCGCCCCGTTGTGGGTGCGCATCAACGGCCTGCATACGCCTTACTGGCGGGAGGACGTGGAAGCGGCAATGGCCGGCGCGGCCGACGGCATTGTCCTGCCCAAGCCGCGCTCGACGGCCGACGTCTTTGCCGTGGCGGAATTGATGGACCGGCTGGAGGACCCGGAGCGCGGCGAGCCGGCCGGGATCCTTGCGCTGGCCGGCGAGACCGCCCGCGGCCTGATGTCGCTGCATGAGTACCGGCCCGGATTACCCAGGCTGACTGCGCTGAGCTGGGGCTCGGAGGACCTGGGGACCGACGTGGGCGCCCTGCGCCGCCGCCGTGAGGACGGCAGCCTGTTGCCGCTTTACGAAATTTCCCGCGCGCTGACCCTGGCGGCGGCCACCGTGGCCGAGGTGGATGCGATCGAGGCGGTCTATGCCGACTTCCGCAACCTGGACGGCTTCCGGCAATTCACGAAGGAGGCGCTGGAGATGGGCTATGTGGGCGGAGCGGCGATTCACCCGGCGCAGGTGGAGATCCTCAACGAGGTGTTCACGCCCAGCGACGAGCAACTGGCCGAGGCGCGCGAGATCGTCGAGGCGTTCGAGGCTTCCGGCGAGACCGGCGTCATGTCGATTCGCGGGAAGATGGTGGACCAGCCGCACCTGGCCCAGGCCCGCAAGCTCCTGCGCCGCTACGAATAGCGGGCGCCCTCGGGATCAGCGTTCGGAGAGTTCGCGCGCCACCAGTTCGTCAACGACTTCCAGCAGGTCGGGCATGTCGCTGTTGGGCGTAACGCGCACCACGTACTTGCCGTTCACGACGAAGGCCGGCACCGCCAGAATGCGGTATCGGCGCATCAGGTCCTTGATCCTGCGCAGGCTGGATTCGACCGAGAACGACCGGAAGGCGTTGCGGTAGTCCTCCGCCGAGACTCCGTAGCGCTGTGCGAATCGCTCCTGGTCGCCGAGCCGCAGCAGGAGCCGGTTTTCGGTGTGTATCGAGCGGAAAACGTCCCGGTGCGCGGCGTCAAGCTCGCCCACCGCCTGCAGCGCCAGGAACAGGCGTGCGTGCGTTTCCATCGTGGGGTCCCACAGCGCCGGGATGTTGATGAAGTTGACTTCTTCCGGCTGGTCCTTCTTCCATTCCTCGACGTATGCGTCCATGCGGTAGCAGTAGACGCAGCCGTACCAGAAGAACTCGGCCACCTCGATCTTGTCCGGCGGGCTCGAGGTTCCCTGCACGGGCACCAGGCGGTCGTAGTGGACGCCCTCCTGGTACTTCCAGTTGGACGCATCCTGGGCCAGCGAAAGGGGCGCGGCCACCAGGACGAGGGCTGCGAGCAGCAGATTGCGGTATATGGGTTTCATATTTGGCGGAATTTTTTGCATAGTGTACCCACCTGTGCCGCGGACAGCCATCGCCGGCGCGATTATCCATGTTGCAAGCCTCATTCCTTAAATCGGCGTCGTCCTGGAAGCACTATCCGGAGGACGCGGGCGCCGAAGTGGCGTTCGCCGGCCGCTCGAATTCCGGCAAGTCCAGCTCGATCAACGCGATCCTCAATCGGCGGGGGCTCGCCCGTTCCAGCAAGACTCCGGGGCGCACCCAGATGCTGCAGTTTTTCACCGTCGGCGAGCAACGGCGGATCGTGGACCTGCCCGGCTACGGCTACGCTGCAGCGCCGCTTAGGGTTCGCAGGCAGTGGGAAGGCATGATGAGCGATTACTTTCAACGCCGCGGGTCGCTGCGCGGCGTCTTCGTCGTGGTGGACGCGCGCCGGGGGGTGGGCGAGCTCGACCTGCGCATGCTCGACGTCTGCGCGGCATCTGAAGCGCCCGTGCATCTGCTGATGAACAAGTGCGACCGCCTCAAACGCGGCGCTCTGATGGAGACCCTGCGGGACGCCGAGCAGCTTCTCGCCGAAAACGGCACGGTCCAGGAATTCTCCGCATTGCGGTCCGTGGGCGTGGAAGAAGCCCGCGGCGTGCTCGAAACCTGGCTGCTTGCGTGAGGACGGGCGACGACGACAAGCACGTTCGGCGCGCGCTGACCGCGGCGGTCCGGGGCCGCGTCTCAAAAGGGGAGAGCTTGCGCCCGGTACCGGAAGACTTGCGGGTCGACGGAAAGGTCTGCCTGGTCACCGGGGCCAACACCGGCCTGGGCAAGGCCGTGGCGGTCGACCTGGCAAGGCGGGGCGCCCGCGTGCTGATGGCCTGCCGCAGCGGCCATCCGCGGGCCGGCGAGGAAGTCAGGCATCTGTCGGGTTCCCGGCAGGTTGAAATGCTGCCTGTCGACCTCGCCGATCTGGATTCGGTTGCGCGCCTGTGTGACGACCTGAAGAGCGTTGCGCGCCGGATCGATATCGCCGTTCTAAACGCGGGGCTGATCCCGCGCAGGGCGCGCCGGACGCCACAGGGATTCGAAGTGATGTTTGCCGTGAATTTTCTGGCCAACCGGATGCTGGTCGCCCGGCTGCTGGACGACGGCCTGATCCGGCCGTGCGTTCAGGGGGAAGAGGCTCCCCGGATCGTCCTGGTCGGCTCCGAGGCCCACCGTTCCGCCGGCCCGATCGACTTCGACCGGTTCGGCGCCTTTGTCGACTATGGACTCCGGGACAGCCTCAAACACTACGGGCTGAGCAAGCTGCATCTGTGCACCTACGCGCAGGAGCTGAACCGCCGGCTCAACCCGACCGGAGAAACTCGCGTCGCGGTCCACTCCTTGTGTCCCGGCCCGGTCGCCACGGGCATCGCACGGGACGCGCCGGCATTTCTGAAACCGCTGATTTATCCGCTCATGCGCCTGTTCTGCCTGAGCCCGACAAGGGCGGCCAGACCCGTGATCTACCTTTGCTGCGCCGCGGAGACGGGCCGTCGCAGCGGCGCATACCTGCACGTCATGCGCGAGACGCGTCCGTCGCCGCTGGCGATGGACGAAGATGCCGGTACCCGGCTCTGGCAGGAGAGCGAAGCGCTGCTTGAGCGGTACGCCCCCTTTCCCGGTACTTGAGGGCGGCACGCTGTGGGGGACATGCCCCCACTCCCACGTCAGTGCGCGGCGTCCCAGTTCGGGCCCTGGCCGAGGTCCACCTTGAGCGGAACTTCAAGTGACGCCGCTCCGGCCATCATCACGGTGACTTCGCCGGCCAGTTCCTCGGCGAAGTCCCGCTCGCACTCGAACACCAGTTCGTCGTGCACCTGCATGATCAGCCGCGCCCTGTCGCGGCGCGGCTGAAGCCATTCGTCGATGCGGATCATTGCGCGCTTGATGATGTCGGCCGCGGTGCCCTGCATCGGCGCGTTGATCGCACTTCGTTCGGCGTAACTGCGCCGGCGAAAGTCCCGGGCCCGGATGTCCGGCAGATACAGACGGCGTCCGAACAGCGTCTCCACCCAACCCTGCTCGTGAGCCTGCTTGCGGGTCCTCTCCATGTACTGCTGCACGCCCGGATAGCGGGCGAAGTAGTGGTTGACGTATTCCTGCGCTTCCGCGCGGGTCACCCCGAGTTGCCGGGCGAGGCCGAACGGCGACATGCCGTAGATGAGCCCGAAATTGATTGCCTTGGCGGCCCGCCGCTGATCGGCGCTGACCGAATCGGGCGGCGTATCGAAAACCTCGGCGGCAGTCGCGCGGTGCACGTCCATGTCCTCGGAGAAAGCCCTGCGCAAACCTTCGTCCCCCGAGAGCTGGGCCATGATGCGCAGTTCGATCTGCGAATAATCGGCCGACATCAGCACCCGTCCGTCCGGCGCCACGAAAGCCTGGCGTATGCGCCGCCCCTCCCCTGTGCGCGCCGGAATGTTCTGCAGGTTCGGATGGATGGACGACAGGCGACCGGTGGCGGCCACGGCCTGCTGGTACGAGGTATGCACCCGCCCCGTGCGCGGATCGATGGAGCCCGGAAGAGCGTCGGTGTAGCCGGTCTTGAGCTTGGCCAGGTTGCGATATTTCAGGATGGTTTCGGGCAGGGGGTGCACGGCGGCCAGTTCGTGCAGCACCGACTCCGATGTGGATGGCTGACCGGTCGATGTGCGGCGCACCGGTTCCAGCCCCAGCCGGTTGAACAGCACGTCGCCGAGTTGCTTGGGCGAACCCAGGTTGAACTCGCTGCCGGCCTGTTCGAACGCCTGGTCCTGCAGCTCGCGCAACTGTTCGGCCAGTTCCTGCGAGTGTTCCGACAAGACGCTCGCATCGACCAGCACTCCGGCGCGCTCCATTCGGGCCAGCACCGGCGACAGCGGCATTTCCATGTTCCCCAACACCTCGTTGAGGACCGGTGTCTCGTCGAGCTTTTCGGCCAGCAGCCGGTGGAGCCTCAGCGCGTAGTCCGCTTTCTGGGCGGCGTACGGCGTAACCTTTTCCAGCGGCGCCTGCGCCGGCGAGAGCTTGCCGCGGCCTTTCCCGAACACGTCTTCGGAGGAAATGCAGTCCAGTTCCAGGTAGCGTTTTACCGCCTTGTCGAAGTCGTGGGCGATCGCAGTGGAGTTCAGCACGTACGATTCCAGCATCGTGTCGCCCGCACCGCCCGCCAGTTCGATGCCGTGGTTCGCCAGTACATGGCTGACGAACTTGAGGTTATGCCCGACTTTTTGCGCGCCCGGTTCCTCTAGCCAGCCCTTGAGTCCGCCCAGCAGTTCCCGGCCGTCGGAACGCTCGACGGCGCCTTCAGTGAGGTCGCGCGGGGCCAGCGGCACGTAGGCGCCCTCGCCGTCTCCGGTGGACAAGGCCAGGCCGGCCAGGCGCAGCTCCATCGGATTCTCGCCGGACGCTTCCACGCTCAGGCCCACGGCGGGAGCGTCGGGCAGCCGGGCGAGGCACTCGTCAAGCTGTTCGGAGTTCAGGACCGTCGCGTACTCCGCCTGCTTGGGGGAGGCGGGAACCGACTGGCGGAGGCTGCGAAGAAAGGTGTTGAGTTCAAACGTCGTGCACAGCGCTTCGAGCGCGTCCATGTCCGGCGCCCTGAGCCTCAGGTCGCGCGGGGTCGTGTCGAGCGGCACGTCCTCGCGGATGGTGGCCAGCTCAAGGGACAGGTCCACGTCGGCGAAGCTGGCCCGAAGGGTTTCTCCGGCCTTGCCGCGAATCTCGGCGGCATTCTCCTTTACGGCTTCCAGGCTGCCGTACGATTGCAGCCACTTCGCGGCGGTCTTCGGTCCCACACCGCGCACGCCCGGGATGTTGTCGGAGGTGTCGCCGGCCAGGGCGAGGTAATCGCGGATCCGCTCCGGCGGGACGCCGAACTTTTCCTCCACCGCCGCGCTGTCCATGACGCGGTTGTTGGTCCAGTTGACCAGCCGGACGTTTGGCCCGACGAGCTGGGCGAAGTCCTTGTCGGTGGTCGAGATCAGCGTGTCGAGCCCCTCTTCCCGGGCCTGGGCCGCGAGGGTTCCGATCACGTCGTCGGCTTCCACTCCGCCGATCCGCAGCAGCGGCACGCCCATCGCCTCGACCACGTTCACGACCGGCTCGATCTGCTCGCGCAGGTCTTCCGGCATCACGTCGCGATTGGCCTTGTACTCCGGGTAGATCTCGTCGCGGAACGTGGGTCCGGGCGCGTCCATCACGAACGCCAGCAGGTCGGGGGGTTCTTCGCGAAGCAGCCGCTGGATCATGCTCACCACGCCGTGCAGCGCGCCGGTGGGCCGTCCGTCGGCCGTGGTGAACGCGGGAAGCGCGTAGTAAGCGCGAAAGAGGTAGGCCGTTCCGTCGACCAGCAGGAGCCTGTTCATGCCCCTGCTTCGGCTGCCGGGCCTTCGTCTTCCGGCACAGGCTGCTCCTGCGGCGGCGGCGGGTTATCTTCAGGGAGGTAGAGCGCCCCGCTGAAGCCGCAGCCCGAAAGCGCCAGCGCAATCAGGATCGATGCGAATGCCGTGCTGCGACGCGGCACGGTTTCTCGGGAAGGGAACCGGGCCCGGTTTGCCGGGGCGGAGCGGAGATGCGCCAACACGCCGGCAAGTGTACCCTTACGGCACCGTGTTGCCTGAGATTGGGCGGGCTTCGTGAGCGACAAACTCGAGATCATCGCCTATCCGCTGATAGAGCGGCCGATGAAGCTGCGCCGCGCCGCGCGCGCCAGGGAGTGGATGGACGCGACGGTGGATCACTTCGCCAACCGCTGCCTGCCGCTGCTGATCGCCAACCAGACCGGCTGGGACGTGCTCTGTCCGGTCGAATTCAGGGCGCGCTGGAACGGCAAGCCGGCCAAGGAGGGCGTGGAGATTCGCTTTCCCGGCGAAAAATCCGAACTGGTCAGCGCTCATTTCGGAAGCGGCGTGCTTACCTTCACGCTCGGTTACCTGTTTCGCACCAGCAAGGGCCACAACCTCTGGTGCAAGGGCCTGGCCAACACGGCCAAGGACGCCATCGCGCCGCTGGAAGGCATCATCGAGACCGATTGGGCGCCCTATACGTTCACGATGAACTGGCGCTTTACCCGTAAACGTACCTGGGTGACCTTCGAGAAGGACGAACCGGTGTGCCGGCTGGTTCCGATTCCGCGGCAATACGCCGAATCGTTCGCCGCCGTCGTCCGGCCGCTGTCGTCCGATCCGGAGCTGGCGAAAGAGCACATTCAGTGGAGCCGGTCGCGGGGTAATTTCAACAAGGAGCTGGAGGTGGACCGGTTCCGCCGCCCCGCGGAGAAGTGGCAGGGCCACTACATGCGCGGCACGCACCTGGACGGCCGGCGCTTCAGCGATCACCGGATCAAGGTGCTGATGTCCGATTTCCGTGAACCCGGCGATGACGACTGATGAAGTAACGAATCAGGGGAAAGATATGAAACGCAGACAGCTTCTTGCCGGACTCGGCGCCGGCGCCGTGGCGCTGGCCGGTTGCGGCCGGGAACAGCCGGCGGCCGGCGCCGCCTCGCCCGCCTCGCCGGGCGAGACATTCAACTGGAAGATGGTCACGACCTGGCCGCCGAACTTTCCGGGTACCGGTACCTCCGCCACCCTGCTGGCGGAAACCATTAACCGGGCTTCCGCCGGCAGGATCAGGGTGCAGGTCTATGCGGCCGGCGAGCTGGTTCCGCCGTTCGAGGTGTTCAATGCCGTGTCCGCGGGCGCCGCGGAAATCGGGCACGGCGTTTCGTACTACTGGAAGGCGCAGGTGGAGGCGGCCCAGTTCTTCGGCGCGATACCGTTCGGCATGACCCCCGCGGAATCTTCCGCCTGGCTGCACTACGGCGGCGGCATGGAGCTGTGGCGCGAACTCTACGAACCGTTCGGCGTCATGGTGTTCACCGGCGGCAACACCGGCACCCAGATGGGCGGCTGGTTCAACCGCGAAATCAACTCGCCCGACGACCTCAAGGGCCTCAAGATGCGGATCCCGGGCCTGGGCGGCGAAGTGCTGCAACGCGCGGGCGGCACGCCTGTGATGCTGCCGGGCGGCGAAATCTATACCGCGATGCAGACCGGCAGCGTGGACGCCACCGAGTGGGTGGGGCCGTACAACGATGTCGGTTTCGGCCTGCATGAAGTGGCGCAGTACTACTACTATCCGGGCTGGCACGAAC
This sequence comes from Gammaproteobacteria bacterium, assembly GCA_009845905.1. Lineage (NCBI taxonomy): Bacteria > Pseudomonadati > Pseudomonadota > Gammaproteobacteria > Gammaproteobacteria bacterium. Next base: position 231,951 of record VXYS01000009.1, on the reverse strand, counting down.
CGGGCGCGATCCTGGAAGTCTCGATCAATCAGGAGGCCTGGGACGCGCTGCCGGAGGATCTTCAGGACATCGTGAAGTCCGCGTGCGGCCATATGGACAGCCTGTTGGGCGCCGAGTACAGCGCCCGCAACGCCCAGTTCCTTCAGCAGCTTCGCAATGAAGGCAAGATCGAGATCCGACCCTTCCCCGACTCGGTGATAGCGGAGTTGCGCCTGCGCTCGCAGGAGGTCATCGACGAACTCGTTGCCCGCGACGAAAACGCAGCGCGCATCTACGCCTCGTACGCCGCCTTCCAGCAGCAGGTGAACGAATGGCTGGACATCGGCGAGCGCGCCGCCGTGGCCGCCCGCGGCTGACCTGGATCAGACAGCGGCGACCCGGCGGCATCCATGTCCGAACGGAAACTGGAGAATCTCGAAACTGTAGCCGGTAACGGCCTGCTGCACCGGCGCCTCTTTCTCAAGGGAGGCGCCGCGGTGCTGGGAGCTGGCTCGCTGGGGCTGATGACGGCGGCGCCGGCGAAGGACCTGCCGCCCTGGATGCGGGCGCCGGGCCGGCCGCTGAGCGGTTACGGAAGCCGCTCGCCCTATGAAGATCATGTCAAGCGCCGGATCCTGGCCGCCACCGGCGCCGACGGGGCGGGCGGATCCTGGACGCCGCTGGAAGCGCTGGAGGGAATGATCACGCCGAACCCCCTGCACTTCGAGCGCCACCACAGCGGGATTCCGGACATCGATCCGGACCGGCACCGGCTGCTCATTCACGGGATGGTCGATCGCGACCTGTTCTTCGACATGGACGCGCTGTCGCGCTATCCGATGGTGTCGCGCATTCAGTTCATCGAGTGTTCGGGCAACAGCTACCTGGCGGGGCTTCCCCGCCGGCCCATCAACGACACCTGCGGCGTGCTGCACGGCCTGGTGTCGTGCAGCGAGTGGACCGGCGTGCCGCTTTCAATTCTGCTGGACGAGGCCGGCGTCGATCCGGCGGCCAGTTGGATCATGGCCGAGGGCGCCGATGCCGCGGCGATGAACCGCAGCGTACCGCTGGCCAAGGCCATGGACGACGCCTTGCTCGCGGTTTACCAGAACGGGGAGCGCCTGCGGCCGGAGCAGGGATACCCCTTGCGGCTGTTCCTGCCGGGATACGAGGGCAACATGAGCATCAAGTGGCTGCGCCGGATCAAGGTGACCGCGGCGCCGTCGATGACCCGCGAAGAGACCTCCAAGTACACCGACCTCCTGCCCGATGGGCGGTCGCTGATCTTTACCTACCCGATGGACGTCAAGTCGGTGATCACGTCGCCGTCGCCGGGTCTGGAGTTGAAAGGCGCCGGGCTGTACCAGATCTCCGGCATGGCCTGGTCGGGCCGGGGCCGGATCGCCCGGGTCGAGGTTTCCGCGGACGGCGGCGCCACCTGGGGCGAGGCGGCCTTGTGCGAACCCGTGCTGGACAAGGCCGTGACGCGATTCCGCATGGCGTGGCGCTGGAACGGGGCCGAAACCGCGATCCTGAGCCGCGCCGTGGACGAAACCGGCGCAGTGCAGCCCACCCGCGAGGCGATCATCGCGGCCAAGGGCAGGAAGTTCGCCTACCACTACAACGGTATTCAGGCCTGGGGGATCGACAGCGAAGGCCAGGTAAGCAATGTTTATGCGTAGCCTGACGGCGGTCGCCGTCTTTGCCCTGGCTGCCCTCGTAACGGCCCAGGAAGGGCCGGAACTGGGCGTCGAAGCCACTCCGGAGGAAGTCGCCGAATGGGAAATCAGCGTCGAGCCGGACGGTGAGGGGCTCCCGCCCGGATCGGGCACGGCGCTTGAGGGGGAACCCGTCTATACGCTGTACTGCTTCTCCTGCCATGGCGTCGAGGGACAGGGCCAGTTGAACGATGTCCTGGTGGGCGGGCACGGCACGCTCGACGGCCCGGCGCCGCTGAAGACCGTGGGCAGCTTCTGGCCGTACGCGCCCGTCGTGTTCGACTACATCCGCCGCACGATGCCGTACCAGCAGCCGCAGTCGCTCAGCGACGACCAGGTCTATGCGTTGACGGCGTATCTGCTGTACCTGAACGGAATCGTCGCGGAGGACGAAGCGATGAACGCTCAAACGCTGCCTGACGTGCGCATGCCCAACCGCGACAATTTCATCCTCGCCTACCCGCCGCCGGAAGAGCAATCGAGCGAATAGCCCCGGGATTTTCGACATCCGGCGCGTGGGTACAATCGCCGCTGCCGCGCGCATTGGACGGCGGCTAACGGGGGTTGGAATGAAACTGCGTTTGCGGAGCCGCGCGTGCGCGCAACGGGCGTGGCTGCTCCTGCTGCTCTGCACGGTCCTGGCCGGGCACGCACACGGCGCCGTTTCGGCGAGCCTGAGCGGCGTCGTGCGGGACCCGGGGGGCGTAGCGGTAGCGAATGCGCGGGTCTCGATCGTGCATCGGCCCTCGGGGACCGCCGCGCAGGCGCTGACGCTGCAGAACGGCGCGTTCTTCCAAAGCGGCCTGCGGGTGGGCGGACCGTTCGACATCCGCGTGCGCGCCGCGGGTTTTCGCGATGCGCTGGTTACGGGCGTCACTCTGCGGCCCGGCACGCAGAGCCCTCTGATCATCGGCCTCGAACGCGCCGCGGTTGAGGAAATCGTGGTCACGGCGCCGGTGCGTGCGGTCCACGAACTGAACAACGGCGTGGGTTCCGCCTACACGTCCGTCGACATCGCCAGGCAGCCCGCGATCCACCGGGACGCGATCCGCACGCTGCTGACGGACCCGCTGGCGCAGTCCGACGGCGTCGGGCATCTGGCGGTTGCCGGCGCCAATCCGCGGTTCAACGGCCTGGCCATCGACGGGGTGCTGCAGCAGGACGATTTCGGTCTGGGCACCAACACCTACGCCACCGAACGCTCGCCGATCAACCTCGACGCCGTGGAGTCGGTCTCGCTGGTGGCTTCGGACTACTCGGTGGCCGCCGGCGGGTTTACCGGCGGACTCGTGCAGATCACGACCCGTTCGGGCGGCAACGAGTGGGAAGGCGCGGTCTTTCACTACCTCCACCACGACGGCCTGGTCGGCAACAATTACGACGGAGGCCAATTCGCTCCGGCGCCGTTCACGGAGACCGAAACCGGCGTGTCGCTGGGCGGCCCGCTGGTCAGGGACCGCCTGTTCGTGTTCCTCTCCCACGACGAGTTCGAGTCGGCCTCCCCGGTGGACTTCACCGCGTTCGATGCGGCCCGCGGCATTCGTCCCGGCCTGTTCGAAGCGCTCGGCCGGATCGTGCAGGAAACCTACGGCTACGATCCACTGGGGCGGTCCGCCGCCGACACGCCGACCCGTTCGAGGCGGTCGCTGGCGAAAGTGGACTGGAACCTGGCGGCGGCGCACCGGCTGTCGCTGAGCTGGCAGCGCAGCGAGGAGGGCGACACCCGCTGGCAGGGGGACCGGTTCGAGTCGGCCTGGTACGACGTGCCCACCGAACTGGACGCGGTGTCGCTGCAGTTCTATTCCGACTGGACGGACCGCCTCTCAAGCGGTGTGCGGCTCAGCCGCAAGACTTTCACCCGCGGCCAGCTTTGCCGGGCGGGTCCCGGCGTAGGCATGCTGGAGTTTGACCTCGCACCCGCGCAGGCCGCGGGCACCGGGCTTGAAGGACTCTTGACCGAACCGGTGACACTCACAGCCGGCTGCGACCGGTTCCGTCACGCCAACGAATACGAAGACGAGCGTGTGCAGTTCTATGCCGACATCGACTACCTGTTCGGCGATCACCTGCTCAAGGCGGGTCTGGAAGTGGGGCGCTTCGATTTGTACAACCTGTTCGTGCCGGGCTCTAGGGGCCGGTTCGTGTTCGACGGCCTTCAGGCGGTTCTCGGCGGGGTCGCGCGTGTCGACTATATCAACGCGGTCTCCAACGATCCGCGCGACGCGGCTGCGGACTGGGGCTACCGCAGGCGCGCATTCTTCGTGCAGGATGCCTGGACGGTTTCGCCCGAGCTGGAACTGACCGCGGGACTGCGCTACGAGCGCATCGCGCAGGGGGACACCCCGGCGTACAGCGATGCCGTCTTCGCGTCCTACGGCGTGCGCACCGACGCGAATCTGGACGGGGCCGATGCGTGGATGCCCCGATTGGGTCTGCGCTATTCGGGCCTTGAGCGCACGGTGATCTCCGGCGGCGTGGGCCTTTTCGCGGGCGGCGAACCGCAGGTATGGATCTCCAATGCGTTTCAGCCGCCGGTCGTATTCGCGCGACTCGCCGGGGCCGCCGGCGTCACGCCGTTCTCGGTGCCGGAGACGCTGCTGCGCCAGGTGGCCGCCGGCGCCGCCGTGCCCGTGGACGCGATCGCGGAGGATTTCGATATGCCCGCGGACTGGAAGGCGTCGGTGCGGGTGCAGCGCGAATTCGACCTCCCGGTCCTGGGGCGGGACTTTCTCGGCACGGTTCAGTACCTGCACACGAGCGCGCATCGAAGCTTCATATGGCGAAACCTTGCCCACACCGATCTTGCGGGCGCCCAGCCCCCGGGCGAGGCGCCGGACGGAAGAAGGATCTATGCGGACCTCGACGCGCTCGGTTATCTCAATCTGACCGCGCTGGGCAATCACGCCGGCGGCCGCGCGCATGTCTGGTCCCTTGCCGTTTCGAAAAGCTACGACTTCGGCGTGGATTTCTCGGCCAGCTACGCCCGGCAGGACGTGGAAGCCGTTGCGGAGGGCACCTCGGCCAGGGGCATCTCCAACTGGCGCGCGCTCACCGTGGCGGACCGCAACGATCCCCAGGCCCGCCGCTCGCCCCATGAGACCACGCATTCGTGGAAGCTGCGCCTTGGCTACGAACGCGCGATCGGACCGTTGAACACGCGGATCGACGTATTCGGGCGGGTCTTCTCCGGGCGTCAGTTCACCTACACCTTCGATGTCGATCGCGGCAACGCGCTGTTCGGCCGGGCCGGCGCCGGGGAAAGCCCCTTCGACGCGGACCCGCTGTACATCCCGGCGGTGGACGATCCGGCCGTCGTGTACGCCTCGACTTTCGACCGCAGCCGCTTCGAGAACTACGTGCAAGCGGTGCCGGGCGGCATCCACGCGCCGTACTCCGAAGTCAGCGGCTGGAACCGGATCTGGGATCTGCGCATTCAGGTCGAATTGCCCGGAGCGGCGCGACTGGCCCGGTGGGTCGGCGAGAACCGGGTCCGGCTGGTGCTCGACGTCGAGAATTTTCCCAACCTGCTGAACTCGCAATGGGGACGCTTCGATTTCGGCCCAAGCAACGGTCAGGCCGCGGTCGTGCGCGCCGACCTTGTGCGCGCCGCCGACGTTGCGGCCCTGGGAGTCGATGCCGCCCCCGCCCTGACCGGCGACGCCCCGCGAACGGCCTGCCGGTACCGCACCGACTGCGCGTACCGCTTCAACTCTTTCGACGCCGAACCCAGGGCGATCGCGAGCCGCTCCCGGTCCGTGTACCGGATACGCCTGGGGATACGGTTCGAGTTTTAGCGCGGGGCCGGCGGAATGCCGGTTCGGCCCACTACGGGCGCCCCGTGACGCCTATCCGCCGTAGAGCGCCCCGGGCAGCCAGGTCGCGATCTCCGGCCACAGCGCCAGCAGCGCCAGCGCCGCGAGCTGGATCGCGATAAAGGGCGCAACGCCCCGGTAAATGGCTGTGGTGGGCACTTCAGGCGGCGCCACGCCACGCAGGTAGAACAGCGCAAAGCCGAACGGCGGGGTCAGGAACGATGTCTGCAGGTTGATCGCGATCATCACGCCCAGCCAGACCGGGTCCAGGCCCATCGACAGCAGCACGGGGCCGACGATCGGCACCACCACGAAGGTGATCTCGATAAAGTCCAGAACGAAGCCGAGCAGGAACATCACCAGCATGACCAGCAGCACCGCCCCGAAGACGCCGCCGGGAAGCGACATCAGGAACTCGCGCACAATCTCGTCGCCGCCGTAGCCCCGAAACACCAGCGAGAACACCGACGCGCCGATCAGTATCAGAAACACCATGCTGCTGACCCGCGCCGTGGAGCGCGCGACCTCGCGAATCCGGGCCAGGCTCAGCTTGCGCCGCAGAGCGGCCAGCAGCATCGCTCCGACTGCTCCGACACCGGCCGCTTCGGTGGGGGTGGCGAGTCCCAGGATGATCGAACCGAGCACGGCCGCGATCAGCACCAGCGGCGGCGCCAGGGCGGCCAGCAGACGGACCAGGCGCGCCGCCGGCCGGAGCACCATTTCGGCGAACCGTTCGGCCGGGGACGGCAGTGTTTCGGGGCCGTCTGCAGCCGGCGGAGGGTCGTCACCGGTCGCTTGGCGAGCGGGAACCGAGGCCGGGCGAAAAACGGCGAGGATCAGCATCCAGGCGGCGTACAACGCCACCAACATCAGGCCCGGCAGCAGCGCGCCCATGAACAGGTCGCCCACCGAGACCGTCCGGGGCGCGAACACCCCCTGGGCAAGCTGGGCTTCCTGGTAGGCCGAGGAAAGCACGTCGCCCAGCAGCACCAGAACGATCGATGGCGGGATGATCTGCCCCAGGGTGCCGGAAGCGCTGATGACGCCGGTGGCAATGGCCGGGTCGTAGCCCCGTTTCAGCATGGTGGGCAGCGCCAGCAGACCCATGGTGATGACCGTGGCGCCCACGATGCCGGTGCTGGCCGCCAGCAGCATCCCCACGATGATGACCGCGATTCCGAGCCCGCCGGGGAGACCTCCGAACATCCGGCTGAGCGAGTCCAGCAGGTCTTCCGCGATTTGCGCCCGCTCCAGCGTGACGCCCATGAACACGAACAGCGGAACCGCTACCAGCGTTTCGTTGCTCATGATCCCGAACAGGCGGTTGGGCATCGTGCCCAGGAAGGAGATGTCGAAGATGCCGGCCAGGGCGCCTCCCAGCGCGAACAGGAGTGCCGTTCCGCCCAGCGTGAAGGCCACCGGGAAGCCGGCAAGCAGGAGCAGCACCACGCAAACGAAGAGCGCGAAGGCCGGCCAGTACATCGCTATGCTCCGCCGCCGGGCCGATCTTCCCCGGGGGGGAGGGCGTCCCGCCCTCCACGAAGGCGGGACGCCTTCGCTCCCAGGGAGGGCTCCGCCGTTTCAGAGGGCCCGAGCAACTCGGCCACGCTGCGTGCGCAGATCACCAGCGCCTGCAACGTCATGATTCCGCCGGTAACGGGCAACAGGGTCTTGAGCAACGAGGGGAAGGGATAGATCAGGCCGCCCGCCTCGCGGGAGGACTCCTGAATCAGCCACGAGGTCTGCACGTACTCCAGGCTACCCAGCAGCAGACCGGCCGACAGCGGCAACAGGAACAGCGCGCATCCGGACAGGTTCACCAGCGCCTGGCGCCTCCGGCTCATCTCGCGGTAGAAGATGTCCACGCGCACGTGTTGGTCGCGCGCCAGGGTGTAGCCGGCGGCCAGCAGGAATACCGCGGCGTGCATCCAGGTGATCGTTTCCTGGAGCCAGATCCACCCCAGGGACAGGCCGTAACGCAACACCGCGACCAGGCAGGTCACGACGGTCATGACGAACGTGAGCCAGGCAACCGCCTCGCCCGTGCGGACGATCGCACGCTCGACCGCGCCGGCTACCTTCAGCACGAAACTCATGGGCGCCAGAAGGTCGGTGAGATGAGCACCAGGAAGGTGAAGATCTCCAGGCGGCCCAGCAGCATGGCCACGATGCAGGCCCACTTGGCGGTCACCCCGATGCCGCCGTATCCGGTAGCGACCTCACCCAGCCCGGGACCCAGGTTATTGAGGGTGGCGGCCACGGCCGAGAATGCCGTGAAGGAGTCGAGGCCGGCCGCCTGCAGGACGATCAGAATCACGATAAAAACGGCCATGTAGACGGCGAAATAGCCCCACACCGAATCGACCACGCGGGTCGAAACCGGCGTGCTGCCGAGCGTTACCGGGATTTCGGCGCTCGGATGCACGAGGCGGCGCACCTCGCGTATGCCCTGCTTGACCAGCAGCAACACTCGCACGCACTTCATGCCGCCGGCCGTGGAGCCGGCGCATCCGCCCATGAAGGCGGCCAGTATGAGCAGCATCGGGAGGATGCCCGGCCAGCGCGAGAAATTGGAGGTGGTAAAGCCGGTGGTCGTCATGATGGACACCGACTGGAAAAGGCCGTCGATCAGCGCCATGGAAGGATCTTCCTTCCAGCCGTAGAGCAGCAGGCCGCCCACGACCAGCGCGCACAGCGCCAGCAGGGCGACGGCATAGGCTCGGAATTCCGCGTCGCGGAAATACCCAGCCAGCGTGCGCCGGTTGAAGGCGATGAAATGCAGCGCGAAATTGATGCCCGCCAGAAACATGAACACGATCGCGATCAGGCGGATGCTCGTTTGGGGGAAATGGGCGAAGCTGGCGTCGTGGGTAGAAAAACCACCGATCGCGACGGTGGAGAAGGCATGGCACACGGCATCGAACCAGCCCATGCCGGCCACCTTGTAGGCCGCACCGCAGGCAATGGTCAGCGCCAGGTAGATGTACCAGAGCGCCTTGGCGGTTTCCTTGATGCGCGGAGTCAGGCGGGTGTCCTTCATGGGTCCCGGTGTTTCGGCGCGGTAGAGCTGCATGCCGCCCACGCCCAGCATGGGCAGCACGGCCACGGCCAGCACGACGATTCCCAGTCCGCCGAGCCACTGGAGTTGTTGCCGGTAGTACAGGATCGCCTTCGGCGCTTCGTCAAGCCCGGTCAGCACGGTGGCCCCGGTGGTCGTCAGCCCCGATATCGCCTCGAACATGGCGTCGGTGAAGGAGAGCTCGGGCACCTGGACAAAAAGCAGGGGCAGTGCGCCGGAGCTGCCGAGAACCACCCAGAAGGACGCCACGATCAGGAAACCGTCGCGCAGCTTGAGTTCGCCCCGCGCCCGGCGCGCCGGCAGCCAGATCAGAAACCCGGCCGCGAGGGCGGCGGCGAAACTGAGCGTGAATACCGGCCAGGCGCCTTCGCCGTAGTACAGGTCCACGGGCAGCGGCGTCAGCATCGTTACGCTGAACAGCATGAGCAAGCGGCCCAGCACGCTGCCGACTAGCGCTATCTGCATGGGGGCGCCCTTGTCAGGCTTCGTCCTCGAACAGCCGTTCGATCTGCGCCTTGGCCCGCGGGTTGGTCATGAAGAGAATGACGTGATCGTCGTCGCGCACCGTCGTATCGTCGTCAAGAGGCAGCACCTCGCCGTCGCGTACGATCGCGCTGATCGAGGTGCCGTGCGGCAGATTGATTTCTCCGACCGCGCGGCCCACAAGCGATCGCTGTCCGTCGCCGCCGTGCGCCACACCCTCGATCGCCTCGGCGCGGCCGAAGCGCAGCGAATGCACCCTGGCGACGTCGCCCTGGCGTATGTGCCGCAGGAGTTCGCTGATCGTAATCTGGGCGGGCGAAATCGACACGTCGATACCCATCTGCCCGGCCAGCGCGGCATAGGCCTGGCGGTTGGCCAGCGCCATGACACGCTTGCAGCCCGCCCGCTTGGCCAGTCCGGCCGCCAGAAGGTTGGCCTCGTCGGCGTTCATCAGCGCCACGAATGCATCCATGCGCTCGATATTCTCCTCGATCAGGAGTTCCTCGTGGGTGGCGTCGCCGTGCAGCACGATGACTCGGCCGAGCCGTTCGGCCACCTGCCGGGCGCGTTTGGCCGAGCGCTCGATCAGCTTCACCTGAAAGTGGTTCTGGAGCGACTCGGCCACTCTCGCGCCAATGTTGCCGCCCCCTGCAATCATGATGTTGCGCACGTCCTGAGGCTCGGGTCTCAGCGCCGATAGCAGGGGCCGGACATCGTCGGATCCGGCGATGAAGTACACGTCGTCGCCGTTCTCGATGACGGTCCGCCCGTTGACGGTCTGGGCGTGACCGGAGCGGTACACGGCGGCGATCCGGCCCTTGATGCTGCGCTCGCCCAGTTCGGCGGGAGTTCTGCCCACCAGCCAGGAGCCGGCCCTGGCCTCGGCGCCCAGCAACAACGCCCGTCCATCGGAAAACTCCAGCACCTGCGAGGCGCCGGGGAAACGGACGAGTTGCTCCACGTAACGCGTAATCAGGTCTTCCGGGGCGATGGCAACGTCCACCGGCAATCCGTCAGGGCCGAACAGCGCGGCGATCCCGCTGTACTCGGTGTAACGCAGGCGCGCAATCTTGGTGCGACGCCTCGCGCCGGCCTCGAACTCGCGGTAGCGCGAATGCACGACCTGGCAGGCCACCATGTTCACTTCGTCGTTGCCGGTTACGGCGATGACCAGGTCCGCGGCCCCGGCCCCGGCGTGATCCAGAACTCCGGGCCGCGAGGCATGGCCGGCAACGGTGCGCACGTCCATGCGTTCGTGTATGCCCCGCAGGATATCGGCGTCGAGATCCACGATCGTGATCTCGTTTTCGGGTTCGCGGGAAAGACGCTCGGCGATCGTGGAGCCCACGACGCCGGCCCCGAGGATCAGTATCTTCATTTGTTCAAGCGCATGGGCTTCGAGCGCAAAGGCCCGGCGAAACTATATCAATTCCAGGCGCGCATAGGCCACGACCAGCCATTTTGATCCGTGTCGTTCGAAATTGACCTGCACCCGCGCATGGTCCCCGGCTCCTTCGCGGTTGAGTACCACCCCGTCGCCAAATTTCGGATGCGAGACTCGCTGGCCAAGCGCCGGTCCCGCCCCGGCGTCGGGTTTATCCGTTCCCGGGGCCGCCCCACCCATGCGCACGGGCAGCGAAACATTGGGCTGAGGGCGCACTTCCTCGAGCAATTCCGCCGGAATCTCCGAAAGAAAGCGCGAAGGGCGATTGCGGTGTTCCTGGCCGCGCAACCGGCGAACGTCCGCATAGCTCAGGTTGAGTTCCGTCATCGCCCGGGTAATACCCACGTAGCACAGCCTGCGCTCCTCCTCCAGTTCCGCCTCGCTGTGCATCGAACGGCTGTGCGGGAACAGGCCCTCTTCCATGCCCGTCAGGAACACGACCGGAAACTCCAGGCCTTTTGCGGCGTGCATGGTCATCAGCTGCACCGCGTCGTCGTCGGCCGCGCCGTCCTCGCCACTCTCCAGTGCCGCGTGGGCGAGGAAGGCGTTAAGCGGAGACACCGGCCGGTCCTGCATGGATTCCTCGATCATCTGCGCGGCGTTGACCAGTTCGTCGAGATTTTCGACCCGCATGCGGTCGGTCTCGCTGCCTGAGGCTGCCAGTCTTTCGACCAGTCCGCTGCCGCGCACGACCCGGCTGACCTGTTCGCCGAGTTCCAGATGCGCTGTGTCCTCGGCCAGCGACTCGATCAGGGCCAGAAAACCCTTGAGCGCCCCCGCTGCCCGGGAGTTGAGGAATTGCTCGGACTGTCCGGCGGCATCCCAGAGTGTCAGCGCGCGGCGCCCGGCGTAACCGCGAACGGCGCGCATGGTTGCCTCGCCGATCCTGCGCGGCGGGTTGTTCACGACCCGTTCGAACGAAGGGTCGTCGCCCCGATTGGCCACAAGGCGCAGATAGGCGAGCGCATCCTTGATCTCGGCCCGCTCGAAGAACCGCAGTCCCCCGTAGACGCGGTAGGGAATGCCCGCGCCCACCAGCGCTTCCTCGAACACCCGCGACTGGGCGTTGGAGCGGTACAGCACGGCCAGGTCGCGCAGGGAACCGGTGTCGTGTTCGCGCGCGCGGCTTACGACCTGGTTGGCTTCGTCCCATTCGTTATAGGCGGCGAACAGGCGTACCGGAGCGCCCCGGTCTCCGCGGGTCCACAGCTTCTTGCCGAACCGTGAGGCGTTGTTCGCGATGACCGCGTTGGCCGCCTTGAGGATGGTTGCCGTGGAGCGGTAGTTGCGCTCCAGCCGCACCATCCGAACGTCGCGGAAATCGCGGGTGTAATGCCGGATGTTCTCGACTTGCGCCCCGCGCCAGCGGTAGATGGACTGATCGTCGTCTCCCACCGCGAAAGGCACGCCGCTGGTTCCGCACAGCAGCTTCAGCCAGTCGTACTGGATGCCGTTGGTGTCCTGGAATTCGTCCACCAGCAGCCAGCGAAAGCGTTCCCGGTAGCGGGCCAGCAGTTCGGAGGAATCCTGCAGGAGTTCCGTGGAGCGCATCAGCAGTTCGCCGAAATCCACCAGCCCGTAGGTCTCGCAGCGCTTCTGGTAGAGGGCGTATAGCTGCTTCCTCTCTTCGCCGTAGGGCGCGGAGCCGGCGGGCGCCTGCCGCGGCCGCAGGCCCGCTTCCTTGGCGCCGGATATGAAGTGCTGAAGCGACTGCGGCGTGATCATCCGCTCGTCGATTCGCTCGTCGCTCAGCAGCCGCTTGATCAGCCGAAGCTGATCGGAGGCGTCGAGAATCTGGAAATCCTGCCGCAACCCCGCTTCGCTCCAGTGCCGCCGCAGGAGCCGGTGCGCCAGGCCGTGGAACGTGCCGATCCAGAGCTGGCGGGTGGGTGTCTCCAGCAGCGTTTCGATGCGCGTGCGCATCTCGTTGGCGGCCTTGTTGGTGAAGGTGACGGCGTAGAGGTTCCACGGCGAAGCGCCGTGGGCGGCGACCAGCCAGGCGGCGCGATGCACGAGCACGCGCGTCTTGCCGCTGCCGGCGCCGGCCAGCACCAGGACCGGCTGTTCGCCGGCCGTTACCGCTTCGCGCTGGGCGGTGTTCAGCGGTTCCAGGATGTGGGTAACGTCCATGCGGGAACCCCGCTGCGTCAGCCGATCTTCGACAGCCTCAGGAGGTGCTTCGCGTCGCGGAACAGGCCGTCGGGATCAAGGCCGGGCGGATAGCTCAGAATCAGGTTCCCGAGCGGGTCCACCAGCAGGACCTCTCCCGGCTGGCGGGCTCCGATGCGCTCGATCAACTCGCTGCGCCCGGGCGCCCCGTCGGCCAGGACCACCATGCCCGGGAAGGCCTGCGCCGCCATTTCGTAATCCGGGTCTCCGACCAAAGGCAGGAACACGCGCTGCACCCGGTTCGCGTCCTTGCCCAGCGCCAGCCGGACCTGGCGCATGCGGATCAGCGCTTCCTCGCAGACGGTCCCGCACTCGTCCCGCTCGAGGTAGAGGAAAGTCCAGCGCCCGGTCAGGCGGCCCTCGGCCCCGGCGTCGCCGCCCGGCGGCAGATCGATGTCGCCGAGTTCGACCGGCGGGTCGGCCAGCACGCCATGAGCGTCCGGCCCGGGATCAAGTCCGGCCCGGCCCGAGTACAGGAACCAGGCGACGATCACCGGAACCAGGAACAGTGCGGCTATCGCAATGATCTGGAGTTGCTTCGTATTAATTCGCATCCCGCGTTCTCCCGCGTCTCAAGGTTACCGCCAGCCAGATTCCGGCCGCGGCCGCGGCCAGGCCGTACCACTGCACGGCGTAGGCCAGATGCCGCTCCGGCGCCATGCCGTAGGGACGCCAGGCCCGCACGTAGCCGTCCGGCTCCTCGCCGCCCAGCAGGATCTGGTAGCCGGGCAGCGGCGATTCGTACAGGCCGCGCAACTGATCGGCGGTCGGATAGACCATCCGTCGCGGCCAGGCGGCCTCCGCGGCCTCTTCCTCCAGTTGAAGGCCGCGCCGGAAGTACGGGACCGCTATTCCGACCACCTCGCGCTGGCCCCCGCTTACCGCCAGGTCCGGCAGTTCCGAGCGGTCCGGCCCGCCGGCCACAAAACCGCGATTCACCATCACCAGGCTCTCGGCCGTTTCGAGCGGTGTCAGAACGTGGTAGCCCCGCATGCCCTCGTGGGTCATGTTGTCGAGCAGCACCTGCCTGTCCGCCAGGTAGCGTCCGGTCAGGCGCACACGCGTGTTGTCTCCGCCGGTCGGCACCGACGCCAGCCCGCCGACCGGCAGCGACGCCTCGGCGCTTTCGAACGCGTCCAGCACCGCGCGCCTTTCCGCGGAGCGGTTCAATTGCCAGGTCCCCAGCGAGCCGAACACCGCCAGGCCCAGGAACATGAGCAGGAGGTTGCGGACGCCGGAGCGCCGGTGGGAAGGCCGAGTTATCATGCGGTTTCGCGCCGGAAAAGGAAGATGATTCGAGCACTCATCGTCGTGCTGCTGCTGGCTATTATCGCCAGCCTGGGGTCGGGTTTGTACCACATGGTGGCCGCGAAGGGCGATCCGGGCCGAATGGCGCGATCGCTCGCGTGGCGCGTGGCGCTTTCCGCGGCTCTCTTCCTGCTGATCATCCTGTTCTGGTGGCTCGGCCTGATCGAGCCCGGCGGCATCTATCGGCGTTAGACGCGAACGGCGCCGGGCGTCAATCGGGTTGCGGCCGCTCGCATTCAGGAAAAGCCGCTTCCACGCAGTGCGAGAGCTTCCGCGATGTGGGGCTCGGCCACGCGGCCGGCGGATTCCAGGTCGGCGATCGTGCGGGCCACCTTGAGGATTCGTGCGCATGCGCGCGGCGAGAGCGGAAGTTTCCGGGCGGCGTGTTCAAGCAGGGCCCGTCCGTCCTGCCGTGGGCGGCAGTGGCCGCGGAGTTCGACGTCCTCCAGTTCGGCATTGCATTTTGTGCTTCGGTCCATCTGTATTTCCCGGGCTTCCACGACCCGCGTCCGGACCTGGGCGCTCGAGTTTCCGTTTCCATCGCGGGGATCGTGGGTCAGGATGGGGCGCGCCGGCCGGCAGACCTGCACCCTCAAGTCGATGCGGTCGAGAAACGGTCCGGATATCCGTCCCTGGTAGCGGCGCACCGCCTCCGGAGTGCAACGGCACTCGCGCTGCGGATCGCCGACGAATCCGCAAGGACAGGGATTCATTGCCGCCAGCAACTGGAAGCGCGCCGGAAAGGTGACCGTGTAACGGGCCCTGGACACGACGATGTTGCGGGTTTCCAGCGGTTCGCGAAGGGATTCCAGGGCGTCGCGGCGGAACTGGGGCAACTCGTCGAGGAACAGCACCCCGTTGTGGGCGAGCGAGATTTCGCCCGGAGTGGGCCGCGCGCCGCCGCCGACGAGCGCGGCGACCGAGCAGGTGTGATGGGGATTGCGGAAGGGTCGCCGCCGCCAGCTTTCCTCCAGCGCGATGCCCTTGAGCGAATGCAGCGACGCGGTTTCCAGCGCTTCCTTCTCGCTCATGGGCGGGAGGAGGCCCGGGAAGCGTTTGGCCAGCATGCTCTTGCCCGCGCCCGGGGGTCCGTTCAACAGCAGGTTATGCGCCCCGGCGGCGGCGATTTCCATTGCCCGCTTGGCCTGCGCCATTTCGATCACGTCGTTCAACTCGGGGTAGGCGGACTCCCGGACACGGTCGCCGCTGTAGGCGATACGCTCGGGTTCGCCGTGCGCGTACAGCCTGGCCAGGAGCTGCCTGAGGTCGGTCACCGCTACGGCGCGCGCCGCCCTCACGAGCCCCGCTTCGGCGGAATTGGCCTCGGGAAGAAACAGCGTCCTGCCGCGCCGCGAAGCGGCGAGCAAGGAAGGCAGCACGCCCGGGACGGGCCGCAGCGCACCGGTCAGCGCCAACTCGCCCAGGAACTCGGCCCCCGCCAGCACGGCCGGGTCGATCTGCTTGCTTGCAACCAGGATCCCCAGGGCAATGGGGATGTCGTAGCGCCCGCCGCTCTTGGGCAATTCCACGGGCGCCAGGTTTACCGTGATGCTGCTCGGCGGCATCTCGAAGTTCGAACTCCGCAGCGCGTGGCGCACCCGCGAGGCGCTTTCCCGCACTTCCTTTTTTGCCAGGCCCACGATGGTGATGCCCGGCAGTCCGTTGGTGATGCCCACTTCCACGGTGACGCTGGGGGCGTCGACGCCGTTGAGCGCGCTCGTGTGGATCGTCGATGGATTCACTGCCTTCCCTGGCCCGCCGTCCTGGTCAGTCTCGTTGCGGTTCGATCTCCGCCATGGCCTGCTCCAGCGCCTCGACTTTCCTGCGCGTGCGCTCAAGCACACGCTTTTGCGCCTCGAATTCCTCGAAGGTCACGTAGTCGCCCCGCCCCAGGGCGGACTGGAGCAGGGCCCGGAAATTGGTTTCCAGGTCTTTCGCCGCTCCCTGGGCCGAGGGCGGAACCAGCTTGCGCAGGCGACGGGCCAGATCGGAAATGAATTCGTCGTTCATGGTGGGCAAGGTTGCGTTATCGGCCGCCGGTTTGTCCAGTATCGAATTGTCCGCATAAGCGGAGAATTAGCGCACTGAATTGATAGACTACCCGGATTGCACCGGAGGACCGTATGGCGGGAGCAAAATCCAATCCCCCCGGCAAGGCGGCGAAGCCGAAGGCTGGCGCTGCGAAGAAGGCCGCTTCGGCCGGCAGCCCTCCCGCGAAGGCCGATTCGTCGAAGACCGAAAAAGCGGCTCCGCGCAGGCGCCTGTGGTGGTTGTGGCTGATCCCGCTGATCGTGTTCGCGGCGGGCTTCTGGCTCTGGTATGACTACCTGGCCGGTCTGCCGTCCCGCGTTGCGGAACTTGAACAGGAAGTTGCCGGAATCGGGCAACTCGAGGCAAGGCTCCAGGAGCTTGAGAGCCGTCGCGACGCGGACGCCGCGCAGCAGGCGGCCGATGCCGAGGCCGCCAGGCGGGCGTCCGAGCGGGTGCGCGACGCGCTGGAAGTGCGACTGGCAGCGGCCGAACAGGCGCTGGAGGCGCTGGGAAGCCGGCCCGCGGGCCAGCAGGTGCGCTGGCGCCTCGACGCGGCCGACAATCTGCTGGCCCTGGCCGACCGCCAGAACCGTTTCGCGCAAGACCATGAAGGAGCGGCGTTGGCCGTCCGCGAAGCGCTGGATTTGCTGGCCCAGGTGGGCGATCCTCGCTACGGCGCGGTGCGGGCGGAACTGCAGGAGCAGGCGCGGGCGTTGGAAAGGATGCCGGCCCGCGACATACAGGGCGTGGTGGTCCGCCTGGGCGCCCTTCTTGCCCGGGTCGAGGGCCTCAAACCGGACCTCCGACCCTCGGCCGGAGAAGTGCCGTCCGCGGAAGAACTTCCGGACCAGGGCTGGGAACGGGCGCTGGCCAGCACCCGGCGCGCTTTGCGCTCGCTGATCACGATCCGGCGCACCGAGGGCAGCGTCGATACGCTCCTGACCGATACCGATACGGAAATGCTGCAGCGATTGCTGACGGCGGAACTGCACCTGGCGCGCCTGGCCTACATCCAGGGCGACCTGCAGGCCTATGCCGCGGCCCTGGTTGCCGCCCGGGGGCGACTGGCGCGCCTCTACGCGGGGGACGATCCGGACGTTTCCGATACGCTGGCCGACATCGACGAGTTGCTGGAGCTGGCGCAGGGACGGGAAACGCCCGATATCGCGTCTTCGCTGCAGCGCCTGCGGAACATCCGCTCCGATTGACATGCGCGCCGGGCTGATCGTGCTCCTGGTGCTGCTGCTGGTGGCGGTGGCGGCGCAGTTCCTTGCCGGGGACGCCGGCTACGTGCTCATATCCTTCCAGGGTTGGGCGGTAGAGATGACCGTTCCCATACTCGTCGTCCTGCTCGCCCTGCTGCTGTTCGTGGCCGGGCTGCTGCGCAGGATCCGCCAGGCGCCGCGGCTCGTGGCCGAACGAGCGGCGAAAGCGAGCGCCAGGAGGACCGGCCGGCGCGTCGCGCGTGGCCTCACGGCGCTGGCCGCTGGCCGGCTCGCCCGCGCCGAGCGGCTGCTGGCCAGGTCCGCGGAAAGAAGCCAGGCGCCCGTGCTGCAATATCTGGCGGCCGCCCGTCTGGCGCATGGTTCCGGCGATGCCGAGCGCCGGAATCACTGGTTTTCGCTTGCCGAGAAGGCCCAGCCCGAGGCGCGGGACGCGATCGCATTGGAGCGGGCGGAACTTCACCTCGGCGCCGGGGAGCAGGCCGCGGCCATGAGCCATCTCGCCGGGATACTCGAGCGCGAGCCGCGGCACCTGCAGGCCCTGCGCCTGTTCATTCCGCTGCAATTGCAGCGGGAGGAATGGGGGGAGGCGGCCCGGCGCCTCAAGGCGCTGCGCAAGCATGGGCAGACGGCCGCCGGCGACGCGGCCCTCTGGACCGTCAAGGCCTACACCGGCCTGCTGGGCGAAGCGGATGATGCGCGCCGCGTGCAGCGCCTCTGGGGAGAGATCCCGCGTGATTTGCGCGGCAACGAGAACCTGGTCCTTGCGCATGCCCGCGCGCTGATGCGGAATGGCGCCCACGAACTTGCCGAACAGGGCCTGCGGCGCCGTCTCGACACGCAGTGGAACTCGGAACTGGCCGGCGCCTACGGCGAACTCGAACTCCGGGACGTGCCCGCGGCCATACGCCATGCCGAAGGCTGGCTGGCGGAGAATCCGCAGGACGCCGCGCTGCTGCTGGCGCTCGGGCGTTTGTGCCGCAAGGCGAAGCTGTGGGGCAAGGCACGCTCCTATATCGAAACCTCGCTCGGCCTCGAGGAGTCACGCGTCGGCTGGCTGGAACTGGCCGAAATGCTCGAGGAACTGGACGAGAAAGAGGCGGCGGGCGACGCCTACCGCAAGGGCTTGCGCTTCGGCTAGCGCAATGGTGCGGGGGGTAAGCGCGGCAATCGCCGCCATATGTTTGCTCGGCGGGATTTCGGCGCCCGCCCAGGCGCCCGGCGACGGGGCGGATGCGGTTATCGAAGAGGTGGTGGTGACGGGTTCGCGCATTCGGCGCGATCCGATCAACGATGCCACCGGGGTCCTTCGGATCGGCATGGAGCAACTTGAGAATACGGGCCTTACCAACCTGGCCGACGCTTTGCAGAACCTGCCCATTGCCGGTTCCGCCCTGAATTCGCAGTTCAATGTGCCGGGCAACCTGGGCTTCCCCCAGGACGGTTCCGGGATCGGCGCCGGGTCGGCGCAGATCTCGCTCCGCAACATCGGCGCCAAGCGCACGCTGGTGCTGGTGGACGGCCGCCGCTGGATTGCGGGCGCCTCGGCCTCGGGCGTGCCCGGAACGGTGGACCTCAACACCCTTCCTGACAACGCGATACGGCGCATCGAGATCCTGCAGGACGGCGCTTCGGCGGTGTACGGATCCGATGCAATTGGCGGTGTGGTGAACATCATTACCGACCGGGACTTCGACGGCTTCCGCGTGGACGTGCAGACCGGCGGCCATCTTAGCGAGCGGGACGGCGAGTCCACGGCGCTGGACCTCAAGTGGGGCGGAGGCGAACGCACCCGTTTTTTCCTCAGCGCGAGCTGGCGCAGCGAAGGTGGCGTGAACACGGCCAGCCGCGCACGTTCGGCTTTTCCCAACCCCGACGCCACGAGTTGCGACGTGCCCCAATCCCTGTGCTCATCGTTCACTCCGCAGGGCCGCTTCTTTTTCGGGCCCAATTTCGCTTCCGGCGCCAGCATCACGCTGAACGACGGCGTGCTGAACGACGGAGCCGCGAACATTCCGCGCTTCGATCCCGCCGAACCGGCCTCGGGCGATTTCCATGTCTTCACGGGCGCGGACCGCTTCAACTACAACGGCTCCGACTTCAACTACCTGCGTACGCCCAATGAGCGCTACAACCTGTTTGCGAGTACGCGCGGCGAACTGGGCGCGGGCCTGGAATTCTTCGTCACGGCTTCCTGGACGCGGCGTTCGTCGGCCACCAAGGCCGCCCCCGAACCGCTGTGCCTGGGCAGCGGCTGCGGCAGCCGCATCGCCGAGAACTTCTTCATTTCGGCGCGCAACCCGTACAACCCCTTCGGCGTGGACCTCTCCCCGGCCGACGGGACGCTGCTCTTCTTCGGCCGCCGGCCGCTGGAGTCCGGCCGCCGCCTGTTCTACCAGCGGGTCAATACCGGGTTCGCCACCGCCGGGCTGAACGGCGAAGTCGGTTTCCTGGGTCGCGGCTTTTTCTGGGAGTTCCACGCCAGCTACGGCGAGAACGACGGAGAGCAGACGAAGCACAACTCCCACAACGCCGCCAGATTGCAGATTGCGATGGGCGACCCGGACGTGTGCGCCGCTACGCCGGGCTGCGTTCCGTTCAATTTCTTCGGTGGCCAGGGACCCGACGGCAAGGGCTCCATTACCCGCGAAATGCTCGATTTCGTCGGCTATACGCAACGCGACTACAGTCGCCAGACGCTGAAGAACGCGGCCGTCAACCTCACCGGCGATGTCTTCAGCCTGCCGGCCGGAGACGCCGGGTTTTCCGCCGGCGTCGAGTGGAGGGACCACGCCGGCTGGTTCCGCCCCGACCCCATCGCCGAGCGCGGCGAAACCGCCGGGGTCCCGGCGGGCCGTACGGACGGCGGCTTCAGCGCCGCGGAGTACTACACTGAACTCAGCATGCCGCTGCTCGACTCCGGCGCGCGCTACTGGGAACTGAACCTGGCCGCGCGCGCGTCCGACTACAGCACCTTCGGGACGGAAACCACCTACAAGGCCGGCATGCTGCTGAGGCCAATCGAGGACCTGTCGCTGCGGGCGTCGGCGTCAACCGGCTTCAGGGCGCCCGGAATCGGCGAACTGTTCGGGGGAGCGGCGCAGGAACATTTCACCTTCGTGGATCCCTGCTCGGACGTGCTTGGACAGTTCGGCTCCGCCAATGGAGGACGCGACGCGCCCCAGCCGCAGTCCATCATCGCCAACTGCGCGTCCCTGGGCGTGCCTGCGGCTTATGTGCAGACCAACCCGCAACTGACCGCGATTTCCGCCGGCAACCGCTCGCTGGATCCCGAGGAGTCCCGTGGCCTGACCCTGGGCGTGGTGTGGAGCCGCCAATTCGGCGCCGGCGGGGGATTCACGGCTTCGATCGACTACTACCGACTCGAGATCGACGAGGCCGTGCAGGGCAGGAACCCCGGCGACGTGCTGGCCGCCTGCGTCGCCACGCTCGATCCGTTTTTCTGCAACCTGACGCCGCGCGCCGCGGGCGGCACGCTGGAGGTCATCGACAACCGGCTGCAGAACATCGGCGCCATCGAAGCTTCCGGCTGGGACGTACGACTGGCCTACGACAGTCCCGAGTGGCGCATCGGCCGGTTCAGGGCCGTCTTCAATGCGACGGTGCTGAGCGAGTACGTCGAGCGCACCGCCAACGCCGACGGCACGCAAACGCACACCGACCGGACCGGAACGCACACCGACGAGACCTTTCAGCGCGCCTTCCCGGAATTGCGCTGGGTGACGGACATCGAATGGATGAAGGACCGATGGACCGGCGCGCTCAGTTTCCGCTGGACCGATGAAATGGGGCTGGAGAGCGGAAGCCAGGTGGACTCAATTCTGTACACCGACCTCAGGATCGGCTACACCCCGCAGGCGATGGGCGAACGCTGGACCGTTTCGCTGGGCTTCAACAATCTGTTCGACATGGACCCTCCGCTTTGCTTCCCGTGCGGAGTGATCGGCATGAGCCTCGTCGCGCACGACCTTCCCGGCCGCGTCGGCTACCTGCGTTTCAGCTATCAGCGATAGCTTTCACAGGCGCTTGCGCTTGCGCAACGTTTCGTATAGCGTTGCCGGCGCGCGCTGATTGACGTGGGTAGAGGTATTGAAGTCAAGCCATCCGCAAGTTTCCGAGAAGAGCTATCCGATTGCCGTATGCCTGTCCGGAATCTTCGGCGTGGCCGGCATTCAGCACTTCTACCTGGAACGCTGGGTTGAGGCCATACTCGACTTGTCGGCATTTGTGGCGACCTTTTACCTGTTGTTCACCGGGCACATCTTCTGGGCGATCCTGGTCGGCGCAGCGGACGCCCTGCACACGCTGATCGTCACGATCCTGCTGCTGACCGGATCGTTCAACGACGGTCACGGCAAGCGCGTGTGCTATCCCGGACAAAGGCTAAAGGTTGGAGGCCAGTAATGAGTGAACTGAATCAGATGAGCGCCGGCGTAACGTCCGCGCAGGCAATGGTGAGCGACAAGGGCTTCGTTCCAACGGCACTCCTCTGCTACTTTCTCGGCTGGCTTGGGGTGCATCGCTTCTACGCAGGAAAAGTCGGCACCGGCATCCTGATGCTTCTCACCATTGGCGGTTTCGGCATCTGGACCATCGTGGACACGGTGCTCATCATCACGGGTTCCTTCAAGGACAAGCAGGGTCTGCTGATCAAGGCTTCGAACTAGGGCCGGCAGACCCCAGCGCTTTCCTGACCTCTTCCGGGTACGGCCGCGTTTCAAGCGTCGGCCACCCGTTCCCGGCCGCCGAAGCCCGGATCGCCTCGATTCGCCGATCGATGGCGGGATGGGTTGACAGGATGTCGCGCACCGGGCTCCCGGTTCCCCGGAGGGTTTCGACGTCCGGTGGGCGCAGCGCCTCGAACAGGCCCGCCGCGCCGCCGACGTGGCCGTATTGCTCGTTCAACGCGAGCAGTGCATCCCGGTCCGCAACCGCTTCCTGCTCCCTGCTGTAGCGTCTCATCAGCAGTTGGCTGCCGGCCAGGCCTCCGCCGCCGGCCGAGGAAAGCGCAATGTCAAGCAGCAGACCCCGCCCGACGCTTCGCAACGGGTCGCGATTGATGCAGTGGGCCAGTTCGTGCGCGAGCACCATGGCCAGACTGTTCTCGCTGTCGAGCGCGCGCAGCAGCCCTTCGAGCACGAATATGTGACCGCCCAGGGTCGCGGCGGCATTCGGCGGGCCCTTGACCACGTGGACGCGAATGTTCAGATCGCGCGGCGGCTGCATATGCGCTGCGATCCGGTGCGTCAGGTCCTCAACGTAGCGCTGCAGAACCGGATCGCCGGGTTCGAGGAATTGATTTTTCACCACCGTCACGTACCGGTCCACGAAGCGCCTTTCGCTCTCGTGGCTGATCAGGAGCAGCCAGCGGTCGGCCGTCAGAAAAGCCACAATCAGAATGAGGGCAAAGGCAGTCGTGCCGGCCGCGACAACGTAGAGGAATCGCTGTATGCGCCGGGATTCGTCCGTGCTGATTTCGTGGCGGTACCGAGTCATCCGGGATTGCGGGGCCTGTGCCGTGCGGTCAGGGAAAGCTATCACGATTTCCGGTGTCCCGTATCGCCCCGTACGCCTCGCATGGCGCCTGCAACTCGGAGTACAATTGCGGTTCGTCGAAGCGAATCCGGCAATTGCCGGCAAGTGCCACCCGAGCCGACAGAGGGCAGGTGGCGTTTTTATGTTTGAATCCATGCGAAAGTCGGCCATGCGTCTGGTGTTGGTGCAGGCAGCGGCCGGGGCCATTGCGGGCGCGATTGCCTGGCCGGTGTTCGGCCGCGCGGCCGGCATCGCCGCCCTGGCCGGCGCGTTCATCGGACTGCTGGGCAGCCTGTTCATGATTGCCGGGCTGCTGCGGGTCGGCAGCGGCGCCACGCCCGGTCAAATGCTCGCCATGGTACTGGTGGGCGAAGCGGCAAAACTGGTCGTTTGCGCGGTGGGTTTCGCCGTCTGCATCATCGTCTTCGACCTGGTTTTCCTGGGGTTGCTGGCCGGATTCGTGGCCACGATGCTGGGATACTGGGCCGGACTGCTGCCGGCGGTGCTCGGGGAAGGCACGCCGCCCGTCGTTCCCGCGGGACGATAGGGGAGATCAGGCATGGCGGCTGAATCCGGCGGCGGCGGCAGCGCCGGCTACATTGAACACCACCTGACCAACCTCCAGGCCGGTGAAGGCTTCTGGACCTTTCACATCGACAGCCTGTTCTACTCGGTCCTGCTCGGCGTGCTGTTCGCGGGGTCCTTCTACTTCGCCGCGCGCCGCGCCACCGCCGGCGTGCCCGGGCGCTGGCAGAGCTTCGTCGAGATGCTCGTCGACTTCGTCAACACGCAGGTCAAGGACGCCTACCACGGCCCGTCGAAACTGCTGGCGCCTCTGGCGCTCACCATTTTCTGCTGGGTGTTCCTGATGAACTTCATGGACTTGGTGCCGGTGGACCTGCTGCCGGAGATCGGTATGCTGATGGGTATCGAGTACATGAAGGTCGTGCCGAGCACCGACCTCAATATCACCTTCGGACTCTCGATCAGCGTGTTCCTGCTGATCATCGTGTTCAGCATCCGGGCCAAGGGACTGGGGGGCTTCGGCCGCGAGATCTTCTTCAAGCCCTTCGGCAAGTGGCTTCTGCCCTTCAACGTCACGCTGAAAATCGTCGAGGAACTGGCCAAGCCGATGTCGCTGGCCCTGCGGCTGTTCGGCAACCTCTACGCGGGCGAATTGATCTTCATCCTGATCGCGCTGTTTACCCTGGGCAATACGCTCACTTCCCTGGTTACGTCGGCCGCGGCATTCAGTTTCGTGGTCCAGTTCGCGCTGGGCCTGGCCTGGGCGTTGTTCCACATCCTGGTCATCACGCTGCAGGCATTCATCTTCATGATGCTCACCATCGTCTATCTGAGCATGGCGAGCGAGGAACACTAGAAAACCAAGCACTTCCGCTTAACAGGAGACCTCATGGAAAACCAAGCAGGAGAATTGATCCAACTGGCCGCGTCCCAGGCCCAGGTGCTGGGCATCACGGCCCTGGCGGTCGCGATCATCATCGGGATGGCCGCGATGGGCACCGCGCTGGGCTTCGGCCTGCTGGGCGGGCGCTTTCTGGAGAGCACCGCCAGGCAGCCGGAACTGGCGCCGATGCTGCTGATCCGCATGTTCATCATCGCCGGCCTGCTGGACGCGGTGTCGATGATCGGCGTGGGCGTGGCCCTGCTGTTCACATTCGCCAACCCGTTTTTGGGACAGCTCAACGCAGCCATAGGGTAGGCGCCGGCGAATGAACATCAACGCAACACTGCTGGCGCAATGCCTCGTCTTTGCGGCGCTGGTGTGGTTCACGATGAAGTTCATCTGGCCGCAAGTGCTCGAGGCCATCGACCAGCGCAACAAGGAGATTGCCGACGGCCTGGAGGCCGCGGCCCGCGGGCGCAGCGAACTGGACGCGGCGCAGGGCCGGATCGAGCAGCTCGTGTCGGAGGCGCGCAGCCAGGCCTCGGAAATCATCGAGCAGGCCAACGGGCGCGCGTCGCGCATCGTGGATGAAGCGCGCGAGGAGGGCGAACGCGAGCGCCTGCGGCTGGTCGAGTCGGCCCACTCGGAGATCGAACGCGAGACCATGCAGGCCCGCGACGATCTGCGCGAACAGGTGGCCGAGCTGGCGATTGCGGGCGCCGAGAAGATCCTCCGGCGCGAGATCGACGCGGGTGCCCATGGCGCCATGCTGCAGCGCTTCGCCGACCGGATCTGATGGATTCACCCGGCGCCATTGCCAGGCCTTACGCGCGGGCGGCTTTCGCCCATGCGAAGGACCGCGGCGGCGTGGCCCAGTGGTCGGCGGCGCTGAAGGCGGCCGCGGCGGCGGCCGCGGAACCGCAAATGCGCGCGGCGCTGGAATCGTCCGAAACAAGCGAGGCAGCGACCGAACTGCTGTGCCAACTGCTGGAAGATCCGGCCGCCTGGGAATTCGACGGCGTGCGCAACCTGATGCGTCTGCTTCGGGAAAACCGCCGCCTGGGCGCGCTGGGCGCGATCGCGGAGCAGTTCGAGCAACTGTGGCGCGAAGACTCCCGGCGGGTTGAAGCGGTGCTGGTCTCCGCGGCGCCGCTGGACGTCGAGCAGCAGGAGGCAATCGCCGCGGCGCTCAAGGCACGCCTCGGTCGCGAAGTGGATTTTCGCTTCGAACTGGATGAAAACCTTCTGGGCGGAGTCCGAGTGCAGGTGGGCGACCAGGTTCTCGACGGCTCGGCGCGGGCCGGCCTGAGCACCCTGGCCGCCGCACTCAGCCGTCCCGGGAATTAGGCCAAACAGAAAACGGGTAGTGGAATGACTTTGAAAGCGAACGAAATCAGTGATCTGATCCGCCAGCGCATCGAGAACTTCGATGCCGAGGCCGAACAGGTCGAAGTAGGAACGGTAGTGTCCGTGACTGACGGCATTTGCCGCATCCATGGCCTGTCCGGGGCGCAATACGGCGAGATGCTGGAGTTTCCCGGCGACACCTACGGCCTGGCCCTGAACCTGGAGCAGGACTCGGTGGGCGCGGTGATCCTGAGCGAATACCGGCACATCACCGAAGGCGACGTGGTCAAGGCCACCGGGCGTATTCTGGAAGTGCCGGTGGGCGAGGCCCTGCTCGGCCGAGTCGTCGATGCGCTGGGCAACCCGGTGGACGGCAAGGGCCCGGTGGAAACCAGCGAGTATTCGCCGATCGAGAAAGTGGCCCCGGGCGTCATTACCCGCCAGTCGGTGGGCCAGCCGGTGCAGACCGGGCTGAAGTCGGTGGACTCGATGATCCCGATCGGCCGCGGCCAGCGCGAGCTGATCATCGGCGACCGCCAGACCGGCAAGACCGCCGTCGCCGTGGACACGATCATCAACCAGCGCGGCACCGGCATCAAGTGCATCTACGTGGCCATCGGCCAGAAGAACTCGTCCGTGGCCAACGTGGTGCGCAAGCTCGAGGAGTTCGGCGCGCTGGAACACACCATCGTGGTGTCCGCCCCGGCCGCCGATACGGCCGCCATGCAGTACATCGCCCCGTATGCGGGCTGCGCCATGGGCGAATACTTCCGCGACCGGGGAGAGGACGCGCTGGTGGTGTACGACGACCTCACCAAGCAGGCCTGGGCGTACCGCCAGGTGTCGCTGCTGCTGAGGCGGCCGCCGGGCCGCGAGGCCTACCCGGGCGACGTCTTCTATCTGCATTCGCGCCTGCTGGAGCGGGCCGCGCGGGTCAACGCCGAATACGTTGAAGAAATCACGGACGGCGAGGTCAAGGGCCGGACCGGTTCCCTCACCGCCCTGCCGATCATCGAGACGCAGGCGGGCGACGTCTCGGCGTTCGTTCCGACCAACGTCATTTCCATCACGGACGGCCAGATCTACCTGGTGACCGATCTTTTCAACGCCGGCATCCGGCCCGCCATCGACCCGGGCATTTCGGTATCGCGGGTGGGAGGCGCCGCCCAGACCACGATCATCAAGAAGCTCGGCGGCGGCGTCCGTCTGGCGCTGGCCCAGTACCGCGACCTCGCCGCGTTCGCCCAATTCGCCTCGGACCTGGACGCGGCCACGCGCCGGCAGCTGGAGCGCGGCCAGCGGGTTACCGAGATGATGAAGCAGAACCAGTACGAACCGCTGACTGTCGCCGAGACCGCGGTGTCGCTCTACGCCGTGCAGGAGGGCCACATGGACGACATGGAGGTAGACCAGCTGCTCGCGTTCGAGAAGGCCCTGCACGCGCACGCGCGGGACAACCACGCGGAGTTGCTCGAACGCATTAACGAAACCGGCGACTACGACGACGAGATCGAGGCCGGTCTCAAGGCGCTGGTCGAGGAGTTCAAGAGCAGCGGCGCCTACTAGGCGGCGCGCCCGGGAGCAACAGCAGGGATACGGCAATGCCTGGCGCAAAGGAAATCCGCAGCAAGATCGGCAGCGTCAAGAACACGCAGAAGATCACGCGCGCCATGGAAATGGTCGCGGCCAGCAAGATACGCCGCACCCAGCAGCGGATGACCGCGGCCCGTCCCTACGCCGACGGCATACGCAAGATCGCGAGCCATCTCTACCATGCCCGGCCCGACTACACGCCGCCGTACCTCGCCGAGCGCGAGGAAAAATCGGCCGGCTACATCCTCATTTCCACCGACCGCGGCCTTTGCGGCGGCCTGAACGTCAACCTGTTCCGGCATTTTCTCGGCGAACTCAGGCGGCAGGCAGACGCGGGCGTCTCCACGCAGATCGTCCTGATCGGCGCCAAGGCAGTGCAATTCTTTCGCAATCTCGACGTGAACATCACCGGCGTGGCCTCGCACCTCGGAGAGAAGCCGCATATCGTGGACCTGGTCAGCGCGGTGCGGGTGCTGCTTCAGGAATTTCGGGAGGAGCGCATCGACCGGATGTACCTAGCCCGCAATGTGTTCGTCAACACGATGAGCCAGCAGCCGGTGATCCAGCAGTTGCTGCCCGTGGCGCTGGAGCAGGACGACACCCTGGCCGCGCACTGGGACTATATCTACGAACCGTCGGCCGGCGAGTTGCTTGACGGCGTGCTGGAGCGCTACATCGAAACGCAGGTGTTCCGCGCGGCCATGGAGAACGTGGCCTGCGAGATGGCGGCGAAGATGGTGGCAATGAAATCGGCCACCGACAATGCCGGCAAGCTGATCGACGAACTGCAACTGCAATACAACAAGGCGAGGCAGGCGGCGATTACCGCGGAGATCGCGGAGATCATCGGCGGCGCCGAAGCCGTATGAATTACGTTCCAAGGAGAAAAGAATGACCGCTAACGCCAACGGCGCCATCGTGCAAATCATCGGCGCCGTGATCGACGTGGAGTTCCCGCGCGAATCCATGCCCCAGGTGTATGACGCCCTGGTGGTGGAAGACCGCAATCTCACCCTGGAGGTGCAGCAGCAGCTCGGCGACGGCGTGGTCCGCACCATCGCCATGGGGTCCAGCGAAGGCCTGAGCCGCGGCCTGCCGGTAAACAACACGGGCGGGCCGATCACGGTCCCGGTCGGGCACAAGACGCTCGGCAGGATCATGGACGTGCTCGGCGACCCGGTGGACGGCAAGGGCGATATCGGCGAGGACGAGCGCTGGCCCATCCACCGCCCGCCGCCCAGCTTCGAGGACCAGGCCGGCAGCACCGAGCTGCTGGAAACCGGCATCAAGGTCATCGACCTGCTTTGCCCGTTCGCCAAGGGCGGCAAGATCGGACTGTTCGGCGGCGCCGGCGTGGGCAAGACCGTGAACATGATGGAGCTGATCCGCAATATCGCGGTCGAGGCTTCGGGCTACTCGGTGTTCGCAGGCGTGGGGGAACGCACCCGCGAGGGCAACGACTTCTACAACGAAATGAAGGAGTCGGACGTGCTCGACAAGGTGGCGCTGGTCTATGGCCAGATGAACGAGCCGCCCGGAAACCGCCTGCGCGTCGGGCTGACGGGACTCACCATCGCCGAGTTTTTCCGCGACGAAGGCCGCGAGATCTTGATGTTCATCGACAACATCTACCGCTACACGCTGGCCGGCGTGGAATGCTCCGCGCTGCTGGGGCGCATGCCCTCGGCCGTGGGCTACCAGCCCACGCTGGCGGAAGAGATGGGCGCGCTTCAGGAGCGGATCACGTCCACCCGCACCGGCTCGATCACCTCGGTGCAGGCGATCTACGTGCCGGCCGACGACCTGACCGATCCTTCGCCGGCGACGACTTTCGCGCACCTGGACGCAACGGTCGTGTTGTCGCGTTCGATTGCCGAGCTCGGCATCTACCCGGCAGTGGATCCGCTGGACTCCACTTCGCGCCAGCTCGATCCCCTGGTGGTGGGCCGCGAGCACTACGACACCGCGCGCGGCGTGCAGCGAGTGCTGCAGCGCTACAAGGAGCTGCAGGACATCATCGCCATCCTGGGCATGGACGAGCTGTCCGAGGAGGACAAGCTGACCGTGCAGCGGGCGCGCAAGATCCAGCGCTTCCTCTCGCAGCCGTTCTTCGTGGCCGAAGTGTTCACCGGCACCCCCGGCCAGTTCGTTACCCTGAAGGAGACGATTCGCAGTTTCGGCGCCATCCTCAGCGGCGATTGCGACCACCTGCCCGAGCAGGCGTTCTACATGGCGGGCGGCATCGCCGAAGTCGAGGAGAAGGCAAAGCAGTTGCAGTAGCCGTGGCTTCCATTCACATAGACATCGTCAGCGCCGAGGGCGCAATCTACTCCGGCGACGCGGATTTCGTCGTCGCGCCCGCGTCGCAGGGCGATGTCGGCATCGCGCCGCGGCACGCTCCGCTCCTGACCGAACTGCGTCCCGGTCCGGTGCGGGTGCAACGCGAGGGCGAGGACGAGCGGCTCTTCTACGTGACCGGAGGCTTGCTCGAGATTCAGCCCGACGCCGTGATCGTGCTGGCCGATTCGGCGCTCCGGCCGGACCAGCTGGACATAAACGCGGCCGAGGAAGCGCGCAGGCAGGCCGAGGAAGCCCTGGAGGGCGCCACCGAAAAATCCGACATCGAAAAGGCCCAGCGCGACCTCGCCGAGGCCGCGGCGCGCCACCGTGCGCTGAAGAAACTTCGCGGACAGGACTGAATTTTTCACCAAAGTCAGGAAAGTGTTACAACGGCGCGCTTTCCGGGCTTGAATTCGGCAGTTCCCCACAAGTTTTTCCACAGAAAATGTGGATACTTGTATCCCGCGCGTGAGCATTTTTCCCGAATACGAATCGTACGATGCCGTCGGCCTGGCCGAGCTGGTGCGTTCCGGTCAGGTCGGAGCCGCCGAACTGCTGGAGGCAGCCGTCGAGCGTTGCGAGCGGCGCAACCCGTCGCTCAACGCGGTGGTCCATGAATTTATTGAACGCGCCCGCGCAACCCTGGCCGAAAGCGGGGGCAACGGCCCGCTTGCCGGCGTACCCTTCCTGCTGAAGGATGTCGGCGCCCATTACGGAGGAGAGCCCACCGGCTACGCCTGTCGCCTGTTTGACGGGTTCGTCGCCGAGCGGGACACCACTCTGGTTCGCCGCTACCGGCAGGCCGGGCTGGTTATTTTCGGGAAGACCAATACGCCGGAGCTGGCGCTGGCGGTCACTACCGAGCCGGAGTTGACAGGGCCGACATTGAACCCCTGGAATACCGAATACTCGCCGGGCGGCTCCAGCGGCGGAGCGGCGGCGGCCGTGGCGGCCGGCATCGTTCCCGCAGCGCACGGCAGCGATGGCGGAGGTTCCATCCGCATACCGGCTTCCCTTTGCGGTCTGGTCGGCCTCAAGCCCACCCGCGGCCGTGTCCCCACCGGCCCGGACCGGGCCGAGGGCTGGGCCGGCATGGCCCAGAATCACGTGATTACGCGCAGCGTGCGCGATTCCGCGGCCTTCCTGGACGCGGTGGAGGGCCCGGAACCGGGGGACCCCTATCATCCGCCGGCCCATCACGGGTCGTGGATGGAAACACTGGAAAGACCCGCCGGCGCATTGCGCGTGGCGCTTGTTCAGGACTCGTTCAATGGAGCGCCCGTCGACACCGACGTCATCGAAGTGGTCAGGGACACGGCACGGTTGTGCGAAGAGCTCGGCCATCGAGTGGAGGAGGCGCGTTGTCCGCTGTCGCCCGAGCAGCTTCACAACTGCGCCACGCTGATCCTGAGCTCGCACGTCAACGCGGACATTCAGGCGCGTTGCCAGGCGCTTGGTCGCGAATTCCGTCGGGAGGACGTGTCGTACGTGACCTGGCGAATGGCGCGGGCCGGGGCTCAAGCCAGCGCGTCGGATTATGCTGCGGCGATAAGCCATATCCATTACATTGGGCGCCGGATGGGAGAATTCTGCGGCCAATATGACGTCATACTCTCCCCCACCACGGCGGCTCCGGCGCCCCGCCTGGGCGAGATCGACATGGACACCGAGGACCTGAAGGGCTATATGCAAGCCACTAACCCCTACACCGCCTTTACTCAATTGCTCAACGTGACCGGTCAGCCGGCCGTCTCCCTGCCGCTCGGCCGGTCGACCGAGGGCCTGCCGATCGGCGTGCAACTCGCCGCCGCGCAGGGCGGCGAAGGCCTGCTGTTCGGCCTGGCGGCGCAATTGGAACGCGCGCGTCCATGGACCGGACTTTGTCCGCGATACGACGGGTCTTCCTGATGGCCGGGGCCTTGAACGTGGTCATCCTGGCCGCCGGCCAGGGCACGCGGATGCGCTCCGCCATGCCCAAGCCGCTGCACCGGCTGGGAGGCAAACCTCTGCTGGCCCACGTAATCGACGGCGCGGCCGTCCTTGAACCCGATCGCGTCGTAGTGGTCTGCGGTCACGGCGCCGAACCGGTGCGCGCAGTTTTCTCCGGGGCGCCGATCGACTGGGTCGAGCAGGACGAACAACTGGGGTCGGGGCACGCCGTAATCCAGGCGCTGCCGGCAATCGATCCCGGCGCGCGCGTCCTTGTCCTGTACTCGGACGTCGCGCTGGTTACCGGCGAAACGCTTCGGCGGCTGGTGGCCGACGACGATGGCGTGTCGCTGTTGACGGCCGAAGTGGAAGACCCATCGGGATACGGACGAATCATCCGGAACCCGGACGGCGCGGTGGCGGGCATTGTCGAACATGCGGACGCCACGCCCGAGCAGCGGCTTGTGCGCGAAATCAACGTCGGGCCGATGGCGGCGCCCGGCGATTGGCTGGGCAAGGCTTGCCGGGCGCTCAAGCCTGCCGGGGCAAAACAGGAAATCTACCTTACCCACACGGTTGACATCGCACTTGCCGAGGGAACGCCTGTGCGCGCGGTCAGGACCGGTGGACCGGACGAGGCAATGGGCGTCAACAGCCCCGCGCAACTCGCCGAAGCCGGACGCCTGCTTCAGCGCCGGCGAACCGGCGAATTGATGGAGGCGGGCGTGCGGATTGCGGACCCGAAGCGCATTGAGATCCGGGCCGACGTGCAGGCGGGCCGGGACGTCTTCCTCGACGTGGGCGTAGTCCTGCAAGGGGACATCGTCCTGGGCGACGGCGCCAGCATCGGCGCCTATAGCGTGGTGTCGGACACCCGGATCGACGAGGGCGCGCGCATTGAACCGCATTGCGTGGTGGACGGCGCCCACATCGGGGCGCGGGCCCGCGTGGGTCCCTTCGCCCGGCTGCGGCCACAGGCCCGCCTGGGGGAGGAAGCGCGGGTCGGCAATTTCGTCGAGGTCAAGAACAGCGAGCTGGGCGACGGCGCCAAGGCATCGCACCTGAGTTACGTCGGCGATTCCGAGGTCGGCAGGGACGTGAACATCGGCGCCGGCGTGATTACATGCAATTACGACGGGAAGCGAAAGCACCGCACGGTGATCGGGGAGGGCGCGTTTATCGGCTCGGGCGTGGAGCTGGTGGCTCCGGTGGAGGTCGGCGCCGGGGCCATGATAGGCGCCGGCTCCACGATTACCAAGCCGGCTCCGGCGGAGCGGCTTACCGTGGCCCGGTCACGGCAGAAAACACTGCCGTTGAAGAAGCGCTAGCCCCCTACGGGCAGGGCCATGTGCGGAATTGTCGGAGTCGCGGCCGAGCGGGACATCGCCCCGCTGTTGCTGGATGGGCTGCGCCGCCTGGAGTACCGCGGCTACGACTCCGCCGGATTGGCGCTGCTCGACAGCGGTGGCCTGAAACGCCTTCGCCGGCCCGGGAACGTGGCCCGGCTGGTGGAGGAATTCGATAAGGAGCCCCTGGAGGGCGAGGTTGGTATCGCCCACACGCGCTGGGCCACGCACGGCGCGCCCACGGAGCGGAACGCTCATCCAATATTCGCGGGCGAGCGGGTAGCGGTTGCACACAACGGCATCGTCGAGAACTACGAGGCGATCAAGGAGGAGCTCACGGCCGGAGGCGTGGTTTTCTCGAGCGAAACGGACACCGAGTGCATCGCCCACCTGATCGACGCGGAACTGCGCGCAGGCAAGGACCTTGTTGCGGCCGCGCGCGATGCGCTGGCGCGACTGAAAGGCAGTTACTCCGTGGTCGTGCTGGCTGCGGCGGAGCCGGACGCGATCCTGGCCGCCCATCGCGGCGCGCCGATGGTGGTCGGCCTGGGCGAGTCGGAGAACTATGCCGCTTCCGACATTGCCGCGCTGCTTCCGGTGACGCGCCGCTACCGCTTTCTGCGCGATGGAGACCTGGCTTTGCTCAGCCCCGGCGTCGTCGTGATCACCGGCGCCGCCGGCAAAGTCGTGGATAGGCCGATGGTGGAGAGCGAGTTCGGCCCCGAGTCGGTGGAGCGGGGCGCGTACAGGCACTACATGCAAAAGGAAATCTTCGAGCAGGCCAGGGCGGTCCGCGATACGCTGCTGCCGCTGATTTCCGGCGGCCTGCCGGATGCGGCCATGTTCGGCCCCGATATGGACGCGAAGCTCGGTGAAATCACGGCCGTGCATATCGCCGCCTGCGGCAGCGCCTTCAACGCCGGTCTGGTCGCGCGGCAGTGGATACAGGACTACGCGAAACTGCCCTGTACCGTCGAAATCGCCAGCGAATACCGCTATCGGCCGCCACCCTGCCCGCCGAACTGCCTGTTCCTCGCCATTTCCCAGTCGGGAGAGACGGCGGACACGCTGGCGGCAACC
Source organism: Gammaproteobacteria bacterium (assembly GCA_009845905.1). NCBI lineage: Bacteria > Pseudomonadati > Pseudomonadota > Gammaproteobacteria > Gammaproteobacteria bacterium. The sequence continues at coordinate 198,106 of VXYS01000009.1, read as the reverse complement.
CGGGCCGCCCGCGAACGGGGCTACCAGGCCGTGCTGGCCCTGAGCAATGTCGCGACCAGCAGCCTGGTGCGTAACGTCGAGCACAGCCTGCTGACGCGCGCCGGCCTGGAAGTCGGCGTAGCCTCAACCAAGGCCCTGCTCACCCAGCTGGCGGCGCTGGCGATGATGGCCCTGGCGCTGGCCCGCGCCCGGGGCGGCAGCGAGGCGGAGATACGCAGCCTGACGCAGGAGGCCGCGGCGCTGCCCGGTCTGATCGAACAGTTGCTGGAGATGGACGGGCGCCTAGCGGAACTGGCCGCGCATTTCCGGGGCCGCGAGCACGTGCTGTTCCTGGGTCGCGGTCCGATGTGGCCCGTGGCCATGGAAGGAGCGCTCAAGCTGAAGGAGCTTTCATACATCCATGCCGAGGCCTATGCCGCGGGCGAACTGAAGCACGGTCCGCTGGCGCTTGTGGACGACCGGATGATGGTCGTGGCCCTGGCCCCGAACGACGGCCTGCTGCACAAACTCCGGTCCAATCTCGAGGAAGTCCGCGCGCGGGGCGGACAACTGTTCGTGGTGTCCGACCCCGACGCCAACCTCGGGCACGAAGACGGCATGATCGCGCTCCGGCTGCCGGCGCCGCCGTCGGCGCTGCAGGCGCCCGTTCTCTACACCGTGCCGCTGCAGCTGCTCGCGTATCACGTCGCGGTGCAGAAGGGCAACAACGTGGACCGCCCCCGCAACCTCGCCAAGTCCGTCACCGTCGACTAAGCCCACCCCTCTTCCTGCTTCCTCGCCCTTCGTTCGTCCCCCTCCTCGTTGGAGACGCTGTTCGCGCCGGGGTATCGGCGCTCACTGGCTCGGTTCTCGCTATCCTGCTCCAACGCTCCCACGAGGAGGGGGACGAACGAAGGGCTTTAGCCGGCGCGGTTGAAGGGTTTGCGCTGCGCCTTTGGGAGCTTTCCTCCGCCCCTTCTTTCAGGAGCGTTGGAGCAGGGACAGCGAGAATCGAGCCAGGATGGCGTCTCCGGAAAGAAGGGGCGGAGGAAAGCTCCGCGCACCGGGTAGAACACAGCAAGCGGGAGGGGTCAGGAGGTGAGGCGGGCGAAGACGGGGGTGTGGTCGGAGGGGCGTTCGAGTTTGCGCGGCGCCTTGTCGATGCCGGCCTCTGCGCATGCGGGGCCCAGCGCCTCCGAGAGCAGGACCAGGTCGATGCGTAGACCGCGGTTGCGCCGGAACGCGGCCGCCCGGTAGTCCCACCAGCTGAACGTCTGCTCGGGCTGCTCGAACAGGCGGAAACTGTCCTTCAGGCCGAGATCCTCGAGCGCGCGGAGCCGGTCCCGCTCCGGCGCGCTGCACAGGATCTTGTCGCGCCACTCCTCGGGATCGTGCACGTCGCGATCGTCCGGCGCGATATTGAAGTCGCCCATCACCGCCAACCGCGGCCAGCGCTGCAGTTCGGCGCGGACCCATTCGGTCAGCGCATCCAGCCAGCGCAGCTTGTAATGGTAGTGATCGTGACCGACCTCCTTGCCGTTGGGCACGTACAGGTTGATCACGCGAACGTCGCCGACCGTCGCCGCGACCGCCCGTGCCTGCGGGTCGTCCAGCCCCGGTATTCCGACAACCGGCTCCGATGCTTCATCGCGGGTCAGCAGCGCCACGCCGTTGTAGGTCTTCTGCCCGTGCACCAGGCACCGGTAACCGAGGTCTTCAAAGTCGTCCAGGGGGAAATCCTCGTCTCGGCATTTCAGTTCCTGCAGGCCCAGCGCATCCGGGGCCTGCGACTTAAGCCAGTCCGCCACATGCTCCTTGCGCACGCGCACCGAGTTGACGTTCCAGCTTGCAATCATCATGGCCGGGAATTCGGCGGGAAGCCGGTCAGGCGCGCAGGCGGCCCATGCGGATGTGGACGTCTCCCACCCGGTCTATGCCGGCCGTGACGTGGTCGCCGGGCTTGAGACGGCTCACGCCGGCCGGCGTGCCGGTAAAGATCAGGTCGCCGGGCTTGAGTTCGAAGAACGTGGATATCTGCGCAATCAGGTTCATGGGCTTGTGGATCATGTGGCTTATGTCGGCCTCCTGCCGGACCGCGCCGTTGACGGCCAGCCAGATGCGGCCCTTGGCGGGATGCCCGATGCTGGAAGCGCGCCGCAGTGTGCTCACCGGGGCGGAGTAGTCGAAACTCTTGCTGATTTCCCAGGGGGCGCCGGCTTCGCGGACCTCGCTTTGCAGGTCGCGGCGCGTGAGGTCGATCCCGACACCGTAGCCGTACACATGGCCCATCGCGTCGTCCGCGGAGATGTTGAGCCCGCCCCCCTGCAGCGCGACCACCAGTTCCACTTCGTGCTGCAGGTCTTTGGTGCGCGGCGGAAAGGGCACCTCGCCGCCGCCCGGCAGCAGCGCATCCGCGGGTTTCATGAATACCGGCGGCTCCGGGACATTCTCACGGTTCATCTCCTTGATGTGGTCCGCGTAGTTCCAGCCTACGCAAAAGACGCGCCGCGCCGGAAACCGCCGCTCGATCCCCCGTACCGTCAGGCTCGGACGGTAATAGTCAAATAATTCACTCATCCGCTTCGGCGGCGGGTATCAACTTTTCGCCCCGCCAGCCGTGCACTTTCGCCAATTTTTGTTGCCGGGTCAAGACAAGGCGCGGGAGCGAAGGCGTTATGCTCCCGCGCATGGACAAGTTCGACCTGATCGTGGTGGGCGCGGGCAGCGGCGGCCTGGCCGCGGCGCAGCGGGCGGCCGAATACGGCGCGCGGGTGGCGCTGATTGAATCCGGGCGTCTCGGCGGCACCTGCGTCAATCGTGGCTGCGTGCCCAAGAAGATCATGTGGCATGCCGCCGAATTGGCCAGGGAGCTGGGGCATGGTGGCGATTACGGTTTCGATCTTGCCGTGAACGGCCACGACTTCGGGGCACTGGTCAGACGGCGCGAACGCTACATCCGCCGGCTGAACGGCATCTATGCGAGCAACCTTGAGCGGCGCAGCGTGCACAGCGTTTCCGGACACGCCACTTTTTCCGCTCCGCGCGTACTGGCCGTGAACGGCGAGGACTATTCCGCCGAACGGATTCTGATCGCCACCGGCGGGGTTCCGATCGTCCCCACGATTCCGGGGGCCGAATTCGGAATCACTTCCGACGGGTTCTTCGAACTCGAACGCCGGCCGGCGAGCGCGGCAGTTGTCGGCGCCGGCTATATCGCGGTGGAACTGGCCGGGATTCTCCGAGGTCTCGGCACGGAAGTGACCCTGCACCTCAGGCGCGACTCGGTGCTCCGCAGCTTCGACGAGATCCTGCAGCAGGCCTGCATGGAGGGGCTCGCCGGGGCGGGGGTGCGGATCGCCCCGGGTTTCGTGCCCGCTGCCGTCGAGAGGGATGCCGAGGGTCTTTGTCTGACGGCCGTTTCGGGAGAACGCAGCGGGCCGTTCGACGCCCTCGTGTGGGCTGTGGGAAGGCGTCCGCGCACTGCCGGCCTGAATCTCGACCTCGCCGATGTGCAGTGCGACGGGCGCGGCGCAATCGAGGTGGACGAATGGCAGGAAACCACGGCGCCCGGCGTGTTCGCATTGGGCGATGTGACCGGGCATCATGAACTGACTCCGGTAGCCATCGCCGCCGGGCGCCGCTGGGCGGACCGCCAATTCGGCGGAATGCCCGAGCGGCGCATGGAATACCGCGATATACCCACCGTGGTGTTCGCCCACCCGCCGCTGGGCGCCGTCGGCCTTACCGAGGAAGAGGCGCGCGAGGCATATGGGGATGCGGTGCGCTGTTACCGGGCCGATTTCGTTTCCCTGTTCTACGGTATTTCCGATAGCAAGCCGAAGGCGCGCATGAAACTGGTAACGGCCGGGGAAGAGGAAAGAGTCGTGGGATGCCACCTGGCCGGACCCGGCGCCGACGAGATGCTTCAGGGGTTTGCGGTGGCGATAAGGATGGGTGCGCTCAAGTCCGACCTGGACGACACCGTGGCCATCCATCCCACGGCGGCCGAAGAACTCGTGACGATGCGGTGATCCGACGGTCGCCGGCGCGGCTCGCTCCGGGATCAGGGTTCAAGCAGTTCCGTCGTGTCCGGGCGCGTGCCGTGCCAGATTCTGAAGCTCTCGGCCGCCTGTTCCACCAGCATTCCCCAGCCGTCGTGAGCGGCGCGCGCGCCGCCTTCCCGCGCCCAGGAAACGAAGGGCTCCGCGGCCCGTCCGTAAGCCAGGTCCATGCACAGCGCGCCTCTTGCCGATGCGGGAGCCAGGCCGGGCGGCTCACCCGAGATTCCCGCTGAACTGGCGTTGATAACAAGATCCACCGCCGGAAGCCTAGGCTTGCCGGAAGCAGCGACACGTATGGCCCCGAGCGAAGCGAATCGGCGCGCCAGTTCCCGGGCGCGTTCCTGCGTGCGGTTGAAGACGATGGTCTCTCCGACGCCCTCGGCCAGCACCGCCGGAAGTACCCCGCGAACGGCTCCGCCGGCGCCGATGATCAGCACCCTGGTTTCTTCAAGTTCTACGCCCAGGTTTGTGCGCAAATGGCGAATCAGGCCCAATCCGTCCGTGTTGTCCCCCCGCATCCGGCCACCCGCGCCTGCGGTCAGCGTATTCACCGCTCCTGCCTGCCCGGCTTCGGGGCCGAGCTCGTCGCTCAACTCCGCAGCCTCCTCCTTGAGCGGCACGGTGACGTTGCAACCGAGTCCGCCCTGGGCCCTGAAGTTCTCCACCGCGGAGGCCAGGGAGCCCGGGCGTACCTGGATGCGCCGGTACTCCATGTCCAGACCGGTTTGCGCGGCAAAGCGGGCATGGATTTCGGGTGATCGGCTGTGGCCGATCGGATACCCCATTACGGCGTAGAGTGCGGACATTTTCCTGGGACCAATCTGAATCCGGAGCGCCTGTCGGAGCGAAGCGTACCGCAGAAGTCTGTGGGCCGGTAGCGTGGAAACCGTGTGCTAGACTTCGGCAGCGGGAGGATACATTCCCGAATCGGCTGCGTATTCGTTTACGGGTGCGCGGCCTTAAATATCCCTGAACAGGGAAACAACGCTACAAACTGGAGGCATTTTTATGACCAGTCCTGAACGCAAACTACTCGCCCTTGCCCTTAGCGCAGCCCTCGCCGCCGGCGTTGCCGGCCCGGCCGCTGCAGCCATTGACGGCTCCCATGCGCCCGAGCTTCCGTCACTGATGGACGGCCATGGCGACGATGGCGACGACGATGACGACGACGGCGACGACGACGAAGGCAGTTGCGGCGAAGGTAGCTGCGGCGAAGAGGAATAAGTCGCCGCTACTTCGGTAGCACTACAGGACGACAGCCGGCGGGCTCGCGGGCTCGCCGGCTGTGTCGTCCAAGTCCGCCGGCCTAGTTGAGCCGGCAGCCAAGCGGGGGGGCGTAGCGCCTGGAAGCGGCCCGTGGGTTCTCCACGGGGTCCATGTTCAGTGCAGACGGCCTGGCTGCGCTGTTTCGTTTGTACATGTAACGGAGTGCGGCCCCAATGCGGGAAAGGTGTCCCTGGTCGCTCGGAGTAAGCGACGAATACCAGGCCTATCACGACAAGGAATGGGGTCTGCCCGTTCTGGACGATCCCACCCACTTCGAATTCCTGATCCTCGAATCGGCCCAGGCGGGGCTTTCCTGGAGGACCGTACTGCACAAGCGGGAGGGGTATCGCAAGGCTTTCGCCGGCTTCGATCCGCTACGCGTGGCAAAGTTCGGCGACAGGGAAATCGACGTCCTCGTATCCGATCCGGGAATTATCCGCAATCGGCAGAAAATCACAGCCGCGGTCAACAACGCCTCCCGCTTTCTTGATGTCCGCGAGAAATTCGGATCCTTCGCTCGCTATATCTGGCGCTTCGTCGACGGCGAACCGGTCGTCAATCACTGGCGCGAGCAGCACGAAGTGCCCGCCACCTCGCCACTTTCCGACCGGCTATCGGCCGATCTCAAGGCCCGCGGTTTCAAGTTCGTGGGCTCGACCATCATGTATTCCCACCTGCAGGCTTGCGGCCTGATCAACGATCACCTGGTGAGCTGCTTTCGGCACCGGGAATGCCAGGAAGCCTTTACCGGTCTTCCCTGGGGCTAGATTCGCGTGATTGTCCCGGACCAGCGCCAGACGGAAAGCTGGGTGATCAGTTCCCGGCCGATCAGGTCCATCTTGCGCAGTTGTTCGAGGCGCGGCGAGACCTCGTCCAGTTCCTTGTCGCCGAAGACGGTCTTGAGCACGCCGCAGGCGTCGGCGATGCAGATCAGGGCGATGTCGCGGGGATCGGGAATGTCGCCCGAGAACAGCACGCCCACCACGCGCTGCCGGGCCTCGCGCTGTATCTTGCCGTCCATCATCGGATAGCGCCGGGAACGGAACACCCACAGGAACTTCTCTTCCCGGCGCTCCAGCACGCCACGCTCGATCAGGCTTTCGATGGCCTGATCCTGTATCGATTCGCCCTGCTCCTCGGAAATTATTTCCAGCCAGGCGGCGGTGTCCCGGGTTTCACTGCTGTTACTGATGCGCTTGAGCACGCGGTCCAGCATGGGGTTCCCCGTGGGCGCCGCATCGATCAGGATCAATTGCTCCGGATCGGTGTCTATGCGGTCAGCGAACGCCAGGTCCATCAGGACGCCGCCCACCAGCGCATGCTCCAGCGCGTACTTCCCGATCGGCAGGAAGGTGCCGGTCTTGTCGTCCAGAAGAAGCGCCAGAGTCTCTTCGGCAAATGTGATCATGGGCATCGCCCCCGCTGCGAGCAAAACTCTTCTGCAATCGGCGCCATTATGCCGGTCGCAGCACCGCTCCGGTGGCGGCGTCGCGGATTTCGCTCGGCCCCTTGAGCGGGCCGCACTCGCCGGGCATCACCCAGTCGACCTCGGCCTCGAAATAGCTTCGGGCCTGGGCCTCGTTTCGGGCGGGCGGCCTGCCGTGCGGATTGCAGCTCGTGGAAATCAGCGGAGAGTCCAGCGTCAGGCTCAGGGCCGCGGCCAGCGGATGCAGGCTCCGGCGCACTGCCACGGTGTCGCGTCCGCCGGTGATCCATTCCGGCGTGTCTGAAGAAGCAGGCACCACCCAGGTAATCCCCTTGCTTTCCCGCAACTCCGCCAAGTCCGGCGCCGTGGATACTTCCGCCGCCCAGCCGTCGAACTGTTCCCATTCGCCGGCGATCAGGATCAGGCCCAGCGACCGGTCGCGGCCCTTGAGCCTCAGCACGCGTTCGACAGCCGCCTCGTTGCCGGGCAGGCAACCGAGCCCGTAGACCGACTCGTTCGGATAGGCGATCACGCCGCCGGCGCGAAGGATGCGGGCGCCGCGGCCGATGTTCGCATCAGCGTCGCGCGGGCCTTCTGCGTGATCTTTTCTTCGGCGCATTCTTCAGAAGTTCCCGGCACTGCTCCAACGACAGGGCGGCCGGATCCTGACCGCGCGGCACCGAAGCGTTGCGTGACCCGTCGGTCACGTACGGGCCGTAGCGGCCATCCAGTATCCTGATTCCGTCGTCCTCGAATTCCCTGATCGCCGGCCGCCTGGCGCGCCGGGCCGGCTGCACCTTGAGGGCTTCCTCCAGCGTCAGCGTGAACACCGAATGGGGCTTCGGCAGGCGGATGTACCGGGGCCGCGTCTTGCCGCCGCGTTCCCCGATCTGGACGTACGGTCCCTTGACCCCGCAGCCGACGAAAACGGGCCGTCCGTTGTCCGGATGCTTTCCGAGTTCGCGGGGCAGGCGGAGCAGGCCGACCGCCTCGTCCAGCGTGACCGTGTAAGGGGAGATTTCCGGCGGCAGCGACGCGTATTTGGGCTTTTCCTTGCCGCGTTCGCCGAGCTGCACGTACGGTCCGAATCGCCCCCGCCCGGCATAGACCGTGTCGCCTGTCTCCGGGTGCGGCCCCAGCTCCCGCGGTAGTGAAAGCAGCTTCAGGGCATCCTCAAGGGTCACCGACTCCTCGCTCAACCCGTCGGTCAGCGAGGCATATTTCGGTTTCTCCCCGTCGCCCCTTTCGCCGAGTTGCACGTAGGGGCCGCTGCGACCGCTGCCGGCATAGACCGGTTGGCCGGTGGCCGGATCGGTTCCCAGCAGGCGCGGTCCCCGCAACAGTTCCAGCGCCTGTTCCAGCGTGATGTCTTCGTAATTGAAGCCCTCGCGCAGGGTGGCCACCGGGGGTCGGTGGTCCTCCGTGCGCTCGCCGACTTGCACGAAGTACCCGTAGGGGCCCAGCCTTGCGTAGACGGATTCTCCGCTTTCCGGGTGCTCGCCGAGCAGCCGGCGCGGGCGTTCCTCGATGCCCTTCAGCGTGCGCTTTTTCTCCGCGAGCTGCTCCGAATAGTGGCTCCAGAACTCGTCCATTACCGGGACCCAGTGCTTCTCGCCATTGGCCACGGCGTCCAGGGATTCCTCCATGCCGGCGGTGAAGTCGTAATCGACGTAGTCGTTGAAATGACGGGTGAGGAAGTCGGCCACCATCCTGCCCTTCTGGGTAGGCGCAAAATTGCGTTTTTCCATGACCGCGTATTCGCGGTCGCGGATCTTGCGCAGGGTCTCGGCGTAGGTGGAAGGCCGTCCGATGCCGTGGTCTTCCAACGCCTTGACCAGGCTTGCCTCGGTGTAGCGCGGCGGCGGCTCGGTGAAGTGCTGTTCGGTCGCGAGTTCGCGCACGTCCAGCGTTTCTCCCGTGGCGAGCGGCGGCAGCGCCTTGTCCCTGCTGTCCGCCGAACGCGCCAGGACCTTGAGAAAGCCCGGATGCGCGAGCGTGTTGCCGGTGGCCCGGAAGCGTCCCGCCGGGATGGTCTCCGCGGCGCCCGCCGCTGCCCTGCCCGGAGTGAACTCTGCGCTGACGCGGTCGTAGAGGGCGTCGCTCATCTGGCTGGCCACGGCGCGCCGCCAGATGATGTCGTAGAGGCGGTACTGGTCGGAATCCAGATGACTCTTGAGCGTTTCCGGTGCGCGCGCGATGCTCGTGGGCCGGATCGCTTCATGCGCCTCCTGCGCGTTGCGGGTCTTGGTGCGATACCGGCGCGCCGACTTGGGAACGAAACCGGCGCCCAGTTTCTCGACGACGTATTCACGGATCTCCTGCACCGCTTCGCGCGCCATCTGCACGGAATCGGTGCGCATGTAGGTGATCAGTCCGACAGACCCGCTGCCGGTATCGATACCTTCGTACAGTGACTGGGCCACCCGCATCGTGCGTTGCGCCTGCATGCCGAGCTGGCGGGAAGCGGCCTGCTGCATGGTCGAGGTCGTGAACGGAGGGGGCGGACCCCGTTTGGCCCGGGTGGGCTTGACGTTCGCCACGGTCAACACTCCGGGCCCGTCGCCCGATGCGCCCTCCTTCATCGCATCCAGCAGCGCGTCGCGGGCCTGTCCGGTTGCCGCGGCATCGCCCAGCGAGAACTTTTTCAGCTTCTCGCCGTTCAGCTCCACCAGGGCGGCCTCGAAGTCCTGGCCGCCCTTGCCCAGGTGCGCGGTGACGCTCCAGTACTCGCGCGGCCTGAACGCCTCGATTTCCTTTTCCCGCTCCACGATCAGCTTCAGGGCGGGGCTCTGCACCCGACCCGCCGAAAGGCCGCGCGTGAGTATCCGCGACAGCAGCGGCGACAGGGTGAATCCGAGCAGCCGGTCCATGCAGCGCCGGGCCTTCTGGGCCTCCACCAGCGGCATGGACACGTCGCGGGGATCGTCGACCGCATTGTTGACCGCGCTGCGCGTGATCTGGTTGAAGGCCACGCGGTGCACCTGCTTGTCATCGAGCGCCCCCGCGTCGGACAACAGCTCCAGCAGGTGCCAGGCGATGGCCTCGCCCTCGCGGTCCGGATCGGTGGCGAGATAAAGCGCCGGCATCTTCGCCAGCGCGCTGCGGATCCGCGCCACCGCCGCTTTCGAACTCTCCACCGGCTCGAACTCCATCGCGAAGCCCTTTTTGGTGTCGATGGACAGTCCGCCGCTCTTCAGGTCCCGCACATGCCCGTTGCAGGCCAGCACGCGGTAATCCTTGCCGAGATAGCGTTGCAGCGTCCGCGCCTTGGCGGGAGATTCGACCACGATAAGGCCCCCCGCGGCCTTTGCGGTCGCGGCGCGCGTCACGTGGGAAGGACCCGCATGGTCCGGATTGTCCTGGATGGAATCATCTGACTGTTGCGCTTTACTACACGGAGTCTACTGAAATCGAGCGCGCATCCTAGCACTGTTCAGCGGCCGTATTGAAACCGGCCGCCCGGCAGCGAATGCACGCGGCCCTCGAGCTCCATGCGCGTGAGCGCGGCGGAAAGCTCGGACGCGTCCAGCCCGGTCCGGCGCACGAGTTCGTCCATGCCCATGGGTCCCTGTCGCAGCAGCCCGCCCACCAGAGGCAGTTCTCCGGGAGCGGGTTCGAGCGCCGCCTGCGCCGGCGCTTCCGCGCCGCCGATCTGCAGCAGGGCCGGCAACTCTTCCAGCACGTCCCCGGGCCGCTCGACCAGCTTGGCGCCCGCGCGGATCAGTGCGTGGCAGCCTCGCGACTGCGGACTGTGTATCGAGCCGGGCACGGCGAAAACCTCCCGGCCCTGCTCGGCCGCGGCGCGAGCCGTAATGCGCGCCCCCGAGCGCGCGGCCGCTTCAACAACCAGGACGCCCGCCGACATGCCGCTGATGATCCGGTTGCGGCGCGGGAACATCCAATGCTGCAGTTCGATGCCCGGCGGATTTTCCGAGATCAATGCACCGCTCGCGATTATGCGGCGCGCCAGTTGCTCGTTGCGCCGCGGATAGACGCGGTCCAGACCCGTGGCGCAGACGCCGACCGTGATGCCGCCGCACTCCAGGGCCGCTTCGTGCGCGGCCGCATCAATGCCCTCCGCCAGCCCGCTGACGATGGCCAGGCCGCGGCGCGCCAGCGAGCGGGAAAAGTCCATTGCGGTCGATCGTCCCAGCGGCGTTGCCGCGCGGCTTCCCACGATCGCCAATTGCGGTTCGGCCAGCGCGGCCACCTGTCCGAGGGCGAACAGCGCCGCCGGCGGATCGTCAATCTCGCGCAATAGCGGGGGAAAGCGTTCGTCGGTGAACGGCACCACGTGAGCGTCCTCGCCGGCGAGCCAGTCGAGACAGGGGCCGATCACGGCGGGGTCCGGCTGCCGAAGCCATTTGAGAACGGTCGGCTTCACGCCCGCTTCGAGCAGTTCGGCGCCCGGTGCGGCAATGACGGCCTGCGCCTGGCCGTAGCGCTCGAGCAGCCTGCGCCGCAGCAACGGCGACAGCGCGGGACACAATTGGAGGGTAATCCAGGGTTTTGCTTCCATGCGGGACATCCTTTGGTGACTGTGGGAAAATACCACATCCACGAACTTGACACCGTACCGATGGCGGAACTGCGAGTACTGACCTTCCCGGACCGCCGGCTGCGCCGCAAGGCAAAGCCGGTCGCGGTGGCCGGCGAACGGTTGCGGCGCCTGGCCGACGACATGCTGGAGACCATGTACGCCTCGAAGGGCGTAGGTCTTGCGGCGATCCAGGTGAACGTCGCCGAGCGCGTGCTGGTCATGGACGTTTCGGAGGAACGCGACACGCCTCGCTGCTATGTCAATCCGGAGATCGTTTCCTCCGAGGGCGAGATCGTGAGCGAGGAGGGTTGCCTGTCGGTGCCCGAGTTCACCGCCGAGGTGCCGCGCGCCGAGCGGGTGAAGGTTCGGGCATACACGACCGAAATGGAACCGGTGGAGGAGGAACTGGAGGGACTGGCTTCGATCTGCATTCAGCACGAGATCGATCACCTGGACGGCAAGCTGTTCATCGACTATCTGTCGCCGCTCAAGCGCCGCATGCTGCGCAAACGCCTGGAGAAAGCCGAGCGCACCGGCAAGCCGGCGGTCCTGGAGTTCTAGCGCGGCCTTCACTGTCGCTACACCATGACCGCGCCTGCCAAGCTACTGTTTGCAGGCACGCCGGATTTTGCGCTGGCAGCGCTGCGCGCGCTGCACGGCGCGGGCCATGTCATTCCGGCCGTAATCACGCGGCCCGATCGCGCCGCCGGCCGCGGTCGCAGGATCGCGGCCTCGCCGGTCAAGAGATGGGCGCGGCAGGCCGGGCTGACCCTGCTGCAGCCGGCAGACTGGGAAGACGCGTCACTGACGCGGCAGCTTGAGGACTTCGGCGCCGACCTTCTGGTGGTTGCAGCTTACGGATCGATCCTGCCGGCCGCCGCGCTCGATGCATGCGCGCTGGGCGCGGTCAACATTCACGCGTCGCTGCTGCCCCGCTGGCGCGGCGCCTCGCCGGTAGCGGCGGCGATCCTGGCCGGCGACGGCCACACCGGGGTAACGCTGATGCAAATGGATACCGGCCTGGACACGGGCCCGCTGCTGGCGGCCCGGCGCACCCGCATTGAACCGCATGAGACCACAGGGGCCCTGGAGCGGCGCCTGGCCCGGCTGGGCGCCGATCTGCTGCTCGAGCAGCTTCCCGCAATCCTCGCCGGTGAGCTTGAAGCGGTTCCGCAGGATGCGGTCCTGTCCACTTATGCGCCGCTGATCACCAAACGGCAGGGCCTCCTGGACTGGACCCGGCCGGCCGAAGCTCTTGCCCGCCGCGTGCGCGCTTTCGATCCCTGGCCGGTCGCGCACGCGATGTGGGAGGACAGGCCGCTGCGCCTTTGGAAGGCGCAGGCATTGGATGGCTCCGCGGGCGAGCCGGGTCGCGTCCTTGGTATTTCCCGCGACGGGATGGACGTTGCGACCGTCTCCGGCGTGTTGCGGGTGTTGGAGGTCCAGTTGCCGGGCCGCCGCCGCATGCCCGCAAGCGACGCGGCGCGCGGCGCCCCTCTGGCCGGAGCGGTACTGACGTGAGCGGAACCGGCGCCGGTCCCCGGCGGGTAAGCGCGCTGGCCGTACATGGCGTGCTGCAGGGACGGAGCTACCCTCGCGCGCTTGACGCGGCCGGGTATTCGGAACTGACGCCCGAGCGGCGGGCGCTGGCCTCGGAACTGGCGCTGGGCGCGCTGCGCTGGCACCATCGGCACGCGCAGTTGCTGGAAAGACTGATGGAGCGGCCGCGTCCGTCCGGCAAGCTTGGCGCGCTTCTGTCCGTCGGGCTGTTCCAGCTTGTCCGCACGCGGATACCGGACCATGCCGCCGTGAGTTCCTGCGTTTCCGCGGGCAAGGCGCTGCTCGGCCCGGCCCGGGCGCGCGCGGTCAACGCAATCCTGCGCCGCTATCTGCGCGAAAGCCATCGACTGGAAAAGGCGACCGACCGAAGCCTCGAAGGGCGCTACTCGCATCCCGGGTGGCTGATCCGCCGATTGCAGGCCGCATGGCCGGGCCACTGGCGTTCGATTCTGCGGGCCGGCAACCGCAAGCCGCCGATGTGGCTGCGGGTCAATCGCGCAAGAATCGGGCGCAAGGCCTACCGGGCGCAGGCCACCGGCGCCGGCCCGTGGCGTTTCGTCCTGCCCGACGATCTGCCGGGCGCGTTGCAGCTCGATCCTCCCGTTCCGGTGCGGGATGTGCCCGGTTTTGCCGAGGGCCTGGTGTCGGTTCAGGACGCCGGCGCGCAGCTGGCGGCGCCACTGCTCGGCGTTCGTCCCGGCATGCGGGTCCTGGACGCCTGCGCGGCGCCCGGCGGCAAGACCGCGCAATTGCTGGAGTTGTGTCCGGAACCGGGCGAGCTGGTGGCGCTGGATGTCGACGGCGAAAGGCTCGCGCGGCTTGAAGAGAATCTCGCACGGCTCGGATTGAACGCCACCGTTCGTCGCGGCGACGCCTTGCGTCCCCGGGAATGGTTCGACGGTGTCGCTTTCGACCGCATTCTGCTCGACGCACCCTGTTCGACAATCGGCGTCATTCGCCGCCATCCGGACATCAAGCACCTGCGCCGCGATGACGACATTGCGCCTTTCGCCCGCGCGCAGGGACGGCTGCTCGAAAGCCTCTGGCCGCTGCTAAAGCCCGGCGGGCGCCTCTTGTACAGCGTTTGCTCGGTGTTGCCGGAAGAAACCGTTGATGTAATCCGGCGCTTTCTGGGCGAAAATAGGGGCCTGGCCCGTGAAGTGAGGAGTTGCGGCGGCGTCACCGGGGGATGGGCGCTGCCCTTGGCGCGACACGGCTATCACACATTGCCCGGGAGGCGTTGCGCCGACGGACATTTCAATGCGCTGCTTGAGAAGCCGCTTCAGATTCGCTGATTCGCCCGGCCGCCGGCGCGGTCTTGCGCTGCTGTGCCTGATCTGTCTTCCACTGGCGGCGCAGGCTTCGGAGCTTGACGTGCGCCTGGCTTATGCGCGCGCGGACGGAGACAGCTGGCTGGTTACCACGCGGGTGGACATCGAGCTGGATGACGAGGCCGAGCGGCTCTTGCGCGCGGGACTGAGGCTGAGGGTCGAGGTGGAGTTCGCCGTCGCCCGGCCAAGGCCCGTGATTCCCGACAGTCAGCTGACCCTGGTGGTGCGCACCGTTTACCTCGAATTCGACCGCGAGGCCGAACGCTTTGTCGTCAGTTCCCCGTCAGCCGACGCCCGCGCGGAATTCGCGACGATGTTCTCCGCCCTGCGCAAGATCGGCTACGTGGCCGATCAGCCCCTGGTCGGACAGGATGAACTTCAGCCGGGAGAACCGCATACTTTCTCCGTGCAGGCACGGCTGTTTCCGGACGAATCGGGTTGGTGGAGCCGAAACGTGACCGGCCGCCTTGGATTCGGCCTCTTCTTGCGCAGCCAAACCTATACCTGGTCCGTAACGCCTTAACCGCGAAGGAGCAGGCTGGCGGCCATCGCCGCGACGGCGACGAGGAAAACGGCGCGAATCAGCGGCTCTCCCCTGGAGACGGTAAGCCGCGCGCCCAGCCATCCCCCGGTGGAGTTGCCGAGCGCCAGCGCCAGGCCCGCCAGCCACAGAATTTCCGATTGCCAGGCAAAGATCGCCAGCGCCAGGATCGTGTACGGCAGGATGATCACGACCTTGTACATGTTCACGCGCACCAGGTCCATGCCGAGAATGCGATTGAGCGCGGGCATCAGCAGGAACCCCACGCCCACCTGGATAAAGCCGCCCCAGGCGCCGGCAAACACCAGGGCCGCGTAACCCAGCCAGCGGCGGCCGGGACCCGGCGCCGGCGCCTTCCCGGTCTTCCCGCGACGCAGGATCAGCAGCGTGCAGACCACCATCGTCAGAACCACGATGCGGTCAAACCACGGCCCGCTCATCCGCACGCCCAGCAACGCGCCGCCCACCGCGCCGGCGCAGGCGAACAGCGACAGGAACAGCGCTTGCTTCAGTTCGCTGAAACCGTGACGACGGAAGGTGCCCAGCGCCACCAGGTTCTGGGCGACGATGGATATGCGCAGGGTCCCGTTGGCGATCGGCGCCGGTACGCCGGCCAGCAGCAGTACCGGGAGCGTAAGCAGCGAACCGCCGCCCGCCATTACGTTCAGAAAACCCGCCGCGCAGCCCGCCAGAGCCAGCAGCGGCAGAAATTCCGGGGGCAGCGAGTCGCTCACGGCGCGGACAGCTGCAATATGCAGGCTAGGCCGGCGGCAGACTCGCCCGGATGACCTCGGGCAACCCTTCGCGAATCAGGGGCGGCAGGCCGGCGGGCGCGGGCCGCGAGTTGTAGGTGTTCCAGAACAGCACGTTCAGGTCCTTGTGGCGTCCCTTGCGTCCGTCGCTCAGCATGGCCGCAGCGCCCTTCCCCGAGTACGTGTACTCCAACTGCGTGTTCGTTTCCTGCTTCATGAATTCGATTGCCGCCAGCGCCTCGTCGGTGGGCAGCGCGTAGCCCGTACCCAGAAACTCGGTGCGAAACTCCACGCGGCTCAGGGGCTCGTCTTCCGGCAAGGGGCAGACGCCGTCCAGCAGTTGTCTCAATTGCCCCGCCAGCGAACGGACTCTGCTCATCGGCATCATGCTTTCGGACACTACGCGGGCCGCCACCATGCGCGTGGGCAGCCCGGCCAGCGAAAGTCCCAGGTCGAGTCCCAGCGTGCTGCCGGAAGACCCGCAGGGCAGGTATATCAGGTCCGGTGCGGGACATTCGCCGGCCTTGACCTGTTCGGCCAGTTCGAGCGCGCCGCAGACGTAACCCAGGCAACCCAGCGCCGAGGAGCCACCCAGCGGCACCTCGTACCAGGCGCCCCCTTCGGCCAGCATCCGTTCCCGCTCCCGCTCGGTCGCCTCCGGGTCGGTTACCGCCACCAGCCGGGTGCCCAGCAGGAGGTGGCAGCGAAGCGTTTCCTCGACGTAGGGAGTGGGCGGCTGCGGACGGACGATGCCGCAGCAATCGAGGCCGAGGCTGCGGGCGGCGTGCGCGGTGGAGAGAATATGGTTGGATCCCACGGCGCCGTAGGTCAGCACGCCCCGGTAACCGCCCTCCAGCGCGTCGGCCAGCAGGAACTCGAGCTTTCTGAGCTTGTTGCCGCCGTGCTTTACGCCGCTGATGTCGTCCCGCTTGATCCAGGCCGAGCGGGCGCCGAGTTCCCCGGCCAGCGAGACGTGGCGGTCCACGGGCGTGGGCGTATCGGCAATGGCGCGCCAGGGGAAGCCTTGTCGAATGGCCTCGCGGCAGGCGCGGGCCCTTGAGGCGGAAATCAACGCTATTGGACCAGCTTCAGCAGGATGGAGTCGAATCGATGTTGCTGCAGCCGCGCGCGGTCCGCGTTCAGCTGCACGAGATCGTCGGTGGGACCGATCCGGACGCGGTAATAGGTTTGCCGGTCGACCATCACCGGCTGAATGCGTGCCGTCATGCCCACCAGCGCCAGCCTGGCCTTCAGCGACTCGGCTTCGGTCTGGCGGACGAACGCGCCCATCTGCAGGACGTACATGCCCGGCGTATCCACCGGATCGGGCGCCGGGGGTTCCGGCTCCGTATCCGTAACCTGCGGCGCGGCAGGCTCGGTGTCGGTCGAAGCCACCGTTTCCGGAACGGACTCGGACGCGGGCGCCCCGCCGGCGGGTTCCGCAGCCGCAGGTTCTGCGGCCGGCTCCGGCCTGGAAGCCAGGGTCTCCTCGACGACCTCCTCGCCACGCTCGAGAATATCGTAGAAATCGAAGGTTGGAGAAGACGACGGATTGTCCGCCGGCGTGCCCGACGAAGGCTGCGACCACCACTCGCTGAACATGGGGTAGCCCCAAAGGCCCAGAACCAGGCCCACCACGATTCCCGCCACGAATTGGCCCCCGCGCCAGCCGCCGGAGCCGGATTTCTTGTTCCTTGCCATGCCTACATGCTCCTCGGCGCGGATACGCCCAGCAATCCCAGCCCGTTGCGCAGGACCTGGCCGCTGGCTTGCGCCAGCAGCAGCCGCGCACCGCGCAGGCCGGATTCGGCGTCCAGCACCTTGCAGTGGTTGTACCAGCCGTGGAAGGCCTGGGCCAGGCCGATCAGGTAATGCGCCAGCACCTGCGGCGCCCGTTGCACGGCTGCCTGCTCCACGGTCTCGGGCAGCCGCGCCAGCGCCAGCATCAGGTCGATCTCCCGCGGGTGCTCAAGCAGGCTGGCGTGCTCCGCGCCCTCATCCTGGCTGAAGTCCATGCCTCGCGCCTGCATCTTTTCGAACAGGCTGGCAACGCGCGCGTGGGCATATTGCACGTAATAGACCGGATTGTCGTTGGACTGCTTCCTGGCGAGATCGAGGTCGAAATCAAGATGCTGTTCTCCTGCCCGGGATACGTAGAAGAAGCGCGCCGCGTCCACGCCCACTTCCTCGCGCAGGTTCCGCAGGGTCTCGAACTCGCCGCCGCGGGTGGACATGGCCACCCGTTCGCCGCCGCGGTACAGGGCCACGAACTGCACCAGCCGGACTTCCAGGCTCGAGGGCGGTTCGCCCAGCGCCTCGAGACCGGCCCGCACGCGTCCGACATAGCCGTGGTGGTCCGCGCCGAGCACGTCGAGCAGCACGTCCGCGCCACGCTTGCGCTTGCCGTAATGATAGGCGATGTCGGACGCGAAATAGGTGCTGCGGCCGTCGGCCCGAACCACCACGCGGTCCTTCTCGTCGCCGTATTTTTCCGCGGGAAACCACAGTGCGCCGTCGCGCCGGTAGGTGACGCCGGCGAGTCTCTTCAGGCAGGCGTCGATTTCTCCGCCCGTCACCAGTTCGCGCTCGGACTGCCAGTGATCGAACTGCACGCCGAACTGATTGAGATCGTCGCGAATGTCGTCCAGCACCCATTCGCCCGCCAGGCGGCCGATGTCGACGAACAGTTCGTCGCCCAGGGTTTCGCGCGCGGCGTTGACGAGTGCGTCCACGTATCCGTCGGCGTCCTTGCCGTCCGGCGGTTCGTCTTTCGGCCATTCCATCCCTTTCCGCGCCGCCTCGGCCGCTTCCGGCAACTCGCCGGCCATGCGTCTTGCCAGGTCAAGAACGTACTCGCCCCGGTACGCGCCGTCGGGAAACCGCGCGCCGTCGTTCTCGCGCTGCACCATCCGCAGCCACACGGAGAGACCCAGCACCGCCAGCTGCCGCCCGGCATCGTTGACGTAGTACTCGCGCCAGACTTCGTGGCCGGTGGCTTCAAGGAGGCTCGCCAGGCAGTCGCCGACCGCCGCGAGCCGGCCATGCCCCACGTGCAGGGGCCCGGTGGGATTGGCGGAGACGAATTCCACCAGCACCTTCCGTCCCGCGCCGAGATCGCTGGACCCATAGGCCTCGCCGTCCGCAACAATTCGGCCGAGTTCGGCCTGCAGTGCTTCGGGATCCAGCCAGATGTTGATGAATCCGGGCCCGGCGGTCTCGACGCGTCCGATCAGCGAATGCTGCGAAAGTCCCGCGGCAATCTCTTCGGCAATGTCCGCCGGCGGACGCTTGAGCCGGCCGGCAAGTTGCATCGCGGCGCTCGAGGCATAGTGCCCATTGCGCGCATCCCGGGCCTGTTCCAGCCCCGCATGCCGCAACCGGCCGGCGTGTTCCCCGGCTACCGGGAGCAGGGCCTGTTCAAGGAGTTTGCTGAGCGCTTTCTTCATCGCGGGACGGCCGTGAATTTTATGCTCTGGGGCGGAGGGCGTACCATTGCCGGTGAAGACTTCGGAGGCCGAAAGACAAGTGCCGTGTCAAGCTCATATTGCCGCATCAGCGTGTCTCCCCTGGTTCGTGGCAAGGCGCGTCCCGCCGGGAATGGTGTCTTCCATTGCCCAGGGGCGCAACGCGGCCACGGGCCAGGGGAGTCACGCCCTTCGGGAGCGGGCGTAGCGCGCCCCTGCGGCGTTGCAGCCCTGGGCAATACAGGCAGTATTCCCTGCGGACTGCGCCTTGCAGGGACACGCTACGCCCGCTCTGATGCGGCAATATGAGCTTGACACGGCACTAGGAGAAAGGCTCTGATACGAAGGTATCTGTTTGACGCGGCACTGTCCGCCTTGGCTTTGTGGGCAATGGCTGCCGCCGCGGCGGCGCAGGACGGCATCGTCGTCAGGGCCGCCGGGCTTGAGCGGTTCGACGGGGCGCGCATCGAACTGGGTTATTCCGATCCGCGCAGCGAAGCGGGCTTCGAGGTCCTCGGAAGCGCCGTTGTCAGGGACGGCAAGGCCACCCTGGAGACTGGCCTGCGCGAGGTCATGCAGGTCGAAATCAGGCTGCCGGAGGCCGGTCCGGCCGAGGGACTCCGGGTTCGGGCGATCGTCGAGCCGGGCGTCCGCCATGAGCTGGCCTGGGATGCGGACCGAAGCGCCCTGGCGTTTACCGGCGGCCCTTACGACGAACTGATCCGCAGCGCCATGGCGGAGCCGGGGGAAATGGCGACCGAATCCCTGAAGGTGATTTATCGCGATTTTGACGATCCCGTCGCGCGGCTCATGGCGCTGCGCAACGCCTGGCTGGATGGCGAGGACGAAGAGCAGATCACGATCCTGGCCGAATTGGAGTCTCTGCTGGGCGAAAGCCGCACTTTCGACCTGCTCGGGGCGCTGGCCGAACAACGCGCCGCCTTCCTGGCGCAGGCGGTCATGGGAATAACCGCCTTGAACCTGGCCGGCGAGGAAGTGCGCGTGGCCGACGTGCTCGCGGGGAACCGCTACACGCTGCTGGAATTCTGGGCCTCCTGGTGCGCGCCGTGTTTCGCCGAGATTCCGTACCTTCAGGCCGCCTACGAGCGCTTCGGGGACGAAGGCTTCGAGATACTCGCCTTCAATCTCGACGACGAACCGGAAGACTGGCGGGAGGCCTCCGGGGACCGCTACGACATTCCCTGGCTGAACGTCACCGACGGACTGGCGTTCGAGAGCCCTGTCGCCAGCCTGTTCCGGATCAACGCGATTCCCGCCAGCTTTCTGCTCGCTTCCGACGGCGCCACAGTCGCCCGCGACCTGCGCGGCGAAAGCCTGGAAATGCGCCTGGGCGAACTGATGGATGCCGCCGCCAGCGACGACTGACCCTGGGAGCGGAGGCATGTCCTTCGCGGCGTCCCGCCCTCCGGGGAAGGCGGGACGCCTTCCCTCCCGGATCACGTTTCCGGGCTTACGTGGGGGCGGGCTCGTTCTCCTTCATGTAGACCTCGAACGACGACTCGCTGGGCATGTCCTCGTCGAGCTCGTTGACCAGGTATTCCGGATAGTTCTGCTCCGCGTAGGCGAGGATGTTTGCCGGCAATTCGTCGAGGCTGCCGAGGCCCCGGGTCGTGCAGCGATAGAACAGGCGGCCCTCGTGCCGGCCCATCATCTGCCACGGCAGCCAGGGGGCCAGGCGGATCCAGGAACCGCTGTGCTTGACGCGATCCAGCGCGGGGTTGCGAAGATCGTCGTCGTTGCATACGTACTCGAACATTTCGCAAACGGGCAGGAGTTCGCCGGTTGATTCCCGAACCCAGACCTCGGGGTCGAGCAGGTTGGGCACCACGCCGCGGAAGTCCAGCCACACGGACGTCTGGTCGCCGCTCGTCTGCCAGTTCAGGATGAACGGATTGCTGGGGTCGTCGGACGCCCGGTAATTGGGGAACTTGAAGAACATTTCGCCGGCCTGGTCCCCGACCGGCGCCTGGGAGCGGAAATTGGTCCCGAACACGCCCTTCACCATGCGGTTGTGGATGTGCATGACCTTGTTGGTCTCCCCGGTGTACGGGTTTTCCCAGGTTTCGATGATCTCGTTGGTCCTGAGGTCCTTGTAGAAGCCGACTTCCTTCCAGAAGCTGGCGAACGCGCCGTCCTCCTGGCGCACCGTGTAGCCCAGGCCGAAGCCTTCCAGGCCGAACAGCGCATCGGGCGTGTTGTTCGGCAGCATTCCGAACACCAGGCCCGAGTACCAGCCATGCACCCAGTCCCGGTCCTTCAGCGAATTCGTCAGCTTGAAATACGCTTCAAGGTTGTCCATCGGGTTCATCCAGTCGTAGTCGATCCGGTCCTGTGCCCCGTCCTGGTCCCCGCTCTGGACCTGGTTCTGGTCCTGGCCCTGGCCGCAGCCGGGCAGGGCCGAGGCGGCCGCGAGGGCGGCGCCCCCCAACAGGATATTGCGCCGGCTGAACGGTGAATCGAAGTGGTGCGGCATGACGGTCCTCCCGGTTGATGCGCTTACTCCCAACCCGCGAGTCTAGACAGGCCGCAGGTCGTTTGCAATCGCACCGGGCTTCCCGACGGCATGCTAGAGTCCCAAACGGTAGGGGGCTTGTTATTTCATGCTGAGCCGAAGGGCCTTCAGTAGCGGTTTGATATCGCTGGCGGGTTTTGCCGGGATTGCCGCCCGGGCGCCGTCAGCGGGCGCCGGTCAGCCGGACCGCACGACCGGCGGCGGGGTTTCGGCGCCTCCCGACGTGCTGATCGTCGGCGCCGGCCTGTCCGGTCTCTACGCGGCACTGATCCTGGAGGAGCTGGGCGCGTCGGTGCAGATTATCGAGAGCCGCGCGCGGGTCGGGGGCCGCCTGCATACCCTCTACGACCTGCCCGGCCATCCCGAGGTGGGCGGCAACACCATCGCAAGCGGCTATGCGCGAATGATCGCGATGGCGCAAAGGCTGGATGTCACGCTGGTGGACTATGCCCCGCGCCTGTTCGGCGGACCGCCGCCGGAGCTGGTCCATGACGATGCCTTGCTTAGCCGGGCCGAATGGGTCCGTTCGCCGGGTAATCCGTTCGCCGAAGGGTTCCGCGACAGGATGCCCTGGGAGCTGATTGCCGCGCGTACGGCTTCGGGCAATCCGCTGCCCGTGTCCTCCGACTGGCTCAACCCGAAGTTCGGTTCGCTGGATGTTCCGCTGCACGACTACTTCCTGGACCAGGGCCTGAGCGACGGCGAGGTCCGCACGGCCTACGACACCAATCCGTATTACGGGACATCCGCCTGGGACGTTTCGGCGCTGATGTACCTGTTCAACGAGCGCTGGATACGCGAGCAGACCGTAATCGGGCCGGCGGCCTACGCCGTGGAAGGCGGCAATCAGCGCCTGCCCGAGGCCATGGCGGGAGCGCTCAAGCGGGAAATCCGGTTTGAGCAGGATGTCGTGAGTATCGAGGACCTTGGCGATGGCGTTCGGGTCCGGTGTCGCGGCGGCGACTCGTTTCGCGCGCCCTTCGTGGTGTGTTCGGCGCCATTCTCGAAGGTCAGGGACATGGCCATCTCGCCCTCCCTTGAGGGCATTCAGCGCCAGGCGGTAGGCACGCTGGCCTATATGCGCAACACGCTGGTGTTTCTGGTGCCCAAACGGCCATTCTGGGAAGACGATGGGCTTTCGCCGTCCATGTGGACCAACGGCAGGCTGGGCGTGGTGTTCGGGCAGCGCTTCGGCGAGAATCCGGACGAAGTCACCGGACTGGTGGTCAACACCCGCGGCTGGGTCGCGGATCAGCTCGATCGCCTGGGACCCGTCGATGCGCAGGCCTGGGTGATTCGCGAGATCGAGCGGCTGCGTCCGGCCGCCAGGGGAGCGCTGGAACCGGGCGGCTTTCATTCCTGGTGGCTGGATCCGCACAACGCGGGCGACTGGGCGATCTTCGGCCCCGGCCAGGTGCAGGGACTGCTCCCTGACATGGCCCGGCCTCATGGCCGGATCCACTTCTGCGGCGAACACACGGCCACGATGAACCGGGGCATGGAAGGTGCGATGGAGTCCGCCGAGCGGGTCGCGCTGGAGGTGGCCGACCGGCTCTGAATACCGGCCGTATTATTGGCCGCTGACAAATCAGGAGAGGTTTCATGAAACGCAGAACGGCATTGGGACTTATCGGCGCCGCCGCCGCGGCACCCCTGGTCAGGGCGCAGCCGGCGCGGGCGGAGTTGCTGGATCTGGATCCGTCCGATCCGCACCACACGCTGATGATCACGCGCAAGCTGGCGCATACGATGGACGACAGCATTGTCTACTGGTGGGCGAAATTGCTGCGGATGGCCGTGGTGGACAAGATAGCGACCCCGCTATGGGACGTCCATGTCGGCGCATTGCTCAAGACCCGGGATGTCGACGAGAACGGCGCATACGAGACGACAGCCATCAGCATGGTCTTCTACACCGACCTGGAGACCGGCGAATTTCTGGAAACCTTCAACAACCCGTTTACGGGCCAGGAGGCCGAAGTCGGCTATTTTCCCGCGAGGCCGGCGACACAGGTGCGCAGCATCGACGAGTCCCCCGAGGAGCGACCGGCCGGGGAAGGGTTCAGGAGTATCCGCATCCATCCGCTCGGCCCGGCCGTGATCGAGGGTGACGACGTATGGGTTCGGGACGACGCCATTTTCCGCATGGAACCCGAGACGCCGGAGGCCGGCCGGCCATTTCGCGGCAACGACTGGAGCACCTATCACGGTTCGCTGAAGGACGTGGCCAACCCCGAAGTCCTGAATGCGCCCGCAACCTGGCACTTCAACGACATCCTGAGCTACCTGCCCTGGATGGGCATGGGCGACAGGCCCGGCGACTATGTCTCGCGCGGTTTCGGCCGCAAGGTTTCGTCTTTCGATTCCATGCCGGCAAGGTTGCGGGAACTCATCCGCACGAGGCACCCGGAGATCTACGACGACCCCGCGGGCGCGCTTGAGGGATAGAAGCATGAAAACGGGTCCGAACCGGGCCGCGCTGCCTGCCTGTCTCGCGGCAGTTGCCGCGCTGGCGGCATTTGCCTGTTCCCCGGAGATGGACCCCGGCGCCGAACCGTCTTCCGCCGGCACGATCAGCTACGAGGAGATCGTCGCGCAGTACGCGGACCCGGATTCCCGGTTCGTCGTGCTGGAAGGGAACGACGGCATAAACGTCCACTACAAGGACGAGGGATCGGGCCCCGCGGTGCTGCTCGTGCACAGTTCGACGGGCGATCTCAAGGACTACGACGTCTGGGTGGACATTCTGAGTGCCGACTATCGCGTCGTGCGGCTCGATCTTCCGGCCTTCGGCCTGACCGGTCCGGTGCCGAGCGGCAACTATTCGATCGACCGGTTCATGACGCTGGTGGACAGCCTGATGGACCACGCGGGGATAGAGCGTTTCGCGATCGCCGGCGCCTCGTACGGAGGGCTCGTTGCGTTCCGGTATGCCGGTACCCGTACCGATCGCGTGACGGCCCTGATCCTGCTGAACTCGGCGGGCATCGAATACGGCGGCCGCGGGGGCACCACCGAGCGCGTGCGTGACCCGTCCGCGGCGTTCGTGCCGAAACGCTACACGACCGAGGAAATGGGCGTCAACCTGCGTTACTCGGTGAACGAGCACGGCAACATTACCCAGGAACTGATCCGGCGAAAGACCGACTACTGGAACGTCATCGGCCGCGACCGGGAAGGGTTCATCGCCACGCAGATGTACGAGCGGGGGAACCCGGAACGGGTGCTGGCCCGGGTCCGCGCCCCGGCGCTGGTCATGTGGGGTGGCGACAGCAGGGCGCTCTCGCCGGAAACGGCGCAGGCGTTCGTCGATGCGATGAAAAACGCTGCAAGCACGGAGAAGATCATCTTCGACGGCGGCGGGCACTTCCTGCATATTTCAAGGCCGGAAGCGACCGGCCGCGCCGTGAAGGCGTTTCTCGACCGCGAGATCGGATCCCCGGCGACAAACCAGGAGAAACAACATGAGTGAGAAGCTCGGCAAGAAAGATAGTCCGGAGTCATTGAGGCGCCGGCAGCTGTTAACCGCCGGCTCCGCCGGCGCGGTGGCCCTGGCATTGGGCGGCCGTGCGGCGAGGGCCGACGATGCGGCCGCGGGCGATGGCGGCTCCGTGAGCGTAGCCGCCGACGGCGAGTACGAGCGCGTGCCGCTGCGCAAGGACACGGTGCGCGTTACCGCCGTGCAGTCCTTCATGCGGGCCGTTCGCAACACGCAAAACCCCGGGCCCGAGATGAAGGCCAACCTCGACCACATGCTCGACCTGATCGACCAGGCCAACGGCTTCCCGGGTCGGCAGGACCTGATCTGCTTCCATGAACAGCCGATCATGGGCTGGAACCCGTGGACGCGCGAGGAGGTGCTGCGCGTGGCCATCGAAATACCGGGGCCGGAAACCGAGGCGCTGGGCAAGAAGGCGAAGGAATACGGCTGCTACATCACCTTCGGCACCTATGCGAAAGACCCGGACTGGCCGGGCCACCTGCTGCTCAACGGCGTGCTGATCGGCCCCGAGGGCAACGTGGTCGCCAATCACTGGAAGACCAACAATATCCGCGGCTTCATCCCCGGCTGGGACATCTTCACGACCGGGATCTACGACGTGCTCGACCGCTACCGCGAGATGTACGGCGAAGACGCCGTGCTGCAGGTGGCGCGCACCGACATCGGCAATATCTCCTGCTCGATTACGCCGAGGCAGCCGGACGTGATCCGCGCGCTCGCCATGAAGGGTCTCGAAATCCGCCTGAGTTCGTCTTCGGGGGGTTACAGCCTCACCGAGGCCCAGGTCATCGCCGGGCACAACCGGCTCTGGAGCGTGGTCTGCAACCAGTCCGTTTCGCCGGAGCAGCCCGGTTTTCCGGAATTCTCGGGTTCCGGGGACACGGCGATCTTCGATCCGCGGGGAACGATCGCGGCGCGCGCGAGGTCGGTACATGAGGAGTTCATCAGGACGACCATTCCGATGGCGGCGTTCCGCCGCACGCGCACGATTCCGCCCGGTGTTCCGATGGAAATGCTGCAGCCGGTTTACGACCGGTATGTTCCGCGGAACGGACCGAACTCGCAGGCGTCGTATCTGCCCGCGGACGGGGCCGACGCATCGCGCCACTTCGGAAGCATCCGAAACTGGTGATCGATCCGAATATCTGCACTCTCCGGGCATTTGCGGTTATTCCGATCACTACTTAGAATGCCATTTCAAGACTATTGGGAGGACGCACCATGCGTAGTCTGCACAATCGCCTCTTGCTGGGCGGCGCCGTACTGAGTCTTTTCGCTGCCGACATGGCAGTCATGGCGCAGGACCTTGCACTCGAAGAAATCGTCGTAACCGCGCGCAAGCGCGACGAGTCGATTCAGGACATTCCGCTGAGCGTGACGGCTTTCGCCGCCGAGCAGCTCAGGGAGCAGCAGATCACCGATGTCGAGGACATGCTTCAGTTCGTCCCCGGTGTGCACATGAGCAACCACACCGGAAACCGCAACAATCCGGCAATCCGGTTCCGCGCGATCGATCCGCCCTCGAGTGAGCGCCAAAGGCAGACATCGTCCGCGTTCGTGGACGGCGTCTATCTGCCGGGAACCAGCCAGTGGCTGTCGATGAACGACATCGAGCGCGTGGAGGTCGTGAAGGGCCCGCAAAGCGCCTTCTTCGGCCGGGCCACCTTCGGCGGCGCGATCAATTTCATCAGCAGGACGCCGGGCGACGAATTCAACGGCGACATCAATCTGATCGTTGGCGATAACGGCCGCGCGGACGCGTGGGTCAGCGCCGAAGGCCCGCTCGTGGAAGACCGGCTGTACCTGCGGGCGTCGGGCCGGTTCTACACCTACGACGGAGCCTGGACCAACGAGCACCCTACCGGTGGCGATCTGGGCGCCCAGCAGACCAACGCCGGCAGCGTGACGATTTACGCCACGCCCACGGAAGATCTGTCCATCAAGCTGCGTCACGTGCGAACCGAGGACGACGACGGGCTGGCCGTTCAGTTCCTGGTCAAGGGCGAAAGAAACAACTGCGGACCGTTCACGACCAACGGCGTCATGGGGAGGTCCAACTACTACTGCGGGACACTGACCCGCGACCTGATCACCAACGGCATCGCCATCGACACGAGACCGATCGAGGACACGGTGTACAAGGACGACATGGGCCTCGACCGGACAACCGAACTCACCAGCCTGAACATCGACTGGGACATCGGCGGCTACACCTTGAGTTCGGTGACGGGCCGCTACCGCGAGGAAACGCAGGAGATGCGCGAACTTCTCACGGACGAAATCCTGGTATATCTGAATTGGAAGGACGAGTCGTGGTCTCAGGAGCTGCGTCTGAGTTCGCCCCAGGACAAACGGCTGCGCTGGATGGTGGGCGCCTACTATCTCGACCTGACATACGCCAAGGATGGCGCCAGCGGCTTCCCGTGCCCGGGCACCGGGCCCTTCTGCTTCGACCCGACCATCCGCGCAGTGAGCGCAAGAGGCGGGCGCGGCCTTTTCGGCGTCAATCCGACCGTCGCCGAGAATGTCGAAAACCAGGCGATATTCGCCAGCCTGGCTTACGACATCAACGAGCAGCTTACCGTCAGCCTTGAGTTCCGGTATGAAGAGGAAACGCTCGCGAACGCGTCCTCCGTGATTCAGGAGGCCATGCCGCTCGATCCGAACGATCCCATCGGAACGGCGCAGCCCTTCGGCGGCGCCGAGGTGGATCTGGCCGCCGATTTCGAGGCGGAGCTGCCGCGGGTGATCGTGGACTACAAGTTGAGCGAAAACACCCTGCTTTACGGCAGCTATGCGAAGGGCAACAATCCGGGCGGCTTCAACCCCGAGGTCATTCAACTGGAGCCCACGGTCGCATTCCCGGCTTTTAACGCGGCTGAAGGCATCGGTTACGAAGTCCTGCAGGCGGAGCTGGATTCATGGGAGTTCGGCGCCAAGCACACCCTGGCCGACGGCCGGGGCTACGTGAACGGTGCTGTTTACATCATGCAATGGAGAAACCAGCGCTTCAGGGGTTTCACCAGGGACGTGGACAGCAACGGCGACGGCGTTTTCATTCAGGGCTCGGACCGGCTCGGCGCACAGGTCGATTACAACAGTAACGGCAGCACCGACATCTGGGGGTTCGAGTTGATGGGGAGCTGGGCGTTCAACGAGAACTGGATCGGCACCGCGTCCTACAACTACAACAAGAGCGAAATCAAGGTGTATCAGGACAACGTCAGCCGGCGGGTCTATGGCAGCGCCGATGCCAGCGGCTTCGAGGTGGCCCGCTCGCCGGATCATGCCGCGACGCTGGCCCTGGACTTCAATATGCCCGCCGGAAACATATGGGGCGGGGACGGCGAATGGTTCGCCCGCTGGGACGCCTGGTACCAGTCGTCCACCTGGAACTGGGTGATCAACCTCGCCAAGACCGAGGAGGCGGTGCTGCAGAATATTCGCGGCGGCTGGCGCAACGACCGCTATAGCGTTACGTTGTGGATCGAGAACCTGACCGACGACGACTCCGTGCTGGCTTCGGCGCGCACCACGGGCAGTTTCCTCACGGGCACGCTGGGCTACCAGCTGACGCTCCCCGAGCCGCGCACCTTCGGCCTGACGCTGGCCGCGAGCTTCTAGAATCCTGCCAAGGTTCCTGCCGCTCGTTGCCCTGCTGGTGGCGGCGCTGCTTCCGCAGCGCTCGCCCGCGGACTGGGACTACCGTACCGTCGAAGGCGCGGGCGGTGTCCCGCTGAACGTCGTCACGGCGGGCGATACGGCCTCGCCCCCGATCCTGTTGATTCACGGCTTCGGTCAAAGCCACTACAGCTTCGTCCATCAACTCAATTCCGACCTGGCCGAGGACAACTACCTTGTTACCTTCGACTTGAGGGGCCATGGCGCGTCCGGCAAGCCGTGGGCCGCGGAAGACTACACGGAGCACACGGTCTGGGCCGAGGACGTCGCCGCCGTGGTCTCGGCCACGGGCATTGAACGGCCGGTGGTCGTCGCCTGGTCGTACGGCACGATGATCGCGATGGACTATATCCGCGAGCACGGCATCGGCGGCATCGCCGGGATCATTTTCACCGGCGGCCAGGGCGGCCTGATGCCGCTGCGGATGCCCGGAACGGAGGACCCGGACATGGCGGAGCTCGGGGAGATTCGCGTGCTGCAGCAAAGCCGGGACCTGGCCGACAACATCCGCGCCGGCGAACGGGTGATCGATCTACTTACCGCGTCGCCCTTGCCCGAGCGCGAGCGGGAGTTGTTCCGGTCGCTCGGACTGATGGTGCCATCCTATGTGCGCCGCGCGATGGTGAATCGGAGCCTGGACAACCAGGACCTGGTGGAACGACTTACCTTGCCGGTGCTGTTTGCGCTGGGTGCGGAGGACAATCCCTTCCAGCTTGAAGACGCCGCCGAACTCGCGGCAAGCCGCGGGAACGTCAGCCTCACCGTGTACGAAGGGGCCGGGCACTCGGTGTTCCTCGAACAGCCGCAACGCTTCAACGACCAACTGCGCCGCTTCGCCGAACAAATACGCTCCACTGCTGTACCCTGATCCCTCCACTGTTCGGGAGCAGATCGGGATGCGCCGCGTAGCCGTTTTCTTCGCCATCGCCGCCGCCGTGCTGGCGGCGGCGCTGTTCGTTGACTGGCGGTTCTGGTACCGCTGGTACACGCTGCCGGAGGACCCCGGCGAGTGGCCGGCGAGCTATTATCAGCCGGTCGTGGAGGTTCCCGGCAGTCCCGGAGAATTCTTCCCGGCGGCCGGCGGAGCGGAACTCACGATTGCACCCGACGCTTTGGAAGCGGCGGCGGCATGGGCGGAACAACACAACAGCGTTGCGCTTTTGGTGCTGCACCGGGGCCTGGTGCAGCTTGAGCGTTACTGGCAAGACATCGGCCCCGAAACTTTGTTCACGGGCCGCGCGATGACCCGATCCTTGCTTCCCCCGCTGGTGGCGATCGCGATACAGGAAGGGGCCATCGAATCGCTGGACGATCCCGTAGGCCGCTATCTGCCGGAATGGAGCGACGACGAACGCGGGCGGATCACGGTCCGCCAGTTGCTGGGGAACCTCAGCGGGCTCGAGAACCCGCCGCTGGCCGGCGATCCGGATCCCTACGCCAAGAACGCCCGCATATCGCTGGGCTCCGACTTTCGCGCCGCGGCGCTGGAATTCGATCTCGAAAACGTGCCGGGCGAGTTCTTCGCTTTCTCCAACGCCAACGCCCAGCTGCTGGGAGCGGTGCTGGAGTCCGCAACGGGCGAGTCCTACGAGGACTATCTGAACAGCAGGCTGTGGGCCCCGCTGGGCGCTGGTCCGGCGCAGATCTACATGGACCGGCCCGGCGGCATGCCCGCGGTCTACTGCTGCTACCGCGCCACGCCCAGGGACTGGTTGCGCTACGGTGCGGCGCTGGCGGCCGGTGGCCGCTTGGCGGACCGCCGGCTCTGGCCGGAGGGCTGGGTGGAGGAGATGACGACAGGTTCGGGCGTCTATCCGAACTACGGTTACCAGATCTGGGTGGGCAACCCGCCCGGAACCGGGCGCCGGTATGTACAGGACCGCGAACAGGCCGCGCCGCACGGGCCGCCCATCGAAGCCGACGGCGTCTTCTTCCTGGAAGGAGGCGGCTTTCGCACGATGTATGTGATCCCGGACGAGGAATTGGTGATCCTGCGGCTCGGTTATTTCCATCCCGACTGGCTGACTTCCACGCTGCCCAACCTGATCCTGGCCGGCCTCGACGACTGAGGAAACGCAATGTCCAACATCAAGCTTCCGTTCCGCCCGCTCGCGCAATCCGCGCCGGACGTGTCCGCAACCCGGCGGCGCCTGTGCCAATCCCTGCTTGCCGGCGCCGCCCTGATCGGACCCGGGATGCTCCCGTTGCGCGCTGCCGCGGACGGGGAACTGGACCTCACCCGGGAACCGGATCTCTTGCGCGCGCTCGTGAAGATGCGGGGCAATCTGGACTCGGAACTCGTGATCGGCTGGTTGCGGGCGAAGAGATTCTCCATCTCGCAGGGGCGGATCGAACCGCTTTGCGGGCTTATCGCCGCGGCGTTCAGCCGGTTCCGGCGGGTCTCCGACGACCTGTACGAGGCCGTCGTGCTGGAAGTCACCCACTACACCGATTTCGAGACCTGGGAACTGCTCGATGCGCTGAAGATGCCGTTCACCGGCCGCGAGGTCGAAGTGCCCGCGTTCCGCTTCGGCCCCACGAGAACACGATTTGCGGTGAGCCTGGACGAGAGCGAAGAATTCGAGCCGCAGGAGGGCACCACGCAGGGGGCCTTCTCGCCGGCCGCCTCGGTACGGATGACCAAGTCGATACATCCCGAATACGTACGGAACGGCACGCTGCTCCTGCGCCATGAAGAGCATGGCCGGGTCCGGCCCACCGACAGCGACATTCCCAACATGTTCTACAAGGAATCCACGATCTGGTCCGCGCCCCTGAAAGAAGTGCTCGATCCGAACGTGAAGCAGGTGGATTCGCTGGTGAACTACTCGGCGATGACCAGCTGGCGGCCCTGGATGTACATGGGCGACGTTCCGGGCCATACGTCCTCGAACGGCCACGGCGCCAGGGCCCGGTCCATCGAGGACCTGCCGGACGACTTCCTGGCCTATACCCGGCGGCTGCATCCCGACGTCCTGGCGGATCCGGAGGCCGCGCTGGGCGGGTTCGAGTGAAGAACCGCCGGGAGGTCCTCAAGGGGCTGGCGCTGACCTCATTCGGCCTGGCGGGCTTTCGCGCCGGGGAGGCCGACGGCTCAACCGCCGCCGGCAATCTCGATCTCGGCACGCCCGCCAAACTGCTGCGCGCGCTGGTGAAGATGCGCGGCAGCCTGGACGAGAGCATCGCCTATATCTGGCTGCGCGGAATACGCTACACGCTGGTCGACGGCGAAGCCCTGCCGCTGTGCGCCTACCTGGGCGGCTCGATCACCCGCTACCGGCAGCTGGCCGACGACATGTACGAGTTCCTGATCTACGAGATCTCGTACTACACGGACATCGAAAGCGGCGAAATCCTCGAGACCCTGCGGATGCCCTACACGGAAAGGGAAGTGTCCGTTCCGCTGTACCGCAGCGGTCCGGGCCGGCACGTCATCATGATGGCCAACGAGGAGGAGCTGGAATGGAGCCGCGAGAGCACGACCAGCGAGGAACTCGCGAGGCAGATCGCGCCGGACGCGAAAATCTACTACAGCCTGAGGGTGCGCCCGTCACTGGCCTTCGGCGGCAACGTCTGGATCCGCGGCGACACGTTCACGCGGGTGGCGCCCTACGATCCCGCCGAGGCATCGATGTTCTACAAGGAGTCCATCACCTACCAGGCGCGGGCGGCCGATCTCGCCGAGCCCTACGCCCCGCAGGTGGACGCGACGATCTCCTTTGCCATCGCGACGGCCTGGCGCCCGTGGATGGAGATGGCAGGCGTGGCCGGACACACGGTGACGGACGGTTTCGGCGGCAAGGTCTTCGATATCGGGGCCATGCCGGACGATTTCGTCCGGTTCACGGCAGCCCATCACCCCGACGTGCTCGAAGATCCGGCCGCGTTGCTGAAGTCCTGACGCGCCGCCGCGCCTGACGGCCGTCCTAAAGGTCGAACGGAATCGGGCGTTCGAACTCGCCCCAGCGCGGCTCGAGCAGTTCCGGGTATTCGCGCTCCATGCGGTCGAGGAACTCGCGCGGCAGTTCCGATGGGGAATTCACCTTCTTGCCGTCCCAGAACCCCGCCAGGTGCCCCATGCCCTCCGGCATCTTCAGCCAGGCGGGATGCTCGTAAGCGTAGTGTCCGCAGAAGTGGGTGGGGAGCGAAGTGATGGTCTCGTTTGCGAACAGGTCGAATTCAACCCAGCTGCAGGAATTCTCGATATGCGTGGCCGGCCAGTCCGGCGGGGCGCTGCGAACCATGTCCTTCTTGATCAGGTCGTTCTCGATCCGGAACTTGCGGTAGGGCGTCTGGACGAATCCGTCGCCGGCAAGGTTGCGAAAGCCGATCGGGCTTCCGATGGTGCCCGGATCGGTCAGCAGCGGCGTCACCGGCACCTCCACGAGCTCGCCCGTTATGGGATTGATCACGGAATCCGTGAACTCGTTGGTGTGGAGGTCCCGCGGCAAGGAAATATTGTGCGCGTGGATGCGGTAGTTGTAGTCGCCGAGGTGGCGGAAATAGCTGAACTCGATACCCTCGTAGCGGATCAGGGGTTCCGGGCGCCGTCCACCGGGGATCACGAAGACCAGCCAGTGGTACCAGGTCAGGGTCGTGCCCTGTTCCTCGACGAGGTCGCGTTCCATGCGCATCTGCGCGCGAAACTCCTCCACAGGGTCGTCGAAATGGAGGAACTCGGAGACGACCCGGCTGACCGGCGGCTCGACCGATTTGGGTGCGGCGGCCTCAAGCGCCCGCGCGCCCAGCAGAGAGCCGGTCGCGCCCGCCGCGGCGGTAACGAAAGTGCGTCTGTTTACCATGGTTCGTCTTCTCCCTTGTTGTATCGGCGCCCTTCAGGCCGCCCCATGACGGATGAAATCCGCCGCCCGTTCCCCGATCATCATCGCGGTGGCGTTGGTGTTGCCGCTGGTCAGGCTGGGCATCACCGAAGCGTCGGCAACGCGAAGCCCGTCGACGCCGCGAACGGCCAGGTCGGGCCGCGTGACCGCGAGTGCGTCAGTGCCCATTTTGCACGTGCCGACGGGGTGGTAGCCGAGGAAAGCGGTGCGGCGCAGGTAGTCGCGCCATTCGTCGTCGCTTTGCACGTCCGGACCGGGCAGCCGCTCGCCGATGCGGTAGGGCGCGAACGCCGGGCCGCCGAGTATTTCCCGGACCTGCCGGCAGCCGCTGATCAGCCGGTCCATGTCGTCGTCGTCCAGCAGCGCGTGAGAGATGACCGGCGGCGCGTCCGGGTCCGCGCTGCGCAGCCGCACGTTGCCGCGCGAGCGGGGATGGGAAACATTGATGGCGGCGGAAATGGCCGGCCGGTCGTAGGGGATCACGCCTTCTTCCGAGAAGCTGAAGGCATAGGGGCCGAGCTGCACCTGGATGTCGGGCCGCGGCTCGCTGGGCGCGGATCGGATGAAGGCCACCGCGTGGGGATACGGACTGGTGGCCGGGCCGCGCCCGAACAGCAGCCAGTTCAATCCATGCAGAACGACCTTCCAGCTGTTGATCTCGGTGTTGTAGGTGGGCACGTTCACGTCGATGCCCACCATGCCCTCGGGGTGTTCCTGGAGGTTCGTGCCCACGCCCGGTGAATCCTTGACGATTTCGATGCCGGCGTCGCGCAGTTGCTCCGCCGGGCCGATCCCGGACAGCATCAGCAGCTTGGGCGAGGCGATCGCGCCGGCGCAGAGAATCACCTCGCGCCCGGCATCGGCGCGATGCATACGGTCGCCCCTTCGATACTCCACTCCCACGCAGCGGCCGTTCTCGAACAGCAACCGCCGACACAAGCTGTGCGTACGGATGGCGAGATTCCGGCGCCGGCGCACGGGGCGCAGATACGCCCTCGCGGCGTTGTAGCGGCGGCCTCGCTGCTGATTCACTTCGGTATAGGCCACGCCTTCCTGGGCGCGGCCGTTGTAATCCTCGTTGAGCGTCACTCCCGCCTCGACGGCGGCCTGTACGAAGGTGTGCGCCAGCGGGTGGGTGGTGCGCAACGCCGCGGTGCGGACCGGACCCGAGCGGCCACGAATACCGTCATCGCCCAGTGGCGTGGATTCCATGCGCCTGAAGAACGGCAGCACGTCGGCGTAAGACCATCCGGCGCAGCCCTCCGCGGCCCAGCGGTCGAAGTCGTAGTCCGCGCCGCGCACATACAGCATGCCGTTGATCGAACTGCTGCCGCCCAGGATCCTGCCGGCCGGCCACAGGTCCACGCGGTCGTTGCGGCTGGGATCGGGCTCGGCCCGGTAGCACCAGTCCAGCGCGGGATTGCCGATAGCGCGGATGATCGCAGCCGGCATCCGGATATACAGCGAACGGTCGACGCCGCCGGCCTCCAGCAGCAACACCCGCGTATCCGGATCCGCCGACAGGCGGTTGGCAACGGCGCAGCCGGCCGAACCGGCGCCCACGATGATGTAGTCCCAGGAACCGACGGAAAAAACCTCGTAGTTGATTTCGCAAAGCGGATCATACGAGACATGGTCTATTCTTTAGGCGATGTTCTTCCTTGACGTGCTGCGGCAGGCGCTGGAATCGATCGGCGCCAACCTGTTTCGCGCCCTGCTAACGATGCTGGGCATGATCATCGGCGTCGCGGCGGTAGTGACGATGGTATCCCTGGGCACCGGCGCGCAGCGGGCGGTGGAGGAGCAGATGGAGGCGCTGGGGGCCGACATCCTGGCGATCACCAATTCCCAGCGGCGGTTCTGGGGCGTGGCGCTGGAGAACAGCAGCCTGGGCGTGGACGACGCCGCGGCGCTGCGAAGCGACGCGCGTCATCTTGAGAGAGTGGTGCCCAGGATCACGCAGCGCCTTCAGTTCGAATTCGGCAACAGCAACGCACGCGTGGAACTGATCGGGTCCACCTCGGAGTATCCCGTGCTGCACCGCTACGAAATTGCCGCCGGAAGGATGTTCGTTCCGCGGGAAGAGGAGGCGCGCCTGCGGGTCGCCGTGGTGGGAAGCGAGGTTCCCGGGAAGCTGGAAACCACCGCCGAGGCGCTGCTGGGGCAGAGCGTGCTGCTGGGTGGCGTGCCGTTCACCGTGATCGGCGTCCTGGAGGAGACCGGCTCGGCCGGCATGCAGAATCCCAATGACGACGTGCTGGTGCCGCTGTCCACGGCGCAGTACCGGGTGACCGGCAGCGACCGGCTCGAAAGCATAGACGTGCAGATACGCCGGGGTTCGGCGGTCGAGCAGGCGCTGGTGGACGTGGAGCGCATCATGCGCCGCGAGCACCGGATCCGGCCGGGCGAGGACAACGATTTCGGGATCCTCGACCGCAAGCAGTTCCTGGAGGTCCGCGAGGAAACCACGCGCATCTTCGCCCTGTTGCTTCCGGCCATCGCGGGAGTCAGCCTGGTGGTGGGCGGAATCGGAATCATGAACATCATGCTGGTCACGGTGGCCGAACGTACCCGCGAAATCGGCGTGCGCCGGGCGATCGGCGCGACCGGCGGGGCGATCATGTCTCAGATCCTGGTCGAGTCCTCGCTGCTGTGCCTGCTCGGCGGCCTGCTGGGCGTGGCCGCCGGCTGGGGCGCGTCGGAACTGCTGGCGCGGTTCTTCAGCTGGCAGACCGTCGTTGCGGCGGAATCGATCGGAGTGGGGCTGGGCTGCAGCCTGTTGATCGGCATCGTCTTCGGCCTGTGGCCCGCCCGCCGCGCCTCAACCCTCGACCCCATCGAAGCCCTGCGCCACGAATAATCGGACAACCGCTGCGGAAGCCTTTTACCTGCCCGTCCCGTCCCGGAGCGTTGGAGCAGGGACAGCGAGAATCGAGCCAGGATGGCGTCTCCCGTACGGGACGGGCAGGTAAAAGGCGAGGGCCGCAGAAAAGTAGTTGAGTCGCCCCTTGCGGGCCTCGTCAGGACGCGCCAGCCACCTTTGGATGCGGAATCCGTGGCATCCAGAGCAGGGTGAACAGTCCCAGCACGGCCGCAACCGCGCCCCAGTAAATAGTGGCCGTGGTCAGGCCGATCGACTGGGCCCAGCCTCCGAGCGCCGCGCTGCCCAAAGCCACGCCGCCGAAAGCCACGACGCTCCAAAGGCTCATGACGCGGCCCCGGTACTTTTCTTCCACTACGGCCTGCGTGAGCGTCTGCGATCCCACGCCGCAAATGGTCAGGGCGCATCCGAAGAAGGGCAGTTGCAGCATGGCGAGCCAGAAATTGCCGGTAAATCCGAAGGCAACGATCAGCAGACCGGCCAGCGCCACGGAAATGGCGGCCGACGTGCGAAGCTGCTTCAGGTCCCTGTTCCGAGCCACCCAGAAGCCACCGGCGACCGCCCCGACACCGAAAGATGAAATCAGCAGCGACATTCCGTCGCTGCCCCGTTGAAACACTTCGTCGGCGTACGGCGCCATGAGCTCGAACAGCGCCCGTCCGAAGGTGGCGCCAATCAACACGAGAACAAGGTAGTAGCGGATCGCGGGATGGCGCAGGGTGTAACTGACGCCGTCGCGCAGCAGGCGGCCCAGTCCGATCTGGCGCTCCAGTTCACGCGCCACCGGCTGCAGCTTCATGTCCCACAGTACCCAGGCCATCCCGAGAAAGGTGGCGGTGCTGATCGCGAACGCCGGCGCCAGGCCGAAGAACTTGATGATGTAGCCGCCGAGCACCGGGCCGATCACCCGCGCGACATTGAAGCTTACCGCCCCCAGCCCCACGGCGCTGGCCAGTTGCATGGAGGGCACCAGGTTGGCCATCAAGGCCAGGCGCATCGGCGTGTAGCCGCCGCTGAACACGCCGAAGGACAGCGCGAGCAAGAACAGTGCGGTCGGCGTCATCAGGCCGAGGGCCGACAGGCCGAACAGTCCGGCGGTGACGCCGATGTTGAGCACGTTGAAGATCTGCGCCGCCCTGCGGCGGTCCCAGCGGTCGGCGTATGCGCCGAATACCGGTCCCAGCACGGCCACCGGGAAATACGCTGCAAACGCCACCGCCGCTACGAAAAACTCGGATTCGGTCAGTTGCCAGGCCTGCCAGCCCAGCGCCAGCCGCAGGATCCAGAGTCCGTGGGTCGTGACGGTGCTCCCGTAAAGGAAGCGGCGATAGGCGGGCGTGGATAATGCGGATTGGGACATGCCGGGCGGCCTATTGGCCGGCGACGGACGTGGGGATAGCTGGGAAGCACTCTGCCGCCGGGGCACAACATTGGGCGAGCGAGTGAGTATGATGCGCGCAGCGTGAATTGTCCACGCCCGAGTTTTTCATGAACGGACCCGCAAGAATTTCGCTTGAGTTCTTTCCGCCGCGAACGGAAGAACTGACCGCGATGCTGGAGGCGTCACTGAAGCGCCTGTTGCCGTATCGCCCGCTGCACTGCACCGTTTCCTATGGCGCCGGCGGTTCGACGCGGGAGGGTACGGCGCGCTGGGTGCGGCGGATCCGTCAGGACTACGGCATCGATTGCGCGCCCCACCTGACCCATGTCTCGCACACCCGCGACGAGGTGCGGGAGATCGTGCGGGATTACGTCGCGCAGGGCGTACGGAGGATGATCGCGCTGCGCGGAGACATTCCCGCGGACGGCGTTCCCGATGAAGTGCGTGAACGCGGCTATTCCTCGACGGTGGAGTTGATCACCGACCTGAGGGCTGCCGGGATCAGCGAGGTCATGGTGGGCGCGCACCCGGAGCACGGTGGCGGCGACAGCGCCAGTTTGCGCCGGCACCTGGAGTTCGTGAAGCAGAAGCTCGATGCCGGCGCCACTCTGGCCATCACCCAGTTCTTCCTCGACAACGACCGCTACTATCGCCTGCGCGACATTTTTGCGGGTGCGGGCATCGAGCACCTGCTGGCGCCCGGCATCATGCCCCTGCACAACTACAGGCAGGTGTTCTCCTTTGCCGGCAAGACCCACGTTGAGGTTCCGGCGGCGCTGGGAGCGCGCTTCGAACAGGCCGGAGAGGATCCGGATGCTGTAAGCGAAATCGCCGAGGGCTTCTCGCTGGGCCAGGTTCGGGACCTGGTGGAGAACGGCGTCGAGCGTTTTCACATCTACACGATGAATCGTGCGCCGCTGACCGCGGCCATCTGCGAGGCGCTCGGATTGAGCGCCCCGGGTACGCAGTCGTGAACAGGTCCGCAGCCCGGGCCGAGGCCCTGGGCGAACTGATCCGCAGACGAATCGTTTTCATCGACGGAGCGATGGGCACGCTCGCCCAGACCCTGGATCTGTCCGAGGAGCAATACCGGGGCCGGGAGTTCGCCGACTGGCCCCAGGCGCTGAAGGGCAACCACGACCTGCTGTGCCTGACCCAGCCGCAATTCGTGCGCGAAATTCACGACTCCTATCTCCAGGCAGGGGCCGACATCCTGACCACCAACAGCTTTACCGCCAACGCGCCATCGCAGGCGGACTACGGTCTCGAGGACCGGGTGGCCGACATCAACCGCGCATCGGCGAAGATCGCCCGCGAGGCCGCGGACGCGGCCCAGTTGCGCGACGGGCGGCCGTATTTCGTGGCCGGCAGCCTGGGGCCCACCAACCGGACCGCCTCGCTGTCGCCGCGCGTGGAGGACCCCGGCTACCGGGCCACCGATTTCGACCGGCTCGCGTCCACCTATGAGATCGCCACGCGCGCGCTGCTGGAGGGCGGCGCCGACCTGCTGCTGATCGAGACCATCTTCGACACGCTGAACGCCAAGGCGGCGCTGTACGCGATCGCGCGCGCCGGCGAAAGCCTGGGAAGCACGCTGCCCGTAATCGTGTCCGGCACGATTACCGACGCTTCGGGCCGGACGCTGTCGGGCCAGACCGTGGAAGCCTTCTACAACTCCATCCGGCACGCGCCCCTGACCGCCATCGGCCTGAACTGCTCGCTGGGCGCCACCGAGCTGCATCCGCACATGCGTGAACTGTCGCGGGTCGCCGAATTGCCCGTGAGCGTGCACCCAAACGCCGGTTTGCCCAACGAACTGGGCGAATACACCGAGTCGCCCGGAGAGATGGCGGCGACGCTGGAAGCGATGGCGAAGGAGGGACTGCTGAACCTGGCCGGCGGCTGCTGCGGCACC
Organism: Gammaproteobacteria bacterium; assembly: GCA_009845905.1. Taxonomy (NCBI): domain Bacteria; kingdom Pseudomonadati; phylum Pseudomonadota; class Gammaproteobacteria; species Gammaproteobacteria bacterium. Next base: position 158,452 of record VXYS01000009.1, on the reverse strand, counting down.
ACTCCGGAGCACATCCGGGCGATGCGCGAGGCGCTGGCCGGCATAAACCCGCGCACCCCGCCCGCCACGCCGCGCATCACCCGGCTGGCCGGGCTGCAGCCGCTGAACATCGACGACAGCACCGGCTTCGTTCACGTGGGCGAGCGCACCAACGTTACCGGTTCGGCGATCTTCCGGCGGCTCATCGAGGCGGACGACTACTCCACCGCGGTGGAGGTGGCGCGCCAGCAGGTCGAGGCCGGCGCCAACCTGCTGGACGTGAACATGGACGAGGGATTGCTTGATTCCGAGGCCGCGATGCGTCGCTACGTCAACCTGCTGGCCGCCGAGCCCGACATCTCGCGGGCGCCCGTCATGATCGACTCGTCGCGCTTCGAGGTGCTGGTCGCCGGCCTGAAGTGCCTGCAGGGCAAGGGCGTGGCCAATTCCATCAGTCTCAAGAACGGGGAGGAGGAATTCCTCGAGCAGGCGCACGAGATCCGGCGCCTGGGCGCGGCCGTGATCGTCATGGCTTTCGACGAGAAGGGCCAGGCCGAGAGCGTCGACCAGCGGGTCGCGATTGCCGAGCGCAGCTACCGGCTGCTGGTGGAAGAGGCCGGTTTTCCGCCGGAGGACATCATCTTCGACCTGAACATTTTCGCCGTGGCTACCGGGATCGAGGAGCACGACGACTACGGCCGCGCTTTCATCGAGGCCACCGGCCTGGTCCGCGAGCGGCTGCCCGGCGTGCATGCCAGCGGCGGGGTCAGCAACCTGTCGTTCTCGTTCCGCGGCAACAACGCGGTGCGCGAGGCGATGCACTCGGTGTTCCTGTATCACGCCATCGCCGGGGGAATGGACTTCGGAATCGTCAACGCCGGCCAGCTGGGGGTGTACGAGGACATCCCCGAGAGGCTGCGCGACACGGTGGAGGACGTGATCCTCAACCGCACTGCGGGCGCGGGCGAGCGGCTGCTGCAACTGGCGCAGGAATACCAGGGGCAGGGCGGGCGGCAGGACCGCGACGAAGAGGAGTGGCGCGCCCTGCCGCTGGCGGAGCGATTGAGCTACGCGCTGGTGCATGGGCTGGACGCGCACGTCGTGGAGGACACCGAGGCCGCCCGGCAGGCCAGCGAGCTGGCGCTGGATGTGATCGAGGGGCCGCTGATGGACGGCATGAACACCGTGGGCGATCTGTTCGCCACCGGCCGGATGTTCCTGCCGCAGGTGGTCAAGTCGGCCCGCGTCATGAAGAAGGCCGTGGCTCATCTCATTCCGTTCATCGAACAGGAGGGCAGCGGCGTGTCCAGCCGCGGGCGGCTCGTGGTCGCCACGGTCAAGGGCGACGTGCACGACATCGGCAAGAACATCGTGGGCGTGGTGCTGCAGTGCAACGGCTACGAGGTCATCGACCTCGGCGTGATGACGCCCTGCGAGGAGATCCTGGACACCGCGATCGCCGAAGAGGCCGACTACATCGGTCTGTCCGGCCTGATCACGCCGTCGCTCAACGAGATGGTGCACGTGGCCGGCGAGATGCAGCGGCGCGGCATGGACCTGCCGCTGCTGATCGGCGGCGCCACCACCTCGCCGCGGCACACGGCGCTGAAGATCGATCCGGCCTACGAGGGCGGCGTGGTGTACGTGAAGGACGCGTCCCGGGCGGTGGGGGTGCTGGGCGAACTGAGCGGCGCCGGGCGCGACGCGTACCTGCGCGGCGTCGCCCGCGACCTGAAGCGCCGCCGGGAGCAGCCTGCCGGCAAGCGCCGGCGCGAGGACCTGCTGAGCCTGGAGGAGGCGCGGGGCAACCGGCTGGAGATCGACTGGGGCGCGGAACCGCCGGTCGAGCCCGCGCGCGCCGGCGTTGTCGAACCGCTTTCGCCGACGCTGCAGGAACTCTACGGCTACATCGACTGGCAGCCCTATTTCGCGGCCTGGGAGATGCACGGGAAATTTCCCCAGCTTCTGGACGACGCGCGGAAGGGTGAGGCCGCCAGGGAACTCTGGGACGACCTTCACCGCTTGCTGATCGAACCGATCAGGGCCGGCGAGATCGATTTCCCGGCGGCGGGCGTTGCCGGAATATTCCCGGCCGCATCCGAAGGAGACGACATCGTATTGTTCGACGACGAATCACGGGAAACGGAACTGGGGCGCATTCACGGCCTGCGCGAACAGCGGCGCATGCCGCCCGGCAGACCCAATACCGCGCTGGCCGACTTCGTGGCGCCGGCGACTGCGGGTGGCGACTGGGTCGGGATGTTCGCGGTCACCGCCGGGGGCGAGCTGGACGAGACGATAGCGAAGCAGGCCGGCGGCAGGGAGCCGGCCGACGACTACGGCGCCATCCAGCTCAAGGCGCTGGCCGACCGGGCTGCGGAGGCGTTCGCGGAATATCTGCACGAAAAGGTGCGCAGGGAGTTCTGGGGATACGCGAGCGATGAGTCCTTCAGCAACGAGGACCTGATAGCGGAGCGCTACCGGGGCATTCGTCCCGCGCCGGGCTACCCGGGTTGTCCGGACCACAGCGAGAAGGAACTGATCTGGCGCCTGCTCGACGTCGAGCGTCGCATCGGCGCGCGCCTGACCGAGTCGTACGCGATGTGGCCGGCCGCCACGGTGTCGGGCTACTACTTCGCGCACGCCCGGTCCCGCTACCCGAATATCGGACTGATCGGCGACGATCAACTCGCCGACTACGCCCGTCGCAAGAAGATTACGCTGGACGAAGCTCGCCTCTGGCTGGCGCCCAATCTTCCCGGCTGACCCTGGGAGCGAGGGCATGTCCCTCGCGGCGTCCCGCCCTCAATCGCCGGCCGGCAACCGGGCCGCCGTGACGCGCTCGTGGCCCGCCAGGTCGCGATGGGTGACCGGCGCCTTGAGTCCGGCGCGACGCATCAGTGAACGGACCGGCGCGGCCTGGTCCGCGCCGTGCTCCACCGCCAGCGTTCCGCCCTGTTCCAGGTGCGCCGGCGCTCCGGAAATGACCAGGCGCAGTTCCCGCAAGCCGTCCGGTCCGCCGTCCAGCGCCGCAAGCGGCTCAAAGCACAGCGGCGGGTCGCCGCACAGGGCCGACTCCACGTACGGCGGATTGCAGGCGATGGCGTCGAAGCGCCGGCCCTCCAGCGGGCCGTACCAGGGCCCCTGAACGAAGCGCACCCGACCTGGCGCAAGCCCGGCGGCGTTTCGCCGCGCGACGGCAAGCGCCCGTTGGGAATTGTCGGTGGCGACGAACTGCGATTCCGGCAGGGTCCGGGCCAGCGCGACAGCCACCGCGCCGCAGCCGGTCCCCAGGTCCAGTATCCGCGCAGTACGGTTGGTCGAACCGATGCCGTCTCGGATGACCTCCACCAGCAACTCGGTCTCCGGCCGGGGCACCAGCACGTCGCGGCTGATCTCGAATTCCAGCGAGTAAAACTCCCGGCGGCCGATGATCTGCGCCAGAGGTCTTCCGGCGCCGCGTTCGGCCAGCAGCGCATCGAATTGCTCCATGGCCCGGCTTTGCGGCCCTTCCTCCGAGCGTGCGTAAAGCGCGGTGCGGTCGACGCCGAGTACATGCGCCAGCAGCAACTCGGAATCCAGCCGCGCACTGTCGCTGACGCTCTCAAGACGCCTCGCCCCTTCGCGCAGAAGGGAACCCAGACTTCGCACCGGCGGCATCGCCCTATTGTCCCCGACCTGGCGCCCTGGCGCGTCACCAGTATTGTGTTCTCGGCGCTTCCCGCCATAATGCGGCCTCAGGATTCAGCACCATGAGCAAGAAACAGGGCAATTCCACTCGCTGCGTGCACGCCGGCGACACCCACGACGCCGCAACCGGCGGGGTCATGCCTGCGATTCATCAGAGCAGCACCTTCGCCTACCCGGCCATGCGGGAGCAGCCGGAGCACATCTACACGCGAATATCGAATCCGACCCGCGACGCTTTCGAGCGGGCCCTGAACGAACTGGAAGGGGGAACGCGGACCTTTGCGTTCTCGTCAGGCCAGGCCGCCAGCAATGCAGTGCTGGAACTGCTCGAGCCCGGCGACCACGTCATCGGCCCCGCCAATGTCTACGGCGGCAGCTTCAACCTGCTGCGCGTGGCGGGCGAGGGCCGCTTCGAGGTCAGCTACGTGCACCAGGACCAGGGCCCTGACGCGGTGCAGGCCGCCTGGCGCACGAACACGCGGCTGGTATGGATGGAAACGCCGTCCAACCCGCTGATGCGCATTACCGACCTGAAGGCCGTGTCCGGGTTATGCGCCGAGCGGGGCGCGCTGAGTTGTGTGGACAGTACGCTGGCCACTCCCCTGGCGACCCAACCCCTGTCCCTGGGTTGCGACATCACCATGCATTCAATCACCAAGTACATCGCCGGGCATTCCGACGTGCTGGGCGGGACCCTATCCGTGTCCGACCCCGATCTCGCCGGCCGGCTCAAGTCCGTGCGCGACCGCACCGGCGGCGTGCTGGCGCCGCTGGACTCGTACCTGGCGCTGCGCGGGCTGAAGACGATGGATCTGAGGGTCCGCCGCCAGTTCGGGAACGCCGCGCGCATTGCACGCGATCTTCGGCAGCATGAGAAGGTGGCGCAGGTTTGCTACGCCGGCCTTGAAGACCATCCACAGCATGAACTCGCGAAACGGCAGATGGACGGCTTCGGGGCGGTCGTGTCACTGCATCTTCATGGCGACGAAGCCGCGCCTGAGCGGCTGCTGAACGCGCTGGAACTGTTCACGATCGCGGAGAGCCTGGGCGGGGTCGAAAGCCTCGCGGGCTATCCGCCGCTGATGAGTCACTCGACGATGACGCGCGAGGCCCGCGAGGCCGCCGGAATCACCGGCAACCTCGTGCGCCTGTCCTGCGGCATCGAAGACGCCGACGACCTCATCGCCGACCTCCACCAGGCACTGCATCACGCATAGCAGGCGGCTTAAGCCCTTTTTTCGTCCCCCTCCTCGTGGGAGCGTTGGAGCAGGGATAGCGAGAATCGAGCCAGGATGGCGTCTCCCACGAGGAGGGGGACGAACAAAGGGCGAGGAAGCACGCGAGGATTACATCGAGTAGCTGAAGCGCACTCCGGCCTGGCGCTTGTCCGGCGCAAAGATCACGGTCGCCAGGTTGCCCAGGGCGAAGAAGTCGCCGGAGGACTGCGCCGTGCGCACCGTGTCGTCGCCCGTTACGTTGTCCACGTAGGCGAACACGCTCCAGCGCTCGGCCTGCAGGCCGATGCGCGCATCGACGTTGATCCAGGAATCGAACACGTTGCGGCGTCCGATCGCGATGCCGCGCTCGCTTTGGTACTGCATGAGCAGGTCGGCCTGGAAGTTCATGCCGTTGCCGAGCGCGCGGGTCCAGCTGGCCGAGACATTGAAGTTGTGGCGCGGCACGCGCTCCATCTCCCTCCCGGACTGATCCACCGAACAGAGGAAGAACCCGTCCGGCGTTTGCTGCAGCGTGCAATCGCCTACCAGCCCTACCGTAAGCGAGCTGTTGGTGAGGCTCACGTAGTCGGTGTACTCGCTGTCCAGCCATGTGTAGCCTCCGCGAATCAGCAACTCTTCCGTGAGCGCAAGCGCGCCCTCCACTTCAAAGCCCCTGATTTCGGCGGCGCCCGCGTTGCCCACCACCAGGTCGAAGCCGGTGGCCGCGGTTTCGCTGGGCTCGAGGCTGACCGTCTGCTTGCCCTCGTAGTCCATGAAGAAGGCGGCGGCGTTGAACGTCACGCGGCCATCGGCCAGCGTGCTCTTGAAACCTGCTTCGTAGCTCCACAATTCCTCCGGCGCGAAGCGCGCGGTGAGGGGGTTCGGGCTCGCTATCGTGGACACGCCGCCGGGCTTGACGCCCTTGGCGATGGAAGCGTAGGTGAGTATGTTTTCGGAGTACTGGTATTCCAGCGTGAACCGCGGCGTGAAGAAACTGTCCTCCGACCCACGCGACGCGGTGGGGTTGTTGTTGACCGGGATCGGTCCGGCAAACGCGGCGCCGATCATGCCGTTGCCGCCCACGGTCCAGTATGTGTCCGTGGATTCGTCCGAGTAGCGGGCTTCTACCGAGCCTGTCAGCCGGTCGTTGAAATCGTATTCGAGAATTCCGTACACCGACCAGTGATCGGTATCGCGCCCCTCGTCACGCTTCGTGATGGGGCCTTGCGCGGCCACGTTTTGGCCCGCGGAAATAAACGGAACGAACATCAGCACGATCAGGTTTCCGTTCTTCTGCCGGACTTCCTCGTTCCAGTACAGTCCGCCCACGGCCCAGCGGAATCCGTCGGATTCCAGGTCGCCGAGCCTGAGCTCGAGATTGGTCTGGTCGATGTCCGTTTCCAGGTCGAACAGGAATTGTGCGGGCAAGGGTTCGTTGACGCCGGGCGACGGCAGGAAAACCGGCCGCCAGGGCTCTCCGTAGTAGTCCACGTCCATGTTCTGGGTGGTTTCCGCCGAGGTGCTGCCCAGCCAGGCATTCAGCCTTGTCCCGCCGAAGTCCCATTCCGCTCTCGCGTGCACCAGCAGCGAATCGAAGGCGCTTCCCTCGTAGTCTTCACCGGTGTACGGGTTCAGGCTGGCGGTAATCCTGTCCAGCAAGGGGATCGGTCCGGGCGCCGGCGCAAAGACATTCGCGGGGTAGGGTGTCGGACCGAACGGGCCCGGCGCCAGTACTCCCACGACGTGCGCGGGTAAATGCACGGGATCGGCGTGGCCGGTCTTGCTGGCCAGTTGCATTTGCGGGCGGATTTCGTATTCGTCCGACGAGTAGGCAACCCTGAGGTCCAGGTTGAAGGTTTCGGAAGGTTCGAAGCGCGCGGCCGCCGCAACGCCAGTGCTGTCCGAACCGCCGATGCCCTCGCCCGACACTTCGTTTTCGTAGTAGCCGTCGTGCTGCGCGGTCACTGCGTTGATCCGCAGGCCAAGGGTTTCCGATACCGGAAAGGACACACCCACGCGGGCTTCCATCTGCCCGTAGTCGCCCACGTCGGCCAGGAAGCTGGCCTCGAACTCGTCGCTCGGGGCCCTGGAAACATAGTTCACCGCGCCGCCGAAAGCCACCCGGCCGTACAGCGCGCTTTGCGGACCCTTGACCACTTCGATTCGCTCGATGTCCATGACCTTGAGGTTCATCAGCATTCCGCCGCCGGAAGTCAGCATCGATTCCGACGAGATGTCGATGCCGTCCACCAGGATGCCGACCGGTGCACGGCCGCGGTCGGTGGGCAGGCCGCGGATGTGCGGGCGGGTGTCCTGCGGTATCCAGCCCTTGTCGAACACCAGGCCGGGCGTCAGCCGGGCAATGTCGTCGATGTCCCGGATGCCGGCCGCGGCAATGGCTTCTTCGTCGAACACGGAGATGCTCAGCGGGATGTCCTGCACCGATTCGGTGCGCTTGCGCGCGGTGACGACGATTTCTTCGATTTCCTGGGCCGGCAGCGAAGTGGCGAGCAGGCAAAGGGCGCCGAGCGCAATCGCCGGGCGCGTGAAACGCGATAAGGTCATGGATTGTCCCCTATTCAAGTCCAAGAGAATTCCGCCTCCCCAAGCGGATCAGGCTTGAGTATAAACGCCGGTTTGCGCTATTGCGATTGGCGCCAGGCCTGTGCCCGGAGGGATGCGTCGGCGCTGAGGGCGGCGTGAAACAGCGCCACGTCGTAGTAGTGGTAGCTCGCTCCGGGTAGCATCAGGGCGTCGAAGGGCGCGGCCGGCGTACGGTCCAGCCGCAGGATTCCCCGGTCGCACCAGGCGCCGGTGACCCCCGGGATCGAGGCGCGCCGTCCCTGTCCCGGGAGCGAGGGCGCCACGGAGCCGCGATTGGCCGAGGCCGGCGTCCATTCGCCCGGCGCCGGCCAGTTCAAGGGGTTGCTGCACTGCACGTCCAGGCCGCCGTCTTCGCGCTGGTATTGCGGGAAACGCTGGGCCGTGGCGAACTCGGCGGCCCGGGCGTCGCCGGTCGGCCCGTAGGTGACCCAGGAGGCCACGCAGCCCGTATCGTCGCTCTTCCGGCATGGCTCGAAGCTCTCGAGCCTGTCGCCGTAGGAGCCGAGCGGAACCGGGATGCCGGCGATGTAGGTGACGGCCATCCGTTTCCTGAGCGCATCGTCGCTTGCGATCACGTCGCTCAGCAGACGCTCGGCGTGCAGAGCGCCCTGACTGTGGCCCAGCAGCACGATGGGGCGGTCGCCCGTGCGCTCCGCAAAATGCGTGAACGCGCGCACGATATCGGTAAAGGCCAGCCCGTAAGCCGGGTCCCGATTGCCGCGCTGATCGAATACCGCGGCCGAAGCAGCCTGACGATAGCGCGGGGCATAGATCGTGCAGCAGGCATCCAGCACACTCGCCTGCGACGCCACGACGGCATCCACGGCGGGCCGCGCCGCGGCGTCCGGCACGGTGGCGTTCCATTCGCTTCCCGGCCAGGTGGTGGGGTGTATATAGAACCCGGCGGCGTGCTCCGCCGCGAGCGTTTCCTCGCCTTCGGGATAGCGGGCCCAGTTGTCCCGGCGTTCGTAATCGGGCGCACGCGGCGCGGCGCGTTCGCCGAACGCATGGTCGGGGATAGTGACGCTGAGGGATACGGATGACGGAGGCCTCAGCGCCCCGATCAGGCCGTTCATCATCTGCGCCTCGTCCCAGTCCAGCCGGTCCTTGCCGAAACGCACGACCACCAGCCCCAGCGACGGCACCACATAGACGCGCTGCGAGAAGTGCCCTTCCATGTACCAGGCGTCGGGCGCCGCCAGCGCCGGGTCGCGCGGCACTTCCAGGCGCGGCCTGGACATACGCAACTGGGTCGGCGAGTAGGGTTCGTTTCGCCACAGTTGCATGCCGAAATTGGAATTGGTGGACGCGCCCTGCGTCATTCGGTCCACCCAGCCTTCAGGCAACAGTCGGCGGCCCTGCCAGACGCCGTCTCCGGCCATCAACTCGCCGATGCGCAGCCAGTTGCGTCCGTTGGATATCAGGCAGCAGAAAGATTGCGCGTTGCCGCCGGGGCGGTCCAGCTGCACCCAGGCCTCGCCCGCCCCGAGCGGCTCCCAGATCCAGTCCCGAAGCAGTTGCGCCCATGGCCGGCCGGCGGCCCTTTCGATCGCGATGGAAAGGGCCTGCACGCTGGCGTTGGACCAGATGTACTCGGCGCCCGGTTCGGCGGCCATGGGCGTGCCCAGTGCTTCACGGGCCAGGTGGCCGGTCAGGAACAGCCGCGCGCCGGGGGCAAATGGACTGACGGCGAAGCGGCCCCGCTCCAGGCCGCCTTCCATGTAGGCCAGGTTCGCCAGCGTGATGCCCGAGCGCTGCGGATCGCCCGCCCACTCCTCCAGCCAGAAGGAGGCCGGCTGGTCCTCGGATTCGATTGCGCCGTTGTAGATGGCCGCGCCCAGCATCACGGCGGTCAGGCTCTTGTGCAGCGACTGGGAGTTGTAGGGCGTTCTGGAATTGGCCCCGCGGTCATAGCGTTCGAACTGCAATTCGCCGTTGACGGAAACCAGCAGCGCATAGGTCTGCTGGCTCTGCGCATAGTTCCAGGCTTCCTCCAGGACATCCTGCGGGATGACCAGTTCCTGTGCGGTATCGGGAGCCGGGCTGTCGCCATAGACGATCGGCACCTGCGGCGAGAACCGGCGGGCATTGGCCGGGTCGTCCGCAGACTGGGGCCAGTTTGCGAACCGGACCCAGAGGCGATAGTCGCTCGCCATCCAGCCCAGGGTGCCCAGCAGCGCCACAAGAACGATCAAGGCTACGGCAAGCCACGCGCGTTTCTTTCTCATGGCGCGAATCATACCGGCCCGCGCAGTGGGCTCTACCACGGTCAGCAGGACTCGCTTCGATTCATTCTTCGCTGTAATCCCGCCCGTTTGTGTGCCTTCCTCCCGTTGGAGACGCCATCCCTGGCTCGGAATCGCTATCCTGCTTTTACGCTCCCACGAGAGGAAGGCACACAAACGGGCTACTGTAGGCGCGTACCCGGGGAGGCGTCAGCTTAAGCCCTTTGTTCGTCCCCCTCCTCGTAGGAGCGTTGGAGCAGGGACAGCGAGAATCGAGCCAGGATGGCGTCTCCAACGAGGAGGGGGACGAACAAAGGGCGAGGAAGCACGCCCCGCGAGCAGGGACCGGTGGCGTTCAGGTCAGGGCGGCGGCGGTTTCGCCCGCCAGTCGTCCGTAGGTGGTGGCGGTGAGCAGGCCGTTGCCGGCGATATAGCCCCAGCGGGACGGACCGGAGACGCCTCGCGCCGCCCCGCCGCCGGCGAACAGGTTGGGGAAGGCGCTGCCGTCGTCGCGAAGGACACGGGCCCGTGCGTCCACCCTGAGCCCGCCCTGCGTGTGGAACAGCGCGCCGGTCACGCGCACGCCGTACCAGGGCGCCTCAAGTTCCGGCCTGCCGGTGAAGTCGCGGCCGAAGGGATCGGTCGCTTCTCCCCGGGTCAGGGCCGCCGTCTCGGCCAGCGTCTCCTCCAGCGCCCCGGCCGGCAGCCCGAACAGTTGCGCAAGTTCTCCCGGCGTCGAGGCCTCCCGCACCGCGCCTGCGGTGATCGCTTCTCGGTAATCGTTGAATTCGTGCATCAGTTCGTGCAGGCGCTGGTCGTAGACCGTAACGGCCACATGTTCGGGCTGCGCCAGCACCTCCATGGCCTGCTCGGAATAGCCCAGCGATTCGTCGGAAAAGCGCCGGCCCTCGAGGTTTACCTGGATCCCGCCCTCCAGGATGACGGGCCACAGGATCGGCACGCCGTAGCCCTTCGCCAGACCGCCGTGCCCCTGGTAGGAGCGGATGTCGGCAATCGCCGCGCCGAGTTCCCGGCCCCACTCGATTGCTTCGCCCTGGTTGCCCGGATGGCCGAAGAATTCCGCGTGGCGCAGCTCGGGGATGTATTCGGCCACCATTTCCTGGTTGCCGGCGAAACCGCAGCAGGCCAGGATCAGCGCTGCGCAGCCGAGGTCCTCGGTGCTGCCGTCCGGGCGCACGCAGCGCAACCCGCTTATGCGCCCGTCGGCATCGGCGAAGAGGTGGCTGACGCGCGCGTCCGTCAGCAGGTCGGCGCCGGCGTCGGTGCAGGCGTCGAGCAGGCTGCCCATCAGTTCGGCGCCGGTGCGGTTGGGGCTGCCGTGCATGCGTTTGACGCTGTGGCCCGTGTAGAGGAAGCTGTCGACCAGCGACAGCGCCACGCCGCATTCGTCGGCCAGCCACTCCACGGTGCGCGCGGACTCGCGGGCCAGCGCCAGCACCACGTTCGCGTCGGTCTGGTGCTTCGCCTTGGCCAAAACGTCTTCGGCGAAGAGTTCCGGCGAATCCTCGATGTCCTTCTCGCGCTGCATCCGGGTTCCGGCGCCCGGAATGAGTCCCGTGGACATACCGGTAGTGCCGATCGGCACAGCGTCGCGTTCAAGTATCAGCACTTCGGCGCCCGCCTGGCGTGCGGCGAGTCCGCCGCACAGGCCGCAGCCGCCCGCGCCCACCACAGCGACGGGGACGCTCCAGTCGAAATGCGCTTCCGTGGCGGGCAATACGCTCATGGGTGCGTTATCGTAATGCGCCTGACGTTGTACCGGAAGGAGAGGAGCGTATGAATCGGAGGGACTTGCTGCAGGGTGCGGCCGTGATGGGAATCGGGGTGGGCGCGCCTCGAATGTTGGCGGCGGAAGCGGCGGCGGGCGCCGCCGGGAAACTCACGCTGCCCGGCGATCCGGAATCGCAGTGCCGCGCGATGATCCGCGCCTATGGAAACGAGGGAGGCGATCCCTGCGTCTTCAAGACCCGCGGCAAGGTCTTTGCCGTTCAGGAAGACGCGGTCACCCCCATGTACGGGTTTCTTGGCAGCGAGACCGGGTGGTGGAAGCAGGTCGAGGAACACGTTTGGGTGCGCTATCCGTCCACGGTCTCGTTTTTTACCGATCTTGAAACCGGCGAGTTCATCGACCAGTACACGAGCCCCTTCAACGGCGCCACGGTTACGCTGCCGGCCAGCTTCATCCGGCACAAGGAAGGGCAGTACTACACGCCGATGGGCGTGTGGTTCGGCAGCATGAAGCGGGTATTTCCCGACCATTACGCCGAGAAACCGCTGCACCTGGACTGGACCGACGACAACGGCGTCCTGCGCCTGCAGGAAGGCTCGCGCTTCCCTCCCATTCTCCCGCAACCGTCGCTGGAATACGCTTCCCTCTTCGCCTCGACGCACGAAGTCCTGGGCGAGGAGCCGCGCCAGCCGACCGCCGCCGCCGGGGGCTGGAACATCTTTTCCGCGACCCGCAGGCCGTACAACGAAATGGGCATCCTGCCCGGCCACGTGATATGGCATTTCGACGCGGTCAAGGTGCCGTCCTTCGAGGACCTGGACGCCGGTTATCTCGAGCGCGCCCGGGCCCTGTCGCCGGTATTCGAGCAATCGCCCGAGCACGACGACGGCCCGTCGTTCTTCGAGCGCATCATCGAGATGCGCGGCTTCGGCTGAGCGGCGGTTTTACGCTCGTTCATGCGCATCCTCAACCGGGAGGCGGTTGCCGAAGCGCTGTCGCACGCCGAGTGCATCGATGCGGTGGAAGCCGCGATGCGCGCGGTCTCCCGGGGCGACACGATCATGCCGCTTCGCAGATACATGGACATCCCGGGCCACGGCGGCAAGTTCACGTTGATGCCGGGATATCTCGGCGAACCGTGCACCTTCGGCGTCAAGATCGTCTCGAAGTACCCGCGTTCGCCGGACAGTCCGTACGGTTCGCACGTGGGCGCCGTGATGATCTTCGACAGCCAGCAAGGCATACCGCTGGCCCTGCTGGACGGCAGCGAACTGACCGCGATCAGGACGGCCGCGGCCAGCGCGCTGGCCACGCGAATCCTGGCGCGCCCCGGCGGCGCGACGCTGGCGATACTCGGCACCGGCACGCAGGCGCAGCATCATGTTCGGGCACTGAGCTGCGTGCGGCCGATCGCCGAAGTGCGCGTCTGGGGGCGCACGGACGCCCACGCCCGGCGGCTCGTGCGGCGGCTGGCTTTGCCCGCTTCCGTTTCCGCACGCGTCTGCGACGATGCGCGCGAAGCCGTCGACGGCGCCGACATCGTCTGCACCACGACTTCGGCCGCCGAACCGGTGCTTGAAGGCAAGTGGCTGGCGCCCGGTTGCCACGTGAACCTGGTGGGAGCGGCGATAGCCAGCTCGTCCGAGGCGGACGTTGACGTCGTGACTCGCTCGCGCTTCTTCGTGGACTACAAGGCCTCCGCGATGGACCAGGCCGGAGAATTGCTCGCCGCCATCGAGGCCGGCGTGGTGTCCGAAGCGCACATCGCCGGCGAAATCGGCGACGTGCTGGCCGACCGTGTTGCCGGACGGAGCGACGATGCGGAAATCACGGTGTACAAGTCGCTGGGCGTGGCCGCACAGGACCTGGCCGCCGCCTATGCCGCTTTTCGCAACGCCGAAAGCAGGAAGATCGGCGTGGACCTCACCTGGGACTAAACCGGAGGAATAAACGATGACCGATGCTTTGGGATGGCGAAAGAAGTTCGGGGTGCTGGGGCCTTCGACAAACACCATCGTGCAACCGGATTTCGACGACCTGCGTCCGCCGGGCGTCACCAACCACTACTCGCGGATCATCATTCAGGACGCCAACGCGATATCGGACGAGACTTTCATGGCCGGCACCATCGAGATTTCCGAGAATACGGCGGCGGCCGTTCGCGGCGTGCTGACCTGCAAGCCGGACTACCTGGTCATGGGCATGTCGGCGGTGACGTTCTACGGCGGCGTGAAGGGCGGCACGGAATGGAAGAGGAGGATCGAGGAGATCGCGGAACTGAAGCTCTCCGTCGGTTCCGAGGCCGTGGCGGACGCACTCGATGCCTACGGCTCGCGCAATGTCGCGTTCATGTCGCCCTACTACCCGGTGGCCAACCGCGAGGTCAGCCGATACCTGTCGGATCGCGGCTTCAACGTCGTGCGCGATTCCTGCCTGCGCTGCCCCTCATGGACCGCCATCGCGGAGGTGCCGGAATCGCGGGTGGCCAGCGAATTCCGGGAACTCGACGGCGACGATGTCGACGCGCTGGTGCAGGTGGGCACCAATCTTTCGGCGATCCGGCTGGCGGCGGGGGCCGAACGGTTGCTCGGCAAACCGGTGATCGCCATCAACACCGCCACCTACTGGCATGCGCTGAGGGCCAACGGGATCCAGGACAGGGTCATGGGATTCGGCGGCCTGCTGGAGGAGTTTTAACCGGGATCCAGGGTGGCGAGCTGTTCGGCCTCCATGTGCTGGCGCAGCGGCTCGATGATCCCGTCGAGGTCGCCTTCCATGATCTGCGGCAGCTTGTAGAGGCTCAGGTTGATGCGGTGGTCGGTGACCCGGCCCTGCGGGAAGTTGTAGGTGCGGATACGCTCGGACCGGTCGCCGCTGCCCACCTGGGAGCGGCGCTCCTCGGCGCGCTCGCGCTCCAGGCGGCTCTGTTCGGCGTCCAGCAGCCGCGCGCGCAGCAGCGACAGGGCCCGGGCGCGGTTCTTGTGCTGCGAACGCTCGTCCTGGCACTCAACGACGATTCCCGTGGGCAGGTGGGTGAGTCGGACCGCGGAGTCGGTCTTGTTTACATGCTGGCCGCCGGCGCCCGAGGCGCGATAGGTGTCGACCCTCAGGTCGCCGGGATCGATCTCGATTTCTCCCGTTTCCTCGGCTTCCGGGAGGACCGCCACGGTGCAGGCCGAAGTGTGAATCCGCCCCTGTGACTCCGTTTCCGGCACCCGCTGCACGCGGTGAGCGCCGGACTCGAACCGCAGGTAGGAAAAGACCCGCTTGCCGGCCAGCCGGCAGACGATTTCCTTGTAGCCGCCGTGTTCGCCCTCGCTCATCTGGATGATCTCCCGGGCCCAGCCTCGCTCCTCCGCGTAGCGCGTATACATACGGAACAGGTCGCCGGCGAAAATCGCCGCTTCGTCTCCGCCGGTGCCGGCGCGGATTTCCAGGTACACGTCGCGCGCGTCGCGCGGGTCGGGCTTGAGTAAAAAGCGGCGCAATCGCACTTCCAGGGCCGCCTGTTCGCGCCGGGCCTCCTCGGCCTCCTCCCGCGCCAGCTCTCGCAGTTCCTCGTCGTCGCCGCCGAGCATTTCCTCGGCCGAGGCCTCCGTCTCCAATGCCCGCTCAAGGCGCCCGAGCAGGCTGGCCAAGGGCTGAAGGCGCGCGTGCTCGCGGCCGGCATCGCGGCGGCGCACCGAATCCGAAAGCACTTCCGGATCCGCCAGCGAAGCCTCCAGTTGTTCGAAGCGGGCCTTGAGGCCGCGGAGTTTTTCCAGCAGGGCGGGGTTCATGGTCGTTTCCGCGTCGGGCCTGTTGACACGGCACTGGGGCTATTATCGCAGTGTGGATCTCCGTCCCCAGGCCAGGTTGGCCGCCGTCTTTCTCGCAGGGCTCTCCCTGGCGGCTTGCGCGAGCGCGCAGATGCGGCTGGCCGAGGCCGGCTGGCCGGCGTTTCCGGGTAACGAGGCCCGCGGCCTGCTGGTTGAAGCGCAAAGCTTGCCGGAAGGCGCGTCGGCCGCGCTCAAGGCCCGGGAGGCGGCGGAGTTCGCATTCCGGCGCGATCTGTATGCCGTTGCCCTGGAAGCGGCGTCCCTGTGGCATGCGCAAGAAGAAAGCGATCCGGAAGTCCTGGCGCTGCTGGCCGTCCTGCACGCGGCTGCCGGCGACATGCACGCGGCGTTTGAAGCGGCGCGCGCCGGTCTTTCCGCGGATGCGGATGACGGCCGTTTTCTCGCATTGCTCGAGGAGCGGCTGAACGGAATCAATTCGGATGCGCTGACTATCGCGGACCTGCAGCCGCTGACCGCCCGGCTGGCCGCTGAACGTCCCGGCTCGGCCAGGGTTCTGAGTCTCGCGGCGCGGGTTGCGCTTGCCGCGAACGAGTACTCGGACGCCGCACGTTTCGCCGATTTGCTGCTGCGTCGCGATCCCCTGGACGACGATGCGCATGGGATCGCGGCCACCGCGGTGTTGCGCGCGGGCGAACCGGATGCCGCCCTCGCCCGGTTGACCGAGCAACTGGCCGCCCGCAACAGCCTGGCGCTGGAGCAGAACTACGTCGTTTTGCTTCTTGAGGCGCGCCAGCCGCGCGAGGCCTTGAGCCGCCTCAGGAATCTGCGAGCGGCCAACCCGGACTCACCGGGCCTGGCGATGCAGGAGGCGAGGATTCTGCAGGCGCTGGGTGCGGGCAATTTCGCCGAGTCGATATATCTTGAGCTTTTTTCTCGCGGCTACCGGTCGGATTCCTGCCGGTTGGCCCTGGGCCAGATCGCCGCGGGACGCCAGGATTGGCTGGAGTCGATCGAGTGGCTCGCCGGGATACAGTCGGACCGGCTGGCGCCCGTGGCCACGGAGTTGCTGGTCAGGGCTTTCGTCGCGCGGGATGAAATCGACGAAGCGCTGGCGACGATTCTGGTTCATGCCGGGCGTTATCCACGGCACACTTTCGAGAGCCTGCCGCTTTTCGCTTTCGTGATGCGGGCCGCCGGCCGCGACGATCAGGCGCTGGCTGCGTACGAGGAGGCCCTGCGCTACCGTCCGCAAAGCCGCCGCCTGAGAATGCAGAGAGCCCACCTGCTGCTGGACCTCGAGCAACACCGCACGGCGATACGCGAGATGGAGGACCTGCTGGCCGACTACCCGCGCGACTCGGAAGTTCTCAATGCCCTGGGTTACACGCTGGCGGACCGGGGCATACGCCTGGAAGAGGCCCATGGTCATATCAGCCTGGCCCTGCAGCTCGATCCCGACTCCCCCGCGATCGTGGACAGCATGGGCTGGGTGCTTTATCGCCTGGGCAGGAAGGAGGAAGCCGTGCCGCTGCTGGAGCAGGCGCTGGAGAGCCTTCCGCATCCCGAAGTCGCCGCCCACCTTTGCGAGGTTCTGTACGAACTGGGGCAGATCGAACGGGCCGACGAACTGCTTCGCGAATCGCTGGCGCAATACGACGACACGAGGCTCCTCGAGGCAGTCCGGGACAGGTATTCGCGGTGAGGCGGCCGGTCGCGTTTACCGGATTCCTGCTTGCGGTCGCATGGCTGCTTGCGGGCTGCACGGCGCCGGGCAATCTTTCCCCGGCCGTCCTGGACGCGGCAGCGCTGGCCGAACTCGAATCCTGGGGGCTGCGCGGCCGGGTGGCGCTGAACCGGGAGGGCCGGGGTGCGCAGGCCAACGTCCTGTGGCGCCAGGAAGGCCCTCTGGCGCGGCTGGAATTGAGCGGACCCTGGGGCGTCGGCGCCGAGCGCGTCCGGATCGAGGGCGGCGACGTCAACCTGTTCAGCGAGGGCGACTGGGTCTCGATGTGCGCTCCCGGCATGCAGATCGACGAGTTGGAAATGCTTTGCGACAGCGCGCCGCTGAAGAGCCTTCCCTACTGGTTGCGCGGACTGCCGGATCCCGGTTCCCCTTTCACCGAATACAGCTCCGGGCAGGGGTCGGCGCGGGAATTCCGCCAGGACGGCTGGAGGATCGAGGTGAGCGCGCTGTCCCGCGCGGGCGAGCTTGCCGTGCCCCGAAGGCTCAATATATCCGGCCCCGGCGCTTCCATGAGGGTCGCCATCACGAACTGGGAGTTGCCCCCGGTTCGCTGAGCCGGCCGGGGCGGTTGCACGTGGACACTCGCGCCCCGGGCCTGGAAATCACCGACGAGTTCGCCCGCGCGCTCAAGGGCATGGAGCAAGGCCGCCGGCACCTGCTGATCACCGGCAGCGCGGGGACCGGCAAATCCACTCTCCTGGGTCACTTCTGCCAAAGCGTCGACTGGGACCCGGTGGTCCTGGCGCCTACCGGAGTGGCGGCGCTGAACGTGGGCGGTCAGACCGTCCATCGCTTTTTCGGCTTCGGGATCGACGTGACGCCGCAAGCGATCGCCGCGCGCCGCGGCAAGCCGCGCAACGCGAAACTCTACCGAAACCTGCGCACGCTGATCATCGACGAGGTATCGATGCTGCGCGCCGATCTGCTCGACTGCGTGGATCTCTTTCTGAGGCGCTACGGCCCCAGCCCCAACGCGCGCTTCGGCGGCGTGCACATGGTGTTCATCGGCGACCTCTACCAGCTTCCGCCGGTGGTTACCGGGCTGGAGCACGAGGCGCTGCGGCAGGTCTATGAGTCCCCCCATTTCTTCAGTGCTCGCGCGCTCGAGGACGTGGAGCTGGAGATCGTCGAACTCACGCGCGTGTTCCGGCAACGAGACCGCGAGTTCGTGCGCCTGTTGAACCGCGTTCGCAAGAAATCGCTGGAAGACAGCGACCTGGAGCGCCTGAACCGGCGGGTGGACCCGCATTTCGATCCGCCCGACGGCGAGGGCTACATCACGCTCACCGGCACCAACCGCAAGGCGGGCCTGATCAACCGCAGCCGGCTGGACGGACTGGCCACGGCCGAGCATCGGTTCGATGCCGTGATCGAGGGCGTTTTCGGGCGCGAGTATTACCCCACGGAGGCGCAACTTCGCTTCAAGGCCGGCGCCCAGGTCATGCTGCTGAACAACGACGGCGCCGGGCGCTGGGTCAACGGCAGCATAGGCGTGATCGAGGGCGTCAAAATCGGCGGCGGCGAAGCTTACGTGCTGGTCCGTCTGGCCGATTCCGAGCGCCGCGTACGCGTCGAGCCGTACGAATGGGAGCTGATCCGCTTCGAGGCCCGCGACGGATCCATCGTCAGCAGTCCGGCGGGAACCTTCACCCAGTTTCCGTTCCGGCTGGCCTGGGCAGTGACCGTCCACAAGAGCCAGGGCAAGACCTTCGAGCGCATGGTGATCGATCTCGACCGCGTGTTCGCCGCCGGGCAGACTTACGTTGCCTTGAGCCGCTGCACTGCCTTCGACGGGCTGGTGCTGACCCGCCCCTTGACGGCCGGATCCATCCGTTGCGACTGGCGCGTGCAGCGCTTCCTTACCGGCGAGCAATACAAGCGCGCGGAACGCAGGTTGTCCACCGATACCAAGCTCGAAATCATCGAGAGAGCCATCGCCGCGGCCAGCCCCCTCGACATGGAGTACCTGAAGCGCAACGACGTGCGCACGCGACGCCGCATCCGCCCGCTGGAAGTGGGCATGCGGTCGTACTCCGACCGGGAATTTCTCGGCATGCGCGCCTGGTGCATGCTCCGCCAGGACGAGCGCACCTTCCGCGTCGACCGCATCCTCTCCCTCAGCCCTCCCGACCAATAGCAGCGGCCAAAAGCGTCCGGCCCAGGTCCTATAATCGAGGGATCAGCATGGGGGAGAAGACCATGACCGACAATCCCGGCTACACGGCCGATTTCATCAAGTCCGACACGGACCGTGCGACGTTCATGAAGGATCCGGCGATGGATCATTTGATGACGGCGCTGGTGTCGGTGAGTACGGAGATCTGGGCGCAGGCCCGTCGCGTGAAGATCATGGAGCGATTGCTGGAGGACCATGGGAAGGTGACCCGCGAGCTGATCGAGGGTTACATGCCGAGCGCGGAGGAGGAGGCGTCCTGGCGGGCCGAGCGCGACCGCTTTATCGAGCGGACTTTCGGTTCGATCACGGTGGGCCATTCGGGCGAGGGTCAGCCGATGATGGAGTTCCGCAACCGGTCCGGCATGGGAGGTGACGAGTCATGATGAATCGACGCACGATACTGGGCGCCCTGGCCGCGGCCTTTTCGGCCACGGCGGCCACGCGCAAGGCGAGCGCGTCCACGGCCACCCCGCCTTCACCGCCGTACGACTTCGAGCCGCGCGGCAATATCGGCAAGCTGGAGCGTCTGGCCAGTCTCGATCTGGAAAGCCGCCAGGACTTCCTGACCGGCTTCCGCGTCTGGTCGAACGGTCCTCTCGGCCGCGCCGCGCAGGTGCGCGCCGAAGGCATCTTCAAGCAGGAGGGCATCGATCCCACGAGCGATCTTTCGATCGAGGCGCTGCGCGAAGTGCTGGAACGCGACCCGGTGATCGGCGCCAGCATGCGCTACTGGATCAGCGGCCAGCAGATCAGCTGGAAGATCCTGCAGGAGGAGTTCCACGGCAAGGCCGACACCTACCTTGCGGAGCTGGACGCGGCCGACAAGGCCGGGCCGGGTTCGGTGAAGCTGGACCCCGACCTCGAGGTACCGGAATACGCTTCGCACGAGATTCACATCCAGCCCGGCGGCTACGTGGGCGATCCCTTTGCCGGCCACATCTATCACTACGGCACCAACCACTTCTACATGGGTCATAACGACCAGGACGAGGTGCACGCGCAACTGGCGGCGGCGGTCGAGCCGCCCGAAGACGGTCAGGTCAAGCGCATTCTCGATCTGGCCTGCGGGCCCGGCCAGCTGACGCTGGCGCTGAAGGACCGTTTCCCGAATGCCGAGGTGTGGGGACTGGACGTATCCGCCCCGATGGTGCGTTATGCGCACATGCGGGCGGTCGAGCTCGGCAGAGAAATCCACTTCGTGCAGGCGCTGGGCGAGAAGACCGGCTTTCCGGACGGTTTCTTCGACGTCGTGGCGTCGTACATCGTCTTTCACGAGACCCCGGCGCAGATCACGAAGGACATCGTTGCCGAGGTGCGGCGCATTACGCGTCCGAACGGCGTGTTCCAGCCGTTTGACTTTCCCAGCGACGAACATCCGCCCACGGGTTTCAGGAAGTTCCGGCGCTGGTGGGACCACCGCTGGAACCAGGAAGTGTGGCGCAACGAATTCGCGAGCCTCCATTTCCCGACCGAGATCGAAAAGGCGGGGTTTGCCGTGCGCGAAGCGAAGAAGGGCGTGCTGTTCTTCGGGCGGGTTCACGCAACGCGCAACGCTTGAGCCGCAACCAGCCACGAGGGCGCCCCCGGGAGCGAGGGCGTCCCGCCCCCATTCCGGGCCTGCTGGCCGCGGCATGTCTTTTCGTCATCTCGTTGGGCCCGACCGCCCACGCGCAAGCGGCCGAGGGCAGCGCTGACGCGGCGGGCGAGTGGCCCAATTTCGGAAGGGACCCCGGCGGCAGCCAGTATTCCCCGCTGGATGAGATCACCCGCGAAAACGTAGGCCGTCTCGAACAGGCCTGGGTGCATCACAGCGGCGACTACGCAAAAGGCCCGCTGGGAACCGGTTCTTCGCAGCAGGCGGTGCCGCTGATGGCCAACGGGCTGGTCTATTTCTGCACGCCCTTCAACCGGGTTTTCGCCGTCGATGCCCAAAGCGGCGAAGACGTATGGGTGTTCGACGCGCACGCCGCGCTGACGGGCAACGAAGCGGAACGCGCCGGGGAGCGCCGGCCGAGCACCTGCCGCGGGGTGGCCTACTGGGAGCGGACGGAAGCATCTTCCGAACCCTGTGCGAAACGCATCTTCAAGGGCGACTTCACCGGCGCCGTCCACGCCATCGATGCGCTGACCGGCGAAGCCTGCCGGGACTTCGGTGCGGCCACGGATCACCCCGGCTACGTGTCGCACTGGGATTACGAGGGCTATGGCGAGGGCGAGGTTCGCGGCATGTCGTCGCCGCCGGTGGTGCTGGGCGACCTGGTCATCGCCGGCAGCGGTTCGAACGACGGCATAGCCAATGCGAACGACGGGGTGGTGCGGGCCTTCGACGTGCGAACCGGAGTCATGGCCTGGGAGTTCAATCCCATTCCCCCGGAGTACAGCGACCTCACGGGCGCCGCCAACGTATGGACCACGATGAGCGCCGATCCGGCGCGCAACCTGGTGTTTCTGCCCACCACCAGCCCGTCGGTGGACTACTACGGCGGAGGGCGCCGCGTGGAACTTCCGCTGGCCAACGCCGTAGTGGCGGTGGACGGGGCAACCGGCAAACCCGCCTGGTCTTTCCAGATCATTCACCATGACCTCTACGACTACGATCTGCCGGGCCACGCCCTGCTGGTGACCATCCGCAAGGACGGAAAGGCGCGCGAGGTGGCCATCCAGCAGACCAAGAGCGGGCATCTTTTCGTGTTCGACAGGGAGACGGGCGAGCCGGTTTTTCCGATCGAGGAAGAGGCCATTCCACCTTCCGATCTGCCCGACGAGACCGCCTTTCCCACTCAGCCCCTGCCCAAGGGCATCGCGACCTTCGCCCGCACCGAAATGGACCGGAAAAGCCTTTTCGGGATCACGGCGCTGGATCGCGCCTGGTGCCGCAGGCGGTTCGACGAATCGCGCTACGACGGCCTCTTCACGCCGCCCAGCCGGCGCGGAAGCATCCTTTTCCCCTCGGCGCTCGGCGGTGGCAACTGGGGCGGCGCGGCGTTCGATCCGGCAACCAATCTTCTCGTGATCAAGGCCGAGAACCTGGCGACCTGGCTGCGCTTCGTGCCGCTGGAAGAGGGCGAGGATGTCGCGCCGCGCGACTATCTCAACCGCACTTTGAGCGGAACGCCGTACCGCGTGGAGGGCGAGGTCTTGATCTCGCCTTCGGGATTTCCTTGTACGCCGCCTCCGTGGGGTACGCTGAGCGCCATCGACATGGACAGCGGCAAGTTGCGCTGGCAGGTGCCGCTGGGACGTCTGCGCGCGATGGGCATTACATTACCGGCCGCTTTCGGCTGGGGCTCGCCCAGCGTCGGCGGGCCCATCGTTACCGCCGGAGGGCTGGTGTTCGTGGCCTCCACCCTCGATCACAATCTGCGCGCACTGGACGTGGAAACCGGCGAGGAACTCTGGTCCGGCGACTTGCCGGCGCCCGGCATGACGGTGCCGATCACCTACCGCGCCGGAGGGCGGCAATACGTGGTGATCGCCGCCGGCGGCAACGCGCGCGCCGGGACCGTGCAATCGGATGCTGTGGTGGCTTTCGCGCTGCCGGACTGATCCGCCGGTCCTAGTCCTCAAGAATCCTGCGCGCAATGCGGCGCGCCTGCGGGAGATCATCCCCGACATGATCCTTCGGCACGGCGCGAAGCACGCCGAGCGTGTTGATCATTTCGGCCACGGTTCCCGACAGCCCGACCACGATCACGCTGGTGTCCGCCTCCCGGGCCACATCGAGCAACTGCTCGATGACCATGGCGGCGCTGTCATCGAGGTATCGGGCGTCGGAAAAATCGAAGACAACGATTTCATGGTCCTTGATGTCGGCGCCGATCACGCTCACCAGGTTGCGTGAGGAAGCAACCGTGAGTGTGCCGCGCAAGGCCACCATCCCCACCCGCGCCTGCAGCGGGTCGCCGATCTCCATGCCCTTCTCGCCGGCGAAGAACGTCCGGTCGAGCACCGGCACCGAAACCACGCTGTCCAGTTCCAGGCCCTTCAACTGGCGGGCATGATTCATGCCGGCAACGATCAGGCCGAGCGCAACGGCGGTGACGAGATCGACCACGACCGTCAGGAGCAGGGTCATCAGCATGACCACAAGGTGATCGCGGCGCAGGCGGTGGATGCGCAGCAACAGCCGCCAGTCGACGATGTCCCATCCGATCTTCATCAGGATGCCGGCCAGCACGGCATGCGGAATCGGCTCCACGTACTTTCCGAATCCGAGCAGCAGAGCCAGCAGGAACAGGGCGCGTATCACGCCGGATACCGGCGTGCTGCCGCCCGCGCGGATGTTGGTGACGGTCCCGATGGTGGCGCCGGCGCCCGGCATTCCCTGGAACAGTCCGGTAACAATGTTCCCGATTCCCTGTCCGACCAGTTCCCTGTCCGGCTTGTGCCGCGTGCCGGTCATGGAATCCGCCACCAGCGAAGTTAGCAGGCTGTCAACCGAGCCCAGCAGCGCAAGGATGATGGCCGGATGCAAAGCGCCCACCAGGAAGTCGGCGG
Source organism: Gammaproteobacteria bacterium (assembly GCA_009845905.1). Lineage (NCBI taxonomy): Bacteria > Pseudomonadati > Pseudomonadota > Gammaproteobacteria > Gammaproteobacteria bacterium. The sequence continues at coordinate 134,791 of VXYS01000009.1, read as the reverse complement.
ACGGAACCTGAAAACTGATGCCCGGCAGTCCCTCGGGGATCGAACCGATGGCGGGGGCTCCGGTCAGCCAAAGGATTCCGATCAGGGAGCCGACGACGAGCGCTATCAGCGGAGCGGGCGCCAAACGCTCCAGGCGCCGTGGCCAGAAAATCGTGATGGCTAGCGCCAGGATTGCGATGGCCAGCGCGCTGGGATTGACCTCGGCCATGGCGCCGGGCAGATTCCGCAAAGCGCCCATCGGTCCTTCGGGCGAAGTGGGGGCGCCCAGAAACGGCAGAACCTGGATCAGCATAATGATGATGCCAATCCCGGACATGAACCCGGACACCACCACATGCGGGGTGTAGACGACGAACCGCCCGATCCGCAGAACGCCCAGCAGCACCTGTATCAGTCCGGCCAGCACCACCACGATCAGCGCCTCGCTCAGGCTGTTCGCGTGGGTCGAGATGATCACGGCCATGGCGACGGTCATCGATGGCGTGGGCCCCGAAATCTGCGACCGCGTGCCGCCGAACACGGAAGCGAAGAAGCCGACCGCGATCGCCCCGTAAATCCCCGCCTCGGCGCCCAGCCCCGAGGCGATTCCGAAGGCCAGCGCCACCGGCAGCGCGACCACGGCGGATGTTATGCCGCCGAAGACATCGCCTTGAAAGGTCTTTAGGTCGTAATTCATCGGAAGTGGGGCCTTGCCCTCACCGTGTCCATCTGCGCGCGGACTGTCAGGCGAACACGCGTTCTCCGATCATGCGTCCGAACACCAGCGCCGGTGTCAGCAGCATTCCGTTGACGATGCCGAAGCCGGTCGTCGCTCCCGCGCCCAGCACCTCGCCGGCGGCGTAGAGGTTGGGGATTGGATCGCCGTTCCCGTTCAGCACCTGAAGCTCCGGATTGACGGTCAGGCCCGCAAAGGAAATCAACTGCGTGCCCTGCATGCGGATCGCGTAGTACGGCGGCTTGCCGACCGGCAGCGGCATGTGCTCGCGTCCGAAATCGGGATCCTGGCCGCCCTCCTGGCCGGAGTTGTAACGCCCGATGGAGGCAGCCAGCCCATCGCCGTCGATGCCGGCCCAGTAAGCCAGTTCGGCAAGCGAATCCCCGCGCGAGAAGAAATGGTACTTGTCGAAAGCCAGGTCCATCCGGTCCCGGTCCCAGCCGCCCACCAGGGACGGCGCCGAGTCCATGATCTGCTGGTCGAACACGATCCAGAAGCGGTGGTCCTTCTGCCCGAGGAGCGCGTGCTCCCGGGCATCCACGCTGGGATGGTCTTCACGCACGAAGCGTTGCCCGCCCGAATTCACGTACACCTCCCAGGGCAGGCGCGACTGCGGCGTGGTGCTCACCGGCACCGGGGCCGGACTGCTGGGCACATTGAAGTCGCTCAGCACCATGCCGAAGAAAACCTGGAAAAGCTCCGCGCCGCGCAACGTGCCGCCCGCCCCCACACCCATCTCCAGGCCGCCGCCGAGATTGAAGGGATAGGCCAGGTTGGCATACAGCGGTGCGCCATGGAGTTCCCGGAACATTTCGGGATTCGCCGCGCAACCGCCGGTTGTCAGCGCCACCTTGCGGCCAAGCAGGTCCATCTTGCGTCCCATTGCATCGCGCACCATGACGCCCTTCACCGCCCCGGATTCGTCCTGTATCAGTTCCTGCGCATCGGTGCGAATCAGGAACTCGATGGAACCCTGGCCCGCCAGTTCGAGGAATTGCGGCAACAGAACCTTCAGGATCGCGACTCCGAACTGTTCCGCCCACTGGTAGCGCCGCGTCAAATAGGGTTCGTGCCCGCCACCCACGACCGGATGACCGGGCAGCGGGGTAAAGCCATTCGCGCCCAGCCAGTCAACGGTCCTGGCAGCTTCATTGACGAACACGCGGATGAGGTCCTGGTCGATCTTGCCTTTGCTGATCCGCATGATGTCGTCAAAGTGCGCTTCCGGCGAGTCCTCGATCTCCTGCTCGGCCTGGAATTGCGTGCCCGCGGCAGAGATCTGCCCGAAGGAGCGATCGAGCGTGCCTCCCAGCCGGTGCGCCCGGTCGACCACCAGCACACGGGCGCCCTGCCGGGCGGCGAAGATCGCGCAGGGCAGCCCCGCCGATCCGCCGCCGACCACGATCAGGTCCCAGGTCTCGCTGGCCGCCCGGCTGATGCGGGGCATCAGCGCCAGTGCCGCCGCGGCGCCCGCGCCCGTAATCAATTCTCTCTTGCTGAACCGAAAACCCGCGGTGTCCGCCGCGGCATCAAAGTCAGTCTTGCTCATCAGGACTCCTCCCACGGGTGTCAGGCGAACACGCGTTCCCCGATCATGCGCCCGAACACCAGCGCAGGCGTCAGCAGCATCCCGTTGGTGATGCCGAAGCCGGTCAATGCTCCCGCGCCCAGCACTTCGCCGGCGGCGTAGAGATTGGGGATGGGATCGCCGTTCCCGTTCAGCACTTCAAGGTTTGTGTTCACGTTCAGGCCGGCAAAGGAAAGCAACTGCGTGCCCTGCATGCGGATGGCGTAGTACGGCGGTTTGCCCAAGGGCAACGGCATGTGCTCGCGTCCGAAATCGGAATCCCGGCCGCCCCCTTGGGCCGAATTGTAGCGATCAACGGATGCGGCGAGTCCGTCGCCTTCGATCCCGGCCCAATAGGCCAGTTCGGCGAGCGATTCGCCGCGCGAAAAGAAGTGGTACTTGTCGAAGGCCAGGTCCAGGCGGTCGCGGTCCCAGCCCCTGACCAGGGGCGGGGCGGCGTCCAAGATGGCCTGGTCGAACACGATCCAGTAGCGATGGCCCTCCTGTCCAAGCAATGAGTGTTCGCGCGCGTCCACGCTGGGATGGTCCTCGCGCACGAAGCGCTGTCCGGCGGTGTTGACGTACATCTCCCAGGGCAAGCGGGATTGAGGGGTGGTGTTGACGGAAACCGGGGCCGGCGTGCTCGGCACGTTGAAGTCGTTCAGCACCATTCCGAAGAAGGTCTGGAACAGCTCGGCGCCGCGCAGCGTGCCGCCCGCCGCCACACCCATCTCCAGGCCACCGCCCAGATTGTAGGGATAGGCCAGACTCGCGTACAACGGCGCCCCGTGCAGGTCCTTGAACATTTCGGGGTTGCCCGCGCAGCCGCCGCTGGTGAGCGCCACCTTGCGGCCCAGCAGGTCCATCTTGCGTCCCGTTGCATCGCGCACCATGACGCCCGTGACCGCGCCCGAATCGTCCTGTATCAGTTCCTGCGCATCGGTGCGGATCAGGAACTCGATCGAACCCTGCCGGGCCAGGTCGAGGAACTGGGGAAGCAGGATCTGAAGGATCGCGACACCGGCCTTTTCGGCCCATTGGTAGCGCCGGGTCAGGTAGGGCTCGTGTCCGCCGTACTTGACCGGATGGCCGTCAAGCGGCGTGAACCCGTGGTCGCCAAGCCAGTCCAGGGTCCTGGCCGCATCATTGACGAACACCCGGACCAGGTCGGCATCGACCTTGCCCTTGCTGATCCGCATGATGTCGTCGAAGTGCGCTTCCGGCGAATCCTCGATCTCCAGTTCGGCCTGCAGCCGGGTGCCGGCAGCCGCGATCTGGCCCGAGGAACGGTCCAGCGTGCCGCCCAGACGGTGCGCGCGTTCGACCACCAGGACCCGGGCGCCCTGCTGGGCGGCGAAGATCGCGCAGGGAAGTCCCGCCGAACCTCCGCCGATCACGATCAGGTCCCAGGTCTCGCTGGCCGCACGGCTGATTCGCGGCATCAGGGCCAACGCCGCCGCCGCGCCCGCGCCGGCGAGCAGTTCCCGCTTGTTGATTTGCACTTTCCCGGCTTCCGCCAGGATTTCGAACGAATTGTTGCGCATTTGAAGGACCCTCCCAAACGAGACAGTCATTCTACGCACGATTTCCGGACCTCGGCCGCCGCCACTGCGATGCGCGCGAACCGCGCGGACGGCCCGAGGCAGTCAAGGCGATCCTTTTTCGCGGATCCTAAGTCAGGACCCGTTCCCCGATCATGCGCCCGAACACCAGCGCCGGCGTCAGCATCATCCCGTTGACGATCCCGAACCCGGTGGTCGCTCCGGCCCCCAGCACTTCGCCGGCGGCGTAGAGATTGGGAATGGGCCGGCCGTCCCGATTCAGCACTTCGAGTTGCGGGTTGACGTGCAGCCCCGCGAACGTCAGCAACTGGGTGCCCTGCATGCGGATCGCATGGAACGGCGGCTTGCGAACCGGCAGCGGCATGTGTTCGCGGCCGAAATCCGGGTCCCGCCCGCTGGCCTGCCCGGCGTTATAGCGCTCGACGGCTGCCGCCAGGCCCTCCACCTCGATGCCCGCCCAGAAGGCCAGTTCCGCCAGCGTATCGGCGCGCGAGAAGAAGTGATACTTGCTGAAGGCGAAGTCCAGCCGCTCGCGGTCCCACCCCAGCGCCACCGGCGGCGCGGTGTCCATGATCTCCTGGTCGAAGATCATCCAGTAGCGGTGGTTCTCCTGGGCCAGGAGCGCGTGTTCGCGCTCGTCCACGCTGGGATGGTCCTCGCGCACGAAACGCTGCCCGGCCGAGTTCACGTACATCTCCCAGGGCATGCGCCGTTCCGGGTAGCTGTTGACCGGTACTCCGGCCGGGGTGCTGGGAACGTTGAAATCGTTCAGCACCATGCCGAAGAAGGTCGTGAAGAGTTCCGCGCCTCGCAGCACACCGCCCGCGCCCACGCCCATCTCCAGACCGCCGCCCAGATTGAACGGATACGCCAGCCGCGCATACATCGGAACGCCGTGCAAACGCTCGAACATTTCCGGGTTGCCCCCTGCGCCCCCGGTGGTAATCGCGACCTTGCGGCCCATCAGGTCCATCCTGCGGCCCAGGGCGTCCTCCACCATCACGCCCGTGACGGAGCCGTCGGCGTCCTGAATGAGTTCCTTCGCGTCGGTGCGCATCAGGAATTCGATCGAGCCCTTGCGGGCCAGATCCATGAATTCCGGCAGGAGCACTCTCAGGATCGCCACCCCGTTTCCCGCCGCCCACTGATAGCGCCGCACCCGGTACGGTTCATGGCCTCCGGTGGTCACCGGGTGGTCGGGCAAGGGCGTGAACCCGTGATCGCAGAGCCAGTCCACCGTCCTGGCCGCCTCGCCCACGAACACGCGGGCCAGATCGGGGTCCACCTTGCCTCGGCTGATGCGCATGATGTCGTCGAAGTGCGCTTCCGGCGAATCCTCGATGCCCTGTTCCGCCTGGATACGCGTTCCCGCCGCGGCGATCTGCCCGGTCGATCGGTCCAGCGTTCCCCCCAGCCGGTGCGCCCGGTCCACCACCAGCACACGCGCGCCCTGCCGGGCCGCGAAGATCGCGCACGGAAGCCCCGCTGATCCTCCGCCCACCACGATCAGGTCCCAGGTCTCGCTCGCCGCCCGGCTGATCCGCGGCATCAGCGCCAGCGCAGCAGCCGCCCCCGCCCCCGCGAGCAATTCCCGCTTGCTGACTTGCGCTTGCCCGGCTTGCACCGGGAACTCGAAAGACTTGCTGCGCATTTGAAGAACCTCCCAACGACCTTGCCATTCTACGCAGGGGATTTCGCGTTCGGCTGCCGGCCCTAAAATGCGCGTTTGCCTCGGGAGGGGACCATGGGAATCAGGGCCATCAGCTTCGACTGTTACGGAACGCTGATCGACTGGGAAAGCGGCATTGCCGACGCATTGTCGGCGTGGTCGAGGCGCCACGGAGCAGCCCTGGAACGCGCCGAATTGCTGGCGGCGTTCTCGGAGGCCGAGCCCGTGGTGCAGTCGTCCGATCCGGAATTGCCCTATCCCGAGGTGTTGCACCGGGTGGCGGAAAGGATCGGACGCAGATTAGACCTGCCGGTAAGCGCTGCCGATGCCGGCGGGTTCGCCCGCTCGATTCGCCGCTGGCCGCCGTTTCCGGATACGTCGAAGGCGCTGACCCGGCTGCAGGAGCACTATCGACTTGTGGTGCTGTCGAACGTGGACAAGGCGTCCTTTGCGGCAACCGAACGGGCCCTGGGCATCCGCTTCGATCTCGTGTGCACGGCCGAGGAGATCGGTTCGTACAAGCCGGACCCGCGCAATTTCCGATTCCTGCTGGCGCGGTTGGCGGAAATGGGTATCGCCAGGGTGGAATTGCTGCACGCGGCGCAAAGCCTGTTCCACGATATAGAGCCCGCCCGCGCAATGGGGATCCGCACCGCGTGGGTGGACCGCTATGCGGGAGCGGCGTCCGGGGCGGCGCGCGCCCCACAGGGCCGAATCGAGGCCGACATCCGCGTCTCCAGCCTGGACGAACTGGTCGAGTCGCTTCTGTAGCGGAACAGCACATCGGCGCCCGTCCCGTATCATGCGCGGGTCATGGAAGCGCGCCTGACCGAAGGCCCCGTCGGCCGTCATCTCTGGGAACTGATGGTCCCGATGATGATCGGGCTGCTGGCCATGATCTCCTTCGGACTGGTGGACGCCTGGTTCGTCAGCCGGCTCGGACCCCTGCCGCTGGCCGCCGTCAGCTTTACCCAGCCCGTGGGCTTTGTCGTGGCCGCCGTGGCGATGGGCATAGGCGTGGGCGCCAGTTCGGTGATTGCGCGTTTGCTGGGCCAGGGCAACAAGCGCCGGGTTCGGCGCATCGCCACCCACGCGTTCCTGCTCAGCGGACTGCTTGGACTGGTGCTGCTGGCGCTGGGTTGGATATTCATGGAAGACCTCTTCGGCCTGATGGGCGCCGACGAGACCACCATGCCTCTGGTTCGCGACTACATGGAGATTTACCTGATCGGGCTTATCTTCGTGGTGGGACCCGTCATCGGCGGTTCGATCCTTCGCGCGCTGGGCGACGCCAAGTCGCCGGGCGTCCTGCTCACTCTGACGGCCGTGGTCAATGCCATTCTGGATCCCATTTTTATCTTCGGCCTTTTCGGGTTTCCGCGAATGGAAGTGCAGGGCGCCGCCCTTGCCACCGTGTTCGCCAACGTGATTTCGCTTTCGGCCATGCTGGTCATCGGGATCCGCCGGGACAAGTTCCTTACGCTGCGCGGCATGAGACTGATTCTCGATTCGTGGAAGCGCATTCTGCACGTAGGGTTGTCGGCAACCGCTTCCGGTTTGATGGCGCCCCTGACTTCAGCTTTCGTGGTAGCGATGGTGGCGCGCTTCGGCCAGACCGCGGTGGCCGGCTTCGGCGTCGGCGTCCGCACCGAGGCGCTGGCGCTGTTGCCTTATATGGCATTGGGCGCGGCGATCGGTCCGTTCGTGGGCCAGAACGCGGGCGCCGAGCGGATGGACCGGGTGAGGGAGGCGCACAACTGGTGCCTGCGTTTCACGACCATATACGGCCTCTCCGTAGCCGCGTTGCTGAGCATTTTCGCCGAACCCATCGTCGGACTCTTTACCCATGACGAGGGCGCCATGCGCGCGGCAGTGACCCAGTTGCGAATCCTGCCGTGGACCTATTGCCTGCTGGGCGTGACCATGATTTCCAACACGTCGCTCAACGCGCTCGGCAAGCCTCTGGCGGCCATGATGGTCTCGCTGTGCCGAACCTTGCTGGTCTACGTGCCGCTCTCATGGCTGCTTGGGCTGCTGTTCGGACTGATCGGGGTGTTCTTCGGCGGAGCCCTGGGCAACCTGGTGTCCGCCTCAGTCGGAATTGTGCTTCTGCGGCGGGGAATGCGGCAGGTTGAGCTGACCGGCGCCCTTCCGGACAATAATCGTGTCAAGGCCCAGGCTTAAGGCGCTTATAGCCGCGCTCGCGCTGTTTGCTTGCGCACCGGCCATTGCCGAGGAGACGTTGACGCTGGTCAGTTCCTGGAACCGCCAGATCAATTTCTCGCAGCACGCCCAGGTTTATATCGACGCGGTCAACGAACGCGGCCGCGGCGTGGTGCAGATCGAGTTCATCGGCGGCCCCGAAGTCATACCGCAGCGCCAGCTCTTCTACGCTCTCCGGCGCGGCGTGATCGACATGGCCCTGGGCGGAATCACCTACTACCTCGGGCTGCTGCCGGAGGGCGACGCCATCTTCGCTTCCAACATCGACCCGATGCAGGCGCGCGCCAGCGGTGCGCTGGAAGCCCTGCAGCCGTACTGGAAGAAACGCGCCAACGCCCACCTGATCGGCTGGATGCAGTCCGGCATCGGCATCAGCATCTACCTGGCGCGCCGTCCGGAGTTCACGCCCGACGGAATGCCGGACCTTCGCGGTCTGAAGCTTCGCACCTCGCCATCCAACCGGGAACTGCTCTACGCCTTCGGGGCCCGCCCGGTGCAGATTGCGCTGCGCGAAACCTATACCGCCCTGCAGCGCGGCATCGTCGACGGCCTGGCCTTTACCAGCGTGGGCCTCGCGGACCTGGGCGTGGAGGAGTTCGTCCGCTATCGCATCGACCCGGAAGTGCTTAACCTGTCCATCTGCCTCCAGATCAACCTGGACCGCTGGAACGCCCTGAGCGAAGAAGCGCGACACATCCTGACCGACGAGGCGACGAAGTACGCGGTGGAGGCGAACGAGTGGTTCCGCGACCTGCGCGTTCGCGAATACGCGGAACTGGCCGAGACCGGATTCCAGAGCGTGCCGGCGCCCGATCCGGAGGCCTTTCGGGACCTTGCCCACCAGGTTGTATGGGAGCGCATGCGCAAGCGCGCTCCGGACTCGGTCGAGACGCTGAAGCCGCTGTTTTACCCCCAGAGCGACGAAGTGGTCGGGGCGGGCGGGCGTCCCGCTCTCAATGAACGATAGAGGCACGTCCGGGGGAATGATTTCCAGGGCCTGGGACAAGCTCGTGAACGGCATGGTGCTGTTCGCCTGCGCGCTGATCGCCGCCGATTGCCTGCTGATAGTCGTGGACGTGACCCTGCGCAACTTCGGCCGGCAACCGCCTGCCTACACGGTCGCGCTTACCGAATATTCGCTGCTCTACCTGACCATGGCCGCCGCACCCTGGCTGGTGCGCGAGCGCGCCTGGATCGTGGTGGAAGTCATCTATCGGCGGACTTCACCGACCGTGCGTGGAAGGCTCGACAAGCTGATCTTCGGCCTTTGCACGCTGGTCAGCGTAATTGTGGCGGTAATGGCCGGCATCCTTGCGGTAGAGGGTGTCATGCGGGGCGAAGTGGAAATCCGCTCGCTGGACATGCCGCGCTGGGCGCTGTTTACACCGGTCACTCTGGGCTTCGCCATGATGGCGGTGGAGTTCACGCGTTGCCTGATACGCGGCGACAGCATGGCCCAGGCCGAGGCCGACCAGGCCTTCTGACCGGCCGCCATGACCGCAGGCCTCGCCGTGTTCTTGCTGGTCCTCGCCTTCATGGCGATGGGCGTGCCGGTGGCGTTCGCCTTCCTGGCCGCCAACCTCCTGGGCGCCTGGATACTCGTCGGCGACTGGTACGGCCCGCTGCAGGTGGTGGACAACTCCACCAGCCTGATCACGAGTTTCACGCTGGTCGCGGTACCCATGTTCGTGTTCATGGGCGCCCTGCTGTTTCATTCGGGCCTGGCGCTTAGGGTGTTCGACGCGCTGGAGACGCTGTTCGGCAGGCTTCCCGCTCGCCTGAGCTACATCACCGTTGCCGGCGGCTCGACCTTTTCCACGCTCACCGGATCGACGATGGCCAATACCGCCATGCTCGGCTCGCTGATGATCCCCGAAATGACCCGCCGGGGGTATGCGCCGCACATGTCCATCGGACCCATCATCGGCACCGGCGGCCTGGCCATGCTGATCCCGCCGTCTTCGCTGGGCGTGCTGCTCGGCAGCCTTGCCGGGCTCAATATCGGCGCGCTGCTGATCGCAGGAATCCTTCCCGGCCTGGTGCTGGCGGTCGGCTACAGCCTGGTCATCTATCTGCAGGCGCGCCTCAATCCGAACAGCGCGCCCAGTTACGGCGTGCAAAGGGTTCCGGTCAAGCGCCGCATTCAGCTCCTGGTGTTCAACATACTGCCGCTGGGCCTGGTGGTTTTCTGCGTCGTGGGTTTCATCGTGCTGGGCTGGGCGACGCCCTCGGAGGCCGCGGCTTTCGGCGCGCTCAGCGTGGCCGCGCTTGCGGCTTTTTCCCGCAAGCTCACGGTCAGGGCGCTGCGGGCGGCGCTGGCCAGCACGGTTCGCATCTCCGGCATGGTGTTCCTGCTGATCCTGAGTTCGTCGGTGTTCAGCCAGTTGATGGCCTTCTCGGGCGCCAGCACGGCGGTGGTGGAATGGTCGATCGCGCTGGAGGCGGGACCGTACGCGAAGTTGCTGCTGATGTTCGCGTTGATGCTGGTGCTTGGCATGTTCATGGACCAGCTATCGATCATGCTGCTCACCATCCCGGTGTTCTTTCCGCTGGCCACGCTGATGGGCTTCGACCCCATCTGGTTCGGCGTGGTGGTGCTGCTGGCCCTGGAGATGAGCCTGACGACGCCGCCGTTCGGGCTGCTGCTGTTCCTGATGCAGAGCGTCGCGCCGAAGGGGACCACGCTCGGACAGGTCATCCGCGCGGCCTTGCCTTACCTGGCCTGCGACGCGTTGCTGCTCGGCGTGCTGATCCTGTTCCCCGCAATCACCCTCCGCTGACCCCGCGGGCCGCTTCGATCCCGCTCTTCTTCACCCCCGTCTTCCGGGAGACGCATAAATCCGTCCATGGAGCTCGGTTCCGCCATCCATGGCTCACACGCTCCCGGAAGACGGGGGTGAAGAAGGGCTACGGGGGGTGCTGGGAATGAGGGCACACTCCCTCGAGACAGGGGAAAGGATGCGGCTCGTGCGCGCTATTTGACGGCGGGTTTGGTGAGCTTGTAGAGCAGCCGGTCGGTCTTGCCGCGAATCGCGGGATCGAACACCAGCAGGGTGCGGTTGTCGTCGGGATTGCGCAGCAGGTCCGAACTCTCCATCTCGAAACCGGCGGCCTCGATGATCGGCAGCGCCGTGGCCACGTTCAGGCGATGCAATTGGGTGTTGTCCTTGTCCGGATCACCGTAGTGGTCGATCACGCCGAGCACGCCGCCGGGCTTGAGCAAGCCGTTCACCGCGGCCAACAAGGCCGCAACGTCCTCGTCGCTTCCGAAGTTGTGGCGGTCATGCAGGTTCAGGGCGGTCAGCGCGGCGTCCAGCGAACCGGGCTCCAGGCCCGTGTCATCCTCGTCGCGGTCCAGCCGGATCACGTTCGGGAGCCGGTTGTCCGCCAAGCGGGCCGTAATCGCCTTGTCGTAGGCGTTGTCATTGAAGCCCAGCAACATCGGAGGATTCTGGGCGTAAACGGTGCCCTCCGGTCCCACGGCCACCGAAAGCACCTCGGTGTACCAGCCGCCCGACGCCAGCAGGTCCATAACGGTCATGCCCGGCCCGATTCCGAGAAAGTCGAGCACTTCGGCCGGCCTTCTGGCCTCGTCCCGCGCCTTGTCCGCATCGGATCGGCCGCTCGCCGCGAGTTGCTCCGCCAGGTCCGCGGACGCGGACATCGAGAACAGGGCCATCAGGACTACCCCAAGCAGTTTCTTCATTACCGTTCCTCCACCCCCGGTACGGGGGCCGCAAAGTGTAACGCGTTCGTAAGGCACCAAGCCCGGGCGCGAGACGCAGCCTGATTGGAATCAGGGCCGCATGAGTTGGCGGACGAGGTCGGCGTTTTCGAGGGTTGAGACGTCCTGGTTGATTTCCTCGCCGCGGGCGATGGAGCGGAGCAGGCGGCGCATGATCTTGCCGGAGCGGGTCTTGGGGAGGGCCTCGACGATGCGCAGATCGTCGGGGCGGGCGATGGGGCCGAGCTGTTCGTCGACCCAGGCGCGCAGCTGTTGCTCCATGGTGTTCTGGTTTGAGGGCGCGACGCCCTCTCTCCCGGGGGAGGGCGAGGTACCCTCGCTCACGGATTTGAGCACCACGAAGGCGAAGATGGACTCGCCCTTGATCTCGTGCGGGCGGCTCACGACCGCGGCCTCGGCCACTGACGGATGGGCCACCAGCGCCGACTCGACTTCCATCGTGCCGAGGCGGTGGCCGGACACGTTCACGACGTCGTCCAGCCGGCCCATGATCCAGAAATAGCCGTCGGCGTCGCGGCGGGCGCTGTCGCCGGTGATGTAGCAGTCGTCGCCGAACTTGCCGAAGTAGGTCTCGCGGTAGCGTTCGCTGTCGCCCCAGATATTGCGCAGCATCGACGGCCAGGGATGGCGGATCACGAGGTAGCCGCCGCGGTCGGGCTCGGTAATCTCGTCACCGTTCTCGTCCACGATGGCCGCATGCACGCCCGGCAGCGGCCGGGTGCAGGAACCGGGCTTGGTGGAGGTGACGCCCGGGACCGGCGAAATCATGATGCCGCCGGTCTCGGTCTGCCACCAGGTATCGACAATGGGGCAGCCGCCGTTGCCGATCACGCGGTGATACCACATCCAGGCCTCGGGGTTGATCGGCTCGCCCACGGTGCCCAGCAGCCGCAGGGAGGAAAGATCGTATTTCCCCGGCAGCTCGTCGCCCAGCTTCATCAGGGCGCGGATCGCGGTGGGCGCGGTATAGAAGACGGTAACGCCGTAGCGTTCGCAGATTTCCCAGAAACGGCCGCCGTGCGGCCAGGTCGGCGCGCCTTCGTAGATCACGACGGTGGCGCCGGAGGCCAGCGGCCCGTAGGCGACGTAGCTGTGGCCGGTGATCCAGCCCACATCGGCCGTGCACCAGAACACGTCGTCCTCGCGAAGGTCGAACACCCAGCGGCAGGTCAGCCTGGCATGCAGCAGGTAGCCCGCCGTGGAGTGCTGTATGCCCTTGGGCTTGCCGGTGGAGCCGGAGGTGTAGAGCAGGAACAGCGGATGCTCCGCATTCACGTACTCGGCCGGACAGTCGGCCGCGGCGGAATCGGTCAGTTCGTGCGCCCAGCGGTCGCGGCTGTCATTCCAGGCGACGTCTTCCCCCGAGTGCCGGAAAACGATCACCCGGCGCACCGGATGCTCCCCGTACTCCAGCGCCCGGTCCACGGCGGCCTTGAGGCGCACGAATTTGCCGCCACGGCGTCCGGCATCGGCGGTAATGACGACTTCGGCGCTGGCGTCCACCACCCGGTCGTACAGCGAGCGGGCCGAGAAGCCGCCGAACACGACCGAATGCACGGCGCCGATGCGCGCGCAGGCGTGCATCGCGACGATGGCTTCCGGGCACATCGGCATATAGATCACAACGCGGTCGCCGGCGGCCACGCCCTGACCGCGCAGGGCGGCGCCCAGGCGTTCGACGGCACCGCCCAGCTCGCGGTAGGTCAGCGTTCGGCTGTCGCCGTCCTCGCCCTCGTAGACGATCGCCGGGCGGTCCGGGACCTGCCTGATCCAGGGACCCAGGCAGGCCTCGCTGGCGTTCAGTTCGCCGTCGGAGAACCAGGCGAAGTGCGGCGCGCGCGAACGGTCGAGGGTGGCGCTGAACGGCTTGTGCCAGGTCAGCATCTCGCGGGCCAGGTCGGCCCACAGGCTCACCGGGTCGCTGTCGCCCCTCCGGCAAAGCTCGTCAAGCAGTTCCCCGTTGACTTGCGCGCGGTTCGCGAAAGACTCGTCCGGGTCGAACCGGCGATCCTCGCTCAGGACCGATTCAATGTTTCCGGTTGACACGACGACCCGCCGTCCGGGCGATTCAGGCGGCCTGTTCGAAGCGGCTTTGCAGGCGGCTGTCGCGCGGAAAATGGGCCTTCAGGAACTCCATCTGGTCGGCCAGCACGCGCCGGCCCTTCAGATAGATGTATTCGGCATAGGTGGGCACGAAGGGTACGGCCAGCAACTGCATGCCGGCATCCTCGGGCAGACGGCCGCCCTTGAAATTGTTGCAGCGCTTGCAGGCCGCCACCACATTGGCCCAGACGTCCGATCCGCCCTGGCTGATCGGGCGCACATGATCGCGCGTCAGGTCGCGCCTGAGGAAGCGCCCGCCGCAGTACATGCAGATCTGCGCATCGCGGCGGAACAGCGTGTGGTTGTTGAGCGGCGGCGTGTAATTGTCGAGACGCTTGTTGAGCCCTGCCGACACGCCCTGCGTAGCCACGATCGTATTCACGTCCACCTCGCTGCGGTGGCCGGTGAGCGCGCAGATACCGCCGCGAATCCGGAAAAGCGGCCGGCCGCAGTGATAGGCGACCTGGCCCGCGTGATAGAGCCGCACGGCATCGCGGTAGTCGATCCAGCCCAGGGGACGGCCCGCCACGTCGGTGCGCAGCACCCACTGGCGCAAGTCCAAGGCGTCTTCAATCAGCAGCATCACACGCTCCCTATCAGGTGGCCTTATACATCTAAATTGCGAAATTTCAATGTCGGGCGGGGAAAATCGGCGCCGCCCGTCGGCTAAAATGCGCGCCAACTCCCGCTTGCTGCGCATTATTTCTTCTCCCAGATGCCCCTGACAATCGGCGTTTTGCGCGAGACCGCGCCAGGCGAAAAGCGCGTAGCCGTGGTGCCCAAGGTCTGGGTGCGCATGCAGGCTGCGGGGCTGCGCGTCGTCATGGAGAAGGGCGCGGGCCTTGCCGCAAGTTTCGCGGACAGCGACTACAAGGACATCGGTCTTGAGTCGTCGCCCGGCGCCGTGACGAAGGCATGCGATGCCCTTTTCTGCGTTGGGCCGCCGGAGATCGAGCGCATCGCGGAGCTGAAGAAGGGCGCGATGGTGGCGGGCCTGCTGAACGCCTACGCACCCTCGGAAACGACGGACGCCTTGCGCGATGCCGGAGTTACGGCTTTCTCGATGGAGCTGGTGCCGCGCATATCGCGCGCCCAATCGATGGACGTGCTGTCCTCGCAGGCGTCGGTGGCCGGCTACAAGGCGGTCCTGATGGCGGCCGACGAGATGCAGAAGTTTCTGCCCATGCTCACGACGGCCGCCGGCACGATCAGCCCCGCCCGCACCCTGGTGCTGGGCGTCGGCGTGGCCGGGCTGCAGGCCATCGCCACCGCGCGCCGGCTGGGCGCCGTGGTCGAGGCCTACGACGTGCGCGAGGAGACGCGCGAGCAGGTCGAATCCCTGGGAGCCCGCTTCGTCGACTCCGGCGTGAGCGCGACCGGCGAAGGCGGTTATGCGCGGGAACTCACGGACGAGGAAAAGGCCATGCAGCGGGAGGCCCTGGATCGGCATATCGCGGCCTGCGACATGCTGATCACCACGGCCGCGGTTCCCGGCCGGCCCTCGCCGCGCATCGTCAGCGCCGCGGCGGTCGAGCAGATGCGGCCGGGCTCGGTCATCGTGGACCTGGCGGCCGAGGGCGGCGGCAACTGCGAGTTGACCCGTCCGGGCGAGACGATCGACCATAACGGCGTGCGCATCATGGCGCCGTTGAAAGTGCCGGCGATGATGGCCCGCCACGCCAGCGCCATGTATTCGCGCAACCTGTTCAATTTCATCAAGCCCGCCATCAACGGCGACGAGTTCTCGCTCGACCTGGACGACCCGGTATTCGCGGGCACGCTGCTGACCCATGAGGGCGAGATCCGTTACGCGGGAGCGAGGAGGGACTGAACCGCAATGATCGACGGCTTCGTAGCGTTGTACATATTCATGCTGGCAGCCTTTGTCGGCTACGAGGTCATCTCGCGGGTGCCGGTCATCCTGCACACGCCGCTGATGTCCGGGTCGAACTTCATTCACGGCATCGTCCTGGTCGGCGCGATGGTGGCGCTGGGGTTCGCGGACACCACGCTTGAGAAAGTGATCGGCTTTGTCGGCGTGGTCCTGGCATCGGGCAACGCGGTGGGCGGTTACGTGGTCACCGAGCGGATGCTGGAGATGTTCAAGCGCAGCAAGGACGGGGACCAGGACGAAGAATGAGCCTCGATACGCTCATTGCCGGCAGCTATTTCCTGGCCGCGGTCCTGTTCATTCTCGGCCTGAAGGCGATGAGTTCGCCGGCCGGGGCGCGGCGCGGCATCGTCTGGGCCGGCCTGGGCATGGTGCTGGCCACCGTCGTGACCTTTTTCTGGCCGGGAATGAAGCCCGAGAATCTCCTGCTGATCGGGGCGGCCATCATCGTCGGCGGCGTGCCGGCCTGGATCAGCGGCCGAAGGGTGGCGATGACCGGCATGCCGCAGATGATCGCACTCTACAACGGCATGGGCGGCGGCGCGGCGGCGGCGATCGCCTGGGTGGAACTGCTTCGCGGCGGTCATGGCGGCGAGCAGTTCGGCTGGACGGTGATCGCGCTGGCGGTCACCGGTGCCTTGATCGGCGCCGTTTCGTTTTCCGGCAGCCTGCTGGCGTTCGCCAAGCTGGAGGGCTGGCTGAAACGCTCGCTGCGCTTCGCCGGGCAGAACGTGCTCAACCTCGTGATCCTGCTGGTCGCCGTCGGAGCGGGAGTGCTGGTGATCATGGGCGTGAGCGGGCCGTGGCTGACGGTGTTCATAGCCGTGGCGCTGCTGCTGGGACTCACGCTGACGATGCCGATAGGCGGCGCCGACATGCCGGTCGTGATTTCGCTGTACAACGCGCTGACCGGCCTGGCGGTCGGACTGGAAGGCCTGGTGCTGGACAACGCGGCCATGATTATTGCCGGCACCGTGGTCGGCGCGGCGGGCACGCTGCTGACCCAGTTGATGGCCAAGGCGATGAACCGGTCGCTGGGCAACGTGTTGTTCAGCGCGTTCGGAGAGACCGCCGCCGAGGGCGACGAGATCGAGGGCACGATGAAGCCTGTCGAGGCCATAGACGCGGCGGTCATGCTCGGTTTCGCCCGCCAGGTCATCATCATTCCCGGTTACGGCATGGCCGTGGCGCAGGCCCAGCACAAGGTATGGGAACTGGCCGAGGCGCTGATGAAGCGGGGCGTGCGGGTCAAGTTCGCGATCCACCCGGTGGCCGGCCGCATGCCGGGGCACATGAACGTCTTGCTTGCGGAGGCCGGCGTGCCCTACGACCTGATATTCGACGAGGCGGAAATCAATCCGGAATTCCCCAAGACAGACGTGGCGCTGGTGATCGGAGCCAACGATGTGGTCAACACGGCCGCGCGCACCGATACCGCCAGCCCCATTTACGGCATGCCGATACTGGACGCCGACAAGGCCAACAACGCCATCGTGATCAAGCGCGGCAAGGGGACCGGCTTTTCCGGCATCGAGAACGCGCTGTTCTACGAGGACCGCACCCGCATGCTCTACGGCGACGGCCAGGCCATGTGCGCCGAACTGATCCGGGCGGTGCACGAAATCTAGCCCCGGGTGTGGGGGCATGTCCCCCACAGCGCCCCGCTCTGGGGGATTCGCGTTAACCTTGCAGCCTGAGTTCATTCGGGAGGGTTCACGTGAACGACACACCGCAAGTCAGCCGCCTGGTGCGCACCGCACTCTTTGTTTCCGACCTCGACCGGTCGTCGCGTTTCTACAAGCAGGGCCTGGGTTACCACGACGTATACAGCGGCGGGGAACTGGCCCACAGTGTCGCGCACGCCCTGCTGGGGGTGTCCGAGGACTCGGTGATCCGCTACGAAATCGTCAAGGCCGAGGGGCCGAACTTCGGAATGATCGGCATGTTCGAGGTCAAGCCGTCTCCGCCGCCGGTAAGCCGCCGGACAGGCAGCGTGAACGTGGGCGAAGGCTGCCTGGTGCTGCTGACGACCGACATTCGTGCGGTGCGCAACCGCCTGGTGGACATGGGCGCGGAGATCGTATGCGAGCCGCAGCGGCTGGTCGTGCGAGGCACAGGCCCAGGGAACCTGGAGATGACCTGCCGCGACCCCGACGGCATGCTGATCAACCTGATCGAACGCCCAGTCGGCAGCTTCTAGCGCCGGAATCCCGGTCGCGCACCCGCGCCGCTTCCGATTTGGCGTTAATCTGGCGCCCTTGTTCTTCAAGGGAGGTCCAACGTGAACGACACGCCACAAGTCAGCCGCATCGTGCGCACCGCCATCTTCGTATCCGACCTGGAAAAATCGGTCCGCTTCTACAGGGAGGCCCTCGGCTACGGCGAGGTTTATGCCAACGGAGTGCTCGAGCACAAGGTGGGACATGCACTGATCGGTGTCCCGGAAGACAGCGTGATCCGCTACGAGATCGTCAAGGCCGACGAACTCAACTTCGGAATGGTGGGCCTGTTCGAGGCGAAGCCTTCACCCCCGGCGTTCCGGCGCCAAAACCGGGGAGCCAACCTGGGAGAGGGCTGCATGGTGTTCTTCGCGACGGACATCCACGCGGTGCGCGACCGCATCGTGGAACTGGGCGGCGAAGTCGTGTGTGAACCGCAATTGCTCGCGGTGCACACGCTGCGTCAGCTGGAAATGACCTGCCGCGATCCGGACGGCATGATGATCAATATCATCGAGCGCCCGACCGAAAACTGGAACGCGGACGTAGTGCAATAGGACGGAACGCGCCACTTTTTTGAACTGCGCCAGCCGCAAAGTCCGGGATAT
Source organism: Gammaproteobacteria bacterium (assembly GCA_009845905.1). NCBI lineage: Bacteria > Pseudomonadati > Pseudomonadota > Gammaproteobacteria > Gammaproteobacteria bacterium. The sequence goes on along the minus strand of VXYS01000009.1, from coordinate 116,489 downwards.
GCTCCGGTCATGTCGTCCGGATCACTCCTGAGGGTGGCGGTGGGGCCGCGCTTCGCGGCCCCGTTGCTGGACTATCTCGCACCCGCCGAGGCTCCCGTTCCCCCTGTGGGGGCGCGTGTTTCGGCGCCGCTGGGCAAGGGGAAGCGTACCGGTTTCGTGCTCGAGCACCTCGACGGGTCGGATGTGCCCGCCGAACGGCTGCGGCCGGTGGGGGAGGTGCTGGACGCCGAGCCGCTCTGGGACCCGGTCACGCTGGAAGTGCTGCGCTGGGCTGCGAATTACTACTGCCATCCGCTCGGCCAGGTCCTCGCCTACGCGCTGCCGCAGCAATTGCGCCGCGGCGGCCAACTGCCGGCTCCCCCTTTGTTCTGGCGGGCCCGCGATAACGCCTCGGACAAAACGCCGGGGCTCCTGGCGCGCGCGCCGAAACAGCGCGACCTGCTCGGACAACTGCTGGCGGCCGGGCGCGGCGGGCTGGCGGAGCGGGCGCTCGCCTCGCTTGCAAGCGACTGGCGGAGGATTGTCCGGCGGCTTGAAGAGAAGGGGCTGGCCGAATCGTTCGAACCGGGGATCCCTCAACCCGCGGACATGCTCCGGGAGGAACCGCTTGCGCTGAGCCCTGAGCAGTCCGCCGCGGTGAGCGCCATGCCGACGAACCAGGGCTATGCCTGTCATCTCCTCGATGGCGTTACGGCGAGCGGCAAGACGGAGGTCTATCTCCACCTCGTGGAACAGGTGCTGGCCTCGGGCCGGCAATGCCTGCTGCTGGCGCCGGAAATCGGGCTGACCCCGCAGCTTGCCGAGCGGCTTGCGGCCCGTTTCCGCGTGACCGCGGCGGTGCTGCATTCGGGCCTGAACGACGGCGAGCGTCTGAACGCCTGGGCGGACGCCCGCGCCGGGCGGGCGCGGCTGGTGGTCGGTACCCGCTCCGCCGTGTTCGTGCCCTGCCGCGAACTCGGCTTGATCGTGGTGGACGAAGAGCACGATCCGTCCTACAAGCAGCAGGACGGCTTTCGCTACCAGGCCCGCGACCTGGCGGTCATGCGCGCATCCAGGGCCGGCATTCCGGTCGTGCTGGGTTCCGCGACGCCGGCGCTGGAATCCCTGCTGAACGTGCAAAGAGGGCGCTATACGCACCCGCGGCTGACGAAGAAGGTCACCGGGTCGCGGCCTCCGCTGGCCCGGCTGGTGGACCTCAACCGCCATCCGCCGGAGCATGGCCTGAGCGCACCGCTGCTCCAGGCCATGTCCGAGCAGCTCGAGTCGGGTTCGCAAGTGCTGCTGTACCTGAACCGCCGCGGTTTCGCGCCGGTGCTGATGTGTCCGGATTGCCGCCGGACGGAAGAATGCAGCCACTGCGACGCCCGCCTGGTGTTCTATCGCAGGCGCGACCTGCTTCTCTGTCATCATTGCGGCGCCAGGCGCCGCCCGCCGCCCGTGTGCGAGAACTGCGGCTCGCCGCTACAGACCATAGGGCGCGGAACGGAACGGCTGGAGGAGGAACTTCAGGCGCGCTTCGAGGACTACCCGGTGGCACGCATGGACCGCGACAACGTGCGCGGCCGGCGCAGGCTGGAGAACATCCTGGGCGGCATTCGCGAGCGGCATTACCGTATCCTGCTCGGCACCCAGATGCTCACCAAGGGCCACGACTTCCCGAGCCTGGGGCTGGTGGGGGTGATCGACGCCGACCAGGGCATGTTTTCGCAGGAATTCCGCGGCCCCGAACGCCTGGCGCAGACGCTGGTGCAGGTTGCCGGGAGGGCGGGCCGGCGCGAGCGGCCCGGCCTGCTGGTGCTGCAGACCCGCTTTCCCGAGCACCCCCTGCTTCGCCAGTTGCTGAAGGAGGGTTACGGCGGCTTTGCCGCCACGGCGCTGGAACTGCGCCGGCGCAGCGGCTGGCCGCCATTCGCGCACCTCGCGGTGCTGCGGGCCAACGCGCCGGAAGCGGCGAGCGTCCGCGAGTTCCTCGATCGAGCGAAAACGGCCGCCCCGGAAAACGGCGGCGGTTCCGCGGTGGATGTGCTTGGACCGGCCCCCGCCCTGATGGAGCGCAGGCGCGACCGCAACCACGCGCACCTGCTGGCGCGCTCGCCCGACCGCGCCCGCCTCCAGGCCTTCCTCGGTCGCTGGATACCGGCGGTGCGCGAGTTGCCGCGCCCCAGGCGCGTGTCCTGGTCGCTGGACGTGGACCCGGCGGAAATCGGATAATCCTGGTCTTTCGGGAGCACCGTCTTGCGAAAGAAAGTCCTTGGGCTGCTCGGGCTGTTGCTGGCGGCGGTCGCCGCGGCCGGAATCTACGACTGGGCATTCTGGTACAACTACCTGCGCTTCATCGGCGGCGGCCCGCCGGATTTCCTCGGAGCGCTCGACCGGTACCCGACCACGGAACCGGTGCCGGGCGATCTCACGCAGGCCTTGCCCGGGGCGACAGGCGAAGAACGCCGCTTCGCCGAGGCGATTGCCTATGCCCGGGAGATGCAGTCCGACTCCCTGCTGGTCTGGCACGACGGCGCCTTGCGCGTGGAGTGGTATCGCGAGGGGCTCGGTCCGGACATCCGCCCGGAAACCGCTTCCATGCACAAGAGCATTCTGGGTCTGATGTTCGGTCTGGCCATTGAGAAGGGCCACATTGGAAGCGTCGATGATCCCGTGTCGCTCTATCTGCCGGAATGGCGCGGTGAACCGCGCGGCGGGATCACCATCCGCAACCTGCTCAACATGGCGTCCGGTTTCATGTTCTATACGCCGAGCCGAAATCCATATGCCGACTTCAATCAGCTCCTTTTCGGCATGCGGCTGGAGAGGCTGATGCTCGAGCTGCAGCTGGCGAGCCCGCCCGGCGCCCGGTTCGCCTACGCGAACGTTAACAGCCAGCTGCTCGGCGTCATTCTTGAGCGCGCTACAGGCCGGCGCTACGCCGACTTCGTATCGGAAAACCTGTGGCAGCCGCTGGGCGCCGACGACGCTTACGTGTGGCTGGACCGCCCCGGTGGCCTGGCGCGCACCTATGCCGCGTTTCTTGCTCGCCCGCGGGACTGGCTCAGGCTTGGCCTGATGATCAAGGACGGCGGGCGCTATGACGGTCGCCGAATCGTGTCCGGGCATTGGATCGACGAAATGACCGCGGCCTCCGGGAGGGAACCGAACTACGGCTATCAGATCTGGCTGTCGAACGAGGACGTGCGCAAGCGCTACTACACCGAGGAACGCGAGGGCGTGGGGTTCGCCATTTCCGAACCCTTCCTGTCGGACGATCTCGTCTATTTCGACGGGATCGGCGGGCAGCGGGTGTTCATCAGCGCCGACGACGATTACGTGATCGTCCGCACCGGCCCCCGGCGGGTGGACTGGGACGAGGCGGTGCTGCCGAACGCCGTGGCGCGGGCCCTCGTGGCTGCATCGATACAATTGGCGCCGCTGCTGGAGACAGGTAATGATCCTGAATAGACGGGCCGCGATAATCTGGGCCACCGGCGCGGCCCTGAGCGGAATGGCGATGCCACGCGCCGCGTCCGCGAGCGCTCCGAGAGGGTTTGATCCCGGCGATCCGTCGGACAATCTCCATGGTCTGGCCAAGGTCATGGGCGATCTGAACGGCGAGCCCAACTGGATGATAGGGGAGGGGCGAATCTACGCGCTGGTTCACGGAGAAATGCCCGTGCCGCTGTTCGGCGTTTCGGGCCTGCGCTACGTGAAGTTCGTTCGCGAAGGCGATGGATTTCGCATGTCGGTGCGTGACTGGGGCTTTTTTACGGATCTTGATACCGGCGCCGTACTGGAGTCCTACAGGAATCCATACACCGGGGAAACGAATACGCCGGCGCCTCTGTTGACACGTCTGAGTTCCTGGATCATGGGTCCGGGAGGCCAGCACATGGAGGGCTATACGGGAGAGGCCTGGCTGATGGACCGGCCGCTGCTATTGCCCTGGTCTTTTTCCGGCGAAGATGCGGCCGTTACCCTGGAGCTTCTCGTGAAGTACGGACATGGCGGCTACGGGGCGGAGTGGATCAACATGCTCGCGAGGACGTCCGATGTCGTTGATGCGGATGTCACAAGCGCCGACATGCGCTATTCCTGGGGCGGCTATTCGCCCTGGGCGCGATGGATGAACATGGGTGACCGGCCCGGACGTACGTTCTGGAACTCAACCGGCCGAAAGACGGCCAGCCTGGATTACCTGGCTCCGGAAGTCCGTTCGGTCTATGACCGCTATTTCCCCGGATCGCTTGAAAACCCGGAAACTTACGAGAAGACGTCCGGTTTGACTACGACGTCCGATGAAGAATGATCATGGCGCCCGGCGGGATTCGAATGGCCCGGGCCGGGGATGGGAATCACGCTAGCGTGTTTCCTGCTCCAGGTAGTCAAGCAATGCCGCGCGGTCGGCGCCTCTCTCTATCCCGATGAAGACCATGGCGGTCCCCGGAACGAGTTCGTAAGGCTCCGCCAGGAACCGGCTCAGGTTCTCGCGCGACCAGACGATCCCCGATTCCTTCAGGGAGTCCGTATAGTTGTAGCCCGGCTTGTGGGCGGCCGGCGCCCCGATTACACGATGAAGGTTGGGGCCGACCTTGTGGTCTTCGCCCTCCTTCAGGGAATGACAGGCCGTGCATTGCAGAAACAGGATGCGGCCGCGCCGCATCGCCACAGGGTCCGGTGCGGCTTGCGGCTGCTGCGCGCCGGCTTCCGCTGCATGGGCCAGCCCGCCCGGGTTGGAATCGGAAGCCTGCCCCAGCGGACCTGTGGCCGGGCCGGGCGCATCGGCCCCGGCGGTCAGCGCAAACATCAGGCCGGCCAGTAACGCCGCCCGGACGGTTCGTCCGAATGCGGTCGGATAAAGGTTCGTCACAGGCATCTCAGCGCTCCCCGCCGGCGATCGCCAGCGCCTCCAGCGACTCGCGGAATTCGTAGCCGTCCCGATAGCACGAGGCCACCAGGTCTCCGGTATTCACGGCCAGCGATCGTGAGTCCGGGTCGTTGACGGTAAACACGACCGAGGCGAGTTCGCCCTTTCGGCGGATCGAGAAATAGATGAAATCCGGCCGCGTCGAGTAATACGGGTATTCCTTGTCGCGCATCAGGAGCGTGAACTCCTGGCCGTCGCGTTCCCGGGTGACGTCGGCCGACCCGCCCTGGCTGTGCAGCGAAATGTCCGTGATTTCCTGGGGTTCGGGCCCGCGCGGGTCGAACGTGATGCCGCAGGTAAAGCGCTTGACGCGGCGCAATTCGAAGGGTTGGTCAGCCGGCATCCCGACATGAAGACTGTCGTCGGCGACCAGGAAAGTGGAATCCACCCGCCAGTACTTGGTCTCGGAAAGATACAGATCGTGGACCGAATAGCGGCGCAACTCGCCCTCGCCGAAAACGCAGGCTTTCGGCCGCATGCCGCCTTCGAACTGTCCGGCCACGCGTTTCCAGTAGACATCGCACTCGTCCAGGAAGAATGCGTCCTCGGCCGTGAGATCGTCGAACAGGCCGGGATTGTGCTGGGCGCCGAGAAAGCGCTCCGGCTCATTGAAGAAGCCCTGCCGCATGCGGATTCCGCCGTCCTCCGGGGCCGAAGAAAAGATCACCAGGCGCTGGCGGAACACCCTTTCCGGATCATCGTGGGTGTACTCCTCCACGTAGAAGACGTGCTCGCCGAAGTCCGGCGCGCCAATGCGCTTGTGCGTCGTGTGAATGCGAACATGCCGTTCTTCCTCGGGCGTATTCGAACGCGGGTCCGCCTGGAACCAGCGCTGCTCCTCGTTGTCGAACTCGCCTTCGAACCAGTCCGTCAGGATCAGGAGGTCGCGGGCGAGGGGATCATATTCAGTTGCCGCGGTCGCGGCCAATGGAGCGCACAAGAGCGCAAAAAGCAGAACTCTCATGGCGGAACTCAGGCGCGAAGCAGTGCGTCCACCGCGGCGCGCTCGCCCGACTCGAAGGCGCCCTCCATGCCGCGCTCCATCAGGGCCGTGTGTTCTCCCGCGAAATGAATATTGCCGTGGGCTTCGCGCATGTGGGCGGCGAACTGCCCGACCTGGCCGGGACGCCAGAACACCCAGTCTCCGCCGCCGTGGACTTCGCGATGACAGGACTGGATCCCGATCGGTTCGAGCGCGCCCTTGAGCGAAGGCCTCACCCGTTCGAGTTCCCGCATCGTGTATTCGCTGACCTGCTCGTCGCTCATGAAGTCGTACTTGTAGGCTTCGTTGCCGTTGATGAAGGCGACCGCGGAGGTCGCCTCGCCGTTCGGACCGCGGTGATGGACGCCGAAGCGCTCGAAAGGTTCGTCGGTCCACATGCTGCCGGGCATTTCGTCAAGCTCCCAGAAGTTCTTCTTGAGCAGGAAGTGCACCTGGATGGACGTGCCGTAGTCGATTTCGTCGATCGCCCGTTCCATCCGCGCCGGCAAGCGTGGCGTGAACTTGACCTTGCGCAGGACCGGCCAGGGCGTCGAGCAGATAACCTGGCGGGCGGTGTAGCGCGTGCCGTCCATGCAATGCACGGTCACCTCATTGCCCTTGTCCTCGAAGGCATAAACGGTCTTGTTCAGTTCCACCGGGTTGTCCAGGGATGCGGCCATGGCTTCCGGCAGGTTCGAGTTGCCGCCCTTGATCTGCACCCAGGCGGGCTGGCCCGCCATTGCGAGGGCTCGCGAGGCGTTGAATTCTCCCACCGCATAGCGGCGCATTTCGTGCAGGGCCGAGGTGTTGTCCATGTGGTCGGTATGGATCACCACGTTCATCAGGCGGATCGTTTCGTCGTCGAAACCGAGATACTCCTTGAGGTAGTGCGTCTGGGGTATATCGAAGCGCGCGAACTCCGGCGTGATCCAGGCATCCAGGGGCTGGCCCGACAGCGGATTGTTCTTGTGCGACAGTTCGAACAGCATGCGGTGGGGCAGGATCCGCCGGTCGTCGCCCTCCGTGGGGTTGAGCGGATGGCTCTCCCAGTCCGAGGCCAGGATGTATTCGCCCCGGATGCGGTAGCACCACTCCCGAATGTCGGACACGTCGTCCGGCCCCAGCATTTCCAGTCCGAGCCTTTGGGCCGTGTCGATCATGCGGGCGTAGTTGGCCCCCATCCATTCGCCGCCGGCCTCCGGCTTGCCCGGCACATCCATCAGCGTGTAAACGCGGCCGCCGATCCGGTTCCGCCCCTCCAGCGTCATGACGTCAAGCCCCTGTTCCTGGAGTATGCAGGCAGCGTGCAGGCCCGACAGGCCGGCGCCGACAACGATGACGTCATGACCCTTGTAGTTCGTTACCGCGCGTGCCGCGGCCGGCAGGCCGGCCACCGCCAGCGCGCAGGCGCCGGTACCGATGAAGCGCCTGCGCGAGTAGCCGCTGGTGTCGATGGACAGCCCATGGTGTTCCGCCCTGTGTGCATGATCAGACATTTGCGTCCCCTCCGGGTCCAGCATTTGTGAAAAGAATATAACCGAGTTGCTAGCGAAGCACCTCTCTTGTCCAGGCGGCAACGTCGCTTGCGGCCTGATTCCGAAGCCCCGAAAACCAGTGGTCGGCGCCATTCGGGCCGCCATACCAGACCACTCTCACAGGGCCGGCAGCGGCCTTCTCCAGCTTACCGGGAATATCGCGGCCGACAAGATAGTCATTGGATCCGGCCAGCACCGCTATGGGGCTCTCGATTTCCGCCAGCCGCTCCGTCAGTACGGTGCGCGCCCCGGGTCCGAAAAAATTCAGCCAGGATCCGGACCTCTGCCCGAACATTCCGCGCTCGCCGTTCACCGCTGGAGATGGCAGGTAGAACTTGTCGGTAATGAGTTGCGACCCGCCGTTTTCGACGTCAAGCATCGCCATGGAGACAATGGATTCGTAACGGTCGCTGCCCAGCGCCTGCCTGGCCCACTGCGGCAGGTCGCCGATCGGACCCAGGAACACGAGTCCGGCAACACGAGGATCGCGCGTCTCCGCGGCGTAGATCGCGGTGAGTGTCGCGCCCACTCCGTGACCGACCAGCACGATTCTTCGGGAGCCCCTGTCTTCGAGAAAATCCATCCAGTTGCCCAGGTCGTCCACGATCTCGTCCACGTTCGCGATAATGCCGCCGGTGAATCCGCTGGCCCGCGTCATGGGCGTCAGCGTCGCGAATCCCGATTGGGCCAGGCGGGTCGCCAGCCAGTGCCCGGGACCCTCCATGATGGTCGCGCCGAATCCGTTCTGAATCAGGAATACGGGACGCGTGGCATCGCTGTCCTCCCTCGGGCCGTATAGCACCCCGGGGAAATACCTGCCGGTCGCCAGGCGGGCGTCGACGAGGCGCGTTTGGATCGGTGAGCGCGGGCCCAGTCCCTGCTCATCCAGCCACCGGATCGCATCGGCCGCCGCCCGGTCCTGAAACCCCGAAAAGAAATGATCGCCGTTCTCGTATCCGATGTAGTCGACGACCGGCGAATTTATCGCCGCTTTCTTGAGCTGCTCCATTCGTCCGGGCGGCACGTAGGGGTCCTCCGAGCCGGCCAGCATGAGCATCGGCACTTCGATTTCGGCGAATCGCTCCGAATTGCGCGTGCGCGCATCCGGCCCCCACCAATTGAGATACGCTGCCGGCGTCTGAAACGTGAACAGGAGGTCGATAAACTCGTCCTTTTCAATCCCCCTGGAGCGGTCGGGATCGTCGCTGAGATCCATTCGTCCGCGGCCTGCAGCCACAGCTTCCCTCGCCGTTCTGATCCTCGCTTCCACGCCTTCGCGCGTGGCCCAACCCGGTATGGCTTCGGGCATGTCCGCGGTCGGTGCGAAGTGGACCGCGGCCTTGACGCGCGGGTCCTTCCTGTCGGCGAGATATCCGGCAATACGAATACTGCCCAGGCTGTGCGCCAGCAACACGATGTCTTCTATGCCCAGGTTATCGAAGTAGTCGATGGCCGCCTTGATGTCCTTCTGGGATTCCTCGTAGAGACTGTCGATGTGCCCTGCGGACTGGCGGGACAGGAGGCTCAACGTCGCGTAGCCGGCCGCCGCCAGACGCTCGGCCGCAAACCTTGGGGCGCCCACCTGTCTTGCCGGATGTCCGCCGAACCCGCCGTGATGAAAAACCAGGGCGGGGCCGTGCCGGTTCATGCCGGCTTCCGGATACATCAAAATCGCCGGAATCACTACGCCGTCGTCGTCGGTCAACTCGATAACCTCATGAACGTTTCCGGAGATCGGGGTCGGATCTCCCAGTCCCTGGGCGGATGCCCGCTGCTGGGACGAGAGCAGCAGCAGTATTGCGCCCAGCATTGCCGGCCATCGAACGTTTCCAGACGCCTTAAGGCGAAATTTCCTGATCATTGCATTACTCCAACGTTTTCGTTTCAAGCTCCCAGCGCGAATAAGCCGCGAGGTCTTCGATCATCTGTCGCGCAGGTTCATCCGGATGGAATCTCAGTCGCTGCTGAAAGCCGAACAGCCGGTTTCCGGGTGTTACGAAATAGTCCAGCATTCCGCCCTTGAACTTGAGCGAGGAGACCGGCTCTTCGCCTTTCTTCCGCATACAGTCGAGCAGCTGATCGTGTCCGTACTCGCGAAGGATCCAGGTGTCCCGGACAGAAACCCGGTCTTGCGGGCGCGCCAGCCGGCGCCCCGATTTGCGGATCTCGAGAATGGCGGTATCGCCCAGTCCCAGCCACTCACGGCCGCCAAGATCGCCCAGCCTGTCCAGCTTCAGCGTGTTGGCGAGAAACTCCGCATCTCCGGTCGGGTCGGTGGTCGGGTGCACGACGCGACTCAGGGCCTGCACCGCTCCATCGATCCCGATGCCGCCGGGCAGAGTGGTGCGGTTTCCGGTCCAGGCTTCGGTCAGCCTCTTGTCTATCGCGAACAAGGAGTCGTCCCTGAGCCGTTCAATACCGAGCGGGAAACCTTCCGGGTCCTGAACGAAAACGGTATCCGCCCGCTCGTCCCGTTCCGAACGCAGGATACCGGCCCCGCCGCTCAACAGCCGTTCCACGCTTGCCTCGTGGTCATGAGACCGGAAGACGGGAATGCATTGACTCTCCCGCGTCCCGGTTGCGGCTTTCTCGCCGATCAGGTTGGTTTCGAATACGCACACTTCGCCCGCCCAGTACATGGCGCCGGCGTGCCCATCCGTTTCCCACGAGCGCAGGCGCGGCAGGCCCAGCGCTTGTTCATAGAACCGGCCCAGTTCGATAGGATTCGCCGTTCGCCGGACAAACCATCCCAGTCCCTGCACTACCTTGTCCAACGCTTCACGCCCTCTCGGCAAAACGGCGCTCGGCCTCGAGGTCTTCTGGATAGGCTTCCACCGGCTCAAGAAAGTTCTCGGGCGCGTAGCGTTGCTCAATGCCCGTGATCCGGCCTTCCGGGTCGGAAAAATAGGCGAGGTGGGCCCGTTTCCATTGAATGTGCTCGTTGACGAAATGCACGTTTCGCTCCTTTACGCTCGTCTTGAAGCGTTCCGTGTCCTGCAGCCGCAGGATGAAGGAGTTCGTAACCTCCACCCGGTCCTCGGGCACGCGTGCAAGCCGGCCGCCGGGCCGAAGTTCCAGGAAGGTGTTGTCCCCCAGGTGGAAAACGGCCCTGTCCGTATCCGATTCGGCTTCTTCCAGGCCTATGACCTCTCGATAGAAGGAGTGCATTGCCGTGAAGTCCCTTGCTCGCATCAATATGCCGTCCAGGCACTGTATGTCTCCGGGCATCTTTGCCCCGCGCACGGGTTGAAAGCGGTTTCCCGTATCGAAACGGCGCCAGGCTTCCCGATCGATCGCCGAACCCGCGGTCCTTGGCGTCTCGCGAAACAGCATCAGCTGGTCGTCCGGATCGAGCACGAAGGCCTGGCGGAACGTGGGCGATCTTTCCTCTCGCAGTATGCGCACGCCGGCGTCCGCCAGGCGTTGCAGCAATCCATCCAGCCCATGCGCCCTGAAAATGGGCGTGCAAGGCGCCGTATCCGGGTCCCGGTCGCGCTCCGGCATCGGTGCTTCGTCTGATTTCAACTCAAATACGGTTGCCTCTCCGGCCCAGAACATGGTCACCGTCCAGGGTCTGCCGCCTCGCAGCACGGGCAAGCCGATCACTTCCCGGTAGAAATCGCCCAGTGCATGCGAGTCCGCGGTCCTGCGCATGTACCAGCCCATTGCCATCAGATTGCCTTGCAATGGGCTGGTCATGATTCCTCTCGCAGTGCGAGGTACCGGCTCAGATGAGTGCCTGCGGGATTGTCCTGCCAGCCCGTTACACGCGGACTGACCAGCCTCTTGGACACATAGTGGTAGATGGGAATCACCGGAAATTCGCTTAGCGCAAGGGCTTCCGCCTCGCGCAGACTGGCGGCCCGAAGCGGGGGATCGAAAATGTTGTTCGATTCGTCGATCAGCCGGTCGAACACGGCATTCGAGTAGCGCGAATAGTTGTCCCGCAGGTTCCCGGAGGAAAACCGGATCAGGAACGCGCTGGGGTCCGCAAAGGAAGCGAAGGCCGCGGACCTGCCGACCTCGAACTCACCCAGCGCAAGGTCCCTGAAATGAGTCCGGGATTCGGTGCTGAGAACGGTCGCCCTGATGCCTACGGCCTTCCACATGCTGGCCATGGCGACCGCAACCGCCTGATGCTCCTCCGTCATGTTGTAGCGAATCTCGACCTCCAGTGGATTTGATGGGCCGAAACCCGCATCCGCCAGCAGTTTTCTCGCTATCCCCTGCCGTTCCTCAAGCGGCAGAACGCTGTCCACGGGAGGTTCCAGCGGTGGGTAGAACTCGAAGCCGGGCGGCACCATGGAATAAGCCGGCTGCTCTCCCGAGCCGAGCAGCCTGAACGCGATCGCCTCGCGGTCAATGGCAATGTTCATGGCGCGTCGCGTCCTGACATCCGCGAATTTCTCGAGCGTCAGGTTGATCGGGAAATAGTAGGTGCCGTAAATGGGGAAGATCCGAACGGAGCCGCCGAGGTTGTTTCTGACCCAGGCAGCCTGGGACGGCGGAAAATTCAGGCCCAGGTCGAGTTCGCCGGCACGGAAACGTTTGAGCTGCGTGCTCAGGTCTTCGGTCGGAAAGTAGCGCACGCCCCGAAGCCGCACGGAATCCCGCTGGAAGAAGTGCATGTTCCTTTCGACCTGCACATGGACGCGGGGAGTCCATTGCCTCAGCACAAAAGCGCCGTTGCTGATCGCGTTCGGAGGACGCGACCAACTTCGACCAAACTGTTCGATCGCATGTTCCGGCACAGGCAACGCGGCCGGAACCAGCAGCAGCCTGTCGAAATAGGGTACGGGGCGTCCGAGCTCGATGATCAGCAGGTCGGGCTCAGGCGCGGATACTCCCAACCGGTCCGGATTCATGTCTCCGCTGTTGACCGCGCGGGCGTTCCTTATCGGGTACAGCAGCGACGCGGTGGGCGAGGCCGTTGCCGGGTCCATCGAGCGGCGAAAGGAATAAAGAAAATCGGCCGAGGACATCGGCGTGCCGTCGGACCACTTCAGATCGTTCCGCAGCGTGAACGTCCAGGTCAGGCCGTCCGCTGATACGGTGTAATCCGACGCCGCACCGGGCACCACTCTTCCATGCGCATCCCGCGTCAGCAGGCCTGTAAATAGGTCATTGATGATGATGAGTTCGGCCGTGTTACTTCCACGGTGCGGATCGAGCGTGCCCGGTTCGCCGCTATTGCTGCGGCGCAGAATGTCCGCTTCCTGGGCCTGGCTGCCTTCGGCAACGAGGGCGCAAATCAATAGTGCGGTCGCAAGCCAGGTTCTTGCGTCCATGCGTGCCGGGATCATCACGTTTTCGCCCCGATCAGCCAGCCGGCTCCGGCGGGGTCAGCACGTCGTTTTGCAGCATTTTCCGGATAACGGCGGCCTCCCGGTCCAGGTTCTCGGAAACGGTGCGAATGGGTTTTTCCCGCCAGCCGTTCGCGGGAAACAGTTCGGCGGCGCCGTATACGGGAGTGTGCAGATGCGGTTGAAGCTGAGCAAGAAAATTGCCCTTCCCGCCGCCGGCAATCCGAAAAGTCCTGAGAGCCCCGATATCCAGATCCGCGGCAATCATGAATTCCGCGAGCTCCTGGCGCCTGGCCAGGATGTTGCCCCGATAGTCGATGATTTCCGACGGTGCCCTCCCGCTGGTCCTGTCGAATTCGTTGTCCGTGACGAAAGGGCCGATGTTGGGCGAGATCAGATAGCAATGATTCTCGTAAGCCCTGGATCGCCTTGCTTGGATTCCGGCGTCATCAGGCTCGGCGCCCGAAGCGTTGGGATTGAAGATGATTTCGGCGCCGCGCAGCGCCAGGCAGCGCGCCATTTCCGGCCAATGAGAATCCCTTGCGACCATCGCGCCGATGCGGCCGAGCGGTGTCGGCGCTACCGGGAAAAGGGAATCTTCGCCGAAATGCTGCAGCCATTCGTCCAGAACATCGCCCGGACGAGTCTTGGCGGTCATCGCATAGTGTTTTCGATACAGCAAAACGACGTCGCCGTCGGGCGCAATGAGGAATGCGGTATTGAAATACCGCCCAGGAAAGCCGTCGATGGTTTCGAAGGCCGCTCCCGCGACGTACACGCTGTTTTGTTGCGCTGCGCTACTCAGCACGTCCGTTTCCGGACCCGGTATGCGAATGGAGGCGCCGAGCCATCCTTCGAAATCCACACCCAGGGTGTAGCCGGTCAGAAAGAACTCCGGGAACGCCACCAGGCTTGCGCCTTGTTCGGCGCGCGCAGCCTCGATATGCCGGGCGCCGTCCATGGCGTTTGTGCGGATGGCGCCGCCGTCAAACCGACCAGCGTGGGGGAACGCGAGCCGGATGCGAGGCTGGACCGCAACGACCGTGGGCACGTCTATACGGCCGGCGCTTCGTCGGCCCCGGAAGCCGCCGTATCCTCCCAGCGGAAGAACTCGATCGAGTTGTCATGCAGCGTCATGCGCTTGACCTCGTCGCTCAGCGTCTTTCTGCCCCGGAGGAACTCCTCGGTCTGCCCGGGCTCGAAATCCAGGTGCGGATAGTCCGCCGAGAATATCAACCGGTTCGGCGCCCGGGTCCACTCTATGAACAATTCGACAAAGGGGTCTTCGGGTTCGAATCCGAAATAAAGCTGCCGCTGGATGTATTCCCTCGGCTCCAGCTTCAGCTTCGGAGCGCTGTCGGCCACCATCGGCGCGAATTTTTCCATGCGTTCGTGCAGGCGGTCCAGCAGCAACGGCACCCAGCCCACGCCGGACTCGAAAATCCCGACCCTGAGTGCGGGAAACGTTTCGCAGACCCCGCCGGCCACGAGGCTCAGGAAGCAATTCATACCCTGCATCGGAAAGCCGTTGATGTCGCTCCAGAGAGGGATCCTGTTCGGCCAGTTGAGGTCGAAGCCCTCAATGTAGGGATCGGAAAAGCCATGTATCGCGACAGGCACGTCGAGTTCCTGCGCGGCCTCGTAAATCGGATAGTAGTGTTCCGAGGCCAGCGTGTGGTACTCCTCCGGCGCATTGCCGATCACGTTGGGATTGACATATACGCCCGGGAATCCGAGTTCGAATACGCTGCGCCTCATTTCCCTGATCGCGTGGTTGGTGTCCGCCGCATTGAGAATGCCGTATCCGAACATTCGCGTGGGGAACTCATTGCACATGTCGTGCAGCCAGTTGTTGTAGGCCTCCACCATTGCGTTTCCCAGTTCCGGGTCGCCCAGATAGGCCGGCGCGATGTTACGTGAAGGCATGAGGACCGTACGGTCGATTCCCTCGGGATCCATGAAGTCGCGAACGCGCACTTGTGCATCGATCCCGCCGAGGGGACCGGGCGGGCGGCCGGACGGAGGCATGTAGCCTTTGAACCCTTTGGGCGGAAAGGAGTATCTTCCGCAGCGAAAAAAGGCGAGTTGATCTTCTTCCCTCACTTCATGCCTGGGGCGATCAGGCCGCTTCCTGAACTCTTCGTCCAGATATCGGTTCCACAAGTCCAGCGGCATTCCCACATGGGAATCACCGTCGATCAACGCGTACGGCGCTCTACGTACTCTCCCTGCCATCTCGCTCCCCTGGCGTTTTGTTCAAGGCAAACAATTTCTTGCAGAGTGCGACTCTAGCATACCGAAAATCCGATATTTCCTTCCTATTTTGGGTCTTATCATAAGAATATGTTACGATGAACTCCTGAATTCGCGCTCGGGGAAGAGTTGCCCAATACTCACTACGCACTGGGAGCCCGGGAGCGATCGGGCATGTCGCGCTGAGTGCCGGACATGCGGCTGCCCTCTCTGAAGTCGATCGAAGCGTTCGATGCCGCTGCGAAACACTTGAACTTCACCCGAGCGGGGAGCGAACTTCACATCAGTTCGGCGGCCGTAAGTCAGCGGGTCGCCACGCTGGAAGACTCGCTCGGATTCGAACTGTTCGAGCGCCACGGTCCGAAGCTGACACTGACGGATGCAGGGCGGGCGTGCCGCCCCGTGCTATCCCGGGCGCTTTCGCAAATGCGCGACGCGGTGGGCTCGCTTCAGGAAGTAACGCGAAATCCTGTCCTCACGATCAAGGCCTCGCCGTCGTTCGCACAGAAATGGCTCGTCCCGCGCCTCCCCCGGTTCTATTCGCATCACCCTGAAATAGATCTGCGCGTCTGGAGCACCACCAACACGGTGCAATTGCAGGAAGGCGAACCCTCGTTGGCGATCTACTACGGTATCGAAACCCGCGCGGGCCTGGCGGACACCCTGGCGGTGGATTTTCTGTTCGAAGAGCGCGTTTTCCCGGTAGCCTCTCCCGCGTACGCGGAGAAGAAGCGCTTGAGAACACTGGCCGATCTTCGAAATGCAACCTTGCTTCATGACGACACGATGCGCAGGATGCGGGTCTTTCCGAATTGGCGGCGATGGTGCGACGCCTTCGACGTCCGGGATATCAATACGCGGAGAGGGCCGCGCTATGTCGTATCCAGTATCGCGATGGAGGCCGCGGTGGATGGTCAGGGCGTGGGGCTCGGACGCGGCGCCCTGGTGAGGGATGACATTGCCGCCGGCCGTCTGTCAAGGCTGTTCCCCGAAAGCTACCCATTGAGTTTTCAATACTTGTTCGTTTACCCCATGCACTTTCCGCAACGGCGCAGCTTTCGTTTGTTCCGCGATTGGCTGTTGCGCGAAGCAGCCAGTCACAGCAACGGCCACCACGCCTGAGGCGCCTGGGAGCATGGCGCTAGCGCCACTGTTCCCAGTAATGACAGGCGACTTCCTGCCCGGTTCCGGAATCGATCAATGGCGGTTCTTCCGCCCGGCAGCGTTCCGTGGCAAAGGGGCAGCGCGTGCTGAACCGGCAACCCGGGGGCGGATTCAGGGACGAAGGCTGTTCCTTCGAAGAATCCAGGCTGGCTCGTACCGGCCCGCGTCGGGGATCGGGCGTCGGCACGGAACTCAACAACGCACGAGTGTAGGGATGCAGCGGCGCGGAGAATATCCGGCTGCGAGGCCCGGTTTCCACGACTTTGCCCAGGTACAACACCAGTACTCTTTCGCACAGATGCCGAATGACGGAGAGGTCGTGACTGATAAACAGTAACGCCATCCCGAGCCTGGATTGCAGGCGCTTGAGGAGTCCTGCGATCTGGACCTGAACGGCAACATCGAGCGCGCTTACGGGTTCATCGAGCACCAGCAGTTCGGGACGCAGGATGACGTGTCTGGCGATACTTACTCTCTGGCACTGTCCGCCGCTGAGTTCATGCGGATATCTGGATGCCGATTCCGGCGGGAGGCCGACTTGCCGGATCATTTTTTCGACTGCAGCGTTCATTTCCCGCGGGGACATGTCCGGGTGGAAGGAGTGCAGGGCTTCGGCAATGGCCTCGGAGGCCGTCATGCGCGGGTCCAGGCTCGATAGCGGATCCTGAAATATCAGTTGGAAATTCCGTCTCAGGGGCCGGATGGACTCTTCGTCAAGATCGGAGACGTTTTCTCCGAACCACAGGACCTGACCCGAGGCCGGACGTTTCAGCATGAGTACGGAACGCGCCAGGGTCGTCTTGCCGCATCCGGACTCTCCCACCACACCCAGCGATTCACCGCGCCCCAATTCGAACGAAACGCCATCCACGGCCCGCAGCGCCTGGTACCTGGGCCTCAGGAAACCGCCGGTCCGGATCTGGTACTCGACGCGGAGCTGCCGTACGGACAAGAGGCCCGCGGCAGTCATGCGGGACCACCAAAGTGACATGCGAACCGGTGTTCTTCCGCACCCGTTTGAATCCGCGGGACTTCTCGCTCGCAAACAGCCTGACGCATGGAACAGCGCGGCGCAAAGGCACAGCCCTGCGGCAAGGCCAAAGGGTTGGGCGGCATCCCGGAAAGCCCCTGAAGGTCCTGGTTCAGCGGACCGTCGAGTCGCGGTACGGCGCTCAGGAGGCCCCGGGAGTACGGGTGACAGGGTGCGGCGAAAATCCGGTCGACCGGAGCGGCCTCCACGATCCGTCCCGCGTACATGATCATCACCTGATGCGCCCAGCCGGCCAGTACGCCCAGATCGTGGGTGATCAGGACAATAGCCGCCCTGGTTTTCACGCGAAGATCATCAAAAATCTCCATGACCTGGGCCTGTACCGTCGCGTCCAGCGCCGTCGTGGGTTCGTCGGCGATCAGAATGTCCGGTTCGCAAAGGATGGACGAACCGATCAGGACCCGTTGACGCATCCCGCCGGAGAGTTCGTGTGGATACATTTTCATGCGCTTCCCGGGCTCCGGAATGCGGACGAGATCGAGGACGTCAACCGCCCTTTGCCGCGCCCGGGCCGGCGTCAGGTGCTCGTGGACCCGCAGGACCTCGATCAATTGATCGCCGATGGTCTTGTGCGGCGTCAGCGCCGACAGCGCGTCCTGCATGACGTAGGCGATTCGGGCGCCACGAATGCGGTCAAGCTCGGCCCGCGACACTTCCAGCAGGTTCCTGCCGTTGAAAATTACCTTGCCGGTCACCTTCGCGTTGTTCGGCATTTCTCGCATGATCGACAGGAACAATTGCGTCTTGCCCGAACCGGACTCGCCGGCGACGCCATAACAGCTGCCGGCTTCAATGGAAAACGACACCTGGTTCACGGCTCGTACCGTTCCGTCGGGCGTGTCGAACTCCACGCTCAGGTCTTCGACTTCGAGGACGGTCTTTGCCGGCGCCATGGCCTACCTGTCTTTCGGGTCGAGCGCGTCACGCAGCCCGTCGCCGATGAAATTGAAACAGAATAGGGTCGCTGCCAGGAACAGCGCCGGAATCAGGAGCAGCCACGGCGCGGTTTCCAGTTCGACCGCGCCCTGCTTGATGAGCACTCCCCAGCTCGTCAACGGCTCCTGCACGCCGAGCCCGAGAAAACTGATGAAGCTCTCGATCAGGATGTTGGCCGGAACCAGCAGGGTCACGAATACGATCACCGGTCCTATCGCGTTGGGGATGATGTGCCGGCGCACGATGGCCGGGCCCGGCACCCCCAGGGCCCGCGCCGCCTCGACGAATTCCTTTTCCTTGAGAGACAAGGTCTGGCCGCGCACGATCCGGGCCATCGTCAGCCATTCGACCGCCCCGATCGCCACGAAAATGACAAGAATGTTCCGCCCGAAAACGGTGGCCAGAATGATGATGAAGAAGATCAGCGGCAGTGCGTAGAGAACATCGACGAACCGCATCATCACGGAGTCGACTTTCCCGCCCGCGTAACCTGCGATGGCGCCGTACGCGACGCCGATCAGAAGCGCAACAAGCGTCGTGACGACGCCGATCATCAGCGAGACGCGCGCACCGTGCGCCGTGCGAACCAGCAGGTCCCGTCCCAGCGTGTCGGTCCCGAACCAGTGACTCCCGTCAATGGCCGGCGGGCTTGCAAGCCTGGCGAAATCCATGGTCTCCATGTCATTGGGACTGACCAGCGGCGCAAGTACCGCGAAAAGCGCAATTGCAAGCAGGCCGGCAAGCCCCGCAATCGCCGCCTTGTTGGAAACAAACCGGCGCCTGGCGTCGTCCCAGTGCGATCGCCTTGGGCGCGGGAGGGTTTCCGGGGCGTTCATCGGATCCGGACTCTCGGATCAAGGACGCCGTACAGCATGTCGACGATCAGGTTCAGGATCAGGACTGCCGAAGCGTAGAGAATCACGACGCCCATCACCAGCGGGTAATCGCGATTGATCGCTCCCTGAATGAAGTAGCGCCCGATTCCTGGCAGATCGAAGACCTGCTCGATGATCAGCGAACCCGTCACCACCCCGGCGATTGCGGGTCCCAGATAGCTGACGACCGGGAGCAGCGCGGCCCGCAAGGCGTGCCGGGTCACAACCCGCATCTCGGACAACCCCCGTAGTCGCGCCGCGCGCACGAAACCCGAGCGCAGCACTTCGATCATGCCGGATCGGGTGAGCCTGGCCACTATGGCGATCTGCGGCAATGCCAGCGCAATGATCGGCAGGATCTGGTGACGAAATCCTCCCCAGCCGGACACGGGCAGAGCCAGCGCCGCGCCGATTCCGGACACTTCCTTGAGGTAAATGCCGAAAACCAGGGTCAGCAGGGGCGCCAGCACGAAGCTCGGCACCGCTATGCCGGTCATCGCAAGGGACATCACGCCGAAGTCCAGCGCCCGGTTCTGATTCAACGCGGCCACCACGCCGATGAAGCAACCGATCAGCACGGCGAGCGTCAGTGCCTTCAGCCCGAGGTCCGCGCTGACCGGAAGGCCGGACATGAGCAGTTCGTTGACCGAAAAGTCCTTGTAGATCATGGAGGGGCCCAGATCGCCCCGCAGCACGTTGCCGAGGTAGATCGAAAACTGAACGGGGATCGGCTTGTCCAGGTGATAGGCCGCCTGCATGTTCTCGACGACCTGGGGTTCCAGCGCGGCCTCCTCGTCAAAGGGCCCCCCGGGCGCCGCCCGGATCAGCAGGAACGACAGGGCGACGATGACGAACATCGTAGGGATTGCGATCAACAGCCTGCGCACCAGGTATGCGGCCATTGAAGACGATTGCATCAAGGGGTCCCGATCCGCGCCGCGAGTCTCGCTATGGCTGCGCGGGTTTTCGTGCCTTCTTGTACTCCCTGAGCTGCAGTGTGTAGGGCAGGTCCAGCGGCGCATCGAAAAAATCCGGCACGACTTGCTCCGCCAGCCGCAAGGATTCCTCGGGCACGTCGCCCAGGTCGGCAAATGAGCGCCCGATCGTGTGATAGCCGATATGACCGGGGATCTGTCCCATGAGCATCCAGGGCAGCCAATTGGATTGAGAATTGGTGAATGATGTGACATCCATCCTGGCGATGTCGGGGTTCGCCAGGTCGGCCAGATCGCCGACGCGGCTGGTGAAGTGGGCGGAAATCATCTCCTCGCCGGGAGACTCCAGGGGCCATTCTTCCGGAGAAAGATCGCTCGGAAACCAGGACGACGAGTTGAGCCTTCTGACGATCTGATCGCCGAGCACCAGCCACGGCAGTACGAATGGATTCGGGTTTCCCGGAGCTTCCGGCCTGGCGGGCGCCTTGAACCCCTCGGGCGTGATGAGCAGGCGGCTCGGGCCCGAACGGTAGTGAAAGGGCCGGTTCGTGGCGCCCGTGTAGGGGTTGGTCCAGTCGCCAGGCAATTGCTCCGACATGTCCGGGACCGTGAAAGTGTAGACGGAAGAGTAGGTGTCCAGGTACGAGCCCTCGCCCAGATCTTCAATTCGGTTGACCTTGAGGTTCTGAAAGCCCGTCAACAGCCGCGGCAACTGACCCGGCATGAACCCCAGTATGTAGCCCACGGACAGATGGTAGTTCATGGTTCCATCGAGACTGCCTTCCATCTTGGCGTAGGCATGAGCATTGTGGAGCGGATCTGAAGGATCAAAGCCCCCGACCCTGCCGACGACGGCTTCTGCGCCCAATTGCGACATGCCGGCGGTCGCGCCCGTCGCCCCAAGCATGGCGATCAGATTACGGCGCGAGAACGTCACCCGGGGATTTCCCAGAGTTCCGGATTGCGCCGGTCCACCTCGCGGCGGATGTCCCCGGGCAGGTCGTCAAGCGACTCGTGCTTCCTGGACACGAACCGCCACAGCAGGTGCCCGGACCGGCCCTCGGGCATGCCCAGAAAACCGAACAGTTCCGACTGCGCATACTCGACCATCCTGGAGCTCACGCTGGGGCGCTGCAGATCGTTCAGTTCCGCAAGGGACGTGTGATAGGTGCGAACGGCGTTCTCCACCACGCGGCGGCCTTCCCGGGCGGACCGGTAGCGCACCATTTCCTCCTTGCTCAGCCAGACGTCGTCTCCCATGACGATCCAGGGAAAAATGCGGGGCACTCCCTCCTTCCAGGGCGTTTCAACCTCCATTTCAGGAGGTATGTCCGTTCCCGTGGTCCTGAATCGAACCTCCCCGAATTCGTTCCTGATGACCGGCAATTGACGGGACTCTCCCGTCACGGGGTTTGTCCACGACTCGGCAAATCCACCATCAAGATTGTAGTGATATTGGACGAAGGCCGTCTGTCGGACATAACTTCCGTCGGGTTCGCGCCGAAATCGATTCCAGGCCACGGCCCTTGCGTCGAAAAGCGGAATGGCCAGTTCGCCCTGAAAGACGGCAAAGGCGCGACCTTGCCCGAAACCATATCGGACCCTGTTGTCCGTTCCGCCCCACAGGCGCACCTGCGCGTCCAGGTTGTGCTGAGGGTCGTCGAATTTCATGCCATCCGCCGTTTCGGCTGCCATCGCCGCGCTGGTTCCCGCGGGGCTGAACGCTTGCGTAATGGATATGGCGCCCGTTGCGGCCAGGAAGGTGCGTCGCGTCAGTTCAAACATGATCAGCCGTCGCTCCAATGAACGGACACAGTTGACGGTCCTGGCGCCTCATACGCCCAGCGGCGACATCCTCGTCAGCCCCGGGGCTCCGGTAGCTGACGCCCACGCGTATTCGGAGCCGGTACCCGCTAGAAATTCAACACGGCTTCGATGCCGACTTCCCTGCCGCGCGGCACGCCGACCGAAAGGCACCGGGAACCGGGTATTTCGGTGTACAGGCAACCCGACGATCCCGACAATCCGGCCCCTGTGCGGGTGCGGTCATCGGAAATGTCCTTGGCGAACACCGATACGTGCCAGGTCTCCGCGCTCAGCGTGGCCTTGGCGTTGAACCGGACAACGCTGTCGATGTACGCCAGGTTGGCGCGATCGACGAACATCTTGCCCGTGAAGAGCATGTCCGCCCGAAGCGTAACGTCATAGGCGCCGCCTTGTATCGGGAACGTATAGTCGGTTGAAAGGTTGCCGGTCCACTTGGGCGTGTTGACGGTGGTCAGGCCGTTGACCGTCTGACCGGGGCGGAACAGCCCGAAGTCGTTGAGCGGCGGTCCGTCCGAGGTGAACTTGTGGTCGGCGTGGCCGACGCCCCCGCTCACCTGCCAGCCTTCGCTCAACAGCACGCTGCCCTCGATTTCAAAGCCGAAGATACGGCTGTCGCCGAAATTGCCGACTCCGGTCAGGTTGGTCGTTCCGCCGGTAGCGGGATCCGGGACCGGGAAGAAAGCCTGCTGGTTCTGGACATCGCTGTAGTACCCGGCGACGTTGAGTATCGCCCGGCCGTCGGCCAGCGTGGTCTTCGCTCCAACCTCGAAATTGTCGAGACGCTCGGGCTCGGCTGTCGGCAGCGAAAATCGGGTGTTGTTGTTGTGGCGGGCGGCCTTGTATCCCCGCGCCAACAGGCCATAAAGCAGGTAATTGTCGTTGGGCCGGTATTCGACCGTGAACCGCGGACTGATCTGAGTGTCCTTGTGTACCCGGCCGTTCCCGGTGTTGTTCACCTCGCAGAAGCCGCATTCCTCCCAGACGACCTCTTCCCGTGCGATCCTGGCCTCGGCGCTCAAGGTCATTTTCTCGGAGAAGTCATATTCCATGCCGCCGAAACCGGCAAAGTTCTCCACCCACTCGTCGCCGCGTTGCTGGCCCTCCGGGTTGGACGGCTTCTTGTCCTCTTCAAAGCGGAAGTTGCGCACGGTTTCCTTGAAGTAGTAAAAGCCGCCGCGATAGCGGAGCTTGCGGTCGCCCGGCGAAACCAGTCTCACCTGGTGGCTGGTGTTCTCGAATGTCTCCTGGAACGCGATCGTGAACAGGTTGGCGAACAGGCCGTCCAGGAAATTTCCCGTGCCGGCCAGGGTCCGGGCCTTGCGGTTTGTTGCGTCGCCGAAGAAGGGATCATTGATGCCCGAGCGCCAATAGAAGTCCGCATTGGCCCAGTATTTCGAGTCGAAATAGCCGCCCCGGTAGCTCAGTTCGTGGCCGTCCCAAACGTCGGCTTCGATTATCAGGCTGGCAACATCGCGATCGCGGTCGCGTCCGCCGTCAAGTGGGCGGTCCGCGTCCAGGAACTCGGTGCCGCCGGCAATTCCGAGACGCGCATCCGGCACCTTCCCGTCGGGCCAGAGAAAACCTCCGGGGACGGTTTGCGTCCTGGTTCCAAGCGCCGCCCATTCCGCCGGTTCCTCCACGTAAAAGGCCGGAATGCTGTCGCGGTCCCGGTCCACTCCGTAGCGGAACTTTATGCTCAGGTCTTCATTGGGTTCGGCATACAGGGTGATGCCGAAAGCGGTCGTTTCTTCAATTCCCACCTTTTCGCCATTCGCCGGGTTCGTGCCCAGTTCGCCGCGGCGCAGGGAAGTGGCGTTGACGGCCAGCCACAACTTGTCCGCGACGACCGGAATATTGACGCGCACGCTTGCGTTGTGGTTGCTGTTGCCGGAATTGCTGGACCATTGTCCGAATACGCGCCCCGAGAACTCGTTGTCGCTTGGCGTCTTCGTTACGTAGTCCACGGCCCCGGAATATGTTGCCCGGCCGAAGGTTGCGGCCTGCGGCCCCTTGATTACCTCGACCCGCTCGAGCGACGAAGTGTCGATACTCGTGAGCTGGCCTGACAGGAAGATTCCGTCGATAAAGACCGAAAGCCCCTGGTAGCGCTCATCCGAAGTATTCGGCGCAAGGCCGCGCACGACCAACGCCGTGGGGTCCGCTCTTCCGGTTCCGCTGTAATAGCTGAAGGACGGCGTGAACTGCGCCACGTCGCGCACATCCGCCAGGCCCTTCGCTTCGATATCGGCCGCCGTGAATGCCGTAATCGCCAGTGAAACGTCCTGCAGGTTTTGCTCGCGATGCTTTGCTGTAACGACAATCTCCTCGATTGCCTGCTGCTGCGCAAGGGCACCACCTGACCCCAGAGCGAACACGATCGCCAGGGCGATTGCGCCGTTTGTCCGTTGTCGAGAAACCATCAACCTCCTCCTCCTGCAGGGTCTGGATCCGATCCCGCAGATAATTGCCCTCCGCTCACTTACGGGTAGATCAGGATGATTTTTCCCGGTTGTGCGATTGAACAAAATACTAGACCATCCGTTCGGCCGCAAGCCTTCGTTTTTCTTTGGAAAGCCAAAACTTTTTCTTTGATTCGTCAAGCCCAGCCCATGCAGGAGAGGCGTACGTGGTATTTTCCGAACGGATGAGCGGCCCGGTAGACTGAACTCATGCTCAGGGACATCCTGCTTGCAGACTCGCCGGCGCTAAGCCGAAGGGACATGCTTTTCGGGGCGGCGGGTCTTGGCGCCTCGATGCTTTTGCCGCGATCCATTCGGGCCGGCGATTCCGCGCCTCCTGCCCTCCGGGAGCCCGTCGACTTCTCTTCGCCGGAAACCAACCTGCTCGCTTACGTTCGCCTGATCGGCGACGTGAGTGGAAAACCCAGCTACGGCTGGGGGCACGGGCGCGTGTTCGGCACGCAGGAAAATGAACTCGCGAAACTCCTGTTCGATTACCAGTCCTGCAGACTGGTCGAATTCCGAAAACTGGATGACGGATCCTGGGCGCAGGGTTATCGGGGACTGATACTCTTCACCGACCCGGAAAGCGGACGCGTCATTGACGGTTTTCGCAATCCGTTTACCGGAGAGGACAACGAGGTGGTCCACTTCAGGACTTCCTTCGGGGCCTCGATATTCAGCGTGGACGGCCCCCGGTCGCTTGCGGAATTCGAGAGGGAATCGCCCACGGAGGAAGGGCCTTTCGTCATGCCCTGGACGGTGATCGGCGACGATGTCTGGGCCACCTATGACGAGCGCATCGCGTACCGGCGCCCGGACGGCGAATGGCGCGTCGATAACGCGGTGTATCGATATCACGGCTTTCGTTCCGAACTCACCGATCCGGAGAATTCCGCGCCCTACCATGACATGATGTGGAGCACCGAATTGAATTGGTTTACCTACATGAGGATGGGCGATATTCCGGGCCACATCCTATGGGCCGGCATGGGTCGGAAATATGATCGTCTTGACGCGCTTCCGGCAGAATTTCTCGCCGAAGCCGAACGGCGCTATCCGGGCTTTCTGACGACTCCGATCCGCTGGGAAGAATTCGATCTGTAAGGGGTTGTGCCCTTGACTTTTTTTTGGGAGAGCAAAATGACGCTTAGTAATCGCAAAGCGCCCAGGATTGTCGCCGCCGCGCTGATCTGGGCGCTGGCCTCCGCGGCAGCCGCCGATGCCGGCCGCTTCGATGATCCGGCCTACAACATCGAGGCCTGGGTGAAGGTGGACGCCGACACCTCGGGGCGGCTCATCTACAGAATGTCGCGCATGGTGGCCTACGGCGTACCCAGCGGCTCTTTCAGCGAACCGCTGTTCGGCATGATCGGCGTCACCAAGAAGGCCTACCGCAGGATGGATGGAGGCGGCTACGAGTCCCGGTGGGAGGGTTGCGGCGTCTACGCGGACCCGGAAACCTGGGAGCTGATCGATTCCTTCGAGAACCCCTACACGGGCGAGACCGTTACGCTCAAACCGATGTGCACCCTGATCTCGGGCGCGCGAATGACCGCCGAAGACGGCTTTTCCATGATTGCGCCGTTCGCCATGGAGAGTTCGATCTTCGAACGGCCTTATGTTCTGGACTGGAACGTGGTCGGGGATACGGCCTTCATGCAGCGCAAGGCGCACACCCAGTGGCAGGAGCCTTCCTCCGGAAAGGTGAAGTACGAGATGACCATCGACAGCGCCGCGGTCCCGGTGGCGCAGCTCGACGACCCGTCGGTCACCAGCATTGACGTTCCGCTTGCCCATACGCTGGTGACCGAATGGATGACCATGCTTAAGATGGGCGATATACCGGGCAGCATGCTTTGGAGGGCCGACATGACCAAGCACTTTGATGCGTCGGAGATTCCCGAACACATCCGGACCGCCATGGAAGCGACAAGGCCCGATTTCTTTACAGAGGAACTTTCCTTCGATGACAAACACGACGAATAAGGCAGGGCGGAAGATCGTTGGGCGCTCTACGCGCCGGCGGTTTCTGGCTGGAGGAACGGCGCTGGCCGGCTCCTGGATGCTGCCCCGCGCCTTGCGGGGCGCACAGACCGGCGGTGGCCTCGACGCGGAAGTGATCGTGATCGGCGCCGGCCTGGCCGGGCTGAACGCAGCGCTGCTGCTTGAAGAACTGGGCGTGAACGTGATGGTGGTGGAGGCGACCTCCAGGTTTGGCGGCCGGGTGCACACCGTAGCCGAGTCTCTGGTTCCGGGGCACCCGGAACTGGGTGCAAGCGGAATGGGTGGCGGTTATGCGCGGTTGCTGAACGCGGCCAGGCAGTACGGCGTCGAGATCGGGCCCGTGCGCCCGCGCACCGAGCCCCGCGAGGGCGAGTTGCTGTACTGCGTCCAGGGCCAGTTGATCAGCGAGGAAGACTGGCCTGGTCATGCGCTCAATCCGTACCGGCAGGATTGGGCCCGGCAAATGCTTCCGTCGCGACCGCCCTACCAGGTCTATGCCGAGCTGAACCCTTATCCGGAATCGGACCTGGGCGCCTGGCGGCGGCCGGAGTTCGCCGCATGGGACCGGCCGGTCGGCGAGGTGCTCACGGAAGCGGGCCTGACTGAAGCCGGCGTCGAACTCGGGGTGGGACATAATGCGAGTTACGGAACCGATCATCACGACCTGTCCGCCCTGATGATGTTTCACACCATCAGTTTCGCGATCCATCAGGCCAACTGGCCGGGCCAGGGCGGGGCGGCAAATGGCGGGAACCAGCGGATTCCGGAGGCGATGGCTCGCAACCTGACCGGCGACGTGCTGCTGAACAGCCCCGTTGCGGCGATCGCCGGCGAAGGCGATCGGGTGCGGATCAGCCTGGAGGACGGCCGCCGGCTGAATGCCGCGCGCGCCATCATCGCCATGCCGTTTTCGGCGCTGCGGAGGATCGCGCTCGATCCCGAGCCGCCGGCCCTGCAGAGGGCCGCGATCGACAACCTCGGCTATACGCCGTGCACGCAGATCCACTACGCGGTGAAGCAACCCTACTGGGAGCAGGACGGCATGGCGCCGAGCATGTGGACGGACGCGCTGCCCGGACGGTTCATGGCGCTGAAGAACGACCCGGGCAGCCCCGACTCGGTCACCAGCTGCCTGGCCTATGTCAACGGCCATTTCGCATTGAAACTTGCCCACATGGACGAGGAAGCGGCCATCGCCGAAGTGACCGCCGAGCTGTTCCGGCTGCGGCCGTCACTGAAGGACGCGCTGGAACCCGTTTACCTGTGGAAATGGTCCAACAATCCGTATGCCGGCGGCGCCTACGCCTACTGGAAGCCCGGTCAGATCACCGCGTTCGCCCAGACGATCGCCGCGCCGCTTGGCCGCATTCATTTCGCCGGAGAACACACCGCGCAACTGAATCGCGGCATGGAGGGCGCGATGGAGTCCGGCGAACGCGCCGCGATCGAGATCCTCGGATACCTCTAGCCGATGCCGGGCAGGCCGCCGGCGCGCCGGCGCATCCAGTTGCGCAGGTTGGACTGCGATTCGTAGAGTCCCGCGCTGGGCAGCAGCAGGACCTCGTCGTGCTCCTCGAGTCCCGCGAGCACGACCGAGTACTCGAAGTCGCTCAGGCCCGTGCGGACCCAGGCCGGCGCCGGTCCGTCGTCACGCATGACCAGCACCCAGTATTCCGCCCTGAAGTCGTAATCCCGCTCCTGCCGCTGGAAGCGCCGGCCGGGACCGCCGCCCGGTCTCGCGCCGCCCGTCCAGGGGCGCCCCACGCGCCGCGGCTGATTGCGTATCGCGTCGCCCATGGCCCTGCGCATGGCCGCGCGCTGCTCGGGTCCGGGCTGCGGGCGCTGCCCGGTGCGGTTCTGCTGGCGGGCGAAATCCCCGGGATCGGGCCGTGACATTGCCGCCGGGTCCGGCTGCCCGCCGTCGCCGGTCTCTTCCCGTTCCTTCATGACCGCGTCGTGGAGGTTGCTGTACGGCCAGTTCAGCATGTGCGCGGTCGCCTCGATGTCGTCGATCGTGCGCAGCGCCGCCATCGGCACGGCCGGCGCCTCGAGTTCCTCGGCGATCTTGATCTGAACCTCGGCGTTCATGCCCGGGAGCAGCAACGAGTCGGGGTTGTCGAGCAGGATCAGGACCGAGAACATCGTGACGTTCTGTTCGATCACGGCCAGCGGCTCGATCTTCTCCACGTAACCGGTGAATTCGCGGGCGGGATAGGCCGCCACCTTGACTTGCGCCTGCATGCCGGCGTTGATTTTGCCGATGTCGGTCTCGTCCACGCGGGTGCGCACGAGGACCCGGCGCAGGTCGGCCATGCGCAAAAGCAGCGTGCCGCCGCCCACGTCCTGGGTCGGCGATGAAATGACCTGTCCGGGCTCGACATTGCGCTCGATGATGGTGCCGTCGATCGGCGCCAGCACGTCGGTATCGTCCAGCGCGATGTGGGCGTTTTCCACGTCCACGCGGGCGCGAACCAGTTGCGCCTCGGCTTCCGAAAGCGAAAGCGCAGTCTCTTCAAACTCGCTGTCGGTGATCGTGTTGTCGGCCACCAGCCTTTCCGCGCGCTCCATCTGCAGTTCGGCGATGGACTGGCGCGACTCCGCGGCTTTCAGCGCCGCCTCGGCCTGGGCCAGGTTGTTGGTGGGGATGCGCTTGTCGATCCGCACCAGCAGGGCGGAGCGCTCAACCGGATCGCCGTTCTCGGCGTTGATCGCGAGTATCTCGCCGGAAGCCTTGGATTTCAGTTCCACGGTGCGCAGCGGTTCGACCGCGCCGGCGGCCTCCACGAACACGCGGATGTCGCGAAGCTCCACGGGCGCCTGGTCGTAGGCCTGCGGCTCGGGCGCCGGTTCTTCCGCGCAGCCGGCCAGGACCAGCATCAGTCCGAAAGCCGCACCGCCGGGCCACAGCGTTCTCGTTGTCCCTCGCCTGTGCTTGATTCCCCCTTTGCGTGGAGACGCATGAACCCGTCCATGGGGCTCGGCGGCGGCTGTCCTGCCGCCGACGCTCCACGCAAAGGGGGAATCAAGCACAGGCTTTACCAGGCGCGCCGCTGTCGGCGGTGATCCTGCCGTCCAGCATCTCGATCCTGCGCTCGGCGCGGGCGGCGATGCCGGCGTCATGGGTAACCACGATCAACGTGTGACCGTCGCTGTGCAGTGAATCGAACAACGTCAGGACTTCCGCTCCGGTGGCCGAGTCCAGATTACCCGTCGGTTCGTCCGCCAGCAAGATGCTCGGGCGCGTAACCAGCGCACGCGCAATCGCCACTCTTTGCCGCTGCCCTCCGGAGAGCTGGCTGGGCCGGTGCGCAAGGCGGTCGGCCAGCCCGACCCGTTCCAGGGCCTCGGTCGCCCGCTTCAGACGCTCGCGGCGGCGCATCCGGGCATAGATCAGGGGCGCCTCCACGTTTTGCACGGCGCTGCAGCGCTCCAGCAGATTGAAGGTCTGAAACACGAAACCCACCTGCCGGTTGCGCACCCTGGCCAGCTCCCGGCCGTTCATGCGCGACACGTGCACGCCGTTCAGCCAGTAGTCTCCCGCCGTGGGCGTCTCCAGGCAGCCGAGCAGGTTCATCAGCGTCGATTTTCCCGATCCGGACGGGCCCGTGACGGCCAGGTACTCGTTCGGCCGTACCGCGAGGCTGACATCGCACAGCGCGACCACGGTATCGGTTCCCATCCGGTAGGTCCGCGTCAGTTCGCGCGTACGTATTGCAGACGTCGTCATCTACTGCCGTAGCCCTTCATTGCCCCTTTCCTCTGGGGGCGTGTGGAGCCAGGATGGCGGAACCGAGCCCCATGGACGGGTTTATGCGTCCCCCGGAGGAAAGGGGGCAATGAAGGGCGATATCAAAGCGCCATGGCATGCTGCTACAGGCGTTTGCGGAGCAGCTCATTGACGATCTGCGGGTTGGCTTGGCCCCTGGTGGCGCGCATCACCTGGCCGACCAGAAAGCCGAACACCCGGGTGTTGCCTTCCCGGTACTGCCGTACCTGTTCGGCGTGCTGCTCCATGACCTCTTGAATGACGCCTTCAAGCGCTCCGGCGTCCGAGATCTGGCGAAGACCGCGCTCTTTGATGATGTCGTCGGCGCTTCCCTCGCCGGCCCACATTGCCTGGAACACTTCCTTGCCCAGTTTGCCGGAAAGCGAGCCGTCGCGCAGACGGGACAGCAACACTCCCAGATCGTCGGCGCTCACCCGGCTGTCGGCAATGTCCAGGCCGTCGCGGTTCAGCGCGGCGGCCAGTTCGCCGCTGGTCCAGCGCGCCGCCAGCTGCATGTCCCCGCAGGCCTCGCCGGCGCTCTCGAAATAGTCAGCCGTCGCCCGGCTCTCGCAAAGCCGCCGGGCGTCTTCGGCGGACAGGCCGTAGTCCGAACGGAACCGGGCGCGGCGTTCCTGCGGCAGTTCGGGAAGGGTTCCGCGCAATTCCTCCAGGAACCCGGGCTCCAGGGCCAGCGGCGGCAGGTCCGGATCGGGGAAATAGCGATAGTCGTTGGCCTGCTCCTTGTCGCGCATCGGCCGGGTCGTATCCAGCACGGCGTCGTACAGGCGGGTCTCCTGCGCGATGCTTCCTCCCTGGCGCAGCACTTCGGCCTGGCGCAGGATTTCGGAATGCAGCGCGCGTTCCACGAACCGGAAGGAATTGAGGTTCTTGATTTCGGTGCGCGTCCCCAACTCCGTGTCCCCGGGCTTCCTGAGCGAGATGTTGGCGTCGCAGCGCAACGAACCCTCCTGCATCGCGCCGTCGGAGATACCGATCCAGGTCACCAACTGGTGGATGCCGCGCATGCATGCGGAGGCCTCCTCCGGGGACCGCAGTTGCGGCTCGGTCACGATTTCGAGAAGCGGAGCACCCGCCCGGTTGAGGTCCACGCCGGTGGCGTTGGGCATGGCGTCGTGCAGGGACTTTCCTGCGTCCTCCTCAAGATGCGCGCGAGTCAGTTCGATCTGCCGGGCCGGCTCGCCGGCAACGGCCACTTCCACCGATCCGCCGCTCACGATGGGCAGTTCGAACTGCGAAATCTGGTAGCCCTTGGGCAGGTCGGGATAGAAGTAGTTCTTGCGCGCAAACACCGAACGGCGCGCGACCTCTCCGCCGGTCGCCAGTCCGAACCGGGCGGCCATGGCCACGGCCTGGCGGTTGGCCACCGGCAGCGTGCCCGGAAAGCCGAGGTCGACCAGGCAGGCCTGGGTGTTGGGGCTGGCCCCGAACACCGTCGATGCGCCCGAGAACATCTTGCTGCGCGTGGCAAGCTGGACGTGTATTTCCAGCCCGATGACCACCTCGAATTCCATCGCGCGATCTCCCGTCAAGCCGAGCCGACGGGCGCCGACGCGCCTGGCGGCCACAGTCGATGCCAGTCCGTTTCCAGTTGGTAGGCGTGCGCGGCGCGCAATACTTCCACCTCGGCAAACGGCCGGCCCATGAGCTGCAATCCCACCGGCAGCCCGTCCACCGTACCGGCGGGAATCGAAATGGCGGGGATTCCGGCCAGGCTGGCGCCGATGGTATAGACGTCGTTCAAGTACATCTGGATCGGGTCGTCGATCTTCTCGCCGATCCCGAACGCCGGAGCGGGTGCGGTCGGTCCCGCCAGCAGGTCCACCGTTTCGAAGGCCTTGCCGAAATCGGCCGCGACCAGCCGGCGCACGCGCTGCGCCTGCAGGTAATAGGCGTCGAAGTACCCCTTGGACAGCACCCAGCCACCCACCAGTATGCGGCGCCGGACCTCCTCGCCGAAGCCCGCCCGGCGGGTCCTTGTATACAGTTCCTCCAGGCTGTCGGCGCCCGCTTCGCGGAGACCGAATCGCACGCCGTCGAAGCGCGACAGGTTGGACGAGCACTCGGCGGGCGCGACGACGTAATAGACCGGAACCGAGAGCGGCAGCCGCGGCAGCGAAACTTCGGTAACGACCGCCCCCATGCCGCGCAGGGTTTCCATGTTGTCGACGAACACCTGCCGGCAGCGGGCGTCCAGGCCCTCGTCCATGAACTCCTTCACGATACCTACGCGCACGCCCTTGAGCACATTGCCCTTCATACCCTGCAGGGAGCCCGAGTAGTCCTCGCCGTCGCGCTCCGCGCAGGTCGAGTCACGCGGATCGTGGCCGGCCATGCTGTCCAGCAGCAGGGCCGCGTCCTCGGCCGTGCGAGTAATAGAGCCGGCCTGGTCCAGGCTCGAGGCGAACGCGATCATTCCGTAGCGCGAAATCCGCCCGTAGCTCGGCCGGAAGCCGGTCAGCCCGCACATGGCCGCCGGCTGGCGCACCGATCCGCCGGTGTCCGTGCCGGTCGCCGCCGGAACCAGGCCGGCGGCTACGGCGGCGGCCGATCCGCCCGACGATCCGCCCGGCGAGCGGGAAGGGTTCCAGGGATTGCGAACCGGCCCGGCATAGCTCGTCTCGTTGGACGAGCCCATCGCGAATTCGTCCATGTTGGTCTTGCCGATCAGCAACGCCCCGTCCGCCGCCAGCCGTTCCACGACGGTGGCGTCGTAGGGCGGAACGAAGTTGTCCAGGATTCGCGATCCGGCCGTGGTGCGCACGCCCCGGGTACAGAAGATGTCCTTGTGGGCCAGGGGTATCCCCGCCAGGGCGCCGCCGTTCGTCCGGCCGGCATCGGCCCGGCGCGCCCCGTCGAGCGCCGATTCGCCGCACACGGTCAGGAACGCGTTCAGCTCGGGATTCCGTTCCTCTATCCGGTCCAGGCACGCCTGCGTGAGTTCCACGCTGCCGATGTCGCCCGAGTCCAGCGCGCGTCGAAGACCGCTCAGCGAGAAGTCGATCATCGGCTACTCGATGACCCTGGGCACGCGGTACAGGCCGTCCACGACATCCGGCGCGCAGGCCTGTGCGTCCGCGCGCACATCGGTCTCCGTGACTTCGTCGGTTCGCAGGGGGAGCGCGAGATCCAGCGGATGCACCATGGGTTCCACGTCGCCGGTATCGAGCTGCTGCAATACCTGCACGAATCCGATGATCCGGCGCAGCGTGCTGACCAGCTCTTCCTTCTCGCCTTCCTCCAGCGCAAGGCGGGTCAGTTGCGCCACGCGCAGCAGTTCCTCGTCCGAGAAATCGTCGGCCGGCTCAGGGTCCCTGGGTGTCTGGAGGTTGTTCATTTCGCGGCGAATACTATAGGGCTGTTTTGCTCGATCTGCTATGATTTGCGGGATTTCAAGGGAGTGTCCGCTCCCAGGGATGTGCTGGGCCGATGAGCAATTTTGTCCGTGGTTTCATAGAGCGGCTGGCCGTGGATCTGGCCATAGATCTGGGCACCGCCAACACCCTTGTATACGTCTGCGGGAGGGGGATCGTCCTGAACGAGCCCTCCGTCGTTGCGCTTCGGCGCGGGGCCGATGTCGGTTCGGACGGCGTGCTGGCCATCGGCGCGGAAGCGTTCGGAATGCTGGGACGCACGCCGTGCGATCTGCAGATCGTCAAGCCCCTGAAGGATGGCGTGATCGCCAACTACGAAGTCGCCGAGCAGATGCTCAAGCATTTCATCATCAAGGCCCTGGGCCTGGGTTTCTTTCGCCCGGCCGTCCGTCGCCTGGTGATCTGCGTCCCGCACGGGGCCACGCCGGTGGATCGCCGGGCCATTGAGGAATCGGCCCGCGACGCGGGCGCGCGCGAGGTGTTCGTCGTGGACGAGCCCATCGTCGCGGCCATAGGCGCGGGGCTGCCGGTCCACCGGCCCTGCGGCAACATGGTGGTGGACATTGGCGGCGGCACCTCGGAAGTCGCGGTCCTGTCGATGTCGAGCGTGGTCTACGCGCGCTCCGTCAAGGCCGGCGGAACCCGGATGGACGACGCCATCGTGCAGTACGTGCGGCGCAACCACGGTATGTCGATCGGACCCAGCCAGGCCGAAGTGATCAAGCGCGAGGTGGCCAGCGCCTACCCCGGCGAGGAAATCAGCGAAATCAAGTTGCACGGACGCAGTCTTTCCCGCGGCCTGCACTCCCAGTTCACGCTGAACAGCAACGAGGTGCGCGACGCCCTGAACGACACCCTGGAGGAAATCGTGCAGGCGGTGCTGGACGTCCTCTCGCATACCCCGCCGGAGCTGGGCGCCGACATCAGCCAGCGCGGCCTGGTCCTGGCCGGCGGCGGCGCGCTGCTGCCGAAGCTGGATTCGCTCATACGGGAACGCGCGGCGGTACCCGCCTTCGTGGCCGAGGATCCGTTGACCTGCGTGGTGCGCGGTTGCGGACACCTGGTGGAAACCCAGGGAACGGTGCGTTTCGCCAGCGAGATCGCCGGCCCGCGGTGGGACTGAGGGGTCAGATGGGGTAGCGCCGTGACCCGGTGGACCGCAACGCTCAGGGCGGATCGCTTTCGAAGGCGAAAAGGGCCGAGCCGCGCCGGCGAGTGCCTGCTGATCTGCCTGTTGAGTTTCGGCCTGCTGGTCGTCGAAGCGAACTTTCCCGCCGTCCAGAAGGTGCGCGGGGTCGGTGAATTGATGCTTGTGCCGGTGCAGGCGACCGTGCGCCTCGTTTCCGGCGGCTTTCGCGGGGTTCAGGGCTATTTCCGCGATCAATCGTCCCTGATGCGCGAAAACCAGGACCTGCGCACGCAGCTGTTGCGGCAGGACGTGGACTTGCAGCAGATGGCGGCGCTGAAATCCGAGAACGAAGTGTTGCGTTCGCTGCACACGCTGAACGCCCAGCTCGGCTCGGACAATCTGACGGCTGAGACCCTGCCCGGAAATCCGGATCCCTCCCGCCACCGAGTGACCCTGAACAAGGGCAGCCGGCAGGGGGCGTATATCGGACAGCCGGTAGTCGATTCCGGCGGGGTGGTCGGCCAGGTGACCCGCGACTACCTCGTTACTTCGGAGGCGCTGCTGATCAGCGACGCCAATCACGCCCTGCCGGTCATGTTCGAGCGCACCGGACTGCAGGCGATAGCCCTGGGCACCGGCCGCAGGGATCATCGCCTGCTGCTGCCTTTCGTGCCGGCCCATGCCGACGTGAACCAGGGGGATACCGTGGTCAGTTCCGGCAGCGGCGGCCTGTTCCCCGCGGGATTGCGGGTCGGCGTGGTGGAGGATGTCCGCAACTCTTCGGGCGAGGCTTTCCTGGAAGCCTTCGTGACGCCCTCCGCCAACCTCGAAAGTCCGCGCCAGGTGCTTTTGCTGCGTTCGGAGCCGCTGCAGCCGGGCGCGGAACCGGGCCCGGTCAACGGCGACTCACCCGCCGCCGCCGCAGGATCATGACGGAAGGCGCCGTTGCGCGGAACTACGCGCTTGTGGGCGTGGCCTTGCTGATAAGCGTGGTGCCGCTGCCGCAGCTCGTGGGCCTGTGGCAGCCTCCCTGGCTGGCCGTCGCGCTGATCTGGCTGGTCCTGGCCGCTCCCGAGGACGCGCGTCTTGCGCTGGCGGCAGTCGCCGGGCTGCTTCAGGACCTGCTGGTGGGCTCGCCACTGGGTCTGCACGCGCTGGCGGCCACCTTGCTGGTTTTTCTGGCCGCCAATATGCGCCACTGGGTCGTCTCGTCGCCTCCCTGGCTCAGGTTTCTCCTGGCGATGCTGATGATGACGGCGTACCTGAGTGTCGTGGCGCTGATCGGGGGCTGGTTCGATTACGCGGGCTCCTGGGCCGGGCTTGCAAGCAGCCTGATGAGCGGGGGCGTGCTGATCCTGATCGCGTTCCTGTTCCTCAGGGTCTGACCGCGCATGGCGACCCGCCCGCCAAGCCGGCACGTGGAGCAGGGCACGCTCGTCCGGCGGGCCACCTATCTGGTTTTTCTGCTGGGGCTCCTGTCGTGCGTGCTTCTTGCCCGACTGAGTTACCTGCAATTGATCCAGCACGGCTACTACGCCGGACAGGCCCTGGGCAACCAGGTGCAGGGCCGCAAGGTGCCACCGCGGCGCGGCGTCATCCTCGACCGCAACGGGGAAGTAATCGTGGCCAACCGGGCCGGATTCCGCCTGACCCTGGTACCGGAACAGGTCGATGACCTGGCCGGCACGCTCGAGCGCCTGGCGCATTCCGGAATCCTCGATGCGGACACCCAGCCCGAGCTGATTGAATCCTCGCGACGCTCACAGCCCTTCGAGGCCATTCCGATACGGACCCGCCTGAACGACGAGCTGGTCGCCAGGTTTGCGGTTGTGCGGCACCGTTTCGCCGGTGTGGACATCGAGGGATTGCTGCTCAGGGAATACCCCCTGGGTGCGGCCGGCGCTCACGGACTGGGTTACGTGACCGCGGTGAGCGCCGAGGACAAGGCGCGCCTGGAACCGGAAAAGTACGCCGGTATATCCCACCTCGGCAAGACCGGCGTGGAGGGCAGTTACGAGGACTATCTGCGCGGCAGCGCGGGCAGCGAGCGAGTCGTTACCAATGCTTACGGGCGTCCGCTTTCGCGCACGCGCGAACTGGAACCGGAACCGGGGGCCGACCTGCTCCTGGCGCTGGACAGAAACCTTCAGGCGGAGGCGTACGCCGCCATGGAATCGCGAAGGGGCGCGGTAGTCGCAATCGATCCCCGGGACGGCGGCGTGCTGGTCCTGGTCAGCAGCCCGGCTTTTGATCCCAACGATTTCGTTGCCGGCATGGACAGCGCCACCTTTGCCGAACTGAACCGCAACACCGACCGGCCCATGTTCAACCGGGCAGTGCGCGGAACCTATCCTCCGGGCTCGACCATCAAGCCGATGCTGGCGTTCTCCGCCCTGACGGCCGGGCATCGCGAGGCGGACCATAGCGTCAATTGCTGGGGCAGCTTCCGGCTGCCGGGGAGTCGGCGGGTCTTCCGGGACTGGAAGCGGGAAGGCCATGGCCCGATGAATCTGCATGATGCCGTCGCCGAGTCGTGCGACGTCTATTTCTACCGACTGGCGCGCGACATGAATGTTGAAGGCTTGCATGACAGTCTCGTTCAATTCGGCTTCGGCACGCCGACCGGCCTGGACGTGGCCGGCGAGAGTGCAGGAATCGTGCCCTCCAGGGCGTGGAAACGCGCCAATTTCATCGATCCCGCGCAGCAACCCTGGTTCCCGGGCGATACCGTCGTGGCGGGTATTGGCCAAGGCTACCTGACGGTGACGCCCCTGCAACTCGCGCAGGCGGTCGCGCAGGTTGCGATGCGGGGGCGGCGCTACAGGCCGCGGCTGGTCGAGGCCATCCGCGACCCGGCAAGCGGCAACCTGGTGCGGATGCCGCCGGTGCAGACCGGCACGCTGGCTCCGGAAGCGGTGGAACACTGGCGCACGGTCGTCGATTCCATGGTTGCCGTCGTTCACGGACCGCGCGGAACCGCCAGGGCCACCGGCGCGCGGCTCGACTTCCGGATGGCGGGCAAGACCGGGACCTCGCAGGTGCGGGCGATGCCGCAGGACGACGAGGAGATGCCCGAAGAGGTCGAGGAGCGCTTCCGGGACCATTCGCTGTTCGTGGCTTTCGCCCCGGTCCACGATCCCGTCATTGCGATTGCCGTGATCGTGGAGAACGGCGGTTCGGGCTCCGGCCCCGCCGCCGAGGTGGCCAGCCGTCTTCTCGAGACCTACCTGGCGGGCAATGCGCCGCCGGACCTGGTGGCCCGTGCGCAATGAACATGCTGGTGGCTCAGCACGACATGGGGGTGCTGCAGCGCCTGAAACTGGACGGCTGGCTGCTCGTGTGGGTCATGCTGCTTATGGCGGGCGGGCTGGCGGTCCTGTTCAGCGCATCCGGCGGCAGCGGCGATGTCGTGCTCTTCCAGGCTTCGCGCCTGGTGATCGGGCTCGGTCTGATGCTGGTTCTCGCCCAGATCAGCCCTCGATTCATGATCCGCGCGACGCCCTGGGCATACGGTGCGGTAATGGTATTGCTGGCCCTGGTGCTGGTTATCGGTGAAGAAGGCGGCGGCGCCCGCCGCTGGCTTGATCTCGGGGTCCGCTTTCAGCCGTCCGAGTTCGCCAAGCTGGCGGTTCCGCTGATGGTGGCCTGCCTTTTCCATGGCTCGCGGGAACGGCCCGGATTCATGAAGACCCTCGCGGTCCTGCTGCTGATCGTGGCGCCGGCTCTGCTGGTCAGCCGCCAGCCCGATCTGGGAACCACCGTCGTGATCGGCTGTTTCGGTTTCATCGCGCTGCTTCTGGCCGGCCTGAACCGCAAGTTCATTTACGGCGGGGCGGCGATGGGCGTTCTGGCGATTCCGGCGCTGTGGGTGAGTCTGCATGACTATCAGCGCCAGAGAATCCTGAGCGTGCTGAATCCGGAGTCCGACCCGCTGGGCGCCGGCTACCACATCATTCAGTCGAAGATCGCCATCGGTTCCGGCGGCGCTTTCGGCAAGGGCTTCATGCAGAGCAGCCAGGCGCAGTTCGGATTTCTCCCCGAACCGACGACGGACTTCATATTCGCGGTAATCAGCGAGGAATTCGGCTTTGTGGGCGTTGTCGTGGCGATGCTGCT
This sequence comes from Gammaproteobacteria bacterium, assembly GCA_009845905.1. Classification (NCBI taxonomy): domain Bacteria; kingdom Pseudomonadati; phylum Pseudomonadota; class Gammaproteobacteria; species Gammaproteobacteria bacterium. The sequence goes on along the minus strand of VXYS01000009.1, from coordinate 77,847 downwards.
GTTCATTGCCATTACGGTGCGCATGCTGCAGATCGCATTCGCCGCCCAGTGGCGCTATTCCCGCATCGTGGCCGCCAGCCTGGCGCTGGGGTTCTTCTTCAGTTTTGCCCTGAACGCGGCCATGACGACCGGGCTGTTGCCGGTGGTAGGATTGCCGCTGCCGCTGGTGAGCGTTGCCGGAAGCGCCAATGTGACTTTCCTGGCCGGCTTCGGTATCCTCATGGCCATTCGTTCCGATCGACGTTATCTCGCCCGTTAGTCAGTCCGTGTTTCGCAGATATTTTCTTCTGGCCGTCCTGTGCGCGCCGCTCGCGGCGGGCGCCATCGACGTCGACGCTCCCGAGGTCCGTGCGTTCATCGACGAACTGGTGCGCGACGAGGGCCTGGACCGGGAGGACGCCAGCGAGCTGCTCGCGTCGGCGCAGTTCCGCCCCGAAGTGATCGAAGCCATGAGCCGCGCCCCGGAGCGCACGGTCGAGTGGCGCGATTACCGGGCGATATTCATGGATTCGGGAAGGATCTCCTCGGGCAAGGCCTTCGGACGCCTGCACGCCGGGACGCTGGCGAAGGTGGAAAGCGATACCGGAGTTCCGGCTTCGGTGGTGCTGGGCATTCTCGGTGTCGAGACCCGTTATGGGCGGATCACCGGGAGGCACCTGGTGCTGGACTCGCTGGCCACGCTGGCGTTTCGTCATCCGCGGCGCGGCGATTTTTTCCGCCGCGAACTGAAGGACTTCCTGGTGCTGCACAACGAGGACGCGCTCGACGCGGCGGAAGTCCTGGGGTCCTATGCCGGGGCCATGGGCCGCGCGCAGTTCATACCGTCCAGCTACCGCCGCTATGCCGTCGACGGCGACGGCGACGGACGGCGCGACCTTTTTTCCAATTGGCGCGACGTGCTCAGCAGCGTGGCCGGCTACCTGAGCGATCACGGCTGGCGCCGCGGTGGCGCGGTAGCGATGCACGCAACGCTGGCCGGGAACAGCCGTGCCGTGCCCCAGGAACGGGGCCTGTCCCCGCCCACGACCCTCGGAGCACTGCGCTCGGACGGCGTTCTGTTCGATGGCGATCTGCCGGACGAGACCCCTGCCGGGCTGTTGATGATGCAGGGCGCGGACGGTCCCGAGTACTGGGTGGCGCTTCCCAATTTCTACGTGATCACGCGCTACAACCGCAGCTATATGTACGCCCTCGTCGTGCATCAACTCGGACAGTCAATAATCTCCGCGGACACAGGATGAAACCCGTCCGGGTGCTGCTCCTTGCGGGCTGCATGACTCTTGCAGCGGGCTGTTCGGCAATCGTGGGCATGGTCGGCGGACCCTGGGGCGGTTCGTCCGGCGGCCGTCCCGGACAGGACTGCTACAACCAGTTCGGCAAGACCTATTGCCCGTTGATCTCGGCCGAAGGATTCGTGGAAACCGGAATCGCGTCCTGGTACGGCGAGGACTTTCACGGCAGGCCCACCGCGCTTGGCGAGCCCTACAACATGTACGCGATGACCGCTGCGCACAAGACGCTGCCCCTTCCGACGCGCGTTCGGGTAACCAATCTCGAGAACGGCCGCAGCGCCGAGTTGCGGGTGAACGACCGCGGGCCGTTCGTTGACGATCGGGTGATCGACCTGTCGTACAGCGCCGCGAGGGAACTGGGCGTATATCGGCGCGGGACGGCCAGGGTCCGGGTCGAGGCGCTGGAGGCGGGCGGTTCGCCGGAACCGTCGCCCGCGGCGGGCGGCTACGCCTATCTGCAAACCGGCGCTTTCGCCTATCGGGAGAACGCCTCCAGGCTCTATAACCGGATTCGCCAGGCCGGTATATCCGGCGTATATCTGCGCCGCAAGGGGAATGGCGTGTATGCCGTGTGGGTGGGTCCGCTCGACGATGGAAGGCACGCGGCCCGGCTCAGGCGCCAATTGGCCAACATCGGCATTTCCGGAGCCGTCCGTGTGCAGGGTGTCGCTCCGCCCGGCTGAACCGGGCACAACAGACGAGAAGAATTCAATGAGAAGGACCAGCGTATTCGCCATTCTGCTCACGGCCGCCCTGGCGGCGGGTTCGGCCGCCGCCCAGTCGCCGCGGCCGGTCGCCGGGCTGCCGAGCCCGCCTGCCCTGAGCGTTTCGTCGTTCGTTCTGATGGAGCAGGAAACCGGAACGATTCTGGCCTCGCTGGAGCCGGAGCTGAGGGTCGAGCCCGCCAGCATCACCAAGATCATGAGCGCCTACGCCGTGTTCGAGGCGCTGGCCGCGGGCGAAACCTCGCTGGACGAAGAGGCGGTCATCAGCGAAAAGGCCTGGCGCATGCAGGGTTCGAGGACTTTCCTGGACCTCAACAGCCGGGTCAGCGTGGAGAACCTGCTGCTTGGGATGATCGTCCAGTCCGGCAACGACGCCAGCGTCGCCCTGGCCGAGCACCTGGCCGGCGCCGAGGAGGACTTCGCGGTACTGATGAACTCGATCGCGCAGCGTCTGGGGATGTCCGGCACGAACTTCGAGAACTCCACGGGCTGGCCCGGCGAAAACCATTACACGACCGCGCTGGATACGGCGATTCTCACCCGGGCCATGGTCCGGGACTACCCGACCCTGTACGGCATGCATGCGCTGCGCGAGTTCACCTGGAACGACATACGGCAACCGAACCGCAATACGCTGCTGAACCGTGACGCGACGGTGGACGGCGTCAAGACCGGGCACACCGAGTCGGCCGGATACTGCCTGGTGGCTTCGGCGGTGCGCGACGGCATGCGCCTGATCGCCGTCGTCATGGGTGCGGCCAGCGAGTCGCAACGGTCACAGGACGCGTTGCGGCTGCTGAGCTACGGATTCCGCTACTTCGAGACCCGCACGCTGCTGGAAGCAGGCGCCGATTTCGGATCTGCGCGCGTATGGAAGGGCGAGGACACTGTGGTCGGCCTGACGGTGGAGGACGACGTGATCATGACCCTGCCCAAGCGCGCAAGTGACGGGATGGAGACCAGGGTGACGGTGAACGAGCCCCTGATTGCGCCGCTCGAGGCCGGTCAGCCGGTCGGTCGGGTGGCCCTGATCCGGGACGGCGAGACGCTCGCGGAACTGCCGCTGGTGCCCGAACGCGCCGTGCCGTCCGGAGGCTTGTGGCAGCGCACCCGGGACGCCGTCCTGCTGTGGTTCGAGTAAGCGACGCCGGTTCCCTAGTGTCGTGCCTCACAAATACCTTGGCACCAGCGCGTCCCCCATGGCGTGTGGCAAGGCGCGTCCCGCCGGGAATGGTGCCTTCCATTGCCCAGGGGCGCAACGCGGCCACGGGCCATGGGGGACGTGCCCTTCGGGAGCGAGCGGGGCGCGCCACTGCGGCGTTGCAGCCCTGGGCAATACGTGCAGTATTCCCTGCGGTCTGCGCCTTGCATTGGCCCGCCCCGCTCGCTCTGGTGCCAAGGCATTTGTGAGGCACGACACTAGAATCAGGTGGCTGGGGCGCCTGCCCTGGAGGGAAGCCTTCGAGCGCATGCAGCGGTTTACCGCCGAACGCGGCGATCGCACGAACGACGAGATCTGGTTGTGCGAGCATCCACCGGTCTTCACCCTGGGCGTCAAGACCGAACCTTCCCATGTCCTCGACCCCGGCGATATTCCCGTGGAACAGTCCGATCGCGGCGGTCAGGTCACCTACCACGGCCCCGGGCAATTGATGGTCTACCCGCTGGTGTCCCTGCGCCGCGCCGGGCTTGGGCCCCGGACCCTGGTCTGCGCCCTGGAGGCCTCGGTGATGGATTGCGCCGCGGGATACGGAATCGAGGCATCGCGCCGGTCCGGAGCGCCCGGCGTCTACGTGGCCGGCGCCAAGCTGGCCGCCATCGGCCTGCGCATACGGCGCGGGTGTTCGTATCACGGCATGGCGCTGAATGTCTGCGCCGACCTGGGTCCGTTCTCCCGGATCAATCCCTGCGGCTTCGAGGGTCTGGGCGCGGTCAATTTCGCGAGCCTCGGCGGCCCGGACAACCTCGCCGACGCGGCCGCCGAACTGCAGCCTTGCCTGCTCTCCCGCCTTTACGCTTCGGACGGTCGGCGCCGGATCGCTTCCAGCCGCTCGACCGTGCCGGCGTCCGCCCAGTAGCCTTCGTACAGCGCGCCCGCAACGCGCCCTTCATTGGCGGCCGTGCGCAGCAGCGGGGCGAGGCCGAATACTTCCTCCGCGGAATCCCGGAACAGTTCGGGGGCCAGAATGCTTACGCCGCCGAAGGTATAGCGTGGTCCGTCCTTGCCGACCCGCTCCTCCCGCAGGTGGAAATCGCCTGCCGGATTGTGCTCCGGGTTGGGCACCAGCATCAGCCAGGCCAGATCGCCCGCCCGGGGATTGCCCGCCGGGAACGGAAAAGACGTGCGGACGTCGGCGTTGACCACCCAGAAGGGTTCCTCTCCCAGCAAGGGCAAGGCCCGTCTTATGCCGCCTCCGGTGTCCAGCGCCGACTCGCCTTCCTCGCTGTAGCGAATTCTCAAGCCATACCGGGACCCGTCGCTGAGTCTGGCGCGGATCATCCCTCCGAGCCAGGAGAGATTGACCACTGCCTCCCGTACTCCTGCGGCGGCCAGGGCCGCCAGCAGATGTTCGATCAGCGGCTTCCCTTCAACCTCCATCAGCGCCTTGGGCAGGCGGTCGCTCAACGGCCGCAGGCGCCGGCCGCGGCCGGCCGCCAAAATCATCGCCCTCGTGGGCCGAAGCTCGTTGCGCGCGCTCGTCATGGTGTCCCGGGTGGCGATTTTCGCACGCGGCGCCGGGCACACACCGAGCGGGCTTTTGGGTAAAGTGAGGATCAGCCCATGAAAGCAATTCCGCATTCCCGCGCCGCCGCGCCGCTGCCTGCCTGACCGTCGGAGTCCCCCCGCGTGCCGGTTTCATTGCTCGCCCCATTGGCCGCGGCCTGCATTGCGCCGGCCCAGGCCGGCATCTGGGAGGAGAGCCCGGGCGCCGACCTGGCCTGCGAGATCGCCGCGCAGCGGTCGGACACCACGATCGGCCTTACCGCGCAGAACGGCATACGCTGGAACGTCGGCGATCGTGTGGATTTCCTGGGCAATGTGTCCTTCTGCCTCGGCAACAACAGGCTGGACGTGCAGAACGCCAGCCTGTTGCAGGACAGCAACCGGGTGGAATTCGGCGGCGAAGTGGTGTATTCGGGGGACTCGGTCCGCGTGCGGGCCACGGACGCCACGCTCGACCTGAATCAGGACTGGCTCCGGTTCGGCTCCGCCGAGTACGCGCTGCGGGACAGCCTGGCGCGGGGCAGCGCCGAGGAAATCGTTCTGGATGCGCAGCAGGACCGGGTGCGCATGGAGGAAGTCAGCTACACGAGTTGTCTGCCCGGCCGCAATCATTGGGAACTGCGCGCCGGTTCGATAGAGGTGGAGCAGGAGAGTGGCTTCGGCCGGGCGCGGAGGATCCGCCTGGAACTGTTGGACGTGCCGATCCTGTACCTGCCGTCGCTGTCCTTTTCGGCCCGGGGCGCCCGCAAGTCGGGTTTCCTGGTGCCCGAGATCGGAAGCTCCAGCCGCCGGGGGCTGGAACTGGACGCGCCCTGGTACTGGAACATCGCGCCCAACATGGACGCCACGTTCACGCCTCGCTACCTGTCGCGCCTGGGCTTTTTTGCCGGCGCCGAGTACCGCTACATCACGCGAAATTCGTCGGGCCGGATCGAACTCGGCTACCTGCCCCAGGACAAGCTGCGAAACCGCTCGCGCTACGACGTCAACCTGGAGATGCAGACGACCCTGTCGGACAGGTGGAGCCTGCTCGCCGATGGCCGCTGGGTGTCCGACGATCTTTATATCGAGGACATCGGGCGGGGTTTCTGGGAACAGGCCCAGACACACCTGCGCCGGGAACTGGCGGCCAACTACAGCGGCGAGCGCATGGATGTCGTGTTCCGGGTGACCGGACACCAGGTCGTGCATCCGGACGTGGAGCGGCTGTTTCGCCCACATGTGCGGCTGCCCGAGATTCGATTGCATGGCTGGTGGCCGGAACTGCTGCCCCGGGTGGACGGGCGCCTGTGGATGGAAACGGGCTGGTTCGAGCATTCGCAAAGGACCTCGGGCGGCCGGGTCCATTTCGAACCGGAGTTGTCGGCCCGCTACCGCGCGGGTCCGGTCGAGGTGAATCCGTCCCTGTCGCTGATGGTGACCGGCTACCACGTGAAAGAGCCGTTTCGGAATGATGCCGACAACTACTACCGGGTGCTGCCGATCGCGACCGTGGACGCCCGCACCGGCCTCTGGCGGCGTTTCGGGTCGCAGGCGCTGGACGTGACGCTGCGCCCGCGGGCCATGCTCAGCATCATTCCCACGGTGAACCAGGACTATCTCCCGGTCTTCGACACGATCATTCCGGACTTCAACTACGTGCAGCTATTCCGCCCCAACCGCTACCTGGGGTTCGACCGGGTCGGCGACTCGGTGCACCTGAGCGCGGGGGTCCAGGGCGTTCTGCAGCGCGGCTCCGACGGCAAGGAGTTGTTGCGCTTTACCCTGGGGCAGCGCTACAACTTCCGCGGACGCAAGGTCAGTCTCGAGGGGCTGAGTTCCCACGAGGACGCGGCCTCGGATTACATCGCCGAGTTCGCCTACGGCCTCGGCAAGGACTGGCAGGTGGACATGCGCTACCTGTGGGACGCTGAAATCGACAATGCCAGCCGGTCCGAAATCGCCGTGCTCTACAGAAAGGACCCGCGCCGGACCGTGCGCCTGGCCTACCGCAGCCGCTGGGCCCGGACGGAAAACGTGGACCTGGCGTTCCGATGGGCCGTCAATGACCGGTGGACCGCGGTGGGCCGCTACAACTACTCGTTCGCCGAAGACGTGGAGCTGGAGCGCTACCTCGGATTCGAATACGAGTCCTGCTGCATCAACGTCGCATTGCTGTGGCGCAGGCATGTCGAGCGCGACGCCACGCTGGGCGGTGCGTCGGTCTATCTGCAGGTCACGCTGAAGGGCCTGACGAGCCTTGGAGGCGACGCTCGGGCGATGATCGAGCGTGGTATGCTCGGCTACCCCAGCCGCTAGTAGCAGCCCCCTAAGTACAGCCGTGATCCACGCGCCGCCTGCCAACGCAGTTTCGTCCCCCCGGTCCTTCCGGGAGACGCATGAATCCATCCATGGAGCTTTGTTCCGCCATCCCTGGCTCACAAACTCCCGTAAGGACCGGGGGGACGAAACTGCTCACGTACGCGTGCGGTGCTGTGCGATGGTGCTGGTGTGCCTGGCGGTGGTTGCGGGGCCGGTGGGGGCGCAGCTCAGCGATGATGGCGAGTTTCTGGAAGGCATCGTCGCCGTGGTCAATGACGGCGTTGTCCTGACCAGTGAACTGGACCAGGAACTGGCCGGCGTGCGCGCGAACATTCGCGCCCAGGGTCTCAGGTCTCCGCCTTCGGCGGTGCTCGAATCGCAGGTGCTGGAGCGGCTGGTCCTGCGGGAAATACAACTGCAGCGCGCCCAACGCCTGGGCATCGAGATTTCCGACGAGCAGGTCAACCGGGCGCTCGGCTTCGTGGCCCAGCAAAACGGGGTCGAGCTGAGCGATCTTCCCGACGCGCTGGCCGATCAGGGCATCGAGTACGCCCGCTACCGCGAGGAACTCAGGGCGCAAATCGAACTGGACACGCTCAGGCAGCGCGACGTCGTTGCGCGGGTGTACCTCAACCCCAGGGAAGTGGACGATTTCCTGCGCGGCGCCGAAGCCGGAGAGGAGGCGAACCGGGAATACATGGTGTCGCACATTCTGATCGGCACGCCGCTAAACGCCACCGCGGGTCAGCGCGACGCGGCCCGCGAGCGAGCGGAGAGGTTGCGTGAACGCGTGCTTGAAGGGGAGAACTTCGCCGAACTGGCAATCGCCTATTCGGAGGCGCAGAATGCGCTGCAGGGCGGCAGCCTGGGCTGGCGCAAACGCAATGCGCTGCCCACGGCATTCGTCGCGCATGTTCTTCAGCTCGAACCCGGCGGCGTGGCCGAACTGATCACCACGGGCAGCGGGGTGCACGTGGTGCGCCTGGACGAAACGCGCGGCGGGGACCCCATCATTCAGGAGCAGTGGGAACTCAGGCACATACTGCTTCAGCCGAACGAGATACGCGACGACGACGCGACCCGCGGCGAGATCGCCGAGATTCGCGAGCAGATCCTGGCCGGTGAGAGCTTCGGCGCCCTGGCCCGCGCTTACTCGGCCGACCCCGGTTCCGCCGGCGAGGGCGGCATGCTCGGATGGGTATCCCCCGAGGACCTCGATCCCGCATTCGCCGCCGGTGTAGCGGAACTTGAGGGCGACGAGATCAGCGAACCCATACGCAGCTCCTTCGGATGGCATATCGCGCAACGTTCCGGGAACCGCATGCAGGACGTGAGCGAGGACGTGCGCCGGCAGCGCGCCGCCCTGGCCTTGCGGGAACGCAAGGTGCAGGAGGAAACCCAGCTTTGGCTGCAAAGGCTGCGGGCCGAGGCGTTCGTGGAATACAAGAAGTAGCAAGGGCCTGCAAACACAATGCGCTGCCCTAAACTGGCGGTCAGCGTGGGCGAACCGGCCGGAATCGGGCCGGACATCGTAATCAAGGCGGCCCGTGAACTGAGCCGGTTCAATACCGTGCTGCTCGCCGACCCGCGGGTGCTGCGCGAACGCGCGGAAATGCTGGACCGCGACTTCCCGGCGGGTTCGTACGACCCCGGCGACCGGGCGCGCGGCCTGAGCGTCGCGCACATGCCGTTCGCTCATCCATGCCGGGCGGGCCGGGCGGATGCCCGCAACGCGCCCGCGGTGCTGGCGGCCCTGGAGCGGGGAGCGAAGGGGTGCCTGAGCGGCGAGTTCGATGCGCTGGTGACCGGACCGGTCAACAAGGCGCTGATGCGCAAGGCCGGACTCGATTTCATGGGACATACGGAATACCTGGCGCGGCTCAGCGGCGCGCCCATGCCGGTCATGCTGCTGGCGGGCGAGACGGGGTCCGGTCGCACGCCGCTGAGGGTGGCCCTGGCCACGACCCATATTCCGTTGAGCGCGGTGCCCGGGGCCGTCACCCGCGAGCGTCTGGCGGCCGTCCTCGAAGTGCTGGTGCAGGGACTGAAGCGCGATTTCGGAATAGAGAAACCGCGGGTGGCGGTTCTCGGTCTCAATCCGCATGCCGGGGAGGGTGGCGAACTAGGCGCCGAGGACCGCGATGTCGTGGCGCGGGCGATCGCGGAATTCGGCGATCCCGGCGTGACCGGTCCCTGGCCGGCCGACACGGCCTTCACGCGGGGCAATCTCGCCGGACAGGACGCTGTGCTGGCGATGTATCACGATCAGGGCTTGCCGGTGGTCAAGCACGCCGGCTTCGGCGCGACGGTGAACGTGACGCTGGGACTGCCGTTCGTGCGCACGTCCGTGGACCATGGCACGGCGTTCGATCTCGCCGGCACCGGGAAGGCCGACGAAGGCAGCCTGGTCCAGGCCGTGGAGGCGGCGGCGCGCATGGTGCGGCGCAGGTCGGGTCTTCCGCAAAAATGAAGAAACGTCCCCGGCTGGGGCAGCACTTCCTTACCGACGCCTCGGTCATTCAGCAGATCATCTCGACGGCGGCGCCCGGGGCCGGCGAACACTTCGTGGAGATCGGTCCGGGGCGCGGCGCGCTGACCGGTCCCCTGCTCTCGAAGGGGGCGATCGTACACGCGGTCGAGATCGATTCGGCGCTGGCGCAGGGGCTGCGCGAGCGTTTTCCCCACGAGCCGCTGAACGTGCACCTGGCGGACGCGCTCGAGTTCGATTACGCGGCGCTTGAGGGCATCGGGGTTCCCGATGCGCGCCTGCGCCTGATAGGCAATCTGCCCTATTACCTGAGCACGCCCCTGCTGTTCCGCCTGCTTGAGAGCGCGGCCGGGTTCCGCGACATGACCGTCATGCTGCAGCGCGAGGTGGCCGAGCGGCTGTGTGCGTCTCCGGGCAGCCGCCGCTACGGCCGCCTGTCGGTCACGGCGGCGGCCCGCTGCCGCGCCGAGCCGTGCTTTTCCGTTGCGCCGGGCGCGTTCGAGCCCCCTCCGAAGGTGCATTCGATGGTGGTCAGGCTGACGCCCGATTCACGCTACCGCATCCACCGCCCCGACACCTTCGATCGCGTCGTGCGCCAGGCCTTCTCGCAGCGCCGCAAAACCGTCGCCAACGCCCTGCGCGGCCTCGCGAACAAAGAGCAGATCGCCGCGGCCGGCATCGACCCCACCCTGCGCCCCGAGCAAATCGACGTCCAGTCCTACCTCCACCTCTCGGAACACCTTCCCTGATCGGCGACGTAAGCCCGTTTTGTGCCCCCTTCCTCCGGGGGCGTCGGCGGCAGGAGCCGCCGCCGAGCCCCATGGATGGGTTCATGCGTCCCCCGGAGGAAGGGGGCACAAAACGGGCGAGATCGAAGCGTCAGCCGCAGGGCACGCTGACGCATCGGGGTGGGCCGTCCAGCCGGACCGCGGCCAGCGATCCGCCCCAGACGCAGCCCGAATCCAGCGCGATATGGCGATCGGTAACGAAGCATCCCAGCGCCGACCAGTGCCCGAACACGACCCGGCACCCGGACGGCAGTCTGCCCGCATGCGTGAACCAGGGAGCGAGATAGGGCGGCTGCCCGCCGGGCGGCCCCTTGTAGGAAAAATCCAGCCGGCCCCGCGCATCCACCATTCGCATCCGTGTGAAGGCGTTGACGATCATCCGCAGGCGCCGGGTTCCCGAAAGCCCGTCCTGCCAGCTATTGGGCACGTTTCCGTACATCTCGGCCAGGAAGTCCCGATAGTGCGCGTCCCGCAGAACGCTCTCCACCTCCGCGGCCCGCGCCAGCGCCTGCTCCAGGTCCCAGCCGGGAAGGACCCCGGCATGCACCAGCAGGCAGTTCAGGTCCCGGTCGAAATGCGCCAGCGGGCGCCGGCGCAGCCAATCGGCATGTGCGCGCACTTCGGGGTCCTTTTCGTGGGCCTGTTGCGCCAGCCAGTGCAGGTCGTGGTTGCCGAGCACGACGATGGCCGAGTCCTCCAGTTCGCGAACCCGCGTCAGCACGCCCGCCGAGTCCGGCCCGCGGTTGACCAGGTCTCCGCAGAACCAGAGCCGGTCGCGCCCCGGCTCGAACCCGATCCGGTCCAGCAGCGCATTCAGGGGCCCGAGACACCCCTGCACATCCCCAACCGCCCATACCGCCACTTAGTCCACCCTGAAAGCAATACGCCGCCTGTCCCTGCACCGCCCCTTTCGGGAGTGTTGGAGGCAGGGATGCCGGAACCAAGCTCCATGGATGGATTCATGCGTCTCCCGGAAGGGGCGGTGCAGGGACAGGCGGGCAACCACTCAGTGCAGGACGCCGGGGGTCTGAAGGCGGAAGATGGGGATGGGCGCCTTGAAGTCCTCGCCGCCGTCGGTGACCATGCCGTAGCTGCCCTGCATCGTCCCGAACGGCGTATCGATGATCGCGCCGCTGGTGTAGCGGTGGCTCTCGCCCGGGAGCAGCCGGGGCTGCTCGCCCACCACGCCGTCCCCGAACACCTCCTCCACGTGCCCGTTGCCGTCGGTGATGATCCAGTGCCGCGTCAGCAGCCGGGCGGCTTCCCCGCCGCGGTTCGAGATCGTGATCGTGTAGCTGAACACGTAGCGGTCGCCCTGCGCATCCTGCCCCAGGTAGGCCGGCTCAACCTCGACGTGAATGTCCTCGCCCGAGATCATTCTTCCGGCTCGACCGCCGCGGGCGTTCGGTTCTTCATGAACTCCACCATGTCGTCCCTGACTTCGGTCCAGTTCTCGAGGTCGAACATTTCCGGCGCGTGCTCCTCCAGGGTGCCGCGCAGGTTGGCGGGCATCTCGTCAAGACTGTCCAGTTTGCAGCCGTAGCCTCGGGAGAGCTGGCGCCCGGGCCGCTGGCCCATCAGCATCCAGTGGTTCCAGTTCAGGGTTTCCTGGTAGTGGCTGATCGCCGGCGCCCTGGACAGTTCCGGGTTCTCGACGTCGGCGAGTTCCGCCATCAGGAACATGAACGAGTCCCAGTGAAAGATGGGCCCCACGGAGGCCTTGGGCCAGACTTCCGGGCGCAGCGGGTTGGGAAACCGGAATTGCGAGCGAATCGGAATGAACAGCCTGCCGCCCACCGTCCACCATTCCATGTTCTTCGGCTTCATCGTTGCGGTCTCGTCGGTAATCGTTCCTTCCAGCGTGTTCTCGACGGTGATCGGCCCGGTGAAGTAGTGCTGGACTTCGACCGTTTCCCCGGTGTACATGTTGTACCACTCGTCAATCACCTCGTCGGTGTCGAACCGGGTAAAGAGCGCCGTTTCGTTCATCGTGGCCACGAACCTGTGCTCTTCCGCCTGCCGCCAGCGGGTCACGTTGTAATTGATCATGCTGAACAGCGGCTCGAGGTTGCCCTCGTGGACATAGCCCCAGACGTGACCGCGCGAGACGCGGTGCACCGTTTCCTCGGCCAGTGACCCGAACACCTTGACCCGCGCGCGAAAGCGCGCAACGGGGTCGTTGAGGTCCAGCGGTTCGCGCGGAACGCCTTGTTCGGCCGCGCATCCGGACAGCGCCGACGCGCCCAGCGCGCCCGCTCCCAGGCCCTTCAGGACCGTGCGCCTGTCGAGGCCGGATTGGTTCACGGGGTCTGGCTTGTTGCTCATCTTGTTCTCCTTTCTGATGCGCCTTACACCGAAATAGGCGCCGGAATATGGGGGTGCGGATCGTAGCCGATCAGCTCGAAGTCGGTTTCCACGTAGTCGTCGATGGATTCTCGTCCCGCCGTGATCCTGAGTTGGGGAAGGGGGCGCGGCTCGCGGGAAAGCTGCTCGCGGGCCTGTTCGCAGTGGTTGCTGTAGAGGTGGCAGTCGCCGCCGGTCCAGACGAAATCTCCGGGTTCGAGCGCCGTCTGTTCGGCCAGCATGGAAAGCAGCAGCGCATACGATGCGATATTGAAGGGAACGCCCAGGAACAGGTCGGCGCTGCGCTGGTAGAGCTGGGCCGACAGCCTGCCGCGGCTCACGTGCAGCTGCAGCATCATGTGGCAGGGCGGGAGTTTCATTCGCGGAATCTCGGCTACGTTCCAGGCGTTGATGATGATTCTTCGCGAGTGCGGGTCGTTTCGGATCATTTCCAGGGCCTGGTCCACCTGGTCGATCGCGCCGCCGTTGCCGTCCGGCCAGCGCCGCCATTGCGCCCCGTAAACCGGCCCCAGGTTGCCGTCCTCGTCGGCCCACTCGTTCCAGATCTTCACGCCGCGCTCCTGCAGCCAGCGCACGTTGGTGCCGCCGCGCAGGAACCACAGCAGTTCGACCGCGATCACCCGCAGCGGAAGCCTCTTGGTGGTGAGCATCGGAAAGCCGTCGGCCAGGTCGAAGCGGAGCTGCCGCCCGAACAGCGCCCGGGTGCCCGTGCCGGTGCGGTCGCGGCGCTCGGTTCCGGTTTCCAGTACCTCCTCGAGAAGACTGAGGTATTGCCGCATGTGCCTATACCGGCTGCGGCGCGCGCCGGGCGAGCAGCCACAGGCCGAAGCCGATCATCGGCAGGCTCAAAAGCTGCCCCATGGTCAGCCAGTTGGAAGCGAGGTAACCGAGGTGCGCGTCCGGCACGCGCAGGAACTCCACCAGGAGCCGGAAAATCCCGTAGCCGGCCAGGAACAGTCCGGTTGCTCGTCCCAGGCCGCGCCGCGCGCCGGACGGCAAGGGCCGCGCCGTATACCACCAGAGCACGACAAACAGCACCAGTCCCTCGAGAAAAGCCTCGTACAACTGCGTTGGATGCCGGCCGACGCCGTCCACGATGAACGCCCACGGCGCGTCGCTGGGCTTGCCCCAGAGTTCGCCGTTGATGAAGTTGCCGATACGCCCGGCGCCCAGGCCGATCGGCACCAGTGGAACGACGAAATCCGCGGTTTCGACGAACGTCCTGGAGTGCTTGCGGGCGAACAGGAGAACGGCGGCGCACACGCCCAGCAGCCCGCCGTGAAACGACATGCCGCCTTCCCAGATCCGCACGATATAGAGCGGATCGTCGAGTATCTGCTGCCAGCCGTAAAAGAGGAGGTAGCCCAGGCGCCCGCCCGCGATCACGCCCAGGCAGGAGTAGAAGATCAGGTCCTGCACCATGATCGGCGTGAACGTGCTGCCTGGCCGGCGGGCCTGCCGGTGCGCGAGCCACCAGGCGGCGACGAAGCCGAACAGGTACATCAGCCCGTACCACCGTATCGCCAGCGAGCCGATGCGCAACGCAACAGGATCGAACTGCGGATATTCGATCATCTCGCCCGAAGTCTAGCAGCCCGAATCAAGCCTTTACCGCCCATTGCCGCTCGACACGGGAAGCCTTTTCCCTGCCCCCTGCTTTTGGGGAGCGTTGGAGCCAGGATGGCGGAACCGAGCCATGGATGGCGCCTCCCGAAAAGCAGGGGGCAGGGAAAAGGCGAGGGAACAGCGCTACTCAGGATCGTCGATGCGCAGCACCTGGTTGCACTCGTAAAAATAACCGTCCGGATCAAAGATCGCACACCCCAGCAGATGGCGCGTCTCGCCCTTCGACCCCGTGACCTTGAAGGTCCTCTCCGGCGTATGCACCCGCGTGCCCAGCTCGCCGGCCCGGCGCGCAACCTCCGCCGCGTCTTCCGTATCGACCACGAACACCGGCGTCCCGTAGCCCACGGAAGTCGGAATCTCCGGCGCCGGCAGCGGCGGGTCCACCCATTGCAGCAGGCCGATCATTCCGATCCTGGGGTCTTCGCACTGCATGATGACCAGGTGGGTGACATCGCCCTTCTTGCCCGCGGCTATGCCCTTGCCCGAAAGCGTGTAGGGCATGTCGATCCAGGTTTGCATGCCCAGCACGTATTCGTACCAGCGGCGGCTCTTTTCCATGTCCCGGACGATCAGCGTGGTGCGCTTGACGATGTTCCGGATGCGGGGTGCTGAATTCATTCGTTTGACTCCCTCGGTTGAAGTGCGCGTTTATACCACGTCGGCGTCAGCAGGTTCCGTCCAGGCGGCAGGCGTTGGGGCGAAGCCACTCGTCCAGCGCCAGGCACAGCGCGGTGTGCGACAGCGGATGCTGGCCCATGTGCTCCCAGGCCGTCCGCAGCGTGCGCTCGGCGGCCGCCGCATGGCGCATGCCGGGCGTGATCTGCGAAATCCTGAGCAGCGCCCGCGCCGCGACCGCCGCACCGGACGGAAGGGCGTCATCGGACAGCGATCGCGGCCGGTGGATCAGCCGCTCGTGCCGGGCCGAGGTGAAATAGAATCCGCCGTTGTCCGCATCCTCGAAACTGTCCAGCATCGTCTGCGCCAGCGCCTCGGCCGTGGCCTGCCGTTCGCCGCCCAGCTCCAGCAAGGCGTCGATGAAGAACGCGTAGTCGTCCAGAAAACCCTCTCCGCCGGCGCGCCCGTCGGTCCAGCAGGCGAGCAGCCGGCCGTCGCGCATCATTTCGGCGATGATGAAGTCGGCCGCCTGCTCCGCCGCCGCGGTCAGGTCCGGGCGTTCGAGGCAACGGCCTGCGATCGCCAGCCCGCGCACGGCCATCGCGTTCCAGGCGGTCAACAGCTTCTCGTCGCGCATCGGGCGCTCGCGCTTTGCGCGCGCCTCCAGCAGGCGTTGCCGCGCCGCGGAAAAGTCCGCTTCGGCGACGTCCGGCGCGGGCCGCTCCACGAGGTGCCAGGCGCTTTCCTCGAAGTTGGGCCGCCGGTTCAGTCCGTAGCGGGCCGCAAAGCCGTCGTATTCGTCTTCCGGCAGCAGTTCCCTCACCTGTTCGGGCGTCCACAGGTAATAGAGGCCTTCCTCGCCTTCGGAATCGGCGTCCAGTGCGGCGAAGAACGCCCCTCCCTCGTGACGCATGTCGCTCAGCAGCCAACCGGCCGTGGCGTCGGCGACCTCCGCGTAGCGTTGCTTGCCGGTGAATTGATACGCCAGGGAGTAGGCCGACAACAGCGCCGCGTTGTCGTAGAGCATCTTCTCGAAATGCGGGATCTCCCAGCGCGCGTCCACCGAGTAGCGGAAGAACCCGCCTCGCAGGTGGTCGTTGAGTCCGCCCGCCGCCATCGCGTCGAGCGTGGTCTCGAGCATTTCGCGGGCCGGCTCGCCGCCCGGCTGCGAGGCGCGCCGGATCAGCAGTTCCATGTCCGCCGGCCGCGGAAACTTCGGCGCGCCCTGGGTGCCGCCGTGGACGTGATCGAAAGCCGCGCGCATCTGCTCCATGGCGCCGGTCAGCGGCTGCTCGTCGAGCTCGCCGGCGAAGGACGCGCCGGGCGCCGCAATGCGGGCCAGCATTTCCCGGACCGCCTTGCCGTTGCCGCGCGCCTCCTCGCGCCGGCCGGCGTAATAGGCGGCCACGTTCCTCAGCAGTTCCGTGAAGGCCGGCATGCCGAAACGCGGCGCCTTGGGGAAATACGTTCCGGCGAAGAACGGAAGCAGCTCGTCGTGGGTCAGGAACACGGTCAGCGGCCAGCCGCCGGCCCGGCGCGTCAGCAACTGGTGGCTGGTCTGATAGACCTTGTCCAGGTCCGGGCGCTCCTCGCGGTCCACTTTCACGTTCACGAACAGCTCGTTCATGACTTCGGCGGTGGCGTCGTCCTCGAACGACTCGTGGGCCATGACGTGGCACCAGTGGCAGGCCGAATAGCCCACCGAAAGCAGGATCGGACGCCCGGATTCGCGTGCGGCGCGCAGGGCCTCTTCGTCCCAGGGGTGCCAGTGCACCGGATTGTCCGCGTGCTGCAGCAGGTACGGACTGCTTGCCTCCCTCAGTCGATTCATGCTTTCCCGCCCTCAAGGCTGCGCTCGCCTCAGTCTATGCCAGCGGCGCGGTATTTCCCTGGTGTGCGAATACAATCCGGGCTTTCTCGGGTCCGAACGGCTGCTTGGATGATCGCGTGAACAGAGGCAAGGCGGCAACGGCCGGCGCTTCGCCTGCGTCCGGCCCCGCAATACTCGAGCGGATTGCCGACGGCGACCCGCTCGCCATGACCGAACTCGTCGACCAGTACGGCGACCTGGTGTGGTCGCTGGCGCGGCGCTATTTCGGCGCTTCCCCGATCGCCCAGGAGTCGGTGCAGGAAGCCTTCCTTTCGCTCTGGTCCAGCGCCGGGCGGTTCCGCCCCGATCGCGGCAGCGAACTGACCTTCGTGCTCACGGTCGCGCGCCGGCGGATCGTGGACCAGGTCCGGCACGAGGCCCGTTTTTCCGGCGGCGTGCCGCTGGTGGGCGACGAGGTGGATCAGAACAGCAGCGACCAGGCCCGGCTCGACGCACAGCTCGAAATGATGCGGGTCGAACCGCTGCTGCGCGAGCTGTCCGGGAACGAAAGGGAAATCCTTTCGCTGTCCCTTTACGAAGGATATTCACATAGCGAGATCGCGAAGCGCCTGAATATGCCCTTGGGAACCGTCAAGACGCGTATCCGCCGCAGCCTTATCCGGCTGCGGGCGGCGCTCAAGGTGCAGCGCGGGGAGGCCGAAAATGACGCCGGCTGACAGAATCCGCGAATTGCTCGCGGCCGAGGCCGCCGGGGAGCGGCTCGACGACGCGGAGTTCGGCGAGTTGCGGCAATTGCTGGCCGACATGCCGGCCGCCGACCGTATGCGCGAACGCGACGCCATGCACGAGGCCGCGGCCCTGGGGCAGGCCGCGTTCCTGGCGCAGGACCGCGAGGCGTGGCGGCCGATGCCCGGGGATTTGCGCGAACGCCTGCTGGGCATGGCCCGCGCCCGCGCGGTGGACAACCCACCGCGCGCAACCCGGGCCAACTGGCCGGCCCGCTGGGGATGGAGCGCGGCCACGGCCATGGTGATCGTCTGGATCGTCAGCACCGTGCTGCTGCCGCGCCAGCCAACCGTCCCGGACAGCGTTTCGGTGCAGTCGGCCCCGGACGTCGTCAGGCTGCCATGGCGCTCGGACACCAGCGGTTACGAGGAGGTGCGTGGAGAAATCGTATGGAGCGATACGCTGCAGGCCGGCGAGATGCGATTCGCCGGGCTGCCGCCGAACGATCCCGAATCGCAGCATTACCAGTTGTGGATCGTGGTCCCGGACCGCTATGCGCATCCGGTGGACGGCGGCGTATTTGACGCTTCCGCCGATGGCGATATCGTTGTCCCCGTGGACGCAAAGCTGAACGTGGTTGAGCCGGTGGCCTTCGCCGTGACGCTGGAACAGCGCGGCGGCGTGGTGGTGTCCGAAGGGCCGCTGTTGCTGGTGGCCGCCGAAGGTCCGCGCCCGGGACAACCCCTTTGAGGATTCTGCGCGGTATTTTTCTGGCGCTCGCCTGGACCGCCGGCGGGCTGATCGCTCTTGCGCTGATCGGGTTCGGCGTTGCCGCCTGGATCTGGCGGGACATCCCGGCCGAGACGCTCGAAGCCCGCTACGGCACGCCGTCGTCGCAATTCGCGGAGATCGACGGGGCCCGCATCCACTACCGCGACGAGGGCCAGGGCCCGGCGGTGGTGCTGATCCACGCCAACTTCGCCAGCCTGATCGGCTGGGACCCCTGGGTGGACGCGTTCAAGGACCGCTATCGCGTCGTTCGCTTCGACATGACCAGTCACGGCCTGTCCGGCGCCGACGCGACGGGCGATTACAGCCTGCCTCGCACGGTGGACCTGATGGAGCGGCTGCTCGATCGCCTGGGCGTGGAGCGCTGCGCGATCGTCGGGACGTCGCTGGGCGGCACCGTCGCCATTCACTACACGGTCCGAAATCCTAACAAGGTGGCCGGCCTGGGCCTGATTTCGCCCGGTTCGCTGGAGCCCGGCGTTCGAGGCCGGGAGGCGCCGCCGCGCATGTCGCCGGTGACGGCCCTGGTTCGCTGGATCACGCCCCGCGCGCTGCCGGAATTCATGCTGAAGGGCGGCTTCAGCGATCCGCAACGGGTCTCGCCCGAACTCGTCGACCGCTGGCATGACCTGTGGCGGCTGGAAGGACAGCGCCCGGCGCAACTGGCACGTCTGCGTCAGTACATTTCGGGCAATATCGAGGAACTGATCGGGCAGGTGTCGGCGCCCGTCCTGATCCAGTGGGGCGAGGACAATCCGCAGGTGCACGTGGAACTGGCCGCCGAACTGGCCCGGCTGCTGACGAGCGCGCCTACGGTTGAGACTATCATTTATCCCGGCGTGGGGCACATGGCGATACAGGAAGCGCCGCGCGAAACCGCCGTTGACGCGCGCGACTGGCTGGACCGCGTGCCGTTCGCCCGAGGCGCCGATTCACTTCGCGAACAGCGGGAGAGTTGAAAAGATGAAGATGCTGCTTAAGGTGCTGGTCGTGGCCGTGATCGCGGTCTTTACGCTCGCGGTGGCCGGCTTCGGCGTGTTTCAGTACATGAACCGCACTCCGCCGCAACTGGTGGAGCCGAACTATTTCGAGTACTACAAGGCCCAGGACACCGTGCCCGAGGGCCGCGTGGGAATCTTCATCTCGCACCTCATCCAGCCGGAGGAACTGCGTTTCGAGGACTACTACGTGCTATCGAAAAAGAGCCTGCAGTACATTCCCTGGCCGATCCGCAACATCGCCGGCGCCGACCGGGGCGTGGTGCTCATGGACGCCGAGCGCTACTACGAGTTCGAGGAATTCACGCCCACCCGGCTGATCGATCACATGGGGCGCGATACGGACTTCGACGGCGTGCCCTACGCGGACAAGTACCTGACCGGCGAAGTCGTCTGGTCGCCGCCCTCGACCGCCACCTACATGTCCCAGGGGTTCTTCCTGCTTCCCGACCGCAAGGCCGGCATGTCCACCTCGGCGGCCCGACTGATCACCAAGTGCCGGGTGTTCTACTACGCGCCAGGCAAGGGTTTCATGGACGGCCGGGTGCCTCACGAGGAAGGCAGCCGCCTCCTCGCCGAGGACGCGATGCAGCGGGTGCACGAAAAGTACGGCGACATCCCCTGGGCCTGGGTGACCGCCGAACACTTCGGCATGGCGCGCAAGGCCATGTACGACCTGCTCGACACCGGGGTGGACACGGTATTGCTGGCCATCCCGCGGCCGGTCTATTCGCACCACGAGGAATTCAACGGCAGCGTCAAGCACGCGATGCACTACATCCACGAGTGGGAGGAGCGCAACGGCAAGCACATCAAGGTGATCATCACTCCGCAACTCGGCGACATCCCGGTGATCCGCACCGCCTACATCAAAATGCTGAGGGACCGGCTGGACACGTTTTCGCCCGCGGATTCGGTAAACGTGGTGATATCGAGCCATGGAATGCCCTGGGACAATGTTCCGCACGAGGCCTGGCTGGAACTGGGGCCGCCGTATCTCGAAGCGGTTGAGAACGACGTCCGCGAAGTGCTGGAGAGTTACGGCTTTTCCCGCAGCGAGGTGGTGGTGAGCCAGGAGAATTTCGCCGATCCGCTCAACGATCCCGACGACCGCTACCTGTCCACCAACGAGGCGTACTGGAACGGCATCAACGCCGGCTACGACTACGTCGTGAACCTGCCCGTCTCGTTCTTCGCCGAGAACACCGACACCGCCTTCGGGCACGCGATGGTCAATTACGAGGGTTTCGACGAATACAGCCGCTACGATCCCATCGACTATCCCGACTGGAACGAGCCCCTGGTGCGCGAGTTCGTGCAGGACGGGACGCGGGTCATCTACAACGGCACGCCTGTGGGCCGCTACGGCGAACCGGTCATCGAGGCGTTCTTCCAGGCCATGGATACGATCCTGTCGCAGCATCCCGGCAATCCCGCACCCGGGGGGGAGGGCGTCCCGCCCTCCGGGAAGACGGGACGTCTTCCCTCCCAGGCCGATTCCGCCAGCGCCCAGCCCGGCGCTCAATGAGCGAAACCGGCGACCGCCCAAGCCTGGAGGGGCTGCGCATTCCGCGGGATGAGCAGCCCCCGGAAAGCCGCTTCAAGCGATTCCTGTGGCCGTCCATCGGCACGGTTTGCGTGGCCGGCGCGCTTGCATTGCTGGCCGCCTGGTTCTGGCCCGACTCGGCGACGGCAGTGCGCGTCGAGACGGTGCGTTCGTCGTCGGCCGGCGCTGCGGCCAGCGTTCTGGACGCCAGCGGCTACGTGACCGCGCGGCGCGCCGCGACCGTTTCGTCCCAGCGCACCGGAAGGATCCGCAGGGTGCTCGTGGAGGAAGGCATGACCGTCGAGGAGGGCCAGGTGGTGGCCGAGCTGGACGACGCGGCGGAACTGGCGCAGTTGCGCCTGGCCGAAGCGCAATTGACTT
This sequence comes from Gammaproteobacteria bacterium, assembly GCA_009845905.1. NCBI lineage: Bacteria > Pseudomonadati > Pseudomonadota > Gammaproteobacteria > Gammaproteobacteria bacterium. The sequence goes on along the minus strand of VXYS01000009.1, from coordinate 56,652 downwards.
CGGCGCGCAGCGCGCTGGGCGAGACCCGCGCCGAGCTGCATGAAGCCGAACTGTCTTACACCCGGCTGTCGGAACTGCACGACCGGGGACTGGCGAGCGAAGCCGAGCTGGACGCCGCCACGGCCGCCCGCGACCGGCTGAGCGCCCGACTTGAATCCAACGACGCTGCGGTTACCGTCGCGGAGCGCGCGGTGGCGGTGCAGCGGCAGGCGCACAGCGAAACGGTGATTCGCGCTCCCTTTGCCGGCGTGGTCATCGACAAGAACGCACAGCCGGGCGAAATGGTTTCCCCGGTTTCCGCGGGCGGCGGATTCACCCGCACCGGCATCTGCACGCTGGTGGACATGGAATCGCTGGAAATCGAGGTGGACGTCAACGAGGCTTACCTGCAGCGGGTGCAGCCCGGAGGCGCGGTGACCGCGCGACTGGACGCCTATCCTTCCTGGCGCATTCCGGCGGAGGTGATCGCGATCGTGCCGGCGGCCAACCGCGAGAAGGCCACGGTCCGGGTCCGGGTGGGCATTCTCCAGCGGGACCCGCGCATTCTTCCGGACATGGGCGCAAAGGTTTCGTTCATCGAGCCGGGACGGCCGGCGCCGGCTGCCGTGGCCGGCCCGGACCGTCTGAGCATCGCCTCGTCGGCCCTGCAGGGACCGGCGGACAATCACTGGGTGTACGTGGCGGAAGACGGACGGGCCGTGCGCCGCAGCGTCGCGGCGGGCGAGCGGGACGGCCTGAGAGTGGTGGTTCTTTCCGGACTGTCGCCGGGCGACAGGGTCATCCTCGATCCGCCCGCGGGGCTATCCGACGGGGCGGAAATTCAATATCCTTGACCCCGCAGGGAATACAAGAGCGCGATTCATGGCCCGAGAATTGATCCGTCTGGCGGAGGTCAGCAAGAATTACCGCAAGGGGCGCGAGCTGGTGCGCGTGCTGGAAGGCATCTCGCTGGCCATCGAAGAAGGCGATTTCGTGGGCCTGATGGGCCCTTCCGGGTCCGGCAAGACCACGCTTCTGAACCTGCTGGGCGGTCTCGACAAGCCGACCAAAGGCGACGTCGAGGTGGACGGTAAAAATATCAGCAGGCTTTCGACGGGCGCGCTGGCGAAATGGCGGGCGAGCAACATCGGGTTCATCTTCCAGTTCTATAACCTGCTGCCGGTGCTGACCGCCGCCCGCAACGTGGGGCTGCCGTTGCTGCTGACGTCCCTTTCGGCCTCGCAGCGCAAGAAGCACGTCAACACCGCGCTGCAACTGGTGGGCCTGGCGGACCGGGCCAAGCACTATCCGCGGGAGTTGTCGGGCGGCCAGGAGCAGCGGGTGGCGATCGCGCGCGCCATCGTGTCCGATCCGCCCATACTGCTGTGCGACGAGCCCACCGGCGACCTGGACCGCGCGACCGCCGACGAAATCATGAGTCTGCTGCAACGGCTGAACCGCGACTACGGGAAGACCATCGTCATGGTCACCCACGATCCGCGCGCCGCTTCCTTCGCCCACCGCGTGCTGCACCTCGACAAGGGCGAACTGGGCGCGGCGCCGGAGGAGATCCACTGATGAACCGTTTCACACTGATCTGGCGCAATCTCTGGCGCAAACCGATCCGCACCGTCTTCACGATGCTGGCCGTGCTGGTGGTGTTCTTCCTCTTTACCCTGCTCGAGGGCCTGCGGATCGCGTTTTCCCTGTCCGATGTCGGTCCGGCGGCCCAGGAACGGCTGCTGACTTCGCACAAGGTTTCGCTGATCATGATGCTGCCGATCGCCTATGAGTCCCGGATCGCGCGTCTTCAGGGCGTCGAGGCCGTCTCCCACGGCACCTGGTTCGGGGCCCGCTATCAGGACAACCCCGAGTTTGCCCAGTATCCGGTAGAGGCCGAGCAATACCTGGCGCTCAACCCCGAAATCAAGCTGGACGAGGGACAGAAGCAGGCCTGGCTGGGCAACCGGATGGGAGCCATAGTCGGACGCCCGGTGGCGAACCAGTACGGCTGGCAGCTGGGCGACCGGGTGCCGCTCAGGTCCAGCATCTGGACGCGCAACACGGGCAGCGACGTCTGGGAATTCGATATCGAGGGCATTTTCGACGACACCGACGCCGGCATGAATGCGGGCGTGGTGCTGTTCCATTACGACTATTTCGACGAGGCCCGGGCCTTCGGCAAGGGCACCATCGGCTGGTACGTGTCCAAGGGCGACGGCTCGATGCCGATCGAGGACCTGATGGCCTCGATCGACGCCGAATTCGAGAATTCGCCGGCCGAGACCAAGACCAACACCGAGGCGGCCTTCGCCCAGGAATACGCGCAGCAGTTCGGCAACATCGGGCTGATCGTGACCCTGATCCTGAGCGCCGTCGTGTTCATGATCCTGCTCGTGACCGGCCACACGATGGCGCAGTCGGTGCGCGAGCGGATCCACGAAATGGGCGTGCTCAAGACGCTGGGCTTCACCTCCGGGAGCATCTTCCGGCTGACGGTCCTGGAGGGCCTGCTGCTGGTCCTGCCCGTGGGCATCCTGGCGATGCTGCTGGGATGGGGCGCCCTGACGCTCGTGGCCGGCACCATGGGGGCCATGTTCCCGGCCGGCCTGCAAATCGGCGCCTTTTCCATAACGCTGGGTCTGGCGCTGATGCTGGCGATCAGCCTGGGGTCCGTGCTGCCGCCGGTCATCCGGGCGCTCAGGCTGGACATCGTGGCGCTGTTGCGCACCACGTAGTGCTGTGTTCGGCTGGCTGACGCAGACGGCGGCCCTCGCGGCGCTTAACCTGCGCAGCCTGCCGCGCAGGCCCGGCACGGCCGCGGTGGCCATGTCCGGGATCGCCGCGCTGACCGGCGTCTTCGCCGGCGTGCTTTCGATGGCCTCCGGATTCGAGAAGACCATGGACGGGACCGGGCAGGAAGACGTGGCGCTGGTCCTGCGCAGCGGCTCCACAGCGGAACTCAACAGCCGCTTTACAGGAGAGCAGGCGGACGTGATCCGTTACGCCCCGGGCATTGCCAGGGACGCGGAAGGAGAGCCCGAGGTTTCCGCGGAGTTGTTCTGGATCGTCAACGCCGTGGGCAAGTCGTCCGGGACCGAGGCCAACGTGGCGCTGCGCGGCATCCAGCCTACCGGCTATTCGCTGCGCAAGGACTATCGGCTGGCGGAGGGGCGGGAATTCACTCCGGGGCGGTTCGAACTGGTCGTCGGCCGTGGCGCGCGCAACCAGTTCGTGGGCCTGGAACCCGGGCAGACCATCCGCTTCGGCAAGACCGAATGGCTCGTGACGGGAGCGTTCGAGACCGGCGGTTCGGTGTTCGAATCGGAGCTTTGGTGCGACGTCAACGTGCTCCAGTCGGCGTATCAGCTAGGCAACGGGTTTCAGGTTGTGCGCGCCCGCGTGGACGGCGCGGACGGCCGACTGCAACTGGAAGAGGCGCTGGGCGACGACCAACGGCTGAGCGTGGACGTCTGGAGCGAGAAGCAGTTCTACTCCGATCAGGCCGAGGACACGGCCTCGCTCATCAACAATATCGGCCTGCCCATATCCGTGCTCATGGGCATCGGCGCCGTTTTCGCCGCGCTTAACGCGATGTACGCGTCGATTGCCGCCAGGGCGCGCGAACTGGCCACGCTGCGGGCGGTCGGCTTCGGTTCCTTTCCCACCGCGCTGGCGACACTGCTGGAGTCGGTGGTGCTGGCGTTCCTTGGGGGCGTGCTCGGCTGCGCGATCGCCTGGTTCGCCCTGAACGGTTTTCAGGCCTCCACCCTGGCCTCCAGTTTCAGCCAGGTCGTGTTCAATTTTGCGGTGACGCCGGACCTCCTCGGAAGGGGAATCGTCGCGGCCCTGATCGTGGGCCTGGTGGGTGGAATCTTTCCCGCCGTGCGGGCGGCGACGGCGCAGGTCACCGCGGCCCTGCGCGAGCTCTAGTGCCATGCCCCGAGGGTTTGCGGCAGCCATCGGGGCCGTCGTTCTGCTGGCCGTCGGCGCGGCGGACGAACAGGGCATGATCGATTATCGCAAGGACGTCATGCTGAGCATGGCGGCGCACCTTTCGGCATTGACGGAACTGCTGGCCGGCGGCCTGGAGCTGGATGAACGACACGTCGAAACCCAGGCCAGCTCGCTGGGGCTGAATGCGCAACTGGTCAGCTCGCTGTTTCCGCCGGGGTCCGACGAAGGCGATACGTCGGCCCTGCCGGGCATCTGGCAAAGGCCCGAGCAGTTCCTGAACAGGGCCGAGGCGGCCGAACGCGAGGGCCGCAACCTGGTTGCAGCGGCCGGATCCGGGGACCGGGAATTCATGGTGCAGTCGCTGAGACGGCTGGCCGACGCCTGCCGGAACTGCCACCGCGATTTCCGGTTCGAGCAAGAGGACTAGCTGCCCGAAACGACGCCGGCCCGCGTGCCAGATACAATTTGCAGGCTTCTTCCAATGAACCTGCGCGAAACTTCCATTGGCCTGATTGCCGCCCTGGCGGCGGCGGCCGGCGCGATTTCGGGATGCGGCGGAGAGGCGCCGGAGGAGGAACCGATGGCCATGGCCGAATCCGGGTGGGGACGATTCACCGGGGAGTTCATCGAGGACCTGTTCGCGGCCGAGCCGACGCGCGCCGTGTGGGCCGGCCGGCACGAATTCGACGGACAGCTTCCGGACGTGAGCGCACAAGCGATCCGCGAGCGCGGCGACATGCTTCGGCAGTACGTCCGAAGGGCCCAGGGGGAGTTTCCCGCGGAAGCCCTGGATCCGGAACAGGACCTTGAGCGCCGGCATCTCCTTGCCTCCATCGAGAGCATGCTGTTCAGCGTGGAGGTGGCGGAATATCACCGGCGCAACCCTGCCTGGTACGCGGGGCGACTGAGCCCCAGCGTTTACGTATCGCGCGATTACGCCTCCAGGGACGAGCGGCTGGCGGCGTTGACCGCCCACCTGCAGAAGGTCCCGGCTTATCTGGAGCAGATGCGCGGTACGCTTGAGCCGCCTTTTGCGCGGCCGTTCGTTCGCACCGCACTGGTCAACTTCGGCGGGCTGGCGTCGCATTTCGAGGACGACGTTCCCGGCCTGTTCGCCGATGTCGCGGACGAGGATCTGCAGGCCGCGTTTGCCGAAGCGCTGGCGCCCGCCGTGCAGGCCCTGCGTGAAGTCGAGACCTGGCTGGAGCTGCGCCTCGAGGACGCAAGCGGCGACTTCGCCCTCGGCGAGGAACGCTACCGGGAGCTGCTTTGGCGCCGTTACCGGATCGACCTGGACTGGAAGACGCTGAAGGGCGTGGCGCAGGCCGACCTGGCGCGCAACCTGGAACTCTTGCGGACGGCCTGCAAGCAGGTCGATCCGGAAATCACAATCGCCGAATGCGCCGCCATGGTGCGCGACGACAAGCCCGCACAGGGCGCCGTGGCGCGCGCCAACGAACAGTTGCCGGAACTGAGGGATTTCCTGCTCCATGCGGACATCGTCGGCATTCCCAGCGACGAGACCGCCTTCGTGGCGGAGGCGCCCGCCTACCGGCGCACCAATTCCGCCTACATCGAAATTCCCGGCGCCTTCGAGGAGGGCCTGCCGGCCATCTACTACATCGCCGGCCCGGACCCGGAGTGGCCGCCCGAAGTGCAGCGGCAGTACGTGCCCGGTGAAGCCGACCTGCTCAACACCTCGGTGCATGAAGTCTGGCCCGGGCATTTCCTGCATTCGCTCTACATCAAGCGCTCCGGCAACCGGATGGGCAAGATCATCTGGAACGCCATGCTCAGCGAGGGATGGGCCCACTACACCGAGGAGCTGATGCAGGAAGCGGGACTGGGCGAAGGAAAGCCGCTGCTCAGGGTCGGTCAGATCCTCGATGCGCTGATGCGCGACGTGCGTTTCCTGTCATCCATCGGCCTGCACGTGGAAGGCATGGATGTCGAGACCTCGCAACGGATGTTCGCGGAACTGGCCTACCTGGATCCGGGCAATGCGCAGCAGCAGGCGCTGAGGGGCACCTACGATCCCGATTACTTCGTCTACACGCTGGGCAAGCTGATCATCGTGAAGATGCGCGAGGACTGGACCGCGGATCGGGGCGGGCGCACGGCCTGGAAGGATTTCCACGAGCAACTGCTTTCGCTCGGCAACGCGCCGCTGCCGGCGCTGCGCGAAGCGATGATGGGCCCCGACGACCCCGGCCCCCTCCTCTGATTCCTGGGTGGGAGGGCGTCCCGCCCTCCTCAACTGGTCACGAATTCGTGGATGGCCGCGACCTTGCGGGTCAGGAACTCCGGGTCCTCGTAGCCCGGCGTCTCCAGGAAGCGCGCGCGGGGAGCGAGCGCCGCGGCTTCGCGAGTGTGTTCGAGCAGCGGATCCTGCTCGTCGCAGATCGCGAGCGCCTCGCAGGTCAACAGCGGCATGCGCTCGCGAACCCGGTGGGAGAAGGCCGCCCGGTAGGCCTTGTGGTAGGTCGTGAGCGCCTTGAGCACCTCCACCGTGGCCTTATGCAGCAATTCGGGCGCAACAATGCCCGTGCCGCGCAGGTGCTCCTTGTCGCGCTTGAACCAGGGAAAGAAGATGTTCTGGTCGCGCATGAACTGGAACGCCCAGAGGTAGTGCCGGCCTTCCAGGTCCGGGTGCACCTCCGGCGCGTAGTTGCTCAGCATGTCCTGACGCTCCTCGCCCTCGAACAGCGCAATCCCGTCCAGGATGACCTTGCCGATCCGCTCCGGCGCGGCAATGCCCAGTTCGATGGCCGTGTGCGCGCCGGTGTGGCTGCCATAGGCCGAGGCGCTTTCGATTCCCAGCGTGTCGAGCAGCGCCAGCATGGACGTGGCGAAATCCTCGATGCGGGGTTGCTCCATCTCGAGCGCGTCCGAGTCGCCGTTGCCCGGCGTGTCCGGGCAAACCACGTTCAGGGTCTTCGCCAGCGCCCCGCCCAGCGTGCGCATGCTCCACGACGACGTGGGCGAGGCGTGCAGCATCAGCAGCGTGCCCTGCGCCGAACCCGGAAAGTGATAACGGTAGTGAATGCGGCCCTTGGCCGTGTCGGCGAAAGCGCGGCTTAAGCGCAGCGGTGGAGCGTTTGACATGGACTTTCCCTTTTTCGTTGCAGGAGGCGAACCGGTGTCACGGCACGAAGCCGGAGAGCGCATATTGCCTCAAACCGGCGGGGCTGTGGTAAATTCCCGCACCCTGTCCGACGCGCGGGCAGGGGTTCCGGCAAGAGGGGTTCGGCATGGTCATCATCAAGAGAATACTGCTCGGCATCGTGGCGCTGCTGGTGTTGTTTTTCGTCGTCGGTTTCCTGCTTCCGCGCGACGTTCGAGTCGAGCGCTCGGTAGAAATCGACGCTTCGCCGCAAGCGGTGTTTACGATGGTGAACGACTTCCAGCAGTTCAACCGCTGGCAACCATGGGCGCAGATCGATCCCACCACGCGTTACGTTTACGAGGGACCCGCCACCGGCGCCGGATCGCGCATGACCTGGTACAGCGATCATCCCCAGGTGGGCGACGGGATGCAGGAAATCACCCTGAGCGAGCCTTACTCCAGGGTGCGCATGGCGCTCGACTTCGGCACCGGCGGCCTCGCCAACGCCGACTACCTCATCGATGCCGGCGGCGCCGGAGGATCGATCCTCACCTGGACGCTGGAGACGGACATGGGCGGCAACCCGGTGGCGCGCTATGTCGGGCTGATGATGGACGGCATGGTAGGTCCCGCCTACGAGCAGGGCCTGGCCAATCTAAAGGAAATCCTGGAAAACCAGCCTCAACAGGAACCCGGGCCGGCGATTATGGACGTCCCGGGCGACCCGGACGATTCCGGGGCCGCGCAACCCGAAAGCCTGGCCACATAGACCCGCCCCTTCGAGCAAAGCCGAGGACTGCCGAGCATGACCCATCCATCCACCGCTTCCATCCGCAACATCGTTCTCCTCGGCCATTCCGGCGCCGGCAAGACCGTGCTGGCGGAGAAGCTGCTGGCGGCTTCCGGTGCGATCAAGACGCCCGGCAGCATCGAACGCGGCACCACCGTGTGCGACTACCGTCCGGAAGAGAAGCGCCTGCAGTATTCCTCCGACGTGTCGATTTGTCATTTCGATCATGACGACGCCCGCGTGAACCTGATCGACACGCCGGGTTCGGCGGATTTCGCCGGGCGGGCGCTGAGCGTGCTGCCCGCCGCGGAGACCGCCATGGTGGTCATCAACGCCGCATCCGGCATCGAACTGATGACCCGCCGGGCGATGGACGCGGCCGGGGAGATGAAGCTGGCCCGGTTCATCGTGGTCAGCCATATCGACAGCGAGACCGCCGACCTGCCCGGCCTGATGGAGCAGATACGCGACTCCTTCGGGCGCGAATGCATCCCGCTGAACCTGCCGGCAGACAATGCCGCGCGGGTGGCCGACTGCTATTTCAATCCGGAAGACGCCGACACCGACTTCGATTCCGTAGCCGGGGCGCACACCGCCATCGTCGACCAGGTCGTGGAACTGGACGACGACCTGATGGAGCTGTATCTGGAAGAGGGCGAGGACATGAACCCGGAGCAGCTGCACGGCGCGTTCGAACGCGCGCTGCGCCGGGGCCACCTGGTGCCGGTGTGCTTCGTATCCGCCGCCACCGGGTCCGGCATTAATCAGCTGCTCAACGCGATGAACCTGCTGGCGCCGTCGCCGCGCGAGGGCAATCCGCCGGCGTGTTCGCTGAACGGCGAGGCGGTCACGCTGAAGGCGGACAAGGACGCGGACGCGGTCGCGCTGCTGTTCAAGATCAACGTCGATCCGTACGTCGGCAAGATGGGCGTTTTCCGCGTCTTTCAGGGCCAGGTGAACATCGGCGATTCGCTTTATCTCGACGACCAGCGCAAGGCGATCAAGGCGGCCCACCTGTACGCGCTGCAGGGCGCCGAGTCGCATGAAGTCCAGTCGGTCGGCCCCGGCGGCATCGCCGCGCTTTCGAAGATCAACGAACTCTCGTACGGGGGCGTCCTGCACGCGGAACACGCGCATGACCGGCTCGAATTCGCGGACGCGCCGCTGCCGGCGCCGATGCACGGCGTCGTTCTGGAACTGACCCGGCGCGGCGACGAGAAGAAGCTGTCCGACGCGCTGGCCAAGCTGACCGCCGAGGACCCCAGCCTGCTGCTGGAGTTCGATTCGCAGGCCAACGAGACTGTCCTGCGCGGCATGGGCGAACTGCACCTGCGCGTCATCCTCGACCGCATGGCCGAGGAGTTCAACCTCGAGGTGGAGACCCGGCAGCCGCGCATCGCATACCGCGAGACGGTCACGCGCAAGGCCGAGGGGCATCACCGGCACAAGAAGCAGACCGGCGGCGCGGGCCAGTTCGGCGAGGTGTTCCTGAACATCGAACCGCTGCCGCGCGGCGGCGGCTTCGAGTTCGTCGACAAGGTGGTGGGCGGCGTGATCCCGTCCCAGTTCATGCCGGCGGTCGAGAAGGGCGTGCGCCAGGTGCTGCTGGAAGGCGCGGTGGCGGGTTACCCGCTGCAGGACATCCGCGTGACCGTGTACGACGGCAAGCACCATCCGGTGGATTCCAAGGAAGTCGCCTTCGTAGCCGCGGGCAAGAAGGCCTTCCTGGACGCGATCGGCAAGGCCCGGCCCATCGTGCTGGAGCCGATCGCGAAGATCGAGGTCACGACGCCCGGCCAGCACATGGGCGACATCGCCGGCCACCTGTCCGGCTCGCGCGGCCGCATCAGCGGCAACAACTCCGTCCCGGGCAACCAGGTGGTCATCTCCGCGCAGGCGCCGATCGGCGAGCTGGGCGACTTCCAGACCCGGCTGAAGTCAATGACCGGAGGCGAGGGCGCCTACACGATGGAATTCGACCACTACGCCACCGCCCCGCCACCCATCCAGAAAGCCCTCGAACAAGCCTTCAAACCCAGCGACGACTAGCCTGGGGAGCGAGGGCATGTCCCTCGCGGCGTCCCGCCCTCACTGAAATAACCAGCCCAGGCAGCAAGCGCATGCTGACTGCTCCTCTCGCGTTGCTTGGCTCAACTGTATATGTTATATATACACACCAATATGAGTGAGCGCAGGGAAATCGCCGTTCAGATCGGTCCGATCTCACCGGCCGCGCCCGGCGCGCTGTATCAGCAGATCGTCAACGGCTTCAAGCGCGAGATCGGCGAGGGGCGCCTGGCCGGCGATACGCCGCTGCCTTCCTTCCGCCTGCTTGCGGAGCAACTGCTGGTCAGCATCATCACCGTGCGCCGCGCGTACGAGGAGCTCGAGAGAGAAGGAATCATCTACCGCCGCCAGGGACTCGGCACCTTCGTCGCCGCCAACGGCCGCGAGCGAAGCCGCGCCGCCAAGCGCGAGCAGGCGGAGGCACTGATCCGTTCGGCAATCCAGGAAGCCAGAGAGGCCGGTCTGAGCTCCGCCGAGGCCAGGGCTTTCGTAAGCCGGGTCACCACAGAAACACTTTCCGAGGAATAGTCATGCTAAGCACAAACGCTATCGAAATCCGTGGCCTGAGCAAGACATATCCACGTTTTCGACTGGGCCCCCTGGATCTGACCGTCCCCGCTGGGGCCATCTACGGCCTGGTGGGTCCGAACGGCGCCGGCAAGACCACTACGCTGGACCTGATTTTCGGCCTGGGGCTTCCGGAAGCCGGTGAAATCCAGGTGCTCGATTACGACCACAGGAAGGACGAAATGGATTTGAAACTCGCCGCTGCCTACGTCAGTCCGCACACCAGTTTCGTTTCCTGGAAATATGTGCGGCGCGCAATACGCTTCATTCGCGCTTTCTATCCGGATTGGGACCAGGCCTACTGCGACCACCTGCTCAGGCGCTTCCGGATCGATCCGGACGAAAAGATCGCGTCGCTTTCGCTCGGCGGCGCCACAAAGCTGGGTCTGGTCCTCGCGCTTGCACGGCGTCCCCGGGTCCTGATCATGGACGAGCCCGCCATCGGTCTCGACGTGCTCTCGAAAAAGGACCTGTTCGCGGAACTGCTGGCCCTGATGGGCGACGAGGACCATACCGTTCTGATCTCGTCGCACAATCTTGCCGATCTGGAGCGGTTCACGGATCACATCGGAGTCATCAACGACGGAAGGCTGCTGGTGGAAGGGCGCACCGACCAACTGCTGGAGACCCATCGGCAAGTGAGTTTTACGCTTGGCGGCGAGCCGCCATCCGGGGCCCGACTGGTCGAGCGCGACGGCGACCGGCAGCGCGTCCTTACGGACTCCGCCGACCAATACCGCCAGGCCCTCGACGGCTGCGGCGCGACCGGCATATCCGTGCAGCCCGTTACGCTCGAGGAACTCTTCACGGGTCTGGTCGAGGGCCGGGAACATGATTAACCGCATCGCGCGCGATTTTCTGACGCGCAGGTCCAGGTTCCTGTTGCTGGGCAGTGCGCTCTACATGGCCGTGTCGCTGCTGAGTTACAGCTTGAACGGCCCCGACGGGTTCGGCTCTACTCTGGCGCTCTCCGGCATGGCTTACGCGGGCGTGCTCGTCGGCGTCATTCTCGCCGAATACCAACGCGGGCTCACTCGGGCCATGATGCACCTGCCTATCGATCGACGCGCACTTGCGAAGGCCTATTGCGCTGTGATTGTCGGTGTTCCCACGGCCTGGGCTCTGGGACTCGCGCTGATCGCATGGCTGTTTGCCTATTGGGCCGGCGGAGTCGGCTGGATTGCCGTGCCGATGGCCGTTGCCTCAGCGTTCCTGATAGCCGGCTTGTGCTTCTGTATGGACGCGCTTGAGAATTCCGGGCGCAAGTATGGCGGGGAGTCCGCGCCACGCCGGGCAATGATCGCGACTTGGGCGCTCTTCATCACGGCATGGCTGGCCGGGGAATACGCCTTCTTTGGATCGTTTCTCGGCACGTTCCGTTTTCTGGGGTCCCCGGATGCGTGGCAAGCGGAGCATCCACTGGTTTTCCTGGCCCTGGGCGCAGCCCTGTCGGGTGTCGGCTACGCGCGAACGCGGGCATTGCTGACCGCGCGCAGGTCGCGATCCAGATCAGGATCGGCGGCCCCCGGGCGGGCAATCCGCAAGCGGCTGCCGCTGGCGCGAAACCTTGCGGGATTCGCCGCAATCACGGCCGGCTGTCTGTGGATGCCGATCGCGATCGTGGCCGCCCTTGGCGCTTTTTTCGCCATCGATATCTGGATAAGGGACCTGTTGGAGCTGAGTGGTCCGTATTCGCACATGGACTTGGCCGACCCGGTGGTGCGCGGATCGATATTTGCTTGCCTGGTCGTAGTTGGGTTCTCCGTAACGGTGCCGCGTTTCGCCAATTTCCGCGTGCTCAAGGGCCTGCCGCTCTCCACCAGCAGGCTTGGCGCCTGCGTGACGCTGCTGCCGGCAGTCCTCGTGCTGATTCAGTTGGCGCTGGCCTTTCCGCTGCTCCACGCGCTGGATCCTGTGGCCGCCGCGGATCTCTCCTTGCCTCTGGCGGGCGCTGTTGGCATCGGCGCGCTGCTTTGTCCGGCTTTCCTGGTTCGACCTCAACAGGACATTGCGCACATTGCCGCACTCGTGGTGATTGCCGTTCTCGTGTCCGTCTGGTTCACCGCATCGGTGATGTATCCCCGGCTGCAGGAGTTCGCGCCGCTGCTCCTGGCGGGAGGCCTGTTCGCATCCTGGGCCCTCTCAAGCCTTGTGTTTCGGTACGCGCTGGCAGCCGCCGACAAGCCCGAGCCCTTGCAACGGGTTTCGCCGGGCGGCAACGCCTGACCCAAGAGGCGAGCGCTGGGGGTTGAGTGCTTCCAGCCCTCGACGAGAAGGGGACTGCCCGCTTCTCTCCTCGCCCCATGGTTCAACTAAGCCAGCGGAACGAGGCGGGAATCCAGGATAGCACCGTCGCGTGTAAGCAGCGGCACTTGATGCACGACGCTGGTCGCGGCAATTAACTCATCTGCCGGGTCGCCGGTGAAATCGAGCCGGGTCGAGGTTCGCGCGATATCCAGACTGATCGGCCACTGGTGAATTCCGCTAAGCACTCGAATGACTTCCCGGTCATCGAGTTCGAGCCTGATGCGGCCCAGCTGCGCCAGCTTGGCCAGTTCCCAGAGCACGATCGCGGAAATACTCCATTCGTTTCGCTCCAGCAACTCCCTTTCGCGGGGGCGCAGTCCACCGCCGAGCGCGTGGATCAGGATGTGGGTGTCAAGATTCAGCATTGGCCTGCCAAGCGGATCCGGTACTCAGCAGGTCACCATTAACGACGATTTTGTTCTTGAGGCTTCCGATCAGCGGAGCGAACCCGCGTTCGTAGGGCACAACCCGCGCCACCGGCTTGCCGTGCTTGGTAACTACGAGGCCCTCGGGATCGAGGTGATCCAGCAGGGACAGACATTGTTGCTTGAACTTCGCCGCGCCCACGGTCTTCATGACGTACTCCCTGATATGAAAAAGTGGACACATTATATGTCCACTTTTAGACTGGGCTGGAGGTGGGGGGTCGCCGGGCCTTGCGGTCGCGTTAGCCGTCAGGCTTTCCAGACGAGCGGGTACTGGTCGCTGTCGAGACGGTCGCCGTCCTTGAGCAGGCTGTTGCGCAGGGCCCGGTTGGTGCCTGGGTGGCTGGAATAGATGACGTCGTCGCCGGTATACCGGACCGTGTAGCCGCGCCGGCGGACCTGTTCGCTGGTGTTGCCGCCGGCGCCGTGCAGCACCAGCGCATGGAAGGCGTAGACGTCCCCGGGTTCGAGATCGAAGCTGACGATGTCGTAGTCGTCCCGCGCAGACTCAATGTCCGGCACCGTTACGTAATCCGGGTTCCTTTCATATTCGTCGACGTTGGTCCGCCCGAAAACCTCCGGCTGATAGAACCGCCCCCAGCGATGGGAGCCGCGCACGAACTCGAGCGCGCCGGTCTCGGCGTTGGTGGGATCCAGGGCCACCCAGAACGACAGGATCTGGTAGCCCTTGACGGACCAGTACGGCTGGTCGTTGTGCCAGCGGGTGCGATTGGCCGTGCCGGGTTCCTTCACGAAAAGCTGGTCGTAGAGCAGGTTGACCCTGCGGCAGTCGAGTATTCGTGCGGCGATGCGCGGAAGGGGCGATTCGAAGCAGAAGCGCCGGAAGCCGTCGTGGAATTCCCAGGTGCGCAGGTTGCCGTGAAAGCGTCCCTTCCCGTCCTCCGGCTCATAGCCGTGAAAGTAGGGCGCCGGGTTCGCGATGTCGTCCTCGATGGCGTCGGCAATGACTCGCCGCCACTCCGCGTCAACTACGCCGCGCAAGGGGACGACTCCATCCTCGTGAAAGGCTTGGATTTCCTTGGGGCTCAGGTTCATTTCCGTCATTTCCGATCCAGTCGTATCTCCGAAAGGGGCTCAAGCGTGTCGATGGCTTCAATTCCCAGAGCACGGTCCCATGCGAACTGCCTGACCGTCAGGCCGTCGGGATCGATGTCAAGGATCGTGAAACCGTTTCTTTCCACGGGCTCCAGGCGTTCGTCGATTGTCACATCATTTGGCGGCGACGCGCCGATTCCGCGGGCGTTGCTTGGCCAACCGTTCCCCGTGCCGATCGAACCGGAAAGAAACACGTTGACGGGCGAGTCCAGGCCCATCCCGCCGCTCTCGAGTAGTCGGCCGGCCGCGACCGCATGCAGATCGCCCGACACGACCACCGGAACCCGGGACTTCTGTCCGCCGATTGCCGACAGCAGCCGCTGGTGCTGGCTGAACCATCCCGATTGCCAATACGGTTTGGCCTGTTCCACTCCGAGGCTGCCGTCCGCCTGAAGGACATCCGGATACCACTCGCCCCACTTGCCAGCCGTCCAGCCGAAAGGAGTGGATGGAACTTGCACGAGGTGGCGAACGGCCGACTCGTCCCGGGTGCGGGCCGTGATCCAGCGTTCGGCGTCCTCTTCGACGAATCGTGCCGACGGTCCGGCAAGGGATATGAACCGGCGGCAGTCGTACAGGAGGAACTCGGCCAGCTGTCCCCAGCGACAGGAGCCGTACGATTCGCTGATGCCGTCGGCGTGCGAACCGGCGAGATGGACCGGGCGCATGGGGTCGGGCAGGAATTCCGGGAAGTACAGGCTCTGCTGCGCGCGTCCGAGACGAGCGCTGAAGTTGCCGGGTGGAAAGGTCACGAATTCGTCCGTTCCCTCGTCGTTCTCGAAATAATCGTGGTCGTCCTGAGTCAGGATGAGCGGAACCGAGCGAAAGTCGGTCCCGTAGAGGCTGGCGATCTGTTCGTTCAGGCACCTTGTCAGCACGATCTCATTGTTCGATCCGAACAGCGGCCTGTCGCGGTCGAATTTGCCGTACCTCCCGTAGATCCGCTCGCGGTTGGCCGCGTGCTGCCCGCCGCGCTTGCGGGGCGAAATCCACTGGTCGAAGTAGGTCTGATCGCCGACGCCGATCGCGATATCGGGACTGAAGTCCAGTGCCCGGCGCAGCAGTCTCCGGCGGGTGGCGACCGGCAGGAACCGCCATTCGCCGTTCAGCCATTGCGCATCGTCCGGACCGCCCGCGCAGGTGTAGAGCAGCACCCGCAGGTGCTCCTTCGACGCATCCAGGGCAGGCGCCGTTCGCAGCGGCCAGCTTTCCGCCAACGGGCCGCCCCCGGCGGATTGCAGCAGCAACTCGTACTCGGTGTCGCTTTCCAGCCCCGTGGCATGGAACGACCAGAAGCGACCCTGGCTGTCGCGCCGCCGGCCCGGAAATACCGATGCGCCGATCTTCAGGCGAGGCCCGGACTGCGGTTCGGCAAACGACGCCTTGATCCGAATGCTGTCGTGGTTCGACAACGGAATCAGGTGCCTGATCCGGCCTTCGGACCATTGCCGAGCCGCTGCGGCCGGCATCCCGACCAAAGCCGACGTGGAGAACAGGCCCGCCTGGTAAAGAAACTCTCTTCGGTCCACGCTACTTCCCCGACTTCAGCAAGGTCTGCCGGTAGTCCTCGGGAATTAGCTCGACGTCCTCGTTGCGCAGGAGAAAAGCCAGCTTCGCGCTTTCTTCCACCTCCTCGATGCCGAACACGGCGGCCCGCAGCGACCGGGCGGCCACGACCGGGCCGTGATTGGCGATGATGATGCCGGAATGGGTCCGGGCCTTTTCCTCGATGACCGGGCCCAGCGCTTCATCGCCGGGCGGGAAGAAGGGGACCTTCGCCACCCGGCCGACCTTCATCAGCACGTAGGGAGTAATCGGCGGAAGCATGTCTTCGGTATCCAGGCCGCGAAGACAGGACAGGCACACGGAGTAGGTGGAATGCAGGTGCGCGACGGCTCGCCGGTCCGCGTCCGCGCGATACATGGAAAGGTGCATGAATCCTTCCTTGGTCGGCTTGTCTCCGTCGATCCAGTTGCCTTCGGAATCGAGCCGCGACAGCCTGGCCGGATCGAGAAAGCCCAGGCTGGTGTCGGTGGGCGTCACCAGGTATCCGCCGTCGTCGAGGCGCGCGGACAGGTTCCCGGTGCTGCCGGACGTCAGCCCGCGCTCGAAAAGCGAACGGCCGAGCCGGGCGATTTCGTCCCGCAGCCTGTTTTCAGTATTCACGTCACTATTGTCCCGCCATTACGGCCAGGGCCTTCTCGAAAAAGTCCGGCGCCCCGAAATTCCCCGACTTCAACGCAATCGCATAGCCATCGCCCGCATCCGGCGAGTACAGGGCCGGCACGCCCGGGTCGATTTCCCGGCCCACCGCGAGCCGCGCCGGAGCCAGTGCATCGATCACGGCGCCCGACGTTTCGCCGCCGGCCACCACGATGCGATCGAAGCCTGCCTGCCTGAGCATGACCGCCGTGCTTCCGAACAGTCCGTCCAGTTTTGCGGCGATCCTTTCGACGCCGTACCGATTCTGGAGCCGGGAGACGCTGTCCGGCGCGTCGCTCGAATAGGCCAGCGGCGACCTGCCGCGATATTGCTCGAGCGACGCAAACAACTCGGCGGCCGCAAACCGGCCCTCCATCACGGCGGCAATGTCAATGGCGATGGACGGGTGATTCCCGGCATGGATTTCCACCTGCATCCGCGTGGCCTTCGAGCAGCTTCCGGCCAGCACGACGCCCGGTCCATCGACCGCCCCGGCGGCGTCCATGGCACCCGAGGATCGGGCGCTGGCCGGAAAGTTGCGGGGCAGGGCGGCCGCCAGGGCGGAGCCTCCGGTCACCAGGGGCGAGCGTTTGACGGCATCGCCAAGTATCGCGAGATCACCGTCTTCGACTGCGTCGGCGATGACCAGCACGTTGCCGGAATCGGCGCATTCGTTCAGGGCCCGCGACGCCTCCGCCGGTCCCTTGCGAACGGTGTCCAGGGGCAGGTGGCCCACGGGCGCCTGCGTCTGGGCGCGAAGCCAGCGCCGGATGTCCGGGTCCGTCATCGGGTTGAGCGGGTGCTTCTCCATTCCGGACTCATTGAGAAGCCGGTCATGGACGAACAGGTGGCCCTGGTACACCGTGCGGCCGTTCTCGGGAAAAGCGGGGCAGGCCACGACGCCCATGACGCCCAGGGCATCGGCCAGCGCTTCGCCAACCGGACCGATGTTGCCTTCCGGGGTCGAGTCGAAGGTGGAGCAGTACTTGAAGAAAATCTGGCTCGCGCCCTGCGACAGCAGCCATTCGAGGGCCCGCAACGACTCGCTGACGGCACGGCCCGCCGCGATCGATCGGCTCTTCAATGCCACGACGCCGGCATCGACCGCCCGGGTATCGGCGCCTTCCGGCACGCCCAGGTAAATCGTCGCCGCCAGTCCGTCGTCGCCGGCCATGCCGCGCGAGATGGCGTTGGCGATATCGCTGGCGCCGGTGAAATCGTCGGCGATGACTCCGAGCAACATATCGCGGCGCCTCAGTCCCCGCCAAGTAGAGCGCGAAGCTGCACGACGGCCGAATCCGGACTGGTGAAGACCGGGACGCTGGTGGCGCGTTCGCAATCCGCGTTCGCGCAGGCCATGGAGAACTGGCCCAGCATGATGGCGTCGGCGCCCGATACCCGGCCGGCGGCGGCCGCAATCAGCGAGTTGTGCGTCGTCTCGTCGCCGCGGCGCAAGGCGTCGAGTGCACCGGGAACGTAAACGGTCGTCAGGCGCGCCGAGGGCTGCGCGCAGCCCGCCAGTTCCGCGAACTCGGCGGCCATGGCCGGACCTGCCGGCTCGAACGTGACCAGAAGCGCCAGCGCGTCGCCGCAATCCAGCGCGGCGCGAAACATCGCTTCGTTGGGTTTCAGTACGGGAATGGACATCTGCCCCGCCGCCGCCTCGATCGCCTCGCCAAACGCCGAACAGGCGAACAGTATTGCCTCGGCGCCGCAATCGGCGGCATAAGCCGCGAGCGTGTGAATTCTCCGGCGCAGATCTTCCGTCAGCTGCGGCTGGCGCTGGCGGTCCCGCGACAGGCCGTCGTCGAGGACATGGGTCAGCTCGGTATCGCTCCAGTTCCGCTCAATCGCATCGGCAACGGGCGCCATCGACGCTTCGGTCGCGTGAATGACGGTGATTCGCCGTTGGTCCATGGTGCGGCGTTCAGCCTCAGATCGCGTCCGTGACAGCCTCCGAGAACGCGGCGGTCGATGCGCCGCCGCCGAGATCCCTGGTCCTGGTAGTCGGGTCTTCCAGCGCCTTGTCCACGGCGGCGGTCATGATCGATCCCGCTTCAAGATACTTCGGCCGGTCGCGGTGCTCGCCGATCCAGGACAGCAGCATCGCGATCGAAAGCATCATCGACGCCGGGTTGGCGATGTTCCTGCCCGCGATGTCCGGTGCGGAACCGTGCTGCGCCTGGGCGCAGCACAGCGTGTCGCTGGCCATGACCGATCCGGCCAGTCCGAGGCTGCCCGAGAGTTCGCTGGTAAGGTCGCTCAGAATATCGCCGTAGAAATTGGTGGTCACCAGCACATCGAACGCCTCCGGAGTACGCACCAGGTGAGCCGCCGCCGCATCGACCAGGAGCTCCTCGAGTTCCACTTCCGGGAAATCCCGGCCGACGTCGCGCACCGCCTCCAGAAAAAGGCCGTCGGTCATGTGAAAGCTGTTGGCCTTGTGGATTGCCGTGACCTTCTTCCTGCGCTTCATCGCCCATGCAAACGCCTGGCGGGCAATGCGCTCGCTGCAGTGGCGCGTGATCTTCCGCGTGGACAACGCCATGTCCGGGCTCGGCATGACTTCACCCCAGCCCCGCGTCATGTTCCGATCGGGATAAAAGCCCTCGGTAGCCTCGCGCATGATCACGAGGTCCATCGTCTTGCCCCCGGCGAGATTGGACGGAATAAACGGCCGCGTGCGCGCAGGCCGGATGTTGGCGTAGAGGTCCAGCCCCACCCTGAATCCGGCGGACACGTTTCGCCCTCCCTTTTCCGGCTGCGGATAGTCGGCGTGCGACTGGGTTCCCAGGATGATGCCGTCGCAATCCCGAGCTTTTTCAAGCACCTCGTCGCGCAGGGTCGTCCCGTGCTTTTCGAGACTCGCAAAGCCGACGTCGTCATACTCGTAGTCCAGGTCCAGCCCGACTTTGCCGCCCAGTGCGCGGAGCACCGTCATCGAAGCTTCTATGATTTCCGGTCCGATGCCGTCGCAAGGTAATACCAGGAAATTCATCGTGATTCGCGCCGCAGGCCGTGACGAAGCGTTACATATTGGCTAAATGTGTGACAAAATGCAATATGGGTGCCAAAAGAACGAATTTCGGGGACGGTTGTGTATTTTGTTGTGCAAAAACCCATAATCGTCTGGATATGTCCCGCGTCGCATTGATACTTGCCCTGGCTTTCGCGTGGGCCGATGCCGAGGCGGAGTCCGCGTACCCGGTCAGGCCGTTGACCTATACCGTTGCATTCGGTCCCGGCGGCGGCAACGATCTGATGTCGCGCACGGTCGTTGACATTATCAGGCAATACGGGCTGTACGGCGAGCAGCACGTTCGGATCGAGAATCGCCCCGGCGGCAGCGGCGCGATCGGATATGGCCGCGTGGCGCGGCAGGCCGGGAACGCCTATGTCATTACATCGACCAGCGGGAGCTTCCTGACCACGCCCATCGTGTCGGAAACAAGCTGGACCTGGCGCGATTTCACGCCGATCGCATTGCTTGCCCTCGACGCGATGTTCCTGGTCGTGCGCACCGATTCCCCGTTTGTCTCGATTGACGGGTTCGTCACCCGCGCCAGGCAATCTGATATGAAGATCGGCGGAAACGGGGCGACCGGACCGGACCGGGTCGTTGCGGGCCTGTTAGCCGAGTCGGCCGGAATCGAATTCACCTACGTTCCATTTCAGAACGGATCGGGCCTGCTGACCGGCCTAACGTCCAGCAGTCTCCACGCCCTCGTCTCGAATCCGTCGGAGGTCATGGGCCAGGTCGCGGCCGGCAACTTCCGGGTGCTTGCGTACTCGGCGGATTCCAGGAGCACGGTCTATCCGGAGGTTCCGACCTTCGTCGAGCAGGGTTACGAGGTCGAATTCGCGGTGCCGCGCGGTATCGTCATGCCCGCCGACATTCCGGCCGATGTTCGCGACTGGTGGATTGACGTGCTCAAGAAGGTGGTCGCCACCCCGGAATGGAAGAACTACCTGGAATCCAGGGGCCTGTCGGCCGCCGTGCTCTGGGGGGATGACTTCGGGGACTATCTCGGCAGGACGGACTCGGAATATCGCCGTATCCTGAATTCGTTCGGTTCAATCCACTGACCGAACGCCAGGGCCCGCGATGCGTTTCCTCTTTTCGATGGCCTTGCTTGCGTTTTCCCTGTCGTATACGGGATACGCACTGTATTCCCTTGACCTGCTTGACAGGGCGGATCGCCTCGGCCCGGGTTTCTTCCCCGCAATCGTCGGCGTCCTGCTGATCGCCACGACCGCCGCCAACGGCATCCGCGAGTATCGCAGGCAACGGGAGGCGGGGACGGCGCTTGACGCGCTCTGGCGCGACGTGGCCGAAATGACGGGCCTGATCGCCCTTTTCCTGGTATTGCTGCCGTATGCCGGCAGCCTGTTGACGATATTCGCGTTTACCGGCCTGTATCTCTACCGGTTCAATCGCGGCCGGGGATGGTTCAACGCCGTATACGCCGTGGCCTTCTCGGCCGCGGTCTACCTGTTGTTCGAAGTCGTGTTGCAGGCGGGACTTCCGCAGGGCGTGCTGGCGCCGTTGTACTAATGGAAGACCTCTTTGCCAATCTTGCGTCGGGTCTCGCTCTGGCCTTGTCGCTCGAGAACCTGGTCTTCCTCGTTGTGGGCGTGTCCGTGGGAATGCTGGTCGGCCTGTTTCCCGGATTCGGGCCGGCCGCGGGAATCGCGATCCTGATTCCGATGACGTTGGGGCTGGAACCCACGACGGGGATCATCCTGCTGGCCGGCATCTACTACGGGGCCATGTACGGCGGAACCATCACTTCGATTCTGATCAACACCCCGGGCGAGTCCGCCACCGTGGCGTCGACGCTCGACGGCTACCCGCTGGCGCAGGCCGGGCGGGCCGGACCGGCGCTCGTCATGCAGGCGGTCGCCTCTTTCGTCGGGGGCGCGGTCGGCGTCGTCCTGATATGCGCATTTGCTCCCGCGCTTTCGAGTTTCGCCGCGTCATTCGGCCCGTCCGAATACTTCCTCATTGTTTTCCTGGGGCTGCTGCTGCTGGCTACGCTGATGGGCGACAGCCTGCTCAAGGGCATCATCTCCGCGCTCCTGGGGTTCGCCATATCAACCGTCGGCGTGGACGTCATCAGCGGCGCGCAGCGGTTCACGTTCGGTTCGCCGGAACTGATAGACGGCATCTACTTCGTTCCGGTGGCGATCGGGCTGTTCGGAATCGGCGAACTCCTGAACTGCATCTACACCGGCGAACACAAGAAGCCCGCGAAGCGCATCAGCGTGACGATTTTTTCCAGGGCGTTCTGGCCGCGGGCCGGAGACTTCCGGATTTCCCGCTTTACGTTCGCGCGCGGATCGCTGATCGGTTTCATCGCAGGCGTGCTGCCGGGCTCCGGGGCAACGATTGGTTCGATTCTTGCCTATTCGGTCGAGAAGAGAGTGGCCAGGGACCCCGGGGAATTCGGCAAGGGCGACATCCGCGGCCTGGTGGCGCCCGAGGCGGCCAACAATGCGGCGTCCGCGGGGGCGATGGTGCCGCTGATCTCTCTCGGAATCCCGGGATCGGGGGCCACGGCGGTCCTGCTCGGCGCCCTGCTGATGTGGGGCCTGCAGCCGGGACCGATGCTCATCGTCGATAATCCGGACTTCGTCTGGGCCCTGATCGGCAGCATGTACCTGGGCAACCTGATGCTGGTGCTGATGAGCGTGGTGGCCATTCCCCTGTTCATCAAGTTTCTGGACGTTCCCTACCGCCTGGTCGTGCCCGTGATCGTGACGCTTTGTATTGTGGGCACGTTCGCGCTGCATTCGAGCATGATCGAAACGTGGATCCTGCTCGCGACGGGCCTGCTGGGCTTCGGCATGA
Organism: Gammaproteobacteria bacterium; assembly: GCA_009845905.1. Taxonomy (NCBI): domain Bacteria; kingdom Pseudomonadati; phylum Pseudomonadota; class Gammaproteobacteria; species Gammaproteobacteria bacterium. The sequence goes on along the minus strand of VXYS01000009.1, from coordinate 34,285 downwards.
AGCGGTTCGGTTATTCGCCGGCCGCCACGGTTCTTGCCGTCGTGCTCGGCGGCATGGCGGAGAACGCTTTCCTCCAGTCTCTGCTGATCGGTGACGGAAGCCTGCGGATTTTCGTCACCCGGCCGATCTCACTGGCGTTGACCGCCGTAACGGTATCGATCTTCGTTGCGGCCGCCATAGTCCGCCTGCGCGCACTGCGCCACTAGCTTGCCCGCCCTGCCTCGTAGCCCCCCTTTCCGGGAGCCGCATGAATCCATCCATGGAGCTTTGTTCCGCCATCCCTGGCTCACAAACTCCCGGAAAGGGGGGCTACGAGGCAGGGCTACCCATTAGAAGTCGACGAGGTCGGGGCGGCGCGAGCCGGTCTTCTTCGCGAGCGCCCCCTGCAGGTGCTTCTTCAGCGCATAGGATGCTTCGATGAGTTCGCCCGCGGCCAGAAGGTCGATGATCTCGATGTGCTGCCTGCACTGCGAATAAAGCCTGTCCGCGTCGAGTTTCGCCCGGTACTCGAGAAGCCGGCGCATGCGGTTGGCCTGGACCAGCGACATATGGAAAAAGGGGTTGCCGGAAAGCTGAATGAGACTCTCGTGAAAGTCGGAACCGGTGTTCAGAAGACGTTCGAGACGCAGCTTCTCGACGTCGGTTTCGAGTAGTCGTTCCTGGTCGTCGCGCAGTTCCGTCAATCGCTTCCGGTCGGGGGTAAACGTGGGCTCGAGTATCGCGGCGGGTTCGATCGTCATGCGCAGGCGGTAGATCTGCTCGAACGCCTGCGGCGTCTTCGCCACCGGAAGGAACCGCCAGCCGTATCCTTTCTTGCGCTCCGCCCAGCCTTCCCGCGTGGCCCGAAGCAGGATGTCCTTCAGCTCGGCCTTGGTCAGGTCGTAGCGCGTCTGCAGGAAAAGCTCCGTGACCTCTTCGTCGATCGCGTCGGTCAGCCAGTCCTCGGCGAGCCGCCGATAGACGTCCTGGTCTTCCAGGTTTTGCGACGAAGCCTGCACCAGCTGCTCGATCCGGCCGGGCCGCTTGTCGGTCGCGAAAAAGCCGCGGTTCCTGCGCTGCTCGAGAACGCCCTTGTCGGACAGCAGGTGCATGGCGTCGCGCACCGGTGAGCGGGAAACGCCGAACTTGTCGGCCAGCGACTGCGACCGGAGATGGTCGCCCGGCTTGATGTCGCCGGACTGGATCATGACCAGGATCTCGTGCGCCGTCCTGCGCGCGAGGTCGCCGTTTCTCAGTTCGGCCATGCCGGCATCCTGGTATGGGTCATGAATTGCGCCGATCGGCAAAGTAATACAAAGTTCAGTTTACCAATTCCTCCACGTTGTGACAGGATTGGATTTTGAATTAGAATAAACCAATACTCTTTTGGGGACGAAATTATGCGTCATTCGAGAATTTCAAGGCTGTTCGGCGCCGCCGGCGCCCTGCTCCTGGGATTGTCCGTGGTCCAGACCGCGTCGGCCCAGGCGGAACTGGAGGAAATCATCGTCACGGCCCAGAAACGCGAACAAAGCCTTCAGGATGTTCCCGTGGCCGTTACGGCGTTCACAAGCGAGGAACTCGCGGATCGTACGATCAGCAACCTGTTCAGCATCGCGGATTCCACGCCCAACCTGCAGATCGGAACGTCGGGCACCGGTTCGCAGAACGCCATCGTTTTCATTCGGGGGATCGGGCAGACCTCCAACCGCGTCAATCTCGACCAGGGCGTCGGCACCTACGTGGACGGAATCTACCGGACCAACGTTTGGGGCGGCCTTTTCGACCTGCTCGATGTCGAGCGCATCGAAGTGCTGCGCGGACCGCAAGGGACCCTTTACGGCAAGAATGCGCTGGGCGGCGCGATCAACGTGATCTCAAGACGTCCGAACACGGCCGAGACGGGCGGGGAAGTGTCCGTTGCCGTCGGCAGTTTCAGTCGGATCGATGCCAGGGCCTCGGTGAATATTCCACTGATCCAGGATCAGCTTGCCATCCAGTTGTCGGCCATTTCCCGAAATGCCGACGGCTACATAGAAACACCGAACGACCTGGACTTCGGAAGTCAGGACAATACGGGCTTTCGCATTGCCGCACTCTGGAACCTGTCGGATACGGCGACCTGGTTGCTGAGCGCCGACCAGATGCGCACGGATTCCAACGGATCGCCGATCTACCACGCCTGGGTCAACCCGAACGCGCGGTTGCCCGCGCAATACAACGCGCTGGTGGACGGGGGCCATATTCCGGGTCCGCGCTACGCAGAATCGTCCATTGCCACCGATCCATTGAGTTCGAACGCCACCGACCCGCTGGCGCGAAACAAGACCGACCAGGAATCCGTCACCAGCCGGCTGGAATTCGAATTCGGCGCCGCAACCATTGTTTCGCTTACCTCGTTCAAGACCTACGAAACGTCGGATGGCTTCGACGCCGACGGTTCGGTCCTGGAGGTGTCGAACAACCGGCGTTGGCTGGACGGCGAAACGTTCAGCCAGGAGTTTCAGCTGAATGGCGTTTACCTGCAGGACCGGCTGAACCTGACGACCGGCGTCTACTACCTCCGCGACGAGTTGGATTTCGGTGCGGCGGCCGGCAACTCCAATTCGGCCATTCCGTTTGTCGGGATCGTGCCCCGCATTCGCGATTACAACACGGGCAATTCGATTCAGCAGGATCTCGACAGCTACGCGTTCTACGCCAGCGGCACTTATTCCCTGACCGAACGCGCGCGGGTGACGCTCGGCCTTCGTTACATGAACGAGGAGAAGTCGCAAGCCAGTTCGTCGACCCGCGGGCGCAGCACCCGGCCGGCGACCATCAGCGCATCGGCCAAGGGCGACTGGTCCAATACGTCCCCCCGGGTTTCTCTTGAGTACGACCTCAACGACGCGACCATGCTGTACGTCACCGCAGCCCAGGCGTTCAAGTCGGGAGGGATCGGCGACACCGTTCTAGTAGACAGTCAGGGCAACAACTTCCTGCTCCCGTTCAACGAAGAGACGCTCTGGTCGTACGAAGTGGGTATGAAGGCGGACTGGGCGGACGGCCGGGTTCGGGCCAATCTGGCGGCCTTCTTCATGGATTACGAGGACCTTCATGTGCGCACCACGCTGTTCGATCCGAACAGCGGATCCCAGGTCCGCACATTCTTCAATGCCGGCAGCGCCGAGGCCAGCGGACTGGAGGCCGAGATCTCGGCGCTGGCGAGCGACCGGTTCGTCATTCAGGCCAGCGTCGGGTTCCTCGATACGCAGTACAACGAGGACGTGATCGACGAATTCCGTGGCGACGTGCTGCTGGTGGTCGGCGAGGCGCTCCCGTTCGCGCCGGAACTCTCGTACTCACTGTCGGCGATTTATTCTGCTCCTCTGGCGAACGGCCACGAATTGCGTCTCCGGGCGGACTACTCCTGGCGTGACGAGTTGCTGTGGGACGCAACCGGCGCGGTCGATGAGCGCGACGGCGAGGATTCGTACGGTCTCCTGAACGTGAGCGCCACCTACGAATTCGAGCGTTGGTCGCTCACGGCCTTCGGCCGCAACGTGACCGACGAGATCTACGACATGAACGGCTTCGTGAACAGCCGGGTCGTGGGCGCGAACTGGCGGCAACGCGGCAGGCCGGCGGAGTGGGGACTGCGGGCCACCGCCCCGTTCTGAGGCTACATTGCGGCCTACCACCGACCTGTCCGACGACCACGAGGACAGCAGTTCGACCTGCGCGACCCAGTTTCGCGACTTCGGTGGCCGTGCCCGGTTTGCCGGGCGGATTCGAACGGTCCGGTGTTTTGAGGACAACGCCCGCTTGAAGGAGATGCTCGGGGAGCCGGGCAATGGCGGCGTCCTTATAGTCGACGGCGCCGCTTCAACCGCCAGGGCGCTGTTGGGCGACATGCTGGCCGCCCGTGCCGCGGCCAACGGCTGGTCCGGCGTGATCATCAACGGGGCGATTCGGGATTCGTCGGAAGTCGCCAAAGTGGAGGTGGGCGTAAAGGCCCTGGGCGTAAACCCGGCCAGGAGTTCCAAGACGGGCGCCGGCGAGGTGGATGTCCCGATCGAGTTCGGTGGCGTTCGATTCCAGCCGGGCCACTGGGTCTATTGCGACGAAGACGGCGTTCTCGTCTCCGCGAAGCAACTGAAGTAAAGGCCCGCTGACACAATGACCGGCCGGCTGGCAGCCGCAAGATACGGCAAGGATGTAGGCGGCGGGGCCGCCCGGCGTCGCCTGGGAGGGAGGACGTCCCGTCCTCCGGGAAGGCGGGACGCCTTCCCTCCCGGGAGCACGCTCGTCCTGCTCACCGCCACTATGTTCGCAATTGCAGCGTGCGAAGTTCCCCGGGAGAACCTGCCTGCCGATCCGCCGTACGTGATCGTCGAGCGCGAGTACCAGACGGACTACATGGGCGGACTTCCGCCGCCGCCCGACAGGCTCGTTGACAGCGACCACTCCTGGGCGCTCGACCCGGACAAGGGCAAATGGTCGTTCCAGAACATAAGCAAGATCCTGCCGACGGAATTTGTCAGCCGGGGCGCCGGGCCGGTTCTTCCGCTGGCCTACGAACGGACCGGGCTGCTGCAGCAGCCGTTCATGGCTCCGGACTCGACGCGCGCGCCGCTCCAGCGGATTCTCAAGGACATGGGAGTCGACGGGTTCATTTTTCTGAAGGACGGCGTCGTGCGCGCCGAGGTCTACTTCAACGGTTTCGGGCCGGGCCGCCGTCACATCGGGTTCTCGGTCACGAAGTCGCTGGTCGGCTCGCTGATGGGCATCCTGATTCACGAAGGCCGCGTGGACCTGGCGCAGACGGTCGAGCATTACCTGCCGGAACTGGCGGTCTCCGGTTACGGCGACGCGACCATTCGCCAGGCCCTGGACATGACCACGAACGTGGTCTGGAACCACGACCGGTCGGATCCCACTTCGCAAGTGGACCTCAATTCCAGGGCCGGCGGATTTCAGTCGCGGTCCGCCGATTTTCCTTTTGCGAACACGCTCGAGTTCCTGCAGTCGGTGGAGAAGGCCGGAACGCATGGCGAAGCCGGCCTGTACAACCCGGGCAACACCGAAACGCTGGGCTGGATCATTTCGAGGCTGGAAGGAAGGAACTGGCAGGAGGCGTTCGCCGAGCGCATCTGGTCCCGGCTGGGCGCCGAGCATGATGCGCTGATCACGGTCGATCCGGGCGGGCACGGTTTCGCCACGGCCGGGTTCAGCGCCACGCTCCGCGATTTCGCGCGCTTCGGCCTGATGCTGGAGCAGGAAGGTCGTTTGAACGGCGAGCAGATCCTGCCCGCGGACTGGCTGCACGACGTGCGCACCGGCGACGCCCGGGCGCTGGCGGCCTGGCAGGCCTCGGAGGAGGCGGCGAAGCGGCCCCACGTCGCCTTCTACCGCAATCACTTCCGGGTGCTGAACGGCGAGCAGGGCGAGTTCGTCGCCCAGGGGCACATGGGACAACGCATCTACGTGAACATGGAGTCGAACGTCGTTGCCGTGTTTCTGTCGGTGACCCCGTCGAGGCCGCTGCGCAATTTTCAGGTCGACCTGATCCGGGAAATCGACGCGTCCCTCGAACGCGGCCACCCCACCGGAAGCTCAGGGCGGGATCGAAGCGCCCAAAAACCGCAGGCTTCAACCTGCGGACCGGAACGGCTCGAAATCGCCAACAGGTCGCAGTACATGCGCGGCGTGCCGGTCGCACAGGACCGGATCGTTACGGACGGACTCGCCTGGGCCCGGGACTACGAGCAGGTGCTGTGGTCGCACCAGAACGTGTCGAAGATTCTGAGGGTCGATCCCATCAGCCGCGGCCAAGGTCCGGTCAGCGAACTTCCCTATGGCGACTGCACGCTCGCGACGGCTTCATTCGCCGGGAAGAACGGCGAACCTGCGCCGCTGAAGGAGATCCTGGCCTCGATCGGCACGGACGGCTTCATTCTGGTCCATCAGGGCGCGATCCTGGCCGAGCTCTACTACAACGGCTTTGCGCCGGACGCACGCCATCAACTCAACTCGGTTTCCAAGTCGTTCGTCGGCCTGCTCGCCGGCATCGCCCATGCGGAAGGCCGCCTGGACCTCGAGCAGCCTATCGGCGACGTCCTGCCCGAACTGGCGGGCGCCGGCGTGGCGAACGCCGGTCTGCAGCACGCCCTCGACATGGCCGTCGGCGTCGAGACGCTGATGAGCTGGGACGACCCGCGTTCCTATCGGCTTCTGAACTTCATGGCCGGAGGTTTCCAACGCCGCTTCGACGAGTTTCCCTATCGCAATACGCTGGAGCTGGCCGCCACGGTTCCCGCGCACGGCGAACACGGCAGCAATTTCTTCTACTCGCCCGTGAATACGGAGATTGTCGCCTGGTGGATTTCGCGCGCCTATCGGCGCAACTGGCAGGAGGTGCTGGCGGAGAAGCTCTGGTCGAGGCTGGGCGCGGAACGCGACGCCATCGTCATTGTCGACCCGGCCGGGCATGGATTCGCGACCGCGGGTATAGGCGCCGCATTGCGCGACCTTGCCCGGCTCGGACTGATGATCGAAGGCGACGGGCATTTCTTCGACCGGCAGATCGTTCCCCGGTCATGGATCCGGCGGACGATAGCGGGCAATGACGGCGTTCGCCAGGCAATGAATAACGAAGAGGAGCGGGCCCGGTTCGGACCGGCGGTCTTCTACCATAACCAGTTCCGCGTGGCGAACAGTTCCGAGGGCGAACTGCTTGCGTCGGGCGGGCTCGGACAGATGATCTATGTGAATCAGCGGCACGATCTGGTCGCGGTTTACCTGGCGACCACCTTCGACGACGCGGACCGGGCGCATCAGGTCAACCTGCTGCGGCAGATTCGCGACCGCCTGGCGGGGTCCTGAGCGCGCCGCGCGGACCGTGACAGTGGCACCGGCAAGCGTGATTTCCCGGCGCGATCTGCTCCGATATTTCTCGGCCGCGGCCGGCTGCTTCGTGGTCGGCGCGGCCCCCGCGGCATTGGGCAGCTGCGCCAGGCCGGGCGGGCGCCCGTCGCGGTTCTCTTTCCCGCAGGGCGTCGCATCGGCCGATCCCCAATCCGACGCCGTCGTGATCTGGACCCGGGTGGAAGGGGATACGGATGCCGTGCGTCTGACCGCGCAAATTGCGACGGACCCGTCATTCGACTCCGTGATCGCCGAGACCGGGATCGCCGCGCTGCCCGAACTGGACCACACGGTTCGGGTCCTGATCACGGACCTCGGTCCCGACCGGTTCTACTACTACCGCTTTATCGACCCGGACGGCGGCAGCAGCCGCACGGGAAGGACCCGGACGGCGCCGGCCGGAAAGGCAAGACAGCTCAATATCGCGGTGTTTTCCTGCCAGGACTACGAACAGGGCTACTTCACCGCCTATCGGCGGCTGATTCTCGACGACCGGGCCGCGCGGCCCGAAGACCGGATCGACTTCGTGATGCACGTCGGCGACTACATCTACGAATCGATTCGCGGGCCGGACACGATTGCGGAACCCGACCACAACGGCAACCGCCTGAAACTGATGAACAGCGACGGCAGCGTGCGCCGGTGCGAGCCGTTTCCGTCCGGCGGGCGAGTGGCGGGACGAAACTGGATAGCCCCCGTCGATCTGGACGACTATCGCTGGCTGTACAAGAGGTACCTGACGGACCCCGATCTGCAGGAGGCCAGGGCGCTGTATCCGTTCGTGCAGATCTGGGACGACCATGAACTGCTGAACGACTACTGGCAGAGCTACTACCGGGAGCAGTCCATCGCGGAACTGAAGGTCGCGTCCAACCAGGCATGGTTCGAATACGTTCCCGCGGCGCTGAGCGCCGGGGGCCGCGACGGCGAGGAATCGCATGCGAGCGATTTCGAGCCGGTTGACGTGACCGCGACGCCCGCCGGCGACTTTGACGATCACTACCTCAGCCATGAGCCCAACAATCTGGCGGCGATCAATTCGATGACGATCTATCGCTCGCTGAAGTGGGGCGATCTCGCGGAACTGTTCGTGATCGACGGCCGCAGCTACAGGGGACCGCGCGGGCTGTCCCAGGAGCTGCTGTCGATCGGGCGCCACCCCTATCCGGAAGCACCGGTGGATCCGTTGCTGATCCGCACCCTGAACGCGGGCCGCACCGCAAATGGCGGCAATCCGCCGGATGAAATCGTTTACCTGGGCACGACATTGCCGAACCCGCGCAGGGACATGCCGATGGGCTCGATGCTTGGCCGGCGTCAGAAGACCTGGTTGAAGAGCGGCCTGAAGAACAGCGGAGCCAGGTGGAAGCTGCTGGGCTTGAACGTGGGCCTGATCCGCCATGGTTTCGACGACAGTTTCCGCGAAGGCGGCCACAGGAACGGACTGCTATGGACCGACGGATGGGACGGCTACCCGGTCGAACGAACCGAGATCTGTTCCTTCATTCGGGACGAGCGGATCGTCAATGTCGTTTCCCTGACCGGCGACCGCCACGCGCACCTGGCGGGGGTCATTTACGATGACTTCGATGCCGACGGTCCGGTGGCCGTAATGCCCGAATTCGCGGGCGGCGCGGTCAGCGCGGTCAGCCGGATGATCATCCAGAGGGAACTGTCCGCCCACGATCCCGAGGTCAGCAGACTCGTGACCTTCGACGGCAATGCCCAGGGCCACGACCAGGCGATCATGCCTTCGCTGAACGCCTGGATGCTGCACGGCGCCGCGTCCGCCGACGCCGTGTTCAGCGGAGCGGGTCCGGCGGAGGTTCTCCAGGTCTCGGATCCCGAGGTGAATCCGTACATGAACTACGTGGACGCCGACGCGCACGGGTTCTTCGTAGCGCGCATAAGGCCTGATCGATGCGACGTTCAGTACGTATCGGTGTTCGAGCCGGTGAGTCTCGAAGGCAATGCGGAAGCGGGCGTTCGCCGCCGCGTGTATCTCCACGTCGAGGCCTGGCCGGAGGGCAGGGAGCCGGCAATCGTGCTTGGCGAGGTCGAAGGCGAGCAACCGCTCTACGGACTGAAACCGTGACCCGTTAAGGCGACAGCAGGCGGTCGCCCGGCTTGACGCCCCAGCGCTTCACCGAGCCGGCTTTCAGCTCCAGCACGCGGGAGACGGGCTCGCCGGAGCGGATGGTCTTCAGGCTCAGCGGCCGCGTGTCGGTCGCGATGCTGGCGATGCTGCCGTCGGCGCGGATGAACAGCATGTCCAGCGAAACATGGGTGTTCTTCATCCACATGCCGATTTCCTGTTCACGGCCGTAGACGAACAGCATCCCCCACGCGTCGGGCACGTCGCGCACGTGCATCAGGCCGCGGAGTTGCTGCTCGCGGGTCCGGGCCAGCCACAAGTCCAGGAACACGCACTGCCCCGCGGATGCCGCCAGCACTCCCTTCGCCTGCGGCAGCCGGTCGAGATTCTGTCCGCCGGCCGCTTGCCAGGCCAGCAGCAACATCGCCAGTGCCAAAACCCTGATTTCCACGGCGCAAGTATGTACCCGCTACAATCGGGCGCGCATGACTTGTTGTGGGCCAGATTGAGATGACACCGGCCGAACCCGCGCCGCGGGAAATCGCGCAACTGCCGCTGGCCGCGCTGCGCCGGCGCATGGAAGCGCACGTGCTGGGCCAGGAGGAGTTCATCGAGCACATGCTCATCGCGCTGCTGGCCGGCGGCCACCTGCTGGTGGAGGGCGTGCCGGGGCTGGCCAAGACGCGGGCGGTGAAGGTCCTGGGCCGTTGCCTCAAGGCCAGCTTCCACCGGGTCCAGTTCACTCCCGACCTGCTGCCTTCGGACCTGACCGGCACCGACATTTTCCGGCCGCAGACCGGCGAGTTCGAGTTTCGCGCCGGGCCGATATTCCACAACCTCGTGCTGGCCGACGAAATCAACCGCGCCTCGGCCAAGGTGCAGTCCGCCCTGCTCGAGGCGATGGAGGAGCGGCAGGTCACGGTGGCCGAGAAGAGCTGGCCGCTGCCGGAGCCGTTCCTGGTCATGGCCACCCAAAACCCCATCGAGCAGGAGGGCGCCTATCCGCTCCCGGAGTCCCAGCTCGACCGCTTCCTGATGAAGACCCGGATCAGCTATCCGAGCGCGGAGCAGGAGCAGCGGATACTGGAGCTCACTCGCCGGGAAGCGTCCGCCGGCGCTACCGGCGGAAGCAAGGCCGAAGACGGCTACTCGGTCGAGGAAGTCATGAAGGACCGTGCGCGGGTGCTCGAACTGCACCTGGCCGAGCGACTCGAGCGCTATATCGTCGAACTGGTCCGGGCCACGCGGACGCCGGAGAAGTACGACGAGGAGCTGGCCGGCCTCGTGAGCTACGGCGCCAGCCCGCGCGCCTCGATCGCGCTGGACCGCTGCAGCCGGGCCCGCGCCTACCTCCGCGGCCGGGACTTCGTCACGCCCGGCGACATTCAGGCGGTGGCGCCGCCGGTCCTGCGCCACCGGATCATTCTGACCTACGAAGCCGAGGCCGAAGGCCGCAGTTCCGAGGAGATCGTCAGCCGGCTGCTGGACTGCGTGGCGGTGCCCTAGTGCAGGACGGCGCGGCGGGAGCGATTCCCGGTCGCGGGCGCACCTGGATCGGACTGCCGGAACTGCTGGCCCTGCGGCACACGCCGTTCGGGTCCTGGTTCCAGTTCGGCGGCGACGTTCGCTCCGGGCCGGCAAGGCTGGCCCCCCTGCGCGCCCGTGGAATGGAGTTCGACGAAGTGCGCGCCTGGCAGCCGGGCGACGATCCGCGTCACATGCACTGGAAGGCCACGGCCCGTACCGGCCGTCCCTACACCAAGCTCTACCAGGAGGAAAGCGAGCGCCCGACGCTGGTGTGCGCGGACCTCGGCGCACGCATGCACTTTGCGACCGTGGGCGTGTTCAAGTCGGTGCTGGCGGCGCGGGTCGCGATGATGATTGCCTGGGCGGCCGTGGCCGCGCGCGACCGCGTGTCGGGCCTGGTGCTGTCGCCGGCGGGTTTCGACATCACTCCGCCGCTGCCCGGACGCCGCGGAGCCCAGCGTCTCGCCCTCGCGCTGGCCGGCGCCTTCCGGAGCGCGGCCGTTGCCGGCGACCGGGCGGAGCTGATCGACGCGATTCCCGCGTTGCAGCGCCATGCGCCGTCCGGCAGCCGCCTGGTGCTGGTCAGCGACTTCATGGGAGCAGGATGCATCGATGCCGCGCGGCGGCTGGCGGCCCGCCGTCCGCTGCTGATCGTGCGCGTTCACGATCCGCTCGATCGCGACCTGCCGCCGCCCGGACGCTATGCCGTTCGTGATGAGAACGGGGAAGCGGTTTTTCATACCGGCGAGGATGCCGCCCGCCGGCGCTGGCGGGATGACTTCGTGCGCGGGTCGCAGTCGCTGGCGGAGATTGCCCTCACACACGGCGGCGCCTACGTGCAGTTCCGTACCGATGAGGACCCCGCCGAACCGCGCTACGCCCCGCCACTTTTTACCCGTCGGCCGCGCGCCAGGTTGCGGAGATCATCGCGATGAACGGCAGCGGCGATCTTGCGTCTCTCTTGCGCGACATTCACCTTCCGCAGTCGCCGGCGTGGTGGCCGCCCCGCCCCGGCTGGTGGCTTGTCGTGCTGGTCCTGCTGGCGGCGGCCCTGTGGTGGTTGCGGCGCTTGCCGGCATGGAAACGCGAGGCGCTGGAGCGGCTCAAATCCGCCGAGGCGGACTATGCCCGGCATGGCGACGCGGCCCGCCTGCTCGCGGACGTCTCGGTGCTTCTGCGCGTCTGCGCGATGAAGCTGCGGGATCGCGCGGACGTCGCCGGCCTGACCGGACAGGCGTGGATCGAATGCCTGCGGGAACTCGGCCGGGGCGCCTGTCCGGCGCCCGCGGAAGCCCTTGTGGACGGCGCTTACCGCAAGCGCGTCGAGCTGGATGCAGCGGCCTTCGTCCGCAGCGCCGCGACCTGGATCCGGCGCGCGCGCAGCCGTAACGGGAGCTTGTCGTGAGGCTGGCTTTCGAGTGGGCCTGGGCGTGGCTCCTGCTGCCCCTCCCGCTGGCCGCGTACCGCCTTGTGGCGCCGCTCAGGCGGGGCGCGGGCCAGGCCCTGAAGGTGCCGGAGCGCGACCGCTTTTCGCGCGCCGGAACGACGCCCGGAACCAGGCCGCGCTTCAGTCCGGACTGGCTCCTCGCCGCGTTCATGTGGCTGTGCCTGTTGTTTGCCGCCGCCCGTCCCCTGCTGCTGGATTCCGCGCTGACGGCCCCGGCCACCGGGCGCGACCTGATGCTGGCGGTGGACCTGTCGGGAAGCATGGAGGTTCGCGACGCACGGCTGGCGGGACGATCCCAGTCAAGGCTCAACGCGATCAAGTCCGTGGCCGGGGATTTCATCGAGCGGCGCGTCGGCGACCGCGTGGGCCTGATCCTGTTCGGTGGACAGGCCTATCTGCAGGCGCCGCTGAGCTTCGACCGCGCCACGGTAAGGGCGTTCCTGGATGAATCCTCCGTGGGCCTGGCCGGGCGGCAGACCGCGCTGGGCGACGCGATTGCGCTGGCCGTCAAGCGCATGTCGGACGAAGGCGCCGCGCCCGAGCACCGGGTGCTGGTGCTGTTGACCGACGGCGCCGCCACCGCCGGGGTGCTCACGCCATTGAAGGCGGCGCAACTGGCCCGCGAGGCGGGGCTGAAGATCTACACGATCGGCATCGGTTCGTCCCGCGGTTCGCAACCCGGCGTTTCCTCGGAACTCGACGAGGCAACCCTGCTGGCCATCGCCGACCTTACCGGCGGCCGCTATTTCCGGGCTGCCGCCACCGGCCGCCTGGAGCAGATCTACGCGGAGCTGGACGTGCTGGAGCCGGCGGAACTGGACGAACTGGCGTTGCGCTCGGGCCGCCCGGCGCACTTGCCGCCATTGGTGCTGGCCCTGCTCCTGGGTCTGGCGCTGGCCTGGCGGGCGCGGCGAGCATAGGCGCGGCACCCGTGGAATTCGACTGGCACTGGATCCGCCCGCTGTGGTTGCTGGCGCTGCCGCTGGCCGCGCTGCCTTGGCTCGGGCGCAGGCACGCCCGGGGGCCGTGGGCGAAGGTCCTGGATCCCGCGCTGGCGCCGTTTCTGATCGACCGCCGCGGGACCCGGACCGGGTCGAACTGGCGGCTGATCTGTTCGCTGGCGCTGGCCCTTTGCCTGCTGGCGCTTGCGGGACCGGCCTACCGCCAGGTGCCGGTGACGGCCGTGCGCGGCGGCGATGCGCTGGTGGCGGTGCTCGACGTGTCGCGTTCCATGCTGGCGGCCGACCTGACGCCCACCCGCCTGGACCGCGCCCGGCTGAAGATCAAGGAAGGGCTGCGCATGCGCGCCGCCGGCCAGAACGGGCTGGTGGCCTTTTCCGGTCACGCCTTCACCGTCGCTCCGGTCACGACCGACGCGGCCACGCTGGTCAACCTGCTGGACGTGCTGGCGCCGGACGTGATGCCCAGCCGCGGCAGCGACGTGGCTTCGGCCCTGGTCAGGGGCCACCGCCTGCTGAACCAGGCGGACGCCCGCGACGGAACGGTGCTGCTGGTGACCGACGGATCCGGTGGCCGCAGGGCCGTGGACGCGGCCCGCGCGCTGCGCGCCGACGGCCACAGCCTGCTGGTCCTGGGCGCCGCCACACCCGAAGGCGCTCCGGTGCCCGACATGCGCGGCGGGTTTCTGCGCGACGACTGGGCGGGCCTTGTGGTGAGCCGGCCGGACGAGGACGAAATGCTGCGGCTGGCGCGCGAGGGCGGGGGCGGCTACCGGCGGATGACGGCCGACAACGGCGACTTGCGCGACTTGCTGGGCCGTACTCGAAGCGCCGGCGACGGCGGCCGGGGGGAGGGTTTGCAGGCCAGGCGCTGGCGCGACGAGGGCCCGCTGTTGCTTCTGTTCCTGCTGCCGCTGGCGGCGCTGGCCTTCCGCCGCGGCTGGGTCCTGGCGTTGGCTTTCGCCATGCCGCTTGGCGCTTATGCCGCGGACGGCTGGTTCACGACATCGGACCAGCAGGGCGTGCGCGCTTTCTCGAACAGCGAATATGCGCGGGCCGCCGAACTGTTCGACGATCCCGAGTGGCGTGCCGCCGCCCTGCACCGCCAGGGCCGCTTTCTTGAGAGCGCGGAAGTCCTGCGGGGCCTGAACGCGGTCTCGGCGCGGTACAACCGGGCCACGGCCCTGGCCCTGGCCGGCAATATCGAGACCGCGATTCGCCATTACGAAGAACTGCTGTTGGATCAGCCCGACCACGCCGACGCGCGCCATAACCTGGAGGTTCTCAAGCAGCTTGTCGACCCGCCGCCGGCGGTGAGCGAGCGGGCGGCCCAGCCACCGGAGGAGGCGCTGGAGGATCCGGCCGACCAGGCCGAGCGCGAGCAGCAGACACTGCCGCTGGCCGGCGACACGGAGCTTCCCGAGGGAGAGATGCTCCCGGAAAGCTCGCAGAGCTGGCTGCTGCAGGTCCCTGACGATCCCGGCGGGCTGTTGAGGCGCAAGTTCCTGCGTCAGTACAGGGCCGAAGGCGTGGACCAGGACGGCAATCCCCTGTGGCCGGGCGGCGAGGCCGAGCCATGGTAGGGCTGGGGCTGCTGCGCGCGGCAATGCCGCTCCTGGCGATCGCGGCATTGCCGCTGCTGAGCGCGAAGGCGCAGGCTCCGGCCGCGGAGAACCCGTTCGTCGTGCGTGCCGAGATCAGTTCCCGCAGCCCCTGGGAACGCTCGCAGGTGCTCTACACGGTGCGCGTTTTCCGTACCGCGGGCGCCCGCCGCTTCGGGCGCATCCGGCGGCTGAACGACCCCGTGCTGCTCCAGGGCGAGGCGCTCATCGAGCAGCTCGGAAACGACCGGCAGTACAACTTCCGCTCGGAAGACGCCGATTCGCTGGTGCTGGAGCGGCGCTATGCGCTGTATCCCCAGTCGACGGGTGAAATGCTGCTTCAGCCCGCGAGCCTGCAATGGATCGGCGAGGATTTCGGGTTCCGCACGCGCAGTTTCGTCCCGGATGCCGGGCCGGAACGATTCGTGGTGCGGGCCGTGCCGTCGCCCCCCGCCGGCCGTTGGCTGGCGGCGAGCGATGTGACCGTGTGGGAGGAGTTCGAGCGCGAGCCGGGCGAGCTGGTCGCGGGCGAGCCGCTGATCCGGCTGCTGGGGGTGCGGGTGGAGGGCCAGCCCGCGCGCCAGATACCCGAACTCCGGCCCGGCGACGGCCCGAATTTCCGTCACTTTGTCGAACGCGCCCGGTTCGAGGACACCGTTACCGCGGGCGGGCTGGTGGGCGTGCGCCGGCAGCGCGCGGCGCTGCTCGCCCTGCGCGCCGGCGACGTCGTGCTGCCGGCCATCCGGCTGAATTGGTGGAATACCACGACCGAGAGCTGGGAAACTTCCGAATTGCCCCGGCGCGTCCTGCAGGCGCAGGCGCCGATCGGGCAGGACGTCCTTCAGCCGGACGAATCGCCGCGGGAACCCGTTGGCCCCGCCGACTGGCTGGCGCCGCTGCTGGCGCTGGGCTGGTTCCTCACCGGAATCGCATGGTGGATTACGCACCGTCTTGGCGCGGGCCGCCGGCTGCGCCGGAGGATCAAGTCGGCCCTGGACCGCGACTCCCGCCGCCGGGATGCCGTGGCGGGCCCCCTGAAGGCGCTTGCCGCAGCGTGTCGGAGGAATGACGCCCGGCAGGTCGAGGAGGCCCTGCTGGCCTGGGCGCGGGCCTGGTGGTCCGGCGACGCTCCGCGCGACCTGGGCGAACTGGGCCGGCGCTTCGGCGAACCGGCCGAAACCGAATGCCGGCGCCTGTCCGCAGCTGTGTACGGGCCGGGCAGCCCGGACTGGAATGCCGAAGTGCTGCTGCGGGCTGCGCGCCGTCCGCCGTCCCTCGCGACGCGCACGGAACCGGGCGAAAGCAGGCTTCCGCCGCTTTGGCCGGGGAGCGCGGCCGAAAGCGGCTAAACTTGAGCGAGCATTCGTTTTCCGAAGTAATCGCCATGCGCAAGATCGATATCGTTCCTCCCACTGTTCGAGCCCGCCTTGAAGACCGCGACCGGACGCCCGCACGGGGCCGCTCGCTGACCGCGGGGTTCGCCTCCAGCCCGCTCGGCAGGCTGATGCTGGCGGAGGTGGACGGCGCGCTGTGCCGCGTCGGGTACGTCGATGCCCGGGAGCGAGGGCATGACCCTCGCGGCCGTCCCGCCCTCGAAGCCGACGAGGCCGAGAATCGGCAATGGCAACGGCTGGCGCGGCGCTGGCCCGGAGCCCGTCTTGAGCGCGACGACGAGTGGGCGCAGGGTCGGGCGGACGGCCTGTTTTCCTCCGGCGGCGGTTCGGTGGACGTGCTGTTGCGCGGAACGGCGTTCCAGCTGGCCGTCTGGAAGGCGCTGCTTGGGGTCCCCGCCGGCAGCACCGAGTCGTACGGCGGGCTTGCCCAACGCGTTCGCAAGCCCGGCGCCTCGCGGGCCGTGGGCGGGGCAATGAACGCCAATCCCGTTGCCTGGCTGGTGCCCTGCCATCGAATCGTGGCCGGTGACGGCGGCCTGTGCGGCTACGGCGGCGGCCTCAGCCGAAAACGCCGTCTGCTGGCCGCCGAGGGAATCGCCGCCGCATGACCTTCACCGGCGGCGCGCACAATGCCCTGGCCGCGATACCGGTGGTAAGCGGCGAGAAATACCGCACGCCACAGGGATTCAGCGCCGTCAGAAACGGCATGAAGCGGCGCGCAGCCCCGGAGCCGGACCGCGCCGGGCGCAAACCGCGCTGGCTGCGGGCGCAGCTGCCGTCGGGGTCGCGGTATCTGCGTCTTAAGGGCCTGATGCGGGAGCATCGGCTGGCCACCGTATGCGAGGAATCGCATTGTCCCAACATCGGCGAATGCTGGAACGCCGGCACGGCCACGCTGATGGTGATGGGCGGCGTCTGCACGCGCGCCTGCCGTTTTTGCGCGGTGGACACGGGCAATCCCTCCGGCTGGCTCGACGCCGAGGAGCCGGACAACGCCGCCGAGACCGTTCGCATCATGGACCTCGGCTATGTCGTGCTGACCTCGGTTGACCGCGACGACCTGCCCGACGGCGGCGCATCGCATTTCGCAAGCTGCGTTCGCGCCATCCGCCGCCGCAGTCCGAAGACGGCCGTGGAAGTGCTGACTCCGGATTTTCGCGGCAGCGAGGAGGCCGTGCGCACGGTGCTCGCAGCGAAGCCCGCGGTATTCGCCCATAACGTCGAAACCGTTCGCCGCCTGACATCGCGAGTGCGCGATCCGCGAGCAGGCTACGATCAGTCGCTGAAGGTGCTGAGAGCCGCCGCCCGTCACGGCGACGGCATCCTGACCAAGTCCGGCATCATGCTGGGTCTGGGCGAGCGCCCGGACGAGATCGCCCGCACCATGCGCGACCTGCGTCTGCAGGGCGCGTCGCTGCTGACGCTGGGGCAGTACCTGCGTCCCACCCGGCACCATCTGCCGGTGGAGCGTTACGTGCCGCCCGAGGAATTTGCCGACTGGCGCGAGTACGGATTGGCCGCGGGCTTCACCGAGGTCGTGGCCGGGCCGCTGGTGCGTTCGAGTTACCGGGCCGAGCGCGCCTTGATGGGAAACAATGCAGGGGTGGAATTGCAATCGATGAATCCCGCGCTCTCCCAGTGCAGTGTCTGACACGGCACTGGCCCCGAGACGCGGAGAAGGAGCAGCAAATGAAAAAACTGGCAGTATTTGTTCTGGCCCTGGCCGCGGTGGGCTGCGTCAGCGAGTCGTCGCTGCGCGTGGAAGCCAACACGCAATTTCAGCAGATGCGCCGGCAGATGCCGATCTCGCAGGACCCGGCCGAGCGCGCCTACATATTCTGCGTGGCGCAGGCGGTGCTGCGGGTGGTCGAGGAGCCCTACGCCAGCCGCGCCTGGGAAATCGAAGTGTTCGACCTGCCCGACGCCAACGCCTTCGCCATGCCAGGCGGGAAGATCGGCGTGTTCAACGGCATCCTTGACGTGGCTCAGGACCAGGACCAGCTTGCCGCGGTGATCGGGCATGAAATCGCCCACGTCACGCGCGAGCACCAGGTTGCGCAGGTCAACCGGGGGATGATGACCACCGGCGCGGCGGCGGTCGCCGGGGCCGCGATGCGCGTGCCGCAGCAGGACATGCAGGCGATCGCGCAGATCGGCCTGACCCTGCCGTTCAGCCGCAAGCACGAGCGCGAGGCCGACGATATCGGCCTGCTGTACATGGCCGATGCGGGGTTCGATCCGCGCGCCAGCGTCAACCTCTGGAAGAACATGGACGACAAGGCGGGCAGCGTGCGCCCGCCGCAGTTCCTGTCCACGCATCCGGCCCCCGAGGACCGCATGGGCAACCTGATTGGCCGGATGAGCGCGGCACTGGAACGGTATAACGCCGCCCAGGGCCGGGGCGTGCGTCCCGTTTGCGAATAAGCGGCGCCGCCGCGAAAAGCCCGCGGAATGATTCCGCTGAGCGATGAAAACAGGACCAGCCGCACGCCGGTCGTAAGTTACGCGCTGCTGGGCGCCATCCTGCTGGCCTTTCTGTGGCAACTGCAGGCCGGCAACGCAGCGGTCTACGCCTTCGGACTCATTCCCGCGCGCCTGGTTCACGGCGCTCTTCTGCCGCCGCAGCTCGAGTGGGCGCCGGCCTGGGCCACCGTCTTCACCTCGATGTTTCTGCACGGCGGCTGGCTGCACCTGGGAGGCAACCTGTTGTACCTGTGGATCTTCGGCGACAACGTGGAGGATGCGCTCGGCCGGGGGCGCTTCGTCGCCTTCTACCTTCTCTGCGGCGTGGCGGCGGCCCTGGTGCAGACGGTTTCCGAGACCACGTCCATGATTCCGATGATCGGCGCCAGCGGCGCCATATCCGGAGTGCTGGGCGCCTATATGCGGCTTTATCCGCACGCCCGGGTCCGGGTGCTGGTTCCGCTGTTCATCGTCTTCTACACGATGCGCGTGCCCGCGTGGATGGTGCTGGGCATCTGGTTCCTTTTTCAACTGGCTTCCAGCGCGATGATTCAGCCGGGACAGGGCGGTGTGGCGTTTTTCGCCCACATCGGCGGCTTTATTTCCGGACTGATTCTGGTAGGCTTGTTTATGCCGCGTCGCAAAGCGCGGCTTTGATTTCTTGAGGAAAAACTCTGGAGGAACACCATGGTCCGTTTGAACCTGGTACTTTTATCCGCGGCCCTGGCGCTGGCGGCTTGTGGAGGGGGCGCTCCGTCGGGCGACGACGCTGCGGCGGATAACGGCGCCGCGGCCGAGAGCATGCCCGCCGAGGAAGCGGCGCCGGCCGAGGCCATGCCGGCCGAAGAAGCCGATGCCGGCGACGCGATGTCCGAAGCCGGAGCCGATGAAGGCGCCGAAGGCGCCGAAAACGCCGAAGGCGCTGAAGACGGTGACGACGCTGGTGACAATGGCGCCGACGAAGCCGATGCCGGCGACGAAGGCGGTGACGAAGGCGGCGAGGAAGCTGCCGGCTGATTGATTCCGCGCTCGCATGGGCGGGGATCGCCCATGCGGCACGACAAGGGGAAGGGGACGTCCTTCGCGCATGGCGGTCCGGTTCACGGGCTGCTTGCCGGTGCGGGGTCCGGCCCACTTCCGCAACTGTGAATGGCGTTGCGCCCGCGCGTGGTTCGGGCCTGCGCCGCTTGAAAGTAGTGACTTCCTGAAACTGGAGATCCGAACATGAACCGATCCGTTATTGCCGCTGCAGCGGCCTTTGTTTTCATTACCGCTCCGGCCCTGGCGCCGGCCGAGGATGCGGGCGCTTCCTGGGATTCCGCCATGGCCGCCGTGCTCGCCGGCGATCATCGCGGCGCCAGCCGCAGCGGCGTGCCGAATTCGTCACGCGACGGCGCGCGCAATCCTGCCGAGACCCTGAAATTCTTGGGGCTTCAGCCCGACTCCAGCGTGGTGGAGATCTGGCCTTCCGGCGGTTGGTACACCGAGATCATTGCACCCTTCGTCGCCGAAAAAGGGCAGTTCTATGGAGCGCATTTCCCGGGCGGCACCGATATGGAGTTCTTCAATCGGGCACGTGACGCCTACAAAGCCAAGCTGGAAGCCAATCCCGAGGCCTACGGCAACGCCCAGATCACCGAGATGTACACGGGCAATATGGCGCTGGCGCCGGAACCCGTGGATATGGTGCTGACGTTCCGCAACGTCCACAACTGGATGTCCCGCGACTTTCAGGACGAGGTCATGCAGGGTTTCTACGATGCCCTCAAGCCTGGCGGTATTCTGGGAATCGTCGAACACCGCGGCACGCCGGGCAGCGAACAGGATCCGAAGGCCGAGTCCGGCTACGTGACCGAGGAATACACGATCGCACTGGCCGAGAAGGCCGGCTTCGTGCTGGAAGCGAAGTCCGAGATCAACGCCAACCCCAGGGACACGCGCGATCACCCCGAAGGCGTCTGGACGCTTCCGCCCACGTTGCGCCTGGGCGACGAGGACCGCGAGAAATACGTGGAGATCGGCGAGAGCGACCGCTACACGCTGCGCTTCCGCAAACCCGAAGCCTGATAGCACGTTCGTTCGCCGGGGCGCCGCGTCTTCGTTCGCCCCATGCCCGCCCGGAGACGCATGAACCCATCCCTGGGGCTCGGCGGCGGCTCCTGCCGCCGACGCTCCTGGCGGGCATGGGGCGAACGAAGACGCTAGAACGTGAGCCCGTCAGGTAATCGCCGAAGTCCAAGCCGCTACGGCACACGGCGGGATCGAAGCTCTAAAATACCGCGGCCATGATTCGTGCGGAGTCGCTGAGCAAACACTACGGCGCGATCAGAGCGGTTGACGGAATCTCCTTCACGATAGCGCCGGGGGAGATCGTCGGCCTGCTCGGTCCCAACGGCGCCGGCAAGACCACCACCATGCGCATGTGCGCGGGCTACCTGGCGCCCACCTCCGGCAGCGTGCAGGTGCACGGGTTCGACCTGCTGACCCAGACCATCGCCGCCCGGAAAACCTTCGGCTACCTGCCCGAGGGAGCGCCGCTGTGGGGCGAAATGACGCCGCGCGCATTCCTCGACTTCATCGCCGACGTGCGCGGGCTCGAGGGCGAGCGGCGCGCGCAACGCGTCGGCGAGGTGACGGGGCTGCTGCAACTGGAATCGGTGCTCGATCAGCGGATCGAGACCCTGTCGAAGGGATTCCGCCGCCGCGTCGGCCTGGCCCAGGCCATCCTTCACGACCCACCGGTGCTGCTGCTCGACGAACCGACCGACGGCCTGGACCCGAACCAGAAGCACGAAGTGCGCGAACTCATTCGCGGCATGTCCAGCGACAAGATCGTCGTGATCTCCACCCACATACTCGAGGAAGTCGAGGCGGTGTGCAGCCGCGCCATCATCATCGCCGCCGGGCGCATCGTCGCCGACGACAGCCCCGCGGCGCTGGCCGCGCAGTCGGACAGCAACCGCCTCGACCACGTGTTCCGCCGGATCACCACCGGCGAGTCGCGGGCCGGCGCGACTCGGGAGCGGTCATGAGCCACGTGCGGACCATTGCCCGCCGCGAGCTGCGCGCCTACTTCGCGACTCCGGTCGCCTATGTCTTCATCGTGATCTTCGTGGCGCTGAGCGGCGTGTTCACGTTCTATCTGGGCAATTTCTTCGAGCGCGAACAGGCCGACCTCACGCCGTTTTTCGGCTTTCATCCCTGGCTGCACCTGGTGCTGGCGCCGGCCGTTTCCATGCGCCTTTGGGCCGAGGAACGGCAGTCGGGCAGCGTGGAACTCCTGATGACGCTGCCGGTCGCGCCCTGGCAGGCGGTGCTGGGCAAGTTCCTGGCCGCCTGGTGCTTTATCGCAGTGGCGCTGGCGCTCACCTTCCCCACCTGGATCACGGTCAACTATCTCGGCGATCCGGACAACGGCGTGATCCTCGCCGCCTACTGCGGCAGTGTCCTGATGGCCGGCGCCTACCTGGCGATCGGCGCCTGCATTTCCGCCGCCTGCCGCAGCCAGGTGGTGGCGTTCGTCACGACGGTCGTCGTCTGCTTCGGGTTCCTGCTGGCCGGCTTCCCGCTGGTCCTGGACGCGTTCGCCGGCTGGGCGCCCGACGTGCTGGTGGACACGATCGCCTCGCTGGGCTTCCTCACGCATTTCAACGCGATCAGCAAGGGCGTGCTGGATGCCCGGGACATCCTGTATTTCCTGCTCGTGATCGCAGCCTTCCTCTACGCCAACGCCATCGTCCTCGACCTGGGAAGAGGGAATTAGGGACGACAGACGAATGACCCAGGGCATCAGACCGCGATACGGGCAGCTCGGACTCGGAGTCCTGCTGCTGGTGTTCCTGGCCGCCGTGGCGCTGGTCAACGTCGTATTCCGCGGAGCGCGCCTGGACCTCACCGAGGCCGGCCTCTACACGCTGTCGGAAGGCACGCGAAGTGTGCTGGAGGGCATTCCCGAACCGGTGCGGCTGTACTTTTTCATTTCCCGCGGCGGACTGTCCGACAGCCCAGGCCTGCGCGCCTGG
This sequence comes from Gammaproteobacteria bacterium, assembly GCA_009845905.1. NCBI lineage: Bacteria > Pseudomonadati > Pseudomonadota > Gammaproteobacteria > Gammaproteobacteria bacterium. The sequence continues at coordinate 11,889 of VXYS01000009.1, read as the reverse complement.
GCGGACCGCGTGGAGGACATGCTCAACGAATTCGAAGCCCATTCGGACGGCCGGCTGGATGTGAGCGTCATCGATCCCGCGCCGTTTTCCGAGGACGAGGACCGCGCCGCGGCCTTCGGCCTGCAGGCCGTGCGCCTTCAGATCAGCGACGATCCGCTGTACTTCGGCGTGGCGGGCTCGAACGCCGTCGGCGACGAGGAGTTCATCGCCTTCATGGATCCGCAGCGCGAGCAGTTCCTCGAGTACGACCTCGCCAAGCTGGTCCATTCGCTGTCGCGCTCCGACGAACCGGTAGTGGGCCTGGTGAGCAGCCTGCCCCTGGCCGGCGGCTTCGATCCGATGCAGACTGCCGTGACGGAACCCTGGATCATCACGTCCCAGATCAGCGATCTGTTCGATCTCAGGTACCTCGACCTTATCGAGGACGAGATCGACGGGGAGCTGGATGTACTGATGCTCGTGCATCCCAAGGGCGCCACGCCCCGGCAGTTGTACGCGTTCGAACAGTACCTGTTCCGCGGCGGCCGGGCGCTGGTCTTCATCGATCCCCTGGCCGAGGCCGATCCCGCGAGCCCACCCGGCGGCCCGATGGCCGGCATGCCCGCCGACCGTTCGTCCAACCTGGAATTCCTGCTCGGCCATTGGGGCCTGGAAATGCCCGCGGAAACGGTGGTCGGGGACGGCCGCTACGCGCTGCGGGTCAGCGAGGTCGACGGCACCCTGGCCCGCCATCCAGCCTATATCGGCGTGGACCTGGCGGAAACGGACTCCGGCGAGGTCGTGACCGCCGAACTGGACGTGCTGAACCTGGGATTCGCCGGCTACCTCAAGGCGAGCGAGGAGGCCGCCCTTGAGGTCGTGCCCCTGGTCCGCTCGAGTTCCGACGCCGGGTTTCTGGATCCCAACCTGCTGGCCTTCACGCCCGACATCAACAGCCTGTGGTCCGGATTCAACCCGCAGGGCGAGGCCGTGACCTTTGCGGCCAGGCTGAGCGGCACGGTGGCCAGCGCCTTTCCGGAAGGGCGGCCCGAGGCGCCGGTGGATGAGGCGGAGGGCGAGGAGGACGAAGCGAACCCGTTTGCGGAAGCGATGGGAGAGGGCGAGACGCCCTCGCTCCCAGGGTCTTCCGGGGAGGGCGAAGGGGACGAACCGGAGTTACCGGAGCATATTGCCGAGGGCGAAGTGCAACTCATCGTGGTGGCGGACACCGACCTGTTATCGGATCGGATGTGGGCGCAGGCGCAAAGCCTTTTCGGCCAGCGCCTGGTGACCGCTTTCGCCAGCAACGGCGACTTTGTCGTCAACGCCCTGGATCAGCTGGCCGGAAGTTCCGATCTCATGAGTCTGCGCGGAAGGGCCGCCTTTTCCCGGCCCTTCGACCGAGTCGACGAGTTGCGTCTCGAGGCGGAAGCGCAATTCCGGCTCACCGAGGACCGGTTGCAGCAGGAACTGGTCAGCACGGAGAACCGCCTGGCGGAGCTGCAGGAAGCGCGCGATGACCAGTTCGCCCTCAGCCTCACGCCGGAGCAGGAAGCGGAGCTGGAGAAGTTCACCGACGAGCGCCTGCGCATACGCCGCGAGCTGCGCGAAGTCCGCCGCAACCTCGACTCCAGCATCCAGCGCCTGGGCGCATTTCTCAAGGTCATCAATATCGGGCTGATTCCGCTGCTGATCGGCGTCGGCGGACTGGCCGTGGCCCTCCTGCGCCGCCGCGGCCGGAAAGGGCGCGGATCGTGACCCGGCGCTCGCTCGTCGTTCTGGGCGTCGTCGGCGCCGTGCTGGTGGGGGTCCTGCTCCTGACGCGGCTGGACTTCCCGAGCGACGACTCGCTCGGCGCGCTGCATGCGCCGGGCCTGGCCGACCGGCTGGGCGAACTGGAATCGTTGCGGGTAACGCGCGCCGGCAACGAGGTCGTAGCCACCATCGAACGTTCCGATCGGGGCTGGGGAGTGGCCGAGAGGGGCGGGCACCCGGTGGACTTCGAACGCTTCCGGGGCAGCCTGCTCGCGCTGTCCGAGGCCCGCCGGGTGGAGAGGAAGACCGCGCTGTCCGAGTTCTACCCGCGGATCGGCGTCGAGGACGTCAGCGATCCGGACGCCGGCGGCTACCTGTTCGAACTCGGCTACGGCGGCAGTCGCCCGGAGGACCGTTTCATCCTGGGCAACCGGGCCGGCGCGGGAATGATCTACATCCGCACCGCCGGCGAGGAGCAGAGCTGGATGGTGAGCGCCGAACTGAGCCTTTCCGACGAGACGCGCGACTGGGTGGCCCGGGACATCATCGATCTCGGTTCCGGAGAAGTGCGCCGGGTAGAGCTGGACCGCGGCGAAGGCGACCGGCTGGAGATCGCCAAGGAGGACCGGGACGACATCAACTTCACGCCCCGGGACATTCCCGAGGGAAGGGAGCTGAGCTACGGCAGCGTGGCCAACAGCATCGCCGGCGCCCTGGCCAACGTCGAGGCCAACGACGTGCGCCCGGCCGCGGAAGTGGCCGCCCTGCCGCGCGCGGTCCGCGCTTTGTACGAGACCTTCGAAGGGCTGGAGCTGGAGCTGGACGTGCGCGAAGAACCGCCGGTCGAAGCGGGGGACGACGGGGCTGCCGGAGACGACGCCGACCCGCGCTACTGGGTGCTGTTCAGCGCCGGCGCCGCTGAAGCTGCCGATCAGGAAGAGCCGGCCGTCAGCGCCGGGGACGTGGTGCCGGAGACGTCGCCCGTTACGGCCGAGGAGCGGGCCGGCGAACTGAACGCCGCACTGGCGGGATGGGCCTACGAGCTTCCCGGCTACAAGAGCGATCAATGGTTCAAGAAAATGGACGATCTGCTCAGGGAAGACTAGGCGCGTATAGACTTCCGGCAGGGAAGCGCAGATGGACTCGCCCGGAACAATGGACTCGCTCGGAAACCTGATCTATGGACTGTCCATCTGGATCGTCCCACTGCTGCTCGCCATCACGCTGCACGAGGCCGCGCACGGCTACGCGGCGCTGAAGCTCGGCGACGACACGGCCCAGCGACTGGGCCGCATTTCCATCAATCCCCTGCGCCACATCGACCCGATCGGCACCGTGGCCATGCCCCTGATCCTGCTGGCCCTGTCCGGCGGCAGCTTCATGTTCGGCTACGCCAAGCCGGTTCCTGTGGCCTTCCACCGCCTGCGCAATCCGCGCATCGACATGGTGAAGGTGGCGGCGGCGGGTCCGGCGTGCAACCTGCTGCAGGCCTGGGTCGCCGCCCTGCTGCTGCACGCCGCCGGCGGGCCGCTGACCTCCGCCCTCGACGCCTGGCTGGTGGACGTGCTGCAGATGGCCATCTACTTCAACGTGCTGCTGGCCGTCTTCAACATGCTGCCCCTGCCGCCTCTGGACGGCGGCCGGGTGGCCGTGGGACTGTTGCCGAACTCGCTGGCGGCGCCCCTGGCGCGCCTGGAGCGGCACGGGTTCGCGATCCTGCTGCTGCTGTTGTTCGTGCTGCCCTGGCTGGGCGCCCAGATGGGCAGGAACTGGAGCATTTTCCAGACCGTCATCATTCCCGTTACGCGATCGATCCGGCAACTGGTCCTGCTGCTGGCCGGCCACTTCTGAGAGCGGCCTGTGCAGACCCCGCCTTCCCGTGATGAGGACCTGACGACAACGATCGAAGATCGTATCAATCATTACGCGGCGCTGCCCTTTCCCCAAAGTCTGTACATAGGGGAAGACGGGCGCTTGCTTGGTATGTGGATCATGGGCAACAACTACCAGGTTCGCAGTGGCTACTACGGCGGTTATCCCGCCGGGTATCTGAGGCGGATCAAGGCCCTTTTCCCGGAAAAGCAAAAGGTCCTTCACCTGTTCTCGGGGCGGGTGGACCTGTCCGTTCTTCCGGGCGATACCGTGGACCTGAATCCGGATCTCGAGCCGACCTATCTTGACGACGCGCAAAAGCTGGCGGGCGTTCCCGTTGACCAATACGATCTGATTCTTGCCGATCCACCCTACTCCATAGAGGATGCGGACCACTATCAGCCCACGATGGTGAAGCGCAATCTGGTGATGCGCGCCCTCGGGCGGAAGGCATCGGCGGGAACGCATGTCGTGTGGCTGGACCAGGTGCTGCCGATGTATCGGAAAGACCAATGGCGCATTGTCGGCCTGATCGGGATGGTCAAGAGCACGAATCACCGGTTTCGCGTTGTTGTGATCTTCGAGAAGATATGACACCGCCGATACTGGAAGGTACACGGCGGAACGCGCGGCCGTGGGCGGCAACGACCCGGTGAATCCGAAAACCGCGAAAAGGGCGAATTTCCCCCTGCGCGGGCTGCGCTACAATCAGATACCCGACCTTCTTTGAGGAGGCAGATCATGTATATCAATTTCTGGTACGCCGCGGAGCGTTCCGAAAAGCTCACTGCCGACAAGCCGATTCGCGTTCGCATGCTCAGCCACGAATTCGTGCTGTTCCGCGACTCCAAAGGCAAGGCGCATTGTCTCAGTGACACCTGTATCCACCGCGGGGCGGCGCTGTCCGGCGGCAAGGTCATGGGCGACTGCGTGCAGTGCCCCTATCACGGCTGGCAGTACGACGGCAGCGGACGCTGCGTAAGCATCCCCTCGCTCGGTCCCGAAGGCCGCAAGAAGGTGCCGCCGCGCGGCCAGGTGGACGGCTATCCCACAGAGGAGCGCTACGGCCTGATCTTCGTGTTCCTCGGCGACCTGCCGGAAGAGGAGCGTCCGCCCATCATGCCGATTCCCGAGTGGGGCAAGGACGGCTGGCGGGCCAACACGATGGACTACCACTGGAACGCCAATTACGAGCGCGCGGTGGAGAACGGCCTGGACCCGGCCCACAACGAATTCGTGCATCCCACCCACGGCTACTCCGGCGAGCGCGCGGAGTACAAGGTCAACGAGTTGCGGATCGATCACCATGACCATGGGTTCGAGTTCATGCACACTTTCCAGTCGCCGCCGCTCAAGAACTGGCTGATGAAGAGGATCCGCAACTACGACGGTCCGCTGGACGCGGGCTCCGGCCACCACGGACCGAACGGCCTCTACACCTACATCCACCTCACGCCCACCAAGTGGTTCCACCAGTACGTCTGGGAGACTCCGGTGGACGAGCACTACCTGCACACCTTCCTGGTGTCCATGCGCAACTGCATGATCCCCAAGAACAAGTGGTTCCTGAAGATCGCCGACGACAACATGGACAAGCGCAACTTCGCGATCGCCGAGCAGGACCGCACGGTGATCGAGAAGCTCGACCCGGTGTGCACGCCGGCCGAACGCAGCACCCGCGAGTTGCTGATGCCGGCCGACAAGGTGATCTGGCTTTACCGGGAGCGCCTGCAGCAGTGGGACGACATGGGCTGGCGCATCGACGCCGACGAGCTCAAGCGCATGCGGGCGAAACGCAACGTGGTCTATGCGATTCCGTCGCCGGCGCGGCGCAAGTCGCAGGCCTGGGTGCTGGACCCGGTGCCGTTAGTGGAGCCCAGGCCCACCGCCCAACCCCTGCGCGCCGTCGGCGCCTAAACAGCCGGGCCTCGGCCCTCGCCCTTTTCTGCGTCACCCCTTCTGGGGAGGCGCCATCCTGGCTCGGTTCCGCTGTTCGCGCTTCCTCGCCCTTCGTTCGTCCCCCTCCTCGTTGGAGACGCCATCCCTGGCTCGTTTCTCGCTGTCCCTGCTCCAACGCTCCCACGAGGAGGGGGACGAACGAAGGGCTTTAGTGGGCGGTCGCGGGGCTTTAGCTGGCGGCTTCGAAGAGTTCGCGGCCGATCAGCATGCGGCGGATTTCGGAGGTGCCGGCGCCGATCTCGTAGAGCTTGGCGTCGCGCAGCAGGCGCCCGGTCGGATACTCGTTGACGTAGCCGCTGCCTCCCAGTAGCTGGATCGCGTCCAGCGCGACGCGAGTGGCCCTCTCGGATACGAACAGAATGCAGGCGGCGGCGTCCTTTCGTGACGCGTCGCCGCGGTCGCAGGCGCTGGCGACTTCATACGCATAGGCGCGGCAGGCGCCGGTCGCCGCGTACATGTCCGCCAGCTTGCCCTGCACGAGCTGAAAGGAACCTATGGGCTCGCCGAACTGCCTGCGTTCGCGCGTATACGGCACCGCCACGTCCAGGCAGGCCTGCATGATGCCGACGGACCCGGCGGCCAGTATCGCGCGTTCGTAGTCCAGTCCCGACATCAGGATCCCGACGCCCTCGTTGATTTCCCCGAGCAGGTTCTCCTCGGGCACGGCGCAGTTTTCGAACACGAGCTCGCAGGTGTCGGAGCCGCGCATGCCGAGCTTGTCCAGCTTCGGTCCGGTCGAGAATCCATCAAAGCCTCTCTCCACGATAAACGCGGACAGGCCGTGGGAGCCCGCATCCGGATCCGTCCTGGCATAGACGACGAAGGTTTCGGCCACGGGTCCGTTGGTGATCCACATCTTGTTGCCGTTGAGGAGGAAGTGGTCCGGCTTTCTTTCGGCCCGCAGCTTCATCGACATGACGTCGGAGCCCGCGCCCGCCTCGGACATGGCCAGCGCCCCCACGTGCTCTCCCGAAATCAGCCGGGGAAGATATTTCGCTTTCTGCGCGCGGGTGCCGTGCAGGCTGATCTGGTTGACGCAGAGATTCGAATGCGCGCCGTAGGACAGCCCTACCGAGCCGGAACCGCGGGAAATCTCCTCCATGACCACGCAATGGGCGAGATAGCCCAGCCCGGCGCCGCCGAACTCCTCCTCCGCCGTAATGCCCAGGACCCCCAGTTCGCCCAGCTCAGGCCAGAGATCGCGCGGAAATTCATTGTCGGAATCGATCTGCGCGGCCCGCGGCGCCAGCCGGTCCGCCACCCAGCGCGCGACAACTTCGCGCATCTCCTCGATCATCACGACGTATTCAAGACGCCCTGGCGGCAAAGGCTGCGTTACGTGGAGGGCGAGGACGCCCTCCCGCCCAGCGAGACGCGCGGTTGCCGGCGCGTGCGGCGGGCGCGGGAGCGCCTGCTCAGGTCGCCGCCGATCGCCATGACGCAGGGCACGTATACCAGCACCAGCGGCGGCGCCAGCGCCAGTCCGAACACCAGCGTGATCGCCAGCGGCTGCACCAGTTGCGCCTGAAGGCTGCCTTCGAAAAGGATGGGCGTAACGCCCACGATCGTGGTCATGCTGGTCATCAGCACCGGCCGCAGGCGCTCCTGCGCGCCGTGCACCAGCGCATCCATCATCGACTCGCCCTCGTCGCGGTGGCGCTGCACGGCCGATACCAGGATGATCGAGTCGTTCACGAGCACGCCGGCCAGCCCCAGCAGGGCAACCAGGCTGAACATGCTCAGGTTGAAGCCGAACGCCAGGTGGCCCAGGATCGCCCCCACCAGTCCGAAGGGAATCACGCTCATCACCACCAGCGGCATTGCGTAGCGGGCGAACACCCAGGCCAGCACGATGTAGATGCTGCCGAGGGCCACCATCGCCGCCATCTGGAAGTCCTCCAGCGCCATCTGCTGCTGCTCGGCGCGTCCCAGAAAGTTGATCGCGACGCCATACCGTTCCCGTATCGTGCGCATGACGCCCTGTTCCTGCATGGCGCGTATCACCTGCCCGCTGGTCGTCATCGTGGGGTTGATGTCGGCCGACACCGTGACCTGGCGCACTCCGTCGGTGCGCCGGATCTGGGAGAAGCCCACCCGCTGGCGCAGGTCCACGACTTCGGTCAGCGGCGCTTCCACGCCCGAGCGGGAGCGCAGGTAAAGACTGCGCAGGCCGGCCTCGCCCGGTCCCGCTTCCGGCAGCTTCACCAGCACCCGCAGTTCTTCCTCGTCGCGCGGAACCCGGTCGGCCAGCGCCCCTTCGTAGGCGTTGCGCACCTGGCGCGCGACCTCGGCCGCGCTGAATCCCATGGCTTCTCCGGCCGGCGTGATCTCCAGCAGGACTTCCTGCTTGCCGCGCGGCAGGTCGTCGTCCACCGAGTCCACGCCCGGTACCGCCGACAGCCATCCGGCCGCATAGACGGCGGCCGCCTTCATGTCCTCCAGGCTGGCGCCGGAGAGGCTCAGTTCCACGTCATTGCCCGGCGGCCCCGCCACCTGCCGGGAGAAGAAAATGAGTTTTTCGACGCCGGGAGAACGCGTGACCTCGCGCTTCCATGCCTCGATGAACGCCTCGTTGCGCACCTCGCGCGTATCGCCGGGCGCCAGTTCGAGCGTATACACGCCCAGGTGGTCGGCGCTGACCTCCAGCGGCGCGTTCCCCACGCCGGGATCGCGCGTGGCCACCGAGCCCACGCCGAAGGCGATCAAATCGCCGGGCGCATAGCCGAGACTGCGCTCGGCGGCCCGCGATGACCTGCCGAGTTCGGCCACCATGACTTCGGATTCGCGCCGCGGGGCCCCGGGGGTGAAGGAGAAATTGGCGAACACCAGGTCGGATTCCGGCGCCGGGAAGAAGTCGAAACCCAATCTTCCGGTGGTCATCATCGTGATCGACAGAAGGAACAGGCAAATCGCGGTGGTCACGCTCGCGTAGCGTTGCCGCAGCGCCGTCTTGAGCAAGCGGCTGAACGCGCCCCGGCGGAAGCGCGCGAAGCCCTCGTCGAAGCGGATGCGCCAGGGCGCCGGCTTGCCCTGCTTGGTCAACGCCGTGCGCAGGTGCATGGGCAACACCAGGAAGCACTCCACAAGGCTGGCTGCAATTACGAAGCCCAGCGTGAGCGGAAGTTCCTTGACGACGCTGCCCACTTCCTCCTGGACCAGCAGTATCGGCAGGAATGCCGCCAGCGTGGTGAGCGACGCGGCCAGAACCGGCGGAAACATGACGCGCGCCGCACGTTCGGCGGCCTCGCCTCCCGGTACGCCAGCGTTGTAGAGGGTGCCGGCGTGTTCGGACACCACGATGGCGTCGTCGACGATGATGCCGATGCCCATGATCAGCGCGAACATGCTGATCATGTTGAGGCTCAGTCCGATGGCCGCCATGCCGGCCATCGCCGCGAGGAACGAGATCGGGATGCCGATGGCGACCCAGAAGGCCGGCCGTCCGCCCAGGAATATGTAAAGCACCGCCAGCACCAGCAGCAGCCCGCCGGCGCCGTTGACCAGCAGCATGTTCACGCGCTGGGTCACCTGGTCGGCGAAGACGTCGAACAGTTCCACCTTGAGGCTGGCGGGAGCGGTGGCGCGGAATTCGTCCAGGTACGACTCAACCCCCTGCTGCGCCAGCATCGAATCCACGCCGCGGCTGCGCCTGACGTTCATGTTTATCGAGGCATGCTCTCCGACCTTCCGGGCCACCTCGCCGTCGGCCGCAGTTTCGTGGATCCGCGCGATGTCCTTCAATTGCAGCCGTTCGCCGGACTCGTTGGAAAGGACTTCCAGTTCGCCGAGTTCGGCCGCCGTGCGGGCCCGCCGTTCGCTGCGAATCTGGCGCGAGATGCGGTCGGTATCGAGCGTCCCGCCGGGCAGGTCGAGGCTGGAGCGCGCGATGCGCTGGGCGATGTCCTCCAGCGTCAGGTCAAGCCGCCGCAGGGTCTCCGCGGGCACTTCCACCCGAAGCTCGCTCTTGCGCAGGCCGCTCATGCGGATCGAACTGACGCCCCGCTGCAGCAGGGCGTTGCGGATTTCCCAGGCGTACGCCTTCAGCGCGCTCTCCGTGAACGGGCCGGAAATCTCGATATTGCAAATGACCTCGGTGGGCGTCAGCAGCCGGACTATGGGGCGTTCCATTTCCTGGGGGAAGGTCGCCACCCGCGCCACCGCCGACTGCACGTCGGTGAGGGCCTTGGCCATGTTGCTGCCGTAATCGAAGTCCAGCTGGACCACGGCGCGTCCCTCGAAGGAGGTGGCATAGACCCGGTCCAGGTTGTCCAGAAGCATGAACTCGCGTTCCATGGGCTCGATCACGTTCGACTCGATGTCCTGGGTGCTGGCGCCGGGCCAGGTGATGTCGATCTGGATCTGTTCCAGCGTGAAATCGGGCATGAGCTGGCGGTTGAGCTGAGTGAGTCCCAGCAGCCCGAACAGGATCATCAGCGCCATCAGCAGGTTGCCGGCCACCTTGTGGCGAGCGAAGAAGACGAGCATGCGGTTGGCGGCCATATCGGTTCGGTCCGATTACTCGACGACCACCGCCCGGGCGTTCTCGCCGGCTTCGCGGAGCTGGGTGATGACCACCTGCTCGCCGTCCCTGAGCGCATTCTCCTGTGCCCTGCCCAGCAACATCAATTCGCCGTCGTAGCCGTGCAGTTCGACAAGCCGGGACTTCAGCCGCCCGCTCTCGACCACGAACACCTGGTCCTCGCCGTACAGCGCGGTCTCCGGGATCGCCGCGACGGCGGGATAGAGCCGGTCGTCGAGTTCGATCCGCACGAAGGCGCCGGGGCGGAGCGGGGTGTCGATCGAGGTGTCGAGCAATTCCGCGAAGACCCGCACGCCGCCGCTGGCCGCGGCGATCTCGCCGCCCAGCCGTTCAATCCGCGCGCCGTATTCCAGTTCGACTTCGCCGACCTTCCAGAAGATCCGCGCCGGCCGGCCCATCAGGCTTCCCTCGGACATCAGCCGGCCATACTGTTCGTTGGAAAGGGGGAATCCCACCTCCAGCGACGCCGGGTCCACGATGCGCGCCACACGGTCCGAGGTGGACAACTGTTTGCCCAGGTTGGCGTTCACGTCCACCAGGACGCCGTCGTACGGCGCCACCAGCCGGGTGTCGCGCAGGTCCCGCTCGGCCCGCCGCGCGGCTGCCTGACTGCGCTCCAGGCCGGCACGCGCCATTTCCAGCTCCAGTTCCGCGGTGTCCCGCTGCTGGGCCGAGACGTTGCCCTCGGCGTACAGCGCCTCGATGCGCTCCATGTCCTGCTCTTTCAGGCGCAACTGCGCTTCGGCCTCGGCCGCGGCGGCGCTCTGCTCCGCCAGCGCAATCTCGTAGTCGAACGGATCGACGCGCACCAGCAGTTCGCCTTCCGCGACCCTGGCGCCTTCCCGGAAGTTTTCCCCGACCACCGCGATCGGCCCGGGCGTCAGCGCCCTGAGTTCGCTCTCGCGCCCGGCGACGATTTCGCCGTACAGTTCGAGCACCGGGCGCAGGTCCTGGAACCGCGCGACGGCGACCCGCACCGGCCACCGGATTTCCGCCTGCTCGACCGGCGCCATGCTGGGGCGCGTGATCACCAGCAGGGCGATGAGTCCGGCGGTGATCATGGCGATCAGCAGCGGAAGGGTTATGCGTCGCATGGGGCCTTATTTTCCACCATAATTCCAATAAACCAATTCGCCCCAGCCCGTCCTCCCGGATTCGCACCGAAGCGCACCAGCGGGAGCGTCGATTCTTGCCCCTGCCTGCAGGGAGTATTGGAGCCAGGGATGGCGGAGCAAGCTCCATGGATGGATTCATGCGTCTCCCGGCAGGCAGGGGCAAGAATCGACGCGGGCTGCGGGTTGACATCGGCAAAGTCGTTGTGACATGATGGGACGTTACGTCCACGGAGGGGTACCCAAGCGGTCAACGGGGGCAGACTGTAAATCTGCTGGCTCAGCCTTCGTAGGTTCGAATCCTACCCCCTCCAGTTTGCGAGGTGGTGGCTCCCCTGGATCTCTTGAGTACCCGGCCGGGAATGGACACAACAGGGCTTGCGGAGCATTGCGGGCGTAGTTCAATGGTAGAACCTCAGCCTTCCAAGCTGATGATGTGGGTTCAATTCCCATCGTCCGCTCCAAACGGAAGGGGGTATACGTCGCCCACATAGCTCAGTCGGTAGAGCACTTCCTTGGTAAGGAAGAGGTCACCGGTTCAAGTCCGGTTGTGGGCTTTTTTTGCAACCTGATCAACACGCTACGCGCGGGCGCGCGCGATCCGGAAAGGAGAAGTCATGGCCAAGGCGAAATTTGAGCGTACCAAGCCGCATGTGAACGTGGGGACGATTG